>JAFAMD010000055.1 GCA_019233755.1 Acidobacteriaceae bacterium | reverse complement strand
GCGCAGGCCCGCGATTGTACACACTGATCTGGATGAGCAGGTCTTCCGGCGTACCCTTGGCATACTCGACGAAGACGTCGAAGTAGCGATCCTCATTGAAGATGCCGGTATCGATTAGCTCATACTCCATGTCGAAGCGGTTGCGCTGCCGGTTGGTCCGGACGAGGTCCTCGTAAGGGTAGGCGGCCTGAGGGTACTTGTACAGATATTTCATGTACGAGTGGGTGGGCGTGCTATCGACGTAGAAGTAGTATTCCTTTACATCCTCGCCGTGGTTTCCCTCACTGTTGGTCAGGCCGAAGGCGCGTTCCTTGAGGATGGGATCCTTGCCATTCCACAGGGCCAGACTGAAGCACAGTAACTGCTTGTCGTCGCTGATCCCCGCCAGGCCGTCCTCACCCCAGTGATATGCACGGGAGCGGGCCTGATCGTGGCTGAAGTAGTCCCAGGCGTTGCCATCGAGACTATAGTCTTCGCGGACCGTTCCCCACTGGCGCTCGCTCAGGTAGGGACCCCACTTTTTCCAAGGTATATTCGACGTGCGGGCTTCCTGCAGCCTCGCGGTTTCCGGATCAGTAGTCACTGGGGGCATCTTGTGTCTTCCTTCCGTCTTTCGTCTTGATGCTGAAGCGTGCGTCAGCAGTCAGGCAGGCACAAATCAGCATCAAACCGAGATAGACTCCTGCGGCGGTTTTGATGCATCCGCTGGCGGCTCGTTCCTAAAAAAGCTTGGTAGAGGTTGGCCCGGACGTGACCGGTCCTCAAAGGGCTAGGACGGTCCGCTGTTTCACGGACTGTGTACGCTCCAACGGAACTAGATCGTATTGCGAGTAGGCGCGGTCTTTTGGAGGAAGCTCACCAACGCCTCACCGGACGTGGGAACCGCTGTTTCGCCGGTTACAATTTCCTGGGCGCTCATTTCTTTGCCATACAGGTTTTTGTTGGCGTCCTTATCGTCGTCCACCGATGCTCCCGCCAAGGACACGCCGGCGAACACGCCCTTGGTTCGCGAGTAAGTCAGAATGGTTGCCTGCGGACTGAACCCGGCCGCAGTCGCACCAGTGGGTCCGGCGGCGACAGAGGCATTGGATCCAAGTTTGGTCTTGCCTTTGATGACCGTCTCGGCAGCATCGTTGCTCAGAACAACCAGCACATAGTCAGTTGCCGAAGAACCCAATTGCACGCCGAGACTGGCGGTGTCGAGCGAATACATCGCAGGCGCGCCCCACGGCCCGTCCATCTTGGCGCCCTTACGACACACAAGGACGCCTCGCCCATAGCTGCCCCCAATGCCGACTGCTACTTTCTTGACACTCGGATAGACCGCCACACAGGCAGCTTCCTGGAGGATCGGGACCGGGACGCCCTTTTCACCCGTAATTGCCTGCAGAACCCTTGCCGAATTCGCCAGACGTTCGTCCTCTTTCTTCTGCGCAAAGAGCGGGGAAGCCAATGCCAGACAGAGAGCCAGGATGGCGAAGTTTGTTTTTCTCATCGTTTTCTCCTTATGCGTGGTGCACTCTGGCGAAACAGCATACGCGTGCTGCTCTCCGGTACAGAACCCCTACTAACTGCCGTTAGATGCCGGTATTCGGCCGGAGAGTTCTTTCTTTTGACAGGGTGAATCGTGGGGTTGTCGCGCCGGTTTGATGAGTAAAAATACGTGATGGCTGAAGCTGGCGTTGAAGCTGATCTTTTGAGAGAACGGCTGGCGTAAGGAAAAAGCGCCAGCGGGGGATACCCTGCCGGCGCTTTTTTTTGTAAGGAGAAGATTGTTCAGGCTACGCTGGGTTCGGCAGCGACCTCGAGCGGGTGCTTGTATTTGCACTCGCCGTTCGGGCACTGCGCGACGGGACCCGCTTTGAGGTACTTCTCGATCAGGTAGCTGCTGCCGCATTCCGGACACTTCTCCGGAATGGGCTTGCCCCAGGCGACAAAGTCGCAATCGGGGTAGCGATTGCAGCCGTAGAAGGTGCGGCCGCGTTTGGAGCGCCGTTCGACGATTTCGCCTTCCGAGCAGTTGGGGCACGGGACGCCAATCGTCTTCTGCTTGACGTATTTGCAGTTCGGGTAATTGCTACAGGCAACGAACTCGCCATAGCGGCCGAATTTCTGCACCAGGTTGCTGTCGCACTGCGGGCACTTCTCTTCAAGCGGGATATCTTTGCGCTGCTCGCCGCCGATCTGCTTAGTGGTCTTGCAATCCGGATAGCCGGAGCAGGCATAGAACTGGCCGAAGCGCCCCTTCTTGAGGACCATGGGCCGGCCACAGTTCTCGCAATACTCAGCCTCGTCCTGCTCGGTGAGATCGGCTTTATCCACATCGGGCAGGTCTACCGTAAGTTCGCGCGTATTGGTGCACTCGGGGTAGCCGGTGCAGGCGATGAAGCTGCCGTGCTTGCCCCACTTGATGACCATGGGCTTGCCGCACTTCTCGCAAACGAGGTCCGTGGGCTTCTCCATGCGCTTGATGTCGGCCATGTGGCGCTCGGCATGCTCGATGTTCTTCTGAAAGCGGTCGTAGAACTCGGCCATAGCGGCGCGCCATTCCAGCTTGCCTTCCTCGATCTCGTCAAGCTCCTCTTCCATGCGAGCGGTGTACTTCACATCGAACAGGTCGTTGAAGCTCTCAAGGAGCAGGTCTGTGACGACCATGCCAAGCTCAGTGGGGACAAATTTTCCGCCCTCTTTCTTGACGTACTCGCGATCCTGGATGGTGGACAGAATGGAGGCGTAAGTGGAGGGGCGGCCGACACCATCGGCTTCGAGCTTCTTGACGAGGGTGGCTTCGTTGTAGCGCGGAGGCGGCTCCGTGAAGTGCTGCTCCGGCATGATTTCCTTAAAGCGCAGAGCTTCGCCTTCGGTGACAGCGGGGAGCTTGTGTTTGAGATCCTCGTCCTCTTCGTCCTTCTGATCTTTTCCCTCTTCGTAGACCTTCAGGAAGCCGTCGAACTTGAGGACGCTGCCGGTGGCACGGAACAGGTAGGGCGAGCCGCTCTTGCCCGCCGCGTTGATGTCGATGGTGGTCTGATCGAGCAGAGCCGGATTCATCTGCGAGGCGACGAAACGCATCCAGATTAGACGATAGAGCTTGAGCTCGTCTTCCGCGAGATGCTTTTCCAGCGACTCCGGAGTTCGCAAAACAGAGGTCGGACGGATGGCTTCGTGCGCATCCTGAGCGTCCTTTTTGGTCTTGTAGACGTTCGGTGCGGCCGGGAGATAGTCTTTGCCGTACCGCTCGGAGATCATGTTGCGGACCTCGGCGAGCGCGTCATCGGAGACGCGGGTCGAGTCGGTACGCATGTAAGTGATGAGACCGACGGCGCCTTCTTTGCCGATTTCCTTACCTTCGTACAGGCCCTGAGCGAGCATCATGGTGCGCTTGACGCTGAAGCGCAGCTTGCGCGAGGACTCCTGCTGGAGGGTTGAAGTGATGAACGGCGGGACCGCGTTGCGGCGCTTCTCGCGCGTCGCGACCGATTTAACGGTATAGGCCGCGCCATCGAGATCGGCGACGATGCCTTTCGCGGCGGTCTCGTTATCGATCTTGGGGGCTTCCGTCCCGCGCTTGTTCAGGCGGGCGGTGAGCAAAGGGGGCTTTTTGGCGTGGAGCGCAACGTCGATGGTCCAGTATTCCTGCTTCTGGAAGGCGCGAATTTCGCGCTCACGTTCGACGATGAGACGGACGGCGACGGTCTGGACACGCCCGGCGGAAAGGCCGCGGCGGACTTTGTCCCAGAGCAGCGGGGAGATTTTGTAGCCGACCAGACGGTCGAGGACGCGACGCGCCTGCTGGGCCTCAACGAGGTTGACGTTAACGGCCAGCGGCTTGTCGAAGGCTTTTTTGACGGCATTGGCGGTGATTTCGTTAAACATCACACGGAAGATGGCCGGCTTGTCGGTCGCCTTCTTGGGCTCGAGTTCTTCCTTGAGATGCCAGCAGATCGCTTCGCCTTCGCGATCAGGGTCGGCTGCCAGATAGACAGAATCGACACCCTTGGCGGCCTGCTTCAGCTCGGCGATGAGCTTTTTCTTCCCCTCGATAACCTCGTATTTAGGGGTGAAATCGCGCTCAACGTCGACTGCTAAGTCCTTCTTGGGCAAGTCTTTGACGTGGCCGAGCGAGGCCTTGACGACGTAGTGCTTGCCGAGATATTTTCCGATTGTTTTCGCCTTCGCTGGTGATTCAACGATGACGAGCGATTTAGCCATAACCTACTTTGTTACCTGAGTTTCAGATCGATGTGCGAGCCCACCCCGCGTGAACCCGTCGAGAACGCTACCCTTTTTACCACACCCTGACGAAGTGCTTTCCAGGAAGCTGGCGTATCAGACCAGACATTTCCAAATCGAATAGCGCGCTGATCATCTCTGATGAGGAGACTCCATCGAAAGTTTCAAGCAGCGAATCAAGTTGTTGTGGAACATCGACTTGCAACTGATTGAGCAGCTTGCGGGCGAGGGCTTTCAGAGGTTCTTCCGGGCCGGAGGGCGCGCCTGTTCCGAGGGTTCCCGGCAAGACTTCCTGTTGGGCTTTGCGGACCAGGTCGCAGCGCACGGCTTCCGGGAGTTCGTTGGTCACGTCACTCCATTCCTGGACGAGCTTGGCTCCCCCTTCTTTGATGAGAAGGTTGGGTCCCCAGCTCATCTTTGATGTGATGTTTCCGGGAACCGCGAAGACTTCCCTGCCCTGATCCATAGCCAGCCTGGCGGTGATTGCGGAGCCGCTGTACTGGGCGCCTTCGACGATGATGACACCTAATGAGAGACCACTGACAATCCTGTTCCGGATGGGGAAGTTCTGGGGATAGGCGGGCGCTCCCATAGGGAATTCGGATACAAGCAGACCTGCTCGGGCGATACTGTCGTAGAGCTTACGGTTGCTCGCGGGATAGAGAACGTCCACACCGCATCCGAAGACGGCGATAGTAGAGCCATTCTCGCCAAGAGCGGCTTGATGAGCAGCGGTATCGATACCGCTGGCCATGCCGCTGACGATGGTCAGGCCAGCCTTCGAAAGATCCGCCGCAAGCCGTTCGGCCGCAGCGATGCCGTAGGGAGTAGGCCGGCGGGTGCCAACGATCGCGATGGAGTGCGACAAGAGCAGGTCGGTGTTGCCTAGGGCAAACAGGACCAGGGGCGGGTCGAAGATCTCACGAAAGCGCGGCGGATAGCGCGGGTCCTGGATGGAGAGGACGGCAACGCCTGCGTTCAACGCCTTTTGTTGCTGATCGAGCGCGTCATCGAATGAGCAGCCGCTCGAGATGCTGCGAGCCTGGCCGGGGCTGAGGCCGAGCGCCTCGAGTTCGGAGGCAGAGGCGCGGAAAATGGCCTGCGGCGATTTGAGGCTTTGGATCAGCCGGAGGCTGCTGATAGCGCCCAGACCAGGCACCAGGCGGAGCGCAAGCCAGTGGAGGATGTCTTCTTGAGTAAGGACAGCAGCCGACACGTGGAATAGGTGGGGCCGCGGGGGTTGAACTCTCAGGCGGGCGAATTCTGAGGCGGGACGGGGGTGCCGCTCAGACGGCGTTCAGGCTGGGATCAGGCAAGTTTGGGGCAAGAACGGGCGCGGCAGGGGCGAGCCATTTACGGATGGTTTTGTCGAGGGCGTCCGGTGTAACAGGCTTCGGGACATAGTCATCCATGCCGGCGGCGAGACACTTGTCGCGCTCTCCCGCGAATGCATTTGCGGTGACGGCAATGATCGGCGTGCGGGATCCGTCCTGCTGCAGCTCGCGAATCTGCGAAGTGGCGGCAAAACCATCGAGGACAGGCATCTGGCAATCCATGAGGATGACGTCGTAACGGTTCTGTTGAACGCGTTCGACGGCTTGGGCACCGTTTTCGACGATTTCCACGTCATAACCGAGATTCGTGAGAAGATGGCGCGCCACTTTCTGGTTGATGGGATTGTCTTCCGCGACGAGCACCCGACGCCTGACCTGGGAGTTGGCGGCGGGGCGATGGAGCCTGGACGGTTCTTCTTCGAGCGGCGCCTCGGCCTCGCGCAGCTTGACGGTGAACCAGAATGTGCTGCCACGACCGGGCTCACTTTCGAGCCCAATGGAGCCGCCCATGAGCTCGACAAGTTGTTTGGATATGGCCAGACCGAGGCCGGTTCCACCGTAACGGCGAGTGGTGGATTGATCTGCCTGCGTGAAGCTCTGGAACAGCCGCGATTGTGCTTCGACGGGAATTCCGATGCCGCTATCGGTTACCGAGAAGCGGAGCGCCACGAGGCCAGCTTGCGTTCCAGCTTCGAGACGGATCCGGATGGCGATCTCGCCGATATCGGTGAATTTGACCGCGTTCGACAGGAGATTGAGGAGGATCTGCCGGAGGCGAACCGGATCGCCGATGAGCCAGTGCGGGAGACCAGCATCGAAGTGAATGAGGACCTTCAGTTTCTTTCGCCGGGCGGTTTCGGCGATCAGCCCTGCGGTTTCGCGAACGACCGGCTGCAGTTGGAAAGGCGTGCTTTCCAGTGTGAGCTTACCGGCCTCGATCTTCGAGAAATCGAGAATCTCGTTGATGATGGATAGCAGCGCGGAGCCGGATTCGCGGATCGCCGAGACATACTCGAGCTGCTCGCTGCGCAAAGGCGTATCGAGCAACAGGCGGGTCATGCCGATGACACCGTTCATGGGCGTGCGGATTTCATGGCTCATGATGGCGAGAAACTCGCTCTTGGCGCGGTTCGCGCGAACGGCTTCCGCTTTGAGCAATTCCTGCTCGGCAAGCCGGCGGTCGATTTCTTCGGTGCGTTCGGCGACAAGGCGCTCGAGCTCGCGCTGGCGCTCGACAAATAGCGCGACTCGCCAGCGACCGATCAGAATGCAAAGGCCGATGACGGTGAGGGACACCAAGGCAAGAAAACTCTTGGTGCCCCACCAGGGCGGTGCAATCTGCAGCGGGAACGAACGGATCTCCGAGGTCCGGCCGGCACTGGTATCGAAAGCCATAGCCTCGAATCGATACGATCCGGAAGCAAGACTGGGATAGCGGACCTCGCGTTGGGACGTTTCGACCCACTCCTCCTCGAGGCCGAGCAGGCGATAGCGAAAGCGGATCGCGTTTTCGTTTCGAAAACTCAGACAGGCGAGTTCGATACTGGCGGGATGTCCCCTCCACATGAGGCTGGCCGCCGCCCGATCCGCGCGTGGTATCTCTTTGTCCCCGTACAGCGCGCGAACAAAGCGCGGGGGTGGCGGGACGGCGGGGCGAGCGGAAACCCACAGATGCGAAACGCCACCGCTGGTCCCGATCCACACGGAGCCGTCGCGGTCTTCGAAGAAGGCTTTCGAATCGATATCGTTCCAGATCAGACCGTCATCGGTTGTGTAGCGGCGCCAGACACTTCCATCGAAAACTTCCACGCCGTTGTCCTCGCCGGCCCAGACCCAGCCTCGCCTGTCGACATTCAAGAAAAGAACTTCGTGGGAAGCCAAATGCGGGTGTTCGACGCGTACCACGCTGTCCCTGCTGACCTCAAGGCGGGCAGCGCCGTAGCCAACACCCTCGAGCCAGATATTGCCGGGATGGTCGATGGCGATGTCATCGAGATCGGAACCCAATTTCGCGAAAGAGACATCGAAATGCGTCCACTTGCCGGCGTCAAAACGGAACAGATCACGGTCTGAAATGGCCCAGACCTGACTTTCGCGACCCAGCGCTACGTCCGGGACGTTGCCGGAGGCGAGCGGAGCGTAGGGAACCGGTGCGAAGCGGCGCGAACCGGCTGCGTCGCTGCCCAGAAAAAGCCCCTTGGACGTGGCTGCCCAGACCCGATTCTTCGAGTCGACCAGGACGCGGGTAACGGCGGGAACCTGAAAGCGCCGGGTCGAGAAATTCTTTTCATCGACTTCGATGAGGTCGCCATTCCCGGTGCCGATCCACAGGTGACCGTCTTGCGATTCGGCAAAGGAGCGGCAGCGGTTCGTATTCACGCCGCGAGAGGTCCAGGCATGGAACGACACCTCGCCAGGCATTCGAACGAACACTCCGTGTTCCTCGCCCAACCAGACGCGTCCCACGGCATCGCGAAGGATCGCCCAGGTCTGATTCGAGCGCAAGCCTTGCGCGGTCGTCCAATGCTCCCATTCGTCATAACCGACCCATTTGCGGAGCCCCTGGCCAGCGAGTCCGAACCAGGCGAGCCCTTCGCGGTCGATGAGGATGGCAGAAATGGAGGCAGTCGAAAAGCCGTTGGCGGCGGAGATTACATCCCACCAGCCGTTTTGGTAGCGGGCAACGCCGGGCTCAATGCCGGCAAGAATACGGCCCTGCGGATCCTCGGCAAGCGGGAGATAATTCTCGCTGGCCGGAGGCGCGGGGAGATCGCGGCTTTCGAAACGCTGTTTCTGGGGGACGAAGACCGCTACATGCCTTTGCCCACGCGCCCATAGGACGCCGCCACGAGTGCGAAGCAACGTGCTCCAGGTATCCTTTGGAAGCCCATCTGAGGGGCCCCATCTCGCGACGTATTCCCCGTGAACGCTACAAATACCGTCGCCGCAACCGAACGTGACAGATCGCCCACCGCCGGCAAGCACGCTGTGGAGGGCGTTTGCCGCGAATTTACGCTCAGCGAGGAAACGGTTCGCGTGCCAGGTGCGCCCATGATCGCTCGATGACATCGCTAACAGGCCCAATTGGGTGACCGCGAAGACGAGCCCGTCCGGGCCGGCAGAGAGCGCTGAATTGAAGGGAATACGGAGATCTTTCCCTTCAAACTGCACGGCTGCGAAGCGGCCTGCGGAAGTCTGATAGGCGAGACCGTCCGAGGTGCCGACCCAGAGCCGTCCGGATGGGTCTTCCACGAGAGATCGAATCCAGCGGCCCGGCAGCCCTTCGGCGCGGCCGAATTCGATAAACCGGGAACCATCGTAGCGGAACAGGCCGCTTTGAGTACCCACCCAGAGGAACCCGGCTTGATCCTGGGCCAGGCAATCAACGCTCAGATTACCGAGGCCGTCCAGGTAATCCTTGAAGGTGTAGCGCTGCGCCCGGGACGGAAGCGGAAACAAAATTACGCCCAGTATAAGAGCGAGCCAGCGCGGTCGCAGCGGAAGCATCCATGGCTCTTATCGGCCCGCGACTGCGATACTTTACAGATGCGTTAGATACTGATAGGAAGCTTTCTATGCGAATCAGCAGCGCGGCAAGCGCTCTCCCGGAACACTATTACCCTCAGGCAGTGTTGATTGAAGCCTTTCGGCGGTATTGGGGGCGAAGACTGGAGCGGTTCGAAGTACTGGAACGCCTGCACGCGGCAACCCAGGTGAACGGGCGCTACCTGGCGCTACCGATTGAATCGTATCCGTTCAAGAATTGGGGAGAAGCAAACGATCGCTGGATCGAGGCCGCAGTGGAACTGGGCCAAAAAGCGACCTGCCTGGCGATGCAGCGGGCAGGCGTTGGCCCCAAAGACATCGGGGCGGCTTTTTTTGTTTCGATCACCGGAATCGCCAGCCCGTCTGTAGAGGCGAAGCTGATTAATCGCATGGGTTTGAACCCGCATATGAAGAGGATCCCGATCTTCGGCCTGGGATGCGTGGCGGGCGCAGCCGGCGTGGCGAGAGCGGCGGACTACGTGAAAGCCTTTCCGGGCGAAGCAGCGCTGCTTCTTTCCGTTGAGCTGTGCTCGCTGACGGTGCAGCAGGACGACCTTTCGCCGGCCAACCTGATCAGCAGCGGATTGTTCGGGGACGGCGCGGCTGCCGTGATTGTTTCGGGCGCGGAAAGAGACGCCGCGGACGGTCCACAGGTGGTTGCGACGCGTTCGACCTTTTATCCCCAGACAGAGTACGTGATGGGTTGGGACATCTCCGAGAAAGGGTTTAAGATTGTCCTGTCACGGGACGTTCCGACGGTGGTGCTGGAGAATCTGGGCCGTGACACCGATGAGTTCCTGGCCGAACACGGGCTGACCAGAAATGACATCGGGAGCTGGGTGATACATACGGGAGGCCCGAAGGTGCTGGAGTCGACGGAAGCAGCCCTGGGATTGACCAACGGAGCACTCGATGCTTCGTGGGAGTGTCTGCGGAAGACCGGAAACCTGTCGTCGGCGTCCGTGTTGTTTGTGCTGGAAGAAGTCATCAAGAACCGGCGGCCCGAGCCGGGGACTTGGGGTGTTATGGCGGCAATGGGTCCGGGCTTCTGCTCGGAGCTTTTGCTGCTGCGGTGGTAGGCGCGGAAACCTGCGGCCGAGAAAGCCGCGTCAAAAGGTTTCATGAGAAGAGTAGTTGTTCTCGTGTTCGCGGTGATCGGGCTTGGAACTTGCTTTCCCGGCGCGGCTCAGTATCCCGGACAGTATCCGCCCGGAGGGGGCTATCCGCCGGGCCAGGGTCCGGGCGGCGGCAGTGGAATTCCCCTGCCGCGCCGGCACAAGAAGGATCAGAAGCAGTCAGAGGCGCAGCAGCCAACCATGACCAAGGAAGGCAAAACGGTGTCGAACGACGGCAAAACGCTGGTTATCGATACCGATGACGGCCGCGAACTGACCCTGGCGTTGACTTCGCAAACAAAGTTTACGCGATCCGGCAACGATCTCACACCTGACAAGATCATTCCGCGGACGACGGTGCGGGTGGATGCTGCGGAAGACAATGATGCGAATCTGACCGCGGTGAAGGTGGAGTTACTGAAGGATGCGCCACCCGAAGCACCGGAGCGAACCGGGGCAGGCGGGGCGAATGGCTCCGCAGCGAACGCCGGTGGTAATGCGGCCGATGATGAGATGCTGACCAGGCCGACGATTCTGAAGGACACAAATGAACCGCCGGACAAGCCGGTACTGCGGCATGGAAAACCGACAAGCCTGCCTACCAACGACGACGGCGGCAGCTCGCCTGTCCAGACCGCCAGCAACAGCGCCTCCAAGAGCTCGCAGGCACCGGCAGCTCCCAAGACAAGCGCGCAGAATGATTCCTCCGACTTCACAATCGACGACGGGGCTGCGCCCGTGAAGCGGCCCGCTTCGCAGGATCTTATCGAGAAAACGAAGGAATGGGCAGAGACGTTCACGCAAGGACTCCCGAATTATGTCTGCGAGCAGGTAACGGCGCGCTACATGGAACGATCGCGCGCGACCGGATGGGAACCGCTGGATGTTGTCACGGCAAAGGTTGTCTACGAGGACGGAAAAGAAGAATACAAAGAGATCACGGTGGGCGGCAAGCGGACCAACAAGAGCATGATGGAGCTGGGCGGCTCCACATCAACGGGCGAGTTCGCAAGCACGCTGCGCAGCCTGTTTTCGGAACGAAGTCAGGCAGAGTTCAAGCTGGTGCAGTCAACGACGATTAACGGGAACCCGGCGGCGGTTTACGATTTCAAAGTGCCGCTGCGCTACTCAGACTGGTACATCAAAATCGGCGGGCAGGCGCTGCGGCCCGGATACAGCGGCAGCGTGTGGATCGACAAGATCACTGCAGAGGTGAGGCGGATCGAGATGGAGGCTGACAAGGTGCCGGAGGATTTTCCGCTCGATTCGATCCAGTGGGCGGTGGATTATGACGAGGTCTCGCTGGGTACAGCAAAATACCTGCTGCCCGCGCATGCAGACAACCTGGCATGCCAGCGAGGATCACCGATCTGCACCAAAAATTCGACTGACTTTCGGAATTATCACCGATACACCGGCGAGAGCACGATCACGTACAAATAGAGTGAGGCGCGTTCGCTCAGGCGGGCTCCTGATACAGGCCGATCACGTTTCCTCCAGGATCGCGAAATCTGGCAGTAATTTCGGGCGCGTCGGCGCCGATAGGCTGCACGATTTCACCTCCGTTGGCAACGACCGTTTCGAGGGTTGCGGCCACGCTGTCGACCATGATGTAAACGAGAAGGCCGGGTGCCGAGGCGGGCGGGCGCCCGCGTACCCAGGTACCGCTTACCTGGCCAGTGGTGTCGTCAAATGCAGTGCTGCCATCACCACGCTGCCGGGTTTGCCAGCCGAAAACCCGTTTGTAGAAATCGGCCGAGCGCGCAATATCGTTGGCGGGGAGCTCGATGTAACAGATCTTGCCGTTCGTGCGTGTGGGATGCATTAGCACTCCTTTCGGGGCGTTGTCATGCTAGCACGGCCTCTCCCTTTGGGCATCAGTTAAGGCCGCAACTGTGTGGCAAAGCCGGTGCCAAATGTAGCTCTTCCGGAACGTGCTTAGTTGTGCGCTGGTTTGGTCGCCATAGTGCTTTCCAGCATTGCGGCGAGTTCCTTATCGCCCATTTCCCTCGCGGCCTGAGCTGCTGTTTGGCCCCGATTATCGCGCGCGAATACATCTGCGCCGAGTCCAATGAGAGCTCTTGCATAATCGATGTCAAAGCAGACCATCAAGGGTGTGCGATCAAACTCGTCGCGAGCGTTCAAGTCAGCGCCGGCCTTCGCGAGTAACTGCAGAATCTCAACTGAATTTGGAACGTCGGAGGCCGCGAACACGGGTGTTTGCCCATACAGGGGGTCACGAGCGTTTACATTGGCGCCTGCTTTGATGAGCAAGCGGAGGATCTGAACGTCTTGGGATTGATCTAACGTCCTGGTCAACAGAACGGTTATAGCGTCTTCGCCACCCTTGTCCGGAACGTTCACATCGGGGTGGAACTTCAGCAACTCCTCGACTGCAGCGGCTCTACCCGAAAGGACCGCGCTGATCAGAGGAGGCGGGATGTCGTGGTCGCCATCCGAGACCGGAGTATTGGGGTTGGCCCCATGCGCGATGAGGAAGCGCATAGTTGGGACATCGCCTGCAGTTGCTGCGGCCGACAGCGCCATCGTCAAGAGAGTTGCAGGCAAGCCCTGGCGGTTGTGCATCAGACGATTTAGCAGGGCAGGGCTTCCATAATACGAAGCACTCACGAGCGGACTCTCCGCTGGATCAGGCGATTTGAGAGGAGGAAAGCCATGCTCGAGATAAAGCTTGAGAAAGTCAGGCCGCCTAACGGCAACAGCAAAAAGCTTGTCGTTATCGGAAGTGTTTGCTTTAAAGTTCCAGTGTTCGCGGAGCAAGGAGGGGACGGTGTCGCTTGTGCCCTTGAGCCATTTGTCGGTCCCCGCGACTTCGTCGACAAGTTTTTCCAGGTGCGCAGCGGCCGCCGGCATGCCAACACCATAGCCGCCATAATCGATAACTCTCTTTTTGTGCCCATCGAATTCGATGTAGGTGACAAAAGTCGGCAGATCGGTGTCGAGTGTCGCGTATTTGTCCTTAAGGGAGAAGTAATCAGCTTCCCGAAAACTCGCTACCAGGCGCGCGACCGCGTCATGTGAAATGCGGTCTTGATGGTGTCCGGTTATGAGGATGATCCCAGACGTTCCCTCGTAGAAAACTTCGCCGTCGCCATGTACCTCGACAGAGTAAACCGGACAAGGTCCGTAACACGCCAGCCGCTCAAGTCTGATCCGCAAGCTGTTCCAATTTTCTATGTCCGGGAAGGAAACACGCGGAGTAACCCATTCTTCCGGAGGATAGATAAGCACGATGTCCGTGAAGGTCGCGCGCACCGCTTGACCGGCACGTTCAAACGGTCTGAAGTGTCGCTTCATTTCCAGCGCTTCGGCCTCCGCGTGGAGTTCAGGGAAACCCTCAAAGGCATGGGCTGCTTCGACGTCGCCATGGGTGTTTACAACGACATGCAGTCGTATTTGCTGACCGAATTGAGGCGAAATGCCCGCACGAATAACCCCGCGCGGGCTAATCTGATGCTCGGAACATTCGGCCTCGTCTATTGCAATCGGTGTGTCACTCTGTTGTGCACCAGCCAGTGCGAGTCTGAGAGCATCAGTGAACTGACCACAGTCAGAACTGGACGGGCGCCCTTGGACACGAGGTGATTGTAGATCTGACTAGGGGTCGCGCTAGGGCTAGTGGGGCTAGTCGTACTGAGTGGCAGAGCAATGGGCAGAGCATGCGACAGTGAAGCTTACGTAAACTGGTTTGGGAAAATGCGTTGGCTGCGTTCGTCATTTCCGAAGTAGAAATTCTTGACGAGGAAATCGCTGACCATTACCGACGCCTCGCCGCGGCATCAATCGCCGAGTATGGCGGGCGCTACCTTGCGCGTGGCGCCAAGGTGCAGGTAGTGGAGGGACCTCCGACAGGCCGGAGTATCGTCATAGTCGAGTTCCGCTCGATGCAGCGGGCACAAGAGTGGTACGGATCCAGTTCATACGCCGAAGCGCTAAAACTGCGCGGAAAGGCGCTGGAGCGGCGGCTCATATTCGTCGAAGGGGTGGTTCCTTCTGCGTAACCACAATTCAGGGGGATGCTGTCGTTGATCTTGTAGAAAATCGGCCGAGCGCGCAATATCGTTGGCGGGACCTCGATGTAACAGATCTTGCCGTTCGAGCGCGTGGGATGCATTAGCATTCCTTTCGGGGCGTTGTCATGCTAGCACGCTTGGTTGCAGCCTTGCGGCTACCAGTGCACGGACTGACCTGTCCGTGTGTGATAGAACGCCTGCATGGATCGAAGGTCGTTTTTGGCCGGCTCTGTCGCGGGTCTGGCGGGCGCTGCTATCAAACCCTCGGGCCAAGCATCTCCTGCGCTAAGCCGGGACGCGCGATTGCAGAAGATCCAGCGTCCGCTTGCCATCACCATGTGGGATTTTTCGTGGCTCGAGCGGCGCTGGCCGGGGGCAGGCTACGAGGACTGGGACGTCGCGCTGGATGGACTTGTTCTGCGCGGCTATGACGCTGTTCGCATTGACGCCTATCCGCACTTCATCGCAGCGAATCCGAACGCAGCCTGGGAGCTTATCCCGTGCTGGAGCACTCAAGACTGGGGAAGTCCTGCAAAAAACATAGTCCAGGTGCAGCCGGCTCTCAATCAGTTCATCCGCAAATGTGCGGACCGCAACC
Organism: Acidobacteriaceae bacterium; assembly: GCA_019233755.1. Classification (GTDB taxonomy): domain Bacteria; phylum Acidobacteriota; class Terriglobia; order Bryobacterales; family Bryobacteraceae; genus Bog-105. The sequence goes on along the minus strand of JAFAMD010000055.1, from coordinate 156,307 downwards.
TGCGCGTCGGCTTATCTACCTGGTTCAGGCATGATCCTGATCAAACACTGATGCGCATTCACACTCCTGAAGATCACGGCCGACTTTGGAAGGTGACGCTTGACTCCATCGCTCACGATGACCTGCTGCCATACATCCTGTACGTTGATCTGTGCAATGAGTGGCCGCTTGACGTATGGGCCCCGTTCCTGCCGCAAGGGTTCAAGCGAACTTCGGCCCAAAACACCGACTGGATGCGCCGCGCCATTCAGGTGGTACGCAGCGCGTATCCGAATCTCGACTCCACCTTCTCGCAAACGAGTGAGTACAAAAGTTGGAAGCAGCAGGACGTAAGAATGCTTGACTTCATGGAACCGCATATTTGGATGGCCCAGGCGGCGGGGTACTACGACGAGGTTGGCTACCATTACGAGCGGTTCGATCCGGCAGGTTACAACAACCTGGTGAACAATGCCAAGCGTATTTACATGCAGAGGCGCGAGTACTGGGACGGCCAACTGATGGAGCGTATCGAGATGTGCGCTGAATGGTCGCGCACTTCCGGCAAGCCGTTAATTACTACGGAATGCTGGAGCCTGGTCGACTATAAAGACTGGCCATTACTCGAATGGGATTGGCTCAAACAGTTATGTGAGTTGGGTGTCCGCACTGCCGCAGCGACGGGCCGTTGGGTCGCCATGGCGACCAGTAATTTCAATGGGCCACAATTCGCGGGCATGTGGCGGGATGTGGACTGGCATCGCAGGATGACGGACATGATCCACTCCGCTTCCGTGAACACCGCGAAAACGGCTTAGCCAGAAAGCCACATAACCGAGGACGGCTCGTGACTTTTCTCTTGACGCGATACCCTCATCCGGCATATGTAAGTAATTTAGGCGTCATGATTGTCAATTATTTAGGTATCGGAGTGCGGCTGTGAGCCGGCCTTCCGATTTGATTCAGGGCACGCTGGATCTGCTGATTCTGAAAACCATCTCGGTTGAGCCGAAGCATGGCTGGGCAATCGCGAAGCGAATACAGCAAGTCAGCGACGAGGTCCTGCAGGTCACTCAAGGCGCGCTCTACCCCGCGCTTCACCGCCTGGAGCAGCAGGGTTGGATCAGGGCCGAATGGCGGGTGACGGAAACGGGCCGGGAGGCTAAGTTTTATTCGCTGACGAAGGCAGGAAGGGCCCAGCTAGCGAAAGAGCTCACGCAATGGGATCGGCTTTCAAACGCAATCGGCCTCGTGATTCGCATGGCATAAGGACAACGAAGTGGAAGGGTCGCGCTGGCGGGACGTTCTTCAGATGCGGCTCCGGTCTCTGCTTCGTAGGAAGCAGGTGGAGCGGGAACTGGAGAAAGAGCTGCGTTTCCATCTGGACCAGGAAATCGAAGAAGGACTTGCGCGCGGTCTTTCGCCCGCGGACGCGCGACGCCGGGCTGCTGAGGCTCGGCGGATGGACGCAAATTCAGGAAGAATGCCGCGATATGCGAAGAACGAATCTCGTGGATAGCTTCGGACAGGACGTGCGCTACGCCGCACGCATTCTCGCAAAAAGTCCGGTTTTTCATCGGTGATTGTGCTGACACTGGCGCTCAGCATCGGCGCGACGAGCGCGATTGTGAGTGTCATCGATGGCGTTTTGTTGAAGGCGCTGCCGTATCGGGACCCTAACCAGTTGGTACGGGTGTTCACCAGCAATCAGGACTACCCGAAGTTCCCGATGAATCCGAACGATTTCCGCGATTTTCGCGCGCGCGTCCACAGTTTCGAATCGTTCGCGGCATACACGCGCAACGATCTGCAGCTCTCGGGAACGGGACAAGCGGTAAGACTGTCGGGGTTCTCGGTGACCGCGGGGTTCTTCCACGTGCTGGGATTGCACCCGGCGATGGGGCGAGAGTTCGATCAGAACGACGAATTGCCAGGCAAGGGGCACGTCGTGATTGTGAGCGACAAGGTTTGGCGCAGCCGCCTGGGCGGGCGCCGGGATGCGATCGGACAAAAGGTGACGCTGGACGCAGTGCCGTTTAGAGTGGTCGGCATCATGCCGCCCGGAGTGCAACATCCCGGGAACGCATACCATGCCCTCGCGTATGGAGACACGGTGGACATGTGGACGCCGTTTACCTTTGAAGGCAATCCGAATAGCCGCGGGTCGCATTACCTGGACGGCGTGGCGCGGCTGAGGAAAGGCGTAACCGCCACGCAGGCGCAAAGTGAGCTGACTGCAGCGATGCGGCAACTTGCGCGGGAACATCCGGACGCCGATAGCGGCTGGCGCGTGCTGGCGATCCCGCTTGCATCCGAAATCGTGGGACGCACCGAACGGATGCTGCTGGTGCTGCTGGGCGCGGTCGCGCTGGTCCTGCTACTCGCGAGCGTAAATGCGGCGAACCTGCTGCTGGCGCGCGCGACGGCGCGCCAGCGTGAAATGGCAGTGAGGGCGGCGGTGGGAGCGGGCCGTGAACGATTGATCCGGCAGATGTTGACCGAAAGCGTGCTGATCGCGGTGATCGGCGCGGCACTCGGTACGGCGCTGGCGAGCATCGGCGTTAAGCTGCTGGTTGCGCTTCTGCCGGCGGACTTCCCGCGCACGGGAGACATTCACGTCGATGTGCAGGTGCTTTTGTTCACGCTGCTGATCGCGCTCGGCACGGGCATCCTTTTTCGGTGTTGTGCCGGCATTCCATGGATCGCGAACCGATCTGCGTGAGTCGCTGCACGAAGGTGGCCGCACTGCAACGAGCAGCCGTGCCACGCTTCGCCTGAGGAACGGACTGGTGGTGAGTGAAGTCACGCTGGCATGCGTGCTGTTGATTGGCGCCGGCCTGATGCTGCGCAGTTTTATAAGCCTGCTGCGGACGGATCCGGGATTCCGGCCGGAGCGCGTGTTGACCGCCACCATCGCGCTTCCCCAGGCAAGCTACAAGGATGTGAAAGCGGTGCGGCAGTTTTATCGCAGCCTGCTGGATAACTTGCGTTCCGAGCCGGCAATACGTTTTGCAGGAGCGGGATCGGATTTGCCATGGACAGGGTACGACGAGAACGCGGGCGGTTTCCTGATTGAAGGAGAAAAGCCTCCGGCACACGACGAATTTCATGCCCGGTATCACGTGGCTACGCCGGGCTATTTCCGAGCGCTCGGCATACCGCTGCTGCGCGGGCGCTTCTTCGACGAACACGACAACGCGGACGGTAAAAGCGTGCTGATTATCAACGAAACCATGGCACGCCGTTATTGGCCCAAAGGAAGCGCGTTGGGCAGACGAGTTTCGTTCGACGACCACCCGAAGGAAAAAGACTGGTTGACGGTTGTCGGCATTATTGGCGACGTGAAGGACACGCCAAAGAGCCCGGGAGCGGAAGCGGCTTTCTGGTGGCCGCTGGCGCAGGAGCCGTTTCCGATAGCCAATCTCTCCCTTGCCGTTCGCTCGAACTCCGACGCCAAAATAGTTGCAGATCATTTGCGCTCGGCCGTGTGGGCCCTGGACCGGAATCTGGCGCTATCGGACGTGCGATCGATGGATAGCGTCGCGGACGATTCCTACGCAACACCGCGGTTCACTCTACTCCTGGTGGTCCTGTTTGCAGTGCTGGCGCTGACATTAGCCGCTATCGGGACGTATGGAGTGATCGCGTATTCAGTGAATCAGCGCATTCATGAGTTCGGCATCCGGATGGCTTTGGGAGCAAATCCGAGAGATGTAGTGAGCGGCGTGTTGGCTGCCGGGATGAAGCTCACGCTGGCCGGGCTTGCGTTGGGCCTGGTATCGGGCCTGGCGCTCTCGAGGTTGCTCGGCAATCTGATTTACGGAGTCAGTGTGGTTGATCCGCTTGCGAATTGCGCGACTTGTTTTATTGCAATCGCGATGGCGGCACTCGCGTGTTCCGTGCCCGCAATACGGGCAACGCGAGTCAACCCGATGAGCGCGCTGCGGGAGACTAACCGGCATCTCCGGTGCTCTGGCCACGCAATTTTCAAGACTCAAAAACCTGCTATCAACAAAAACATTACGGAAGCTAACACTTTTTCTTGCGTGCCGTTAGCGGACGTTGATACAATCAGCCACAAATAATTCTGGTGACACAAGAACACTTCTCGCGGGAACGCAAAATTTCTCAAAATGACCGTTCTATAATCGCCGGATAGTAGTGCGGTGCACAGACGCACCTGTGACAGGTTGTAAAGCTCCCTTATGGCACAACTTTTTCGACCTAGCTCGAATACGCTGGCGAAGGTTTCAATCGCCGCGGTAGTTCTTCTGGCCGGTTCCACGCTGGCGGTGGGTTACATCATGGATCGCGGCCCGTGGATCACAGGTGTTCGCATCGCACCTGAGCAGCCCATTTATTTCAGCCACAAACATCACGTAAAAGACGACGGGATCGACTGCCGGTACTGCCACACGGGCGTAGAGACCTCCCATTATGCGGGGCTTCCGCCCACGGAAACCTGTATGACGTGCCACTCGCAGATCTGGAACAGCGCGACGGTGACGCAACCGATTCGCGATAGTTGGGCGAGCGGCAAATCGATCGCGTGGACGCGGGTACACGACCTGCCGGATTTCGTGTACTTCAACCACAGCATTCATATCAACAAGGGAATCGGGTGTTCGACGTGCCACGGGCAGGTAAACGATATGCCGTGGGTTTACAAAGTGAACACCCTGAACATGAACTGGTGCGTCAACTGCCACCGCGACCCGGCAAAGTTCATCCGGCCGAAGTCGGAGGTTTTCAACATCGACTATCAATATCCGGCTAACCAGGCGCAGCTAGGACCTCAGCTTGTGAAGGAGTACCACGTTCAGTCTTTGACTGATTGTGCAACTTGCCACCGATGATAGAAATGCCGCATTCTTCGCAACACGCAGATCACGAACACGGCCGGGACAGCAAAACGGTCGGCGGGTTCGTCCCGTTAGAGTCTCTGCTGGAGCAACCGCGCAAGACGGTCGACATTGCAGCCCTTCGCGAGAAGCTGGCTGCGGGCCGCGGACCCACGTTCTGGCGAACGCTGGAGGAAGCAGCCGAAACCGACGACCTGAAGGACTACATCGAGCAGGAGTTTCCGGGGCTTTCCGGACAGATTCCGCAGGGGGTTGACCGGCGCAGTCTGCTGAAGGTGATGGCGGCTTCGCTGGCGATGGCGGGAGCCGCGGCCTGCACGAAGCAGCCGAAGGAACTGATTGTTCCGTACGTGCGGCAGCCGGAAAATGTCATACCCGGCGTACCGCTGTTCTACGCGACCGCAATGCCCGTTGCGGGATATGCGCGCGGCCTGCTGGTAGAGAGCCATCTCAACCGCCCGACAAAGGTGGAGGGCAATCCGGATCATCCCGCCAGCCTGGGAGCAACAACGTATTTCGAGCAGGCGTCGGTTTTGAACCTTTATGATCCGGACCGCTCGGAAACGGTGCTGCATGAAGGGCGGCTCAGCACGTGGCCGTCGTTTACGGGACGGTTCAGCGAGGAGGCGCAAAGCATCGCCGGGCGTAAAGGGGAGGGGCTCGCCATTCTCAGCGGAGTGACGACTTCACCCACGCTGATCAGCCAGATGAATGCGCTGCGGAATCAGTGGCCGGCGGCCAAGTGGTACGTGCACGAGCCTTCTGTGAACCCGGCGGTAGCGAATGCGGCGAGAAAGATCGCCGGACGCAATGCCTTCATCGCCTATGACCTTTCGAAGGCCGACGTTATCGTCAGCCTGGAGAGCGATTTCCTGAATAACGGCCCCGCGGCACTGGTCTATGCGCGGCAGTTTTCGGCGCGCAAGGCGGTGGATGAGGGGCAGACGCCGGTTCGGCTGTACGCGATCGAGTCGGCACGATCCGTGAGCGGATCGCTCGCGGATCATCACGTGCCGGTGAAGAGCAGCGCCATTCCGGCGATTGCTTACCAGCTTGCGAAAGCATGCGGGGTGAATGCACCGGAGGCGGGCACCGCGGCGCCGGAGTGGCTGCCTGCGGTGGCCCAGGACCTACAAAAGTCGAAGGGCCGCTGCGTGGTCATCCCGGGCGAATTCCAACCGGAGAGTGTACACCTGGCAGCGTATGCGATGAATGCTGCGCTGGGAAATGTCGGGACTACGGTTCGAATTTACGAAGGAGTCGAGCCGGAAAACACGCTATCGATAGAAGACCTCACGAACGATTTGAACAGCGGGAAGGTAGAAACGCTGGTCATCTTCCACCAAAACCCCGTCTATGACGCGCCCGCAACGTTGAATTTTGAACAGGCGATCCGGAAGGCGCGGCTGGTGGTGCGGCTCGGGCAGATGTTCGATGAGACCTCGCGGTGGAGTCACTGGCATATTCCGGAAGCGCATTACCTGGAAGCCTGGTCAGATTCACGGGCGTTCGACGGGACAGTGACCATTCAACAGCCGCTGATTGAGCCGTTATATGGCGGCAAGAGTGCGCATGAGCTGCTGACGATTCTATTGGGAAAGCCCGATCAGAGCTCGCACGACATTGTAAAGGGTTATTGGCAGAGCCAGATCAAGAACGATTTCGACGGGACATGGAAGACGTCGCTGCATGACGGCTGGATTGCGGGAAGCGCACTGGGAACCATCAACGGAAATGCGGCTCCTCTGCCGGCGCTCGATATGCAGCCGATCAGCGGCACCGAGATTGTGTTTCGCCCTGATCCCACGATCGGCGACGGGAGCTGGGCCAACAACGGCTGGTTGCAGGAATGTCCCAAGCCACAGAGCAAGATGACGTGGGACAACGTCATTTTCGTCAGCCCGAAGAACGCGGCGCAGCTCAAGGTGGATAAAGGCTACATTCTCCGCGTCACGGTAAACGGCAGGACAGTGGAAGGTCCCGCATGGGTTCTGCCAGGGCACGCGGAGGACTCTTTCACGGTCCATCTGGGATATGGGCGCAAGGCATCCGGGCGTGTCGGCACGGACATCGGCTATAACGCCTACCTGATACAGGATGCAAAGACGCCGTGGATAGCCGGCGGGTCGATCACTGCAACCGGCCGGCAGATGGGCATCGCGGATGTACAGGAAACACAAACCATGGCGGGGCGCGACCCGGTGCGCATGGCGGATATCGCCGAGTACCGCAAGCATCCCGACTTTCCCACGATGGAAGCGGAGGATAAGCCGCTTCCACGGGACGAAACCCTTTATTACCCTAACGACTTCCCCTATACCGGCTACAAGTGGGGCATGACGATCGATCTGAACGTCTGCACCGGATGCAGCGCGTGCATTGTTGCCTGCCAGGCGGAAAACAACATAGCGGTTGTTGGCAAAGACCAGGTGGCGCGCGGACGGCATATGCACTGGATCCGGGTGGACCGGTATTACCACGGCAACCTCGACAACCCGGCTTCGTACAACCAGCCGGTTCCCTGCATGCATTGCGAAGATGCGCCCTGCGAGGTGGTTTGTCCCGTCGCGGCGACGGTTCACAGCAAGGAAGGGCTCAACCAGATGGTGTACAACCGCTGCGTCGGAACCCGCTACTGCTCCAACAACTGTCCTTATAAGGTGCGGCGCTTTAACTTCTACCTGTACTCAGACTGGAATACCCAGAGCCTTTATGGCGTGCGCAACCCGGATGTGACGGTGCGCAGCCGCGGCGTGATGGAAAAGTGCTCTTACTGCGTGCAGCGCATACAAGAGGTGAAGATCCAGTCGGAGAAAGAGAACCGGCGGGTGCGCGACGGCGAGATCAAGACCGCCTGCCAGCAGGTGTGTCCGACGCAGGCGATTACTTTCGGCGATTTGAACGAAAAAAGCAGCAAGGTAGCGAAGCTGCAGGCGCTGCCGCGGGTTTACGGGTTGCTTGACGATTTGAACACGCACCCGCGCACGCAGTATCTCGGTTACGTTCGCAACCCCAACGAGGCTCTCCAGCCGAGTGAGACGGTGAGAGGTTAGGCGTGGCAACCACAGAGTATCTTCCCAAGCAAGAAATGCCTGATCCTGGTCCCGATCAGATTTTAGGGCCAGGGCACGACAACAACACAGTCACGGAGCGCATTGCCGGCATCGTTTATCTGCCCTTGACGAAGGCGCCGAGGAAATGGCTCATCGGCGCCTTCATCTCGTTTGTCTTCGTAAACATACTCATGGGAGCGATGTGGGTGCTGTTTACGAAAGGCATTGGCATCTGGGGCGTGAACATTCCCGTCGGCTGGGGCTTTGCGATCGTCAACTTCGTCTGGTGGATCGGTATCGGCCATGCCGGGACGCTGATCTCGGCCATTCTGTTCCTGTTAAAGCAGGATTGGCGCACATCCATCAACCGGTTCTCGGAAGCCATGACGCTGTTCGCGGTGGCTTGCGCCGGCATGTTCCCGATTCTGCATCTCGGCAGACCGTGGCTGGCTTACTGGCTATTCCCGTATCCGAATTCCATGTGGCTGTGGCCGCAACCGCGCAGTCCGCTCGAGTGGGACGTATTTGCGGTTTCGACATACGGAACGATTTCGTTAGTGTTCTGGTATACGGGCCTGGTTCCCGACCTGGCGAGCATGCGCGACACGGCGCCGCACCTGTGGCAACGGAAGATTTACGGAGTACTGTCGCTCGGCTGGCGCGGATCTGCCAGACATTGGCATCGCTATCAGAAGGCGTACCTGCTGTTAGCCGGCCTGGCGACGCCGCTGGTACTTTCGGTACACACGATTGTCAGCTTCGACTTCGCCATCAGCGTAATTCCGGGCTGGCACACGACCATTTTCCCGCCATACTTCGTGGCCGGCGCTATTTACTCCGGCTTCGCGATGGTATTGACGCTGATTATTCCGCTGCGCTCCTGGTACAACATGCGTGATCTGATCACCATGCGGCACATTGAAGCCGCCGCGAAGCTCATGCTCGGCACAGGACTGATTGTCGCGTACGGTTATGCGATGGAAGCCTTCTTCGCGTGGTACAGCGGCGACAAGTACGAGAGTTTCATGTACTGGAACCGGGTTACCGGGCCGTATGCCTTCACTTACGCCCTGCTGATTCTCTGTAACATTCTGCTGCCGCAGTTGTTATGGATTCGGAAGGTACGGCTGAACATCACGCTGGTGTGGATCCTCTCGATCATCATCAATATCGGAATGTGGCTGGAGCGCTTTGAAATCGTGGTAACCAGCCTGCATCGCGATTTCCTGCCCTCTTCCTGGGGCACTTACATTCCGACGGTGTGGGACGTGGCGACTTACGCCGGAACGATTGGGTTCTTCCTATTCCTGATTTTCCTGTTCGTGCGCGCGCTCCCCTCCATCTCGATCTTCGAGGTTCGTGAGGACATGCACCACGCAAAGCATCTGCAACATGCTTACGAGGAGAAGGTATGAGCCACGGAGTAGAGCTCAGGGAACTTCCTACTATTCACGGAGCAATGGCCGAATTCGACACGCCGGAGGAACTGATAACGGCTTGCAAACGGGCCTATGGGGCGGGATTCCGGCGGATGGACGCTTATGCGCCCATGCCGGTGGAAGGACTTGCGGAAGCCATCGGGTTCAAGCGCAACAGGGTTGCGCTGTGCGTGCTGATAGCAGGCATCTGCGGCGCGGTCGGGGGCTTCGGACTGCTCGAATGGATTACGGTGATTGCTTATCCGCACAACGTAGGCGGACGCCCGCTGAACAGTTGGCCCGCCTATATTCCGATTACTTTCGAGTGTATGGTGCTGCTGGCCGGCTTGACGGCGATGTTCAGCATGTTTGCGATGAACGGACTGCCGAAACCATATCATCCGGTTTTCAATGTTCCGGCATTTGAGAGAGCGTCGGTCGATAGGTTTTTCCTGTGCATTGAGTCGTCCGATCCCCTGTTCCGCGTTGAGGACACGCTGGAATTTCTGCGGGATCTGGGAGGAAGAGAGGTGACGGTTGTTCCGGCGTAGCAAAGGAGCCTGGCTGGCGGTTCTGCTGACGGTGGCGGGCACCACCGCGTGTCGCGATGACATGCACAACCAACCGCGCTACAAGCCATTTGCCTCAACCGACTTCTTCGGCGATGGGCGCTCAGAGAGGCCCACGATTCCCGACACGGTGGCGCGCGGGCAACTGCACCTCGACGAGGCGCGGTACACGGGCAAGATAAACGGGAAAGACGTCGAATATCTGCCGATTCAGATTACGCGGGAAGACTTACAGCGCGGGCAGGAGCGGTTCAACATTTACTGCTCGCCGTGCCATGGAAGGCTGGGAAACGGCCATGGCATGGTGGTGGCGCGCGGGCTTCGGCAGCCGCCTAACTATACGGACAAGCGACTGATGGACGCACCGATCGGGCATTTTTTCGACGTCATGACGAACGGCTACGGGGCCATGTACAGCTATGCATCGCGCGTGTCAAACGACGACCGGTGGCGCATTGCGGCCTACATCCGCACCCTGCAATTGAGCCAGAACGCTCCGCCTGACCTGACGCAGCAGACTCAAAACAAAACGCAGGGCGGCGGCACCGCTGGAGGAATGAAGTGAGCAATCACGTACACGAGGACAATCTTCGAATACCAGAGATCCGCCTAGGCCCCAAGGCGGCAAGCGTAGAGCGGATTGCGGGCGTAGTGGGCGGCCTGGGGGCCTTGCTATGTGTGGCGGGCTTCTTTTACAACCGGGCTTACTTCTTCCAGTCCTTTTTGTTTGCGTTTCTGTATTGGGGTGGATTCACCATCGGCGGGCTAGGCATCCTGATGCTCAACCATACGGTAGGCGGGCGCTGGGGCGTGACGTCCCGGCGCTACCTGGAGGCGGCGATGCGCACGCTGCCGTTTTTCTTCGTGTTGTTTGTGATCCTGCTAATCGGACTGAAGGATATTTATCCGTGGACGCATATCGACACGGTCAGCAATCCGATTTCGCGAGCCATTCTGCAGCATAAGGCCCCGTACCTGAATGTTCCCTTCTTCCTGGTGCGCGCCGCAATCTACTTCGCTGTCTGGGCCTTCTGGGGTTACCGGGTTTTCAAGATGGCCGACCAGCATGACCGGACCGGAGATCCGACGCTGCTTGATCGCATGCGAGCTTTCTCCGCCCCAGGCTGCCTGGTGGTAACACTCACGGCGACATTTGCCTACATCGACTGGTTGCTTTCGGCAGATGCGCAGTTCTTTTCGACGATCTATGGCGCGATGCTGCTATTCGGCGACGTGCTGCAGACGTTCGCGCTAGTAATCACGGTACTGATCCTTACTTCAAAGGGGGACCGGTTCGGCGGACGCATCAACTCGGTGGTTTTGCACGACCTGGGCAACATGATGTTCGCGTTCACGATTTTCTGGACTTATCTTTCGGTGTCGCAGCTCATCATTGTCTGGCCGGCGAACCTGCCGCAGGAGCTTAGCTGGTACCTGGTGCGCGTGCGCGGAGGATGGACCGTAGTTGCGGCGTTGGTGTCGCTTACCATGTTCCTGATTCCATTCCTGGGTTTGCTTTCGCAGACGCGCAAGCGCGATCCGAAGCGGCTGATTCGAGTGGCAGTCTGGATTCTGTGTGCCCGCGCGGTTGACCTGTTCTGGGTTGTGGAGCCGACTTTCCGGACGAAGGGTTTTGCAATCTACTGGACCGATTTTGCGGCCTTCATCGGAATCGGAGGCATCTGGCTCTATCTGTATCTCGGCAACTTGAGGCAACGGCCGTTGCTGCCGCTGCGTGATCCGCGAGTGATGCATCCGCTGCCCGAGGAGGTAGCCGCATGAAGTCACACGTGCCTGAAACAAAAGCGAACGAACTCGTTCATCCACATGGACCGTCTCAGGCGATCCACGGCCACGAGCATACGAGTTTTGAAGATGTCGACGCCCGCGCCGGGTTGGTTATCTGGTCCTTGGCCATCATCGGCGGCACCCTCGTGGTGGTCTTCGCGCTGACTATCGGCATACAGAAGATCCTGACAGCGGAGCATCCGCCGGGGCAGTTGCCGAGCCCGCTTGCTCCGGAGAGAGTGCTTGCTCCTGCGCCGCAACTGCAGGTGCATCCCTGGGAGGAGTTGCCGGAGATGCGAGCGCACGAAGATCAGATGCTGAACAGCTACGGCAAATACCAGGATGGGCGCTTCCACGTTCCAATCAACGTGGCAATGGAAGCAGTGCTTCCGCGGCTGAAGATCGCACCTGACGCACCGAAGGGCATCACGACGCCGGGTGGCGGCGGGCGCGATTTTTCGGGCAGCATTCACGAAATGCCGGCCCCCTATCAGCGGCCCCAGATTCAAGGAGAAATTCAGAAAAATGCGCAGTAGGTTGTTTGTGAGCGTCTGGATGGCTATAGCGGGGGCTGGACTGCTCGGCGCCCAATACGCCCGTCCCGCGCTCACAAAGGGCGTGACGATCGAGCAGAAGCTCAACTCTCAGCTTCCCCTCGATGCGGTTTTTCACGACGAAACAAACCAGCCGGTTGCGTTGTGGAAGTACTTCGGCGACAAGCCCGTGGTTCTGTCGCTGGTCTACTTTACCTGCCCGAGTCTCTGCCCCATGAGCCTGCACGAAACGGTGCAATCGTTAAAGCGTATTTCGCTCAAGGCGGGGCGCGACTACAACGTGGTGGTGGTCAGCTTCAATCCGAAAGACACCGCTCAGCAGGCAACGGAGGCGAAGGCGAAGTACAGGGCAGAATCGGGCAACGCGCCCGGCTTTAATGAGGGCTGGCATTTTCTCACCGGAGATGAGACTTCGATCAAGCGGCTGACTGATGCGGTCGGGTTCCGGTATCGCTGGGATGCGAAGGCGCAGCAATTTGTCCACGCGGGCGGCATCACGGTGGCGACGCCGGACGGCAAGATGTCGAAGTATTTTTACGGGATCGACTATGCGCCGGCCGATGTCCGGATGGCTCTGGTAGAAGCTTCACAACACAAAATTGGCAGCGCGGTGGATTACATGCTGCTGTTTTGTTTTCACTACGACGCAACACAGGGCAGATACACACTGGCGATCGTCAACATTCTGAAGATCGCCGCAGGCATAACGGTTTTTATGTTGGCGGGACTTCTCTACCTCCTGATGCGAAACGATAAACCCAAAGATAAGCGGACGGCGTGGAAAGAGGTGAGGCATGTTAGCTAACCTGCTCCCTCTTTTCGCAGATTTACCTCTCTTTCCACCGGTAGCTTCGAAGCAAGCCGGTCAGATTGATGATTTGTACTGGTTTCTGGTGGCCGTCTCCGCCATCATGACGGCAGTTATTTTCATCGGCGTGGTCGGATTCGCCTTCAAGTACCGGCGCCGCGCCAATGCCCACCCGACGCAGATTGAGGGCTCGACGGTGCTCGAGCTGACATGGTCTATTTTGCCGTTCCTGGTCATGCTGGTCATGTTCTGGTGGGGCGCGGAGCTGTTCTTCCAGGCGCAGAACCCACCGAAGGACGCGATGGAGGTTTTCGTCACGGGCAAGCAGTGGATGTGGAAGGTACAGTATCCCGACGGCACGCGCGAGATCGACGCGCTCCATGTGCCCGTAGGACAGCCGGTGAAGCTGACAATGGCCTCGGAAGATGTGATTCACAGCTTCTCGATTCCAGCGTTCCGGGTGCGGCACGATGTGGTGCCCGGGCACTACGACAACTTGTGGTTTACGCCGACAAAGCCAGGCAAGTATCACCTTTTCTGCACTGAGTACTGCGGGAATCAGCACGCCGGCATGGTGGGTTGGGTTTACGCGATGGAGCCGCGCGAATATACCAAGTGGGCGAGCGGAGGCGGAGGCGAGGGCAGCCTGGCGGATCAGGGCGAGGCGCTGTTCCAGCAGAATGGCTGCTCCACCTGCCATCTGCTCGACCAGCAGGGCCGCTGCCCGATGCTCCGAGGCATTTACAACAAACCGGTACAACTGGCGGACGGACGCACCGTAACGGCGGACGATGCGTATCTGCGGGAATCGATTCTGGATCCCAACGCCAAGATTGTGTCGGGGTTTGAACCGAACATCATGCCTAATTTCAAAGGGCAGCTATCGGAAGAGAATGTGATTCAGTTGATTGCGTATATCAAGTCGCTCTCACCGAACACGCCGGCTTCACAGCAGGCGGGTGGAGCGCCGCCACCTATTACGCCATCTAAGGGAGCGCGGGCCGCTTCCGCGGCGAATGCGGCGGGTGGGGCAACGAGCGGGCAGGTTAAGCAGTAAGGGTTAGAAACTATGGCAACGCTAGCACACGGAACACCCGAAATCGCGGCTGAAGAGCCTGTTAATTATCTCAACGTAGAACACGGCTGGAAAAGCTGGCTGTTCACAACGGACCACAAGCGTATCGCGGTTCTGTATCTCATCTCCATTACGCTGATGTTTTTCGTCGGCGGATTTATGGCGGTCCTTTTCCGGATCAATCTGCTCGAACCGGAGGGAATCTTTTCCGCGGAGACATATAACCGGCTGTTTTCCATGCATGGCATCGTGATGGTGTTTTTCTTTCTCGTGCCATCCATTCCGGCAACGCTCGCCAATTTCTTGATACCGATTATGATCGGTGCGAAGGACCTGGCGTTTCCCCGCATTAACCTGTTGAGCTGGTACATCTATGTGGTTGGCGCGATCCTGACGATGTATGCAGTGGTACGGGGCGGCGTGGATACGGGCTGGACGTTCTATGCGCCGTACAGCAGTACGTTCTCTAACTCCTACGTGCTCGCGGCGGCGTTCGGTGTCTTCACAGCCGGATTTTCCTCGATTCTTACCGGCCTGAACTTCATCGTCACCGTGCATAAGATGCGCGCGCCAGGAATGACCTGGTCGCGGCTTCCCCTATTCGTCTGGTCGAACTATGCAACCGGATTGATTCAAGTTCTGGGTACGCCCGTGCTGGCGATTGTGCTCCTTCTGCTAGCGTTCGAGCGGATTGCGCACGTGGGCATTTTCGATCCGAATATCGGCGGCGATCCGATTCTGTTCCAGCACCTGTTCTGGTTCTACTCTCACCCGGCCGTATACATTATGATTCTCCCGGGCATGGGCGTGATCAGTGAGATCGTTAGCTGTTTCTCGCGGAAGCGCGTTTTCGGATACAACTTCGTTGCGTTCTCCAGCATGGCGATCGCCGTATTGAGCTTCGTCGTGTGGGGCCACCACATGTTCATTACCGGAGAGAGCGTTTATACGGGCCTTGCGTTCTCGTTTCTGAGCTTCATGGTGGCGGTTCCTTCCGCGATCAAAGTGTTCAACTGGACGGCAACCATGTACAAAGGCTCCGTTTCGTTCGACACGCCGATGCTATATGCATTCGGTTTCATCGGCTTGTTCACGATCGGCGGTCTGACGGGGCTGTTTCTGGCGACGCTCGCGACCGACGTTGCCACCCACGGAACGTACTTTGTGGTGGCGCACTTCCATTACGTGATGGTGGGAGGAATGGTGATGGCCTTCCTGGGCGGAATACACTTCTGGTGGCCTAAGATGACCGGCCGGATGTACTCGGAAGCCTGGTCGAAGTTCGCCGCGCTAATCGTATTTATTGGGTTCAACCTGACGTTCTTCCCTCAATTCATACTGGGATACATGGGTATGCCGCGGCGGTATCACGCATATCCGCCGGAATTTCAGGCGCTGAACGTGCTGTCAAGCGCGGGCGCCTCGGTGCTTGGCGTCGGATATATAATCCCGATGATCTATTTGCTGTGGTCCTTGAAATATGGACCGAAAGCGGGACCGAATCCCTGGGGTGCCGCGGGACTGGAGTGGCAGACGCAGTCGCCGCCGACCACGTTCAATTTCGATGAAACACCGATTGTGACCGAAGAAGCATACAACTACGGCCCACTGGAGGAAGTCATTGGCTGAGACCGTCATTCCGGTTGGGCAAGAACCCACCGCAGAGGAAACCCACCTCCGTCACCACTTCGCCACGCCTGCACAGCAGATGGATGCTGCCACGCTCGGTATGTGGACGTTCCTGATTACGGAAGTCCTGTTTTTCGGCGGAATGTTTGCAGCTTATGCGATCTACCGCGGCATGTACATGGATGCCTTTGCAAGCACCAGCGAATTTATGAACGTGGTGCTCGGCGGTACCAACACCGCAGTGCTCATCTGCAGCAGCTTGACGATGGCGCTGGGCGTGCGCGCGGCGCAGCTTAGCAACCGGAAGCAACTACAGCTCTTCCTTGTTCTGACGATGATCTTTGGGACAATCTTTCTGGTAATCAAGGGCTTCGAATACCACGCCAAGTGGGTGGAGCACCTGGTTCCCGGATTTAATTTTCACTATCCGATTCCGCAGTTCGAGCGGCACGCCCAGATTCTCTTCTTCCTCTACTTCTGTATGACCGGCATGCATGCCCTCCACATGATTGTGGGCCTCGGGCTGCTGAGTTATCTGCTGATACAGGCGACGCGAAAGGTGTTCAGCGCCACATACTATGCGCCAGTCGAGATGATCGGCTTGTATTGGCATTTTGTCGACATCGTCTGGATCTTCCTGTTCCCGCTTCTCTACTTGATTGGACATCGCAAATGACATCGCACGCGCACATCCCCAACGTCAGAACACTGGTCATCGTGTGGCTCGCATTGTTGTGTCTGACAGCTTTAACAACAACCGTTTCCTATCTCGAACTCGGCTGGCTGAACATCGTTGTCGCGCTGGCGATTGCGGTGTTGAAGGCGTCGATGGTGGTGTGGATCTTTATGGCGGTGCGTTACACCACCTCCCTTACGAAGCTGTTCGTGGTTGCTGGCCTGGTCTGGCTGGGTATCATGATTCTCCTTACTGCGAGCGATTACACCAGCCGCGACTGGACCTATCAGCCTCAGCCGTGGTCTCACAACGCTGCAGCGGGGGCAAGCAGGTAGCTCCGAGCTATAACAACAAAAAGAAAAAGCACCCCCGGCCGACTGCGGCGGAGGTGCTTTTTTCGTTGCGACTGGTTCCCTGCCCTACTGCTTGCGAGTGAACTATTTCGAGAGGCTCTCTTCGGCAACCTGCTCCAGCATCGAAAGCTGAACAGGCGCAAAACCGGCAGATTGTAATTGCCGATTCAGCTCAGGAACGACGGCAACTTTCAGTTGCGTCCATTCGGCAAGGCGTGCTTTCAGAACCACCGCCGATTCACGGTAGAGTTCGATGACCTGGGAAGGCGGAGTGCGATCAGCGCTCTCGATGGCGCTGAGAACGATGGTCAAAGAACGGCTGGCGCTTTGGAGGCCTTTTTCCGGCCCTTCTTTTCCACCGTCCAGGATCGCGCCGGATTTATCTTTCGCTGCAGAAACGGAGGCGAGCAATCTCTGCTGATCGCTTCCGATTTGGCCGCGGAGTTTATCTAAGCTCGTCTGCAAAGCCTTTAGCTGAAGAACGCTCTCGCGCGCTTGCACCATATCGTCGAACGCACGACGTGCCCAATGAAATTGCTCGGCAAGGTCTGCCGGTGTAGCGTGAATGCGCGAATCCATCACAACGCGCAGAGGCTGAGTATAAGTATGGCCGCCGACGCTCAGTTTCACCGTATAAGATCCGGGCAGGACAAGCGGCCCGACCCAGGTTTCCTCATCGGAGTCATCGCTATCTGCGGTGGTGTTATCGCCCGAACGTCCAAAGCGCAGATCCCAGATGAAGCGGTGCATGCCGGGCTCCGTGCCGAGCGTTTGCGGCTTTGGCACCCAGCGCGGGGCGATGGGCAGGTTTGCCGACGGCGCAGGCGGCTTGTCCTGACTTGAGATGTGGCGAATAGGTTTGCCATTGGCATTGAGGACCTCGAGGATCACAGGCGTGGAAGCCGCGCCGGGAAGATAGTAGTCGATGTAGGCACCAATCGGCGGATTCCCGGCCTGAGGATCATCGGGCGGAAGCGGCGTACCGACAAAGCCGTCACTGCTCATGCGAATCGCGGTTGCGGGCTTGTAGAGCCGGACATCGTCAGCAGCAGGTTGAGCGCTGATTTCGCGAAGCGATGCGATATCATCGAGCACCCAGAAAGAACGCCCGTGCGTTCCGGCGATCAAATCATCGTTGTGAATGGCTAAATCGCGGATAGAAGTGACAGGAAGGTTCAACTGAAGCGGGAGCCATTGATCCCCGTCATCAAAAGATACGTACACACCGAATTCCGTTCCAGCGAAGAGAAGCCCTCTACGCTTGGGATCTTCGCGGATGGCATTGAGGAAGGCATGATCGGCGATGCCGCTCACGATAGGCGCCCAAGTTTTGCCGAAGTCACGTGTGCGGTAGAGATAGGGGCGCTGATCGTCAAGGCGATGGCGATCGACAGCGGCATACGCTTCGCCGGCAGTGAAGTGAGACGCCTCAATTTGAGTAATTTTGCTCCACGCCGAGAGACCTGGAGGCGTAACGTTCGTCCAGTTTTTCCCCGCATCGCGCGTCAGATGGACAAGACCGGTGTCGCTGCCCGCCCAAATTTCATCCGCGGCCAGTTGAGAGGGCGCAATAGTGTACACAACTCCGTAGCCCTGCTGTTCTGCATTCGCAACCGTAACGGGATCCTTTGACTGCGCGGCCGCTGAGCCGTTCGTTTGTGCACCCGTAAGATCGGGACTGATCTGTTGCCAATGCAAACCGCCGTCAAGAGTGCGCAGCACATATTGAGTGCCGAGATAAAGCGCGTTTTGTTGAGTCGGCGAGAACACGAGCACTGGGGTCCACGGATCGCGGTATTTGCGCTGCGAGATTTCGGTGCCAAACATGGGCAGCGGCCAGGGTGTGATATTTTGCGTCTGCATCGTGCGCCGATCGAGACGGCCAACACTGCCGTACGTTTCTGAGAGGTAAAAGATGTCCGGGTTCTTGGGGTCCGGCGCAATGTAGCCGCTCTCACTACCGCCGACAGAGAACCAATCGCGCAGATCGATCTGCCCATGCGTGGTGCTGGCAGCGGTCGCGGCAGTTCCGCTGTCCTGCTGCGCGCCATAGACATGATAGGGAACCTCATTGTCGGTAACGACGTGGTAGAACTGTGCGGTGGGCTGGTTGTACCACGTACTCCAGGTTTCGCCGCCATTCAAAGTGACGGTAGTGCCCTGGTCGCTAGCGAGCGCCATGTGCTTGTTATTACCAGGATCTATCCAGACCTGGTGATAATCATCGCCGCCGGGAGCGCCGCGAATAATACTTAAGGTCTTACCCCCGTCTGTGAGCTTGTAGAAGGCAACGTTCGGAATGTAGAGCACATCCGGATCGTCAGGATCGGCAGTAATGGAGCTAAAGTACCAACCTCGGCTGGTGAGGCGGGAATCGTTATTTACGCGCGTCCACGAATTGCCGCCGTCGTCGCTGCGATACACTCCGGCTTTGTCCGCGCTCGCTTCAACCGCGGCGTAAATTCGCCGGCCGTGCGTACCGGGAGAGATGGCGACGCCAATGCGACCGAGCGGCCCTTCAGGAAAACCCTTGCCGCTCACTTGCTGCCAGGAAGTTCCCTTGTCGGTAGAACGAAAAAGCCCGCTCCCGGGGCCGGTCAATGGAGCATAAGTGCTCCATGGCGGCCGATGCGCTTGCCACAGAGCGGCGAACAGAATATTCGGCTGGTCGGTAGCCATGGCGAGATCGGCGGCACCGATTTCGGGACCTTTATCAAGCACATGTTTCCACGTTGCGCCGCCGTCCTTGGAAAAGTAGATGCCGCGTTCCGGGTTAGACGCGTAGGCATGTCCCAGAGCAGCAACAAAAACCACGTTTGGGTCGCGTGGATCGACAACAACACGGCTGATCTGGCGCGTTTCCGTGAGTCCAATGTTCTTCCAGGTTTTCCCGCCGTCTAGCGACTTATACACGCCGTCGCCCGATGCGAGATCGGAACGGATATCGGATTCGCCGGTGCCGGCGTAGATAATGTTCGGATCAGAAGGTGCGACGGCGAGCGCTCCGATAGAGCCAACCGGCTGGCTGTCGAAAAGGGGAGTCCAAACTGTGCCGGCGTCGGTAGTTTTCCAAACGCCGCCATCCACCGCACCAAAATAGAAGGTGGCACCACCACCGGGTACGCCGCAGACCGCGACCGCACGACCGCCGCGGAATGGACCAATCAGGCGCCAATGTAGTCCGTTAAACAGATCTGGAGAGATTTCTCGCGCACTTAAAAGAACGCAAAACGGAATAACGGCCAGCCATGGCGTAATTCGCATAAATGATTCCCCAAGTATGACAAAAAGGGGTCTTCAGCCCAGGTGCAATACAATGTCGAGCGACTGAACTTTGACGATGGAGGAAGTACGTGAAACGATTAACAATAATTCTTGCTGCGGCCGCGCTGTACTGCGGAACGAGCATGCAGGCGCAGACCGGTACCGGCGGCGCGCCCGCAATAAAGCACGCCTACGAATCCGTTAAGAACAATATCCTGAGATCCGCGGAGAAGATTCCGGACGAAGACTATAATTTCAAGCCGACATCTGAGATCCGGAGCCTCGGTGAAGTATTGAACCACGTTACGGCGGCTCAGACACGTACTTGCGGTGCACTCCTCGGCGAGCATCAAAACATCAGTGCGGAGGCCAACACGAAATCAGCCATTCTGAATGCGCTTCGCGAATCGTTTTCGGAGTGCGACCGGGCGTACGATTCAGTGACAGATGCAAACCTGTTCCAATCTATCGAGACGCCGCACGGGCAGATGTCGCGACTCGCGATTCTAGTCGGAAATGCGATGCATGATGAAGAGCAGTATGGAATCCTCAGCGTCTACATGCGACTGAAAGGAATTACTCCACCGTCGAGCGAACACCCCGCATCCCGCTAAAGACGGTCTTGGCGGCACTCACCTGGACAGCTAGAGGAGTGCCGACTTGCGCCCGATTGATGGGATAAAATTCGTATACAGGAACATATGGCAGATGTATATGGCAAGTTTCGATGCAGAATCTGCGGAGAAGAAGGATTTGTTCCGTTACGACCTGACGAGACGGTGGATGGCGAAGGCGAATTTCTCGAGTTGACATGTCATAACGCCCACACGGATCAGTATGACCCGAGCGTAGTCCAAAGAGTCCATTATCCGACGCCCATGCCCAAAACGAAGTACCTACAGGCTTCCTTGGGCTGACTCGCCACCTGTTTTAGGCATTTCCCGCAGTCAAGTTTCCTAGTGGTTACCGCCTCCCTGTATTCCGAGGGGAGTGGCGCCAACGGCGGATTAACGAACCACAACATTGAAGATTTGGCTCTGTGCCGAATCTGTCACCCATTGTGCCTGATAGGTCCCAGTCGGAGCCTGGACCGATACGATCGCGCCAGCCGGCACGCGTGTGAGATATGAAGTAGTCGAATCCACGGCAGGTGCGAATTTCAAGCGGGAGTACGAGCCGCTTTGGGGTGCTGTGAGAGAGATCTGACGCAGCGCCTGCGCTGTTTTCCCAAACAACAACTGAGTTTGTAGACCGTTTTCGGAGTATGCGATCACGTTTCCGCTCTTATCATATGTAGTCGGCTGCTGTGGGTAGAAGCCTGCAGGAAGAGTGATTGTTGCTACTCCAGGGCTCCAGGCCTGAACAGTGCACGCGACCGACGTAGCTTTAAGGACGCATTCTGCCGGCGCTCCTGAAATAGTCATGCCAAACGCCAAATGAGAGCTCGCGTCATATGTCGCGAGGGTTTGGGTGCCTTTGCCATCATCGTACCGGGAGTAGGTCTGATCGAAACACAGCGTACCGGTGAGAGCGACTTGTATTCCGCACGATTGGATGGAGACAGACGGGTCGGGAGTTCCTTTCGGCCGCGCAATGATCCAGGTATCGAAGTTCCCGCTTCCATGGAGCCGCAGAATATCCTGTGACTCGAGCAAGCAATTGTTTTGATACTGGTTATGGCACCAGTTTCCGATCAGGAACTGGTCCTGATCGGCATTCCGCGTGTAGAGATCGAAATCAACCCCGTCAGTTACGTGATTGGCCCAGGGAGCCCCGGTGAATGCGAACTGCTGTAGACCGTTGCCGGTGAGGCTGTCGACCGGACCGTTGCTTGGCATCACACCGTTGTTTCCCAGATTTTGCCGCACTGTGGGCGTGTACGATCCTGCTGGGGTGGCAACCGGGCCGTTCGCTGCCATCAGGTTCCAGGTAAGAGTCTTGGCGCCACCGGCTTGCGCTCCTGTGAACATATCGTAGACATGCACTACCGCGAAGCCAGGATCGTAATTAAGAAGGGTGACCGAACGCTGGAAGGTAGTGCCATCGATGGGCTTCGTCCAGGACGCGGCAGCTGATGACGAACCGGTGAAGGTGCTGGTCTCAATGAGATTCGTCACGTCAGGAGCGAATGTGCTGGTCCATCCTGAAGTGCAAGCGGTGAGCGGCGGATTGTCCTGGTTCCAGGTATTCGGCGAAAGCTCGCTGTCGAGGCAGACGGTACTGTGCTGGAACCGGCCGGAGACCTCCGGATAGTACAAATTGGGATTCCAGTCGATGCTGACTGGGGCACCCAGCAGGTAAGTGGCCACCCGACCGGTGTCCTGATGGGCATGCCCCTGTGCCGAATAGTAGCCACCGTACAGGAAGTCGACGGCATTTTCGTACGGTGTGTCCCATCCTGAACGGAGCATGGAATGATAACCCGCTATATGTTCCGACGTCAGTTGCGGATCCACGGGCGCGATTGCAAAGTTGTCGGCCAGCAGCGATGGCGCGAAGAAGCTGCTGATTGTGGAGGAACTGAGGCCCTGGCTTTGCCAAATATATTCGAGGTTTGAAGCGAGCGTGGGAGAACTGTTTGCGAGCAGCGTGGCCAACAGACCTGGGTCGGCTTCCGGCTCAGTGTTGCCGTCGCCGTCGGAGATGTACATGCGCTTCGTTCCGAAACGAACCTCAGGAGGAGTAATCCCGCTCAAGTACCAGGACCCAAATTGCGCGATTTTCGGGAACTGCGAAACAGAGGCACTGCCGTTATTCACGAGGCTGAGCCAACCAAAGAGTCCCAGCTCCGTTGCCGCGCCCTGATAATGCCATGATGCGTACCCTGATCCGTATTGACTAATACTGCCAAGCAAGTTGTTCTGGATATTTTGGATGGCCTGCGGGTACAGTGCGGCCATGAGCGGATGTGTGTAGATTTGAGCGGCGAGCTGAGACTGTTCCTGCAGGAATTGGCTCTGCTGGTTGGCCAGCCCGAAAGACGACGAGGGATCTTGCGATTGGAAATCCGGATCCCAAATAAAGCAGGCGCAGTAGGCTAAGAAACCTTTGACCCGGGCTTTTTCCCATGGTGTGGCGGCGGGGCTCTTCAAAATCAGGTTGGCCAGGGCCTGATTTCTTGGGCAAGGATATGCTCCCTGGTAGCCGAGCAGGAAAAAGTCGAGGTTACCTGTCTGATTGAAAAAATCGTTCGCGAATGTTCGCGTCTGCTTGAGTAGCGACGAGGTGTTATATGCCACTCTTGGCGGTGTGTTGTCCATCAGCATCTGAGCCAGGGGCTGCTGATTGCCGTCGCTTTGAATGGCGTTGTATAGGCAATTTGGCGAGCCGCAAACCGATGTGCCGTTAGTGAGCAGCGCCTGGAGCTGGTTCATGCCGGCATCTGACAGATAAAGATACGGCCAGCCGCCCGGAGGATCGGGGAACGTCAGCGTGTACGAATTTACTTTGTTCAGATTGATGCCGACCAAGGTACTGCGAACTGTGCCGATGGGCTGCATGACGTACGGCGGCAAAATATCCGTGTTCGTGCTGACCCAAAAGCCGAACGGTTTTTTCGCCTCCCCGGTGTAAAAGTATTGCGTCGGTGCAACCGAATTCGCGTACAAAGAAAAGCCCTGCGAGGAGGTGGTTGGCGTGTCGTAAACACCGGGTCCGTGTGCAGCGTACTCTCCCATGTACTGCTGAGATCCTTTCCCGAGGAAGAATCCAACGGCGTTGCTGCCAGGGCCGCCGTGCGAGTTATAAAGCATCCAATAATATCCAGTCTGTTGCTGATCATTAGGCGGATATTGGGAGCCGACCGGCCGTAACGAGGTAGACGTACACTGCCATGAGCTGTTGCGATTGGCGCCGAGAAGGTCAATCGTCTCGTCCGTTTCCGGCAGGTAGCTGCTGTTTAGCGTGCGCAGGAATCCGCCGGAGCCGGTACTTCCAGAGCAGTTCGGACAGTTAACGGCCAGCGTATTTGCATCCACTAGGGTTGCGGTAAACGTCTGGTTATTCGCATTTGCAATGCCCACTGTACTACCCAGTTGCACTTGCGGATTTGCGCCGGTTACGCCGTGATTGGGAGCGACAATCGTTAAGGTGTTCCCGCTTAACGAAAGGCTCGTAATCGGCATTTGCACATAGCCGCAAGTGAAACCGGTATTTAGAGGGTTTAGGGCCGTGGTTCGAAAGCGGGCCGTGTCGGCCACCAGATTAGGGCGGATGTTGAGGTTGTAGGTGTAGTTATAGACGTTGTGATCTTCAAGAATCTGCACGGCTTTGGAATTGGCGTCGAGCGTGGCCGTGAGAGTGTAGAAACCCTTTGGAGGATTCCCTGTGTCCGGCTCCTGGTACAACCCTTCAAACGTTGCTGAGCCACTTGAGCCAAGCGCCATAGGAGTGCCGGCGAACTGGCCATAACTGTAAGTGGCGGGGCTGGCCGAGACCTGGAAAGACGTACTGTTTACCCCGTTGACCGCATAGACGACCATGCCCGGCGATAGTCCGGCAATGGTACTGCTTGTAACATACAGGGCGTACATCATGCCTGTAAAATGACCGGAGAACGTCCCGGTAGCAGCGTTGTATGTAGGAGTAAAGGTGGGACTCCACTGGCGGGCGCGGCTGATGGAAAGCGATGCCTGAAGAGATATCTCGAGCAAACCCTGCTCGGTAAAGATGACTGAGTATCCGACGGGAGTTGTCGAACCAGCAGTTGAAAACGTGTCGCCGTGCGCTCCGCTGGCATCGTACTGCATGTTCCCAACCATCGGAGTCCAACTGCCGTCAGCTAGTTGCAGCCCTTGGATGGGAGCTAGCTTGTAAGAGCCGGCAGACTCCGATTGCTGGCTTGGAATGCGAATGCCCGTCAATTCATTCGTGATTTCCCAGTTGCTGCCACGCACCACGGCTTGAGGGCCGTTGGTCTGATGAACAGTCGTTTCGGTGCCAGACTGCAGTGTCCAAACCTTCGTGCTGATGATCGCCGGTAACGCGGTCCCGGACGATGTGACGATGACGATGCTCTGGCAATTCGAAGTAGAAGAGACCTGGAAAGTATCCGTCGTTGCGTTGCAGACGAAGTACAGCGTGTTTGGGTTCAAACCGTCGGGGAGAGTCCCGCTATCCGTTGCGGTGAACTCGACGGTGTCTCCGCTGTGGTAACCGTGCCCGGCTGACGTAAACGTGCTCCCCGACACAGCGAATGGTACGTATTCGAGGTAAAAACCGCCTGAACTACCGCTGGTCGTGAGAGCAATTTGCGGCCCGTTGTAGCTATTAGACAAATAATAGTTAGTGAGCCCTCCATTCACCGAGCAACCCTGAATGAAGTAAACGGTTCCAGAGGACAATGGTGCGGGAAGCGAGCCTGTAGAAAACGGGACAACTTTAACTGCTGAATTTGTGCTGAATGCGCAGGCGCTCGCATTAACGGTATACAAAGCATTCCCGGCGCGAGTGAGGGAGGCGCTGCTCAAAGGCATTAGCGAAGCGGGCACGGATGTTCGGACCATGAGGTCGCCATTCGACATGGCCTGCCAGGGGACTTCCACTCCGGCCGCACTCAAGACGCGATTCGCGGTGTACTTCAGGCCCGAGGGTATTGAAGCGCCAGAGTCGAGATGGGAGAAACGCAGATTCTGTTCCGGAGCCGAGGCGCCCGTCCAATCTTGATACGTGACGGTTCCGAGAGTAGTCTGCGCCCTCACAGCCGTTGATGACGCGCCGAGCGAGACGGAGGCGAGCACTATAAGCCGGACAATCCAGGCACAGGCGAGAGCACTCGCGCACGAACGCGCTGATCTATGTTCGCTGCCTTGCCGGTTCGAAGCAAACAACTTTCTGCACTCAGTATTCAATCGGAAAATCCTCCACGCTGAAGCGTGGCGTAAGGTTTGCATGCTTTCGTTTTCGGACACACGTATCTGTGCTTGCATGCTGTTGTTTGCACAGTAAATACAGGAATTGCGGAGAAGCGTGACCGGGGTGCCGGTAGCGCCCCAGCCGTCAGATGCCGCCCGATTTTGCTCGAACCAAAGCGAATAACGAGAGGTACGATCACGTGCATCGAAAATTTGATTTGTTGATGTCGCTTCAACGATTTACAACTTGTTCGGACGATGAGGCGGGCGCCTGTCCATACGAACTTGCTGGTGGAGCGAGGCAATGAACAAAAATATTGGACGGACGGCGCTGGCGATTGCACTGGCGGCCATCCACGGCCTTTGTCAAACCAGCGTAAATCTGGGAACCCAGGGCAAGAACGCCGACTTTTCCCACCTTCCGTTCACCAGACCCATCAGTGTCGGGACGACTCTGCCGGCGGCTTGTCAAATCGGCCAGATGTTCTTCAGCACCGCGGTGGCCGCCGGCGCCAATGTCTACGTCTGCGTCCAGGCCAATACCTGGGCCAGCATCGGCAGCTATACCCTGCCGGCAGCGGGAGTAAACACACTCGGAGGTGTCACGATCGCGGCAAACTCGGGTCTGGCCATTGCAAATGGCGCGCTCTCAGCGAACGTGGGAGCAACCGCGGGAACGGTTGCGGCAGGTAACGACAGCCGGATCGTGGGTGCGCTGGAGGCAGCCAACAACCTCGCTGACCTCTCGAATGCCGCCGCAGCGCGCACGAATCTCGGGCTGGCCGCCTCAGCCTCGACAGATACAACCAACGCATCGAACATCTCTTCGGGAACTTTGAGCGGCGCCAGACTTCCGGCGCCGTCGGCCTCTACACTAGGCGGCGTCCAGTCGTTCGCGGCAATTCCTCACCAATGGATCAATACCATCAGCACTACCGGCCAGCTTTCGTCTTTACAGCCGTCTGCATCCGACATCTCCGGCCTTGCTCCAAGCGCGACAACAGACACGACCAATGCGGGAAACATTCTTGCGGGGACACTGAGCGCAGCGCGTTTGCCGGCAATCATCGCCAGCAGCACAACGGGCAACGCCGCCACTGCAACGGCGCTGGCGGCGGTGCCACTGGACTGCCCGGCCGGGCAATTCGCGACGGGAATCTCGGCATCCGGCAACGCAGTATGCGGGCACGTCGCCTATTCCCAAATTAACGGCGCGCCCACTATTCCGACAGACGATTCACAGTTAACAAACAATGCCAATTACATTACCGCCGCGCAGGCGCCCGTCGAAAGCGTGAACGGGAAAACCGGCGCGGTATCGCTAGGCAGTGCGAATCTGACGGACGCCGCTATGATCGCGCACGAAACAACAGCGCTGAACCTGCCCGCCGCAGCAACTACCTATGGTGCGACCTATTGGGTGACGGATGGAAATGCGGCGAATGACTGTTCGAGCGGCGGCGGCAGCTACATGGTGGCGTGCCTGAGCAACGGAACATCATGGACAGCCCGATCGGGTACAGGCAGCTTGATAATTGAGGACGCGGGGGGAAACAACATAGGGACAGAAGCGGCACTGCAGTTTCTGAACGGCGGCAATAACTACATTACCTGGTCGTTGGTAAATGGCCCGGGTACGGTTACGGTCCAGCCCATACTGGATACGTCACAGGTCGCCGTGCTCAACTCCGCGCAAAACTGGGCCACGGGGAGAAAGAACAGCTTCTCGGCGAGTGCGACGACGGCGCCGCTCAATTTCGCAGGAAGTACCCTCCCAACCGCTCCGTCGGCGGGCGATTGGACATTCGATACAACCTATACGCCGTTCTGGTTCGACGGCTCGGCGTGGAGAAAAGCGGTATATGCGAACGGTGCACTTCCAGCCGGGGCGCCAGTGGTAGGAACGGGAACAAACGGTATCACAGCGGGTAGTACGACGGGTTCGGGGAACGTGTTTGTGCTGCAGTCGAACCCCATACTGACAAACCCCGTGATCAGCGATTTTATTAACGCAAATCACGGACACACGAGCGCAACGGACGGCGGGCAACTCGCCACCACAGCCTTTTCGAGCGGCGTGCTCACGGGGCCGGGAACCCAGCTAATGACGGCGGCGGGAACACTCGCTGCGGGCGACTGCCTGCAGGTCGGCAGCGCACACGACGCCATCGATGCCGGCACTCCGTGTGGGGCGACGGCAAATCAGAACGTACGCACGATCCGGATGACGTTCGACAACGGGGGCGCGCCGCTAGCAGCGTGGAGCCGTTGTGGGACAGTGGATTTCAGTGGAACGATCAAGCAAATTACTTTGCTTGCGGACCAGCCTGGGAATGCGACGATTGACGTACGAACCGCGCCGTACGCGTCCTATGCCGGTTTGGGATCCGCTTCCAGCATTGCCGCCCAGGATGTACCGGCACTTTCTAACGCGGTCAAATTTCAGGATTCCACGCTCACTGGCTGGACGTTGGCTGTTGCCGCGAATACAGAGGTCTGCTTCGTTCTCGCGAACCCCGCCTCGATCACCAATCTCGACGTGGACTTAAAGGTTTTAGCGAACTGACAGGCGCGCCGAAGGGTTATTGTCGTTTGGAAATGCTAGCGGCGGCCCGGCGCCGGTAGGCATCGGCAACGCGCGCAAAGTCCGGACTTGAAAGCAGGGAGGGGTCGCACTGCGACGATCCGGCGGTGCACGCGTCCAGATTTCGCTGCCGAAGGGAGTTGAGTGCAGCCCCGCGCGCTGCGGCAGGAAGTAGAGACGCATCGCAGGACGCAAAACCGTTCATGCAGTTAGCCAGATTGCGTTCTTCGCGGGATTGCTTCATCTCAGATACTGCATCCTTGTCTAGTGATCCGGGATCACAAGTGGAAAGCCCGTTCAGACAATTGACTACGTTGCGCTTCTCCCTCTCAGCTTCTACTGTGTTCCGTTCGGCTTTCGTAAGCTTGGTCGGGTCGCAGGAGGCAAGGCCGTTCTTGCAGCTTTCAAAATTTTTCTGGTGGAAGACGGCTGAGACTTCGCTCAGTTGTTGCGCTGTGAGCAAAACCGGATCGCAGTTCTGCGAGCCCTCTGCGCACACCTCGTAGTTGTGTTGCAAGCGGAGTTGCCTGAGCCTCGCGAGCTGCGCGGAATTGAGGCTAGCAGGGTCACAGACGATTGAGCCGGCCAGGCAGTGCTCGGCATTTCGCTTTGCCATCGCGTCATGGACCTGCCTGGTTTCGTCCGGCGTAAGACGAAGCGGGTCGCAGGTGGATGCACCCGCAAGGCAGGTCCGGAGGTTTCGATTCCGTTCTTCCGCGGCGACGGAAGAGATCTCGCCCGGGGACAATGCCGAGACGTCGCACGAGGACAAGCCTGCGAGACACGCGGACAGATTCGGCGAGACAGACTTGGTGTTGTTGGATCTCGACGGCGTGGGTCTGTCGCTCACGTCATTCTTCACGGCGCGTGACACACCTGCAGTAGCAAAGGAAAGCAAAAGTATTGTGAGAAAGGCGATTTGTTGCACTACTTTGAGTTAGAGACCTTTCGGAAGAACGCTAAGGCTGCGCCTGCTCCAGCAGCGACGATTATCGCGGGCTGACGACAGCGGTTGTTTCGAGCACCGGGCTGTATGCCGGCCCGCTCGACGGATTCATCGTCAACTTATGATGCACGATTCGAACAAAGCTGCTGATGTAGGGAATGGATTCCGACTTGATGGATCGCTTGAAGTTTATGTAATCCCCATCTCCAAGCGGCAGACGAACTTCCCAGGATGAAGCAGAGGTGGAAGTCTCCAGGACTTCTTCGAAGACCTCGCCAGCCAGCGATAACCTGACTGCCCGAAAGTCGAAGATACGGGCGGTCTCTATGATGACTTTCCACATCTCTTCGAATGTCGTGGTTGCAAGCAAGGCTTTCTCGAATTCCTGGAGGGTGCTCGCTGTGTCGATAATCCGGCGGAACGAGCCTTTCGAGAACAACTGTCGAACGGTGGCGAACTCCGTGTAGCCGAGATGTTGGATTCCGATCCAGGCGCTGACACAGAACAGCAGGACCACAAGCCCGCTCATCTGATTGTGAAAAGCGTGAGCAATCAAGGAAGCGGCCGCCGCAATGCCGCAGACACCATACATCAGGAGAGCGGTGCTCCGGACGGTTAGTCCTCGCGCCAGTAGCATATGGTGAATGTGACCACGGTCCGCTTCAAAAATCGATTTGTTCCGTAGGAAGCGCCGGAAAATGGCGAGCGTTACATCCAGTACGGGAATACTCACGGCAAGCAAAGGTGCGGTCAATCCGAGCAGTGTGACCGAGTTTTCACCCCAGATGAGGCCATAACAGCCCAGCAGAAAACCAACCAGCAGGCTTCCACAATCTCCGAGAAAGACTGACGCCGGGTTGAAGTTGTACCGTAAGAAGCCAGCGAGACATCCGGCAAGCGGCATGGTTACGAGCGCCAGTTGCAGATTGTGATCGATCAACGCCGCAACGAGGGTGGTCAAGGTCGCAAACAGGCCTACACCAGCGGCCAGGCCATCGAGACCGTCAATCAGGTTGAATGCGTTCGCACAGCCGACCATCCACAGAATGGAGAGCGGAAGATTCCAGAGAACGTTCCACGGATGGCTCGCCCCGATGTGCATCTGCACGCCGCCCAGATAACCAAGGACGGCGGCCCACGCCTGGCCGGCGAGTTTTTGCCAGGGGTGAAAGCCAACAAGGTCATCAAAAAGACCGGTGGCGAAAACGATAGCGGCCGCACAAAACAGCTTAATGACCGAAGGCGTGAATGCATCGACTTCCGCGGCATAGTTGAATGGGAACAGCAGCACGACGCCAAATGCGAGCAAGTAGGACAGGGCGATTGCGATGCCGCCCACTCTGGGTATCGGATGCGTATGCAACTTGCGAATAGTATCCGGGTGGTCGACGATTCCAAGTTTGCGGAAGATATCTCTTATAACCGGAGTTAAGACCAGCGAAAGCAGGAAAGCGATCAATCCGGAAGTAAGAATCAGATACACGTGAAAGAAGACCTCAAGGTATGCCGGTTGGAAGACCGATTGAGTTCAGGAAACGGGCAATGATGGATTCGAAGCGATGTAGACCGGTGACGGACTGCGAAAACTAAGATTGTCCCTTCTGCGCACGGCGGCGAAGCGCCATCGCGAGAAGGACCGCTAACCCGCAGCCGGTTAGGAAGTAGAACGTGGGTTCGGGAGTCGAGGCGATGCTTGTGCGTGCGTGGATTGCAGTGGGACCATGACTTCGAAGAACGGACTTGTTCGGCGAACCCGAAACCGGATCTGTCAGCCCGTAAATATCTGGACCGATCGTCAGCGAAGTTGATGAGAGAGGGAATGCCGGAAGGTCGTTGGCAGTGTTGGTGACTGTGGGGAAACCGAGGTCGCCAGTGATGGGATTGGCGGGTGCCATGGCGCCTACGTGCGCCGTAGCACCATACATCGGGTACGCGCCCGGTCCGGAGGAGCCGTAGGTTCCCGAATTGGTGGAGTTGTAAAAAACCACCACGGCGGAAGCCTGGGTAGACGCAAGCGCCAACCCCGCCAGAACGAGCAGCGCTGCTTTCATGCGCCTCTCAAAGCGCATCCATGGTCCCGATGAATAGAGAGTGCGGCATCCAACAAACATGCTACTAGAAACTCTTCGAGGCGCCAAGGTTTAGTCGGGATTCACCGTACCAGTACGTTCAGCACCCGAGCGGATACGAGAAAGCAGATCGCGAATATTTCTGGCGTCTTCCTTAGGCGGATTGTCAGCGAGGGCTGCGGTCAGATATTTCTTAGCGAGCACCGGTTCGCCCTTCTCATCGAGCGCAAGGGCGAGATGGTAACGGTAGACAGGATCGTGCGGTGCGAGGCTCACATCTTTTGAGAAGACTGCGACAGCCGCATCGAGGACCCGCTTTTTCAGGTAGATCCAACCGACCGTATCGGAGATCCTAGGGTCGCCGGGCGCCTCCTTCTCGGCATGTTCCGCCAAAGCGAGAGCCTGAGCCAGATCACCGCCGGTATCAGCCAGCAGGAGCGCCAGATTATTCAGTGCCGCCACGTTGTCGGGCTGTGCTTTCAACAGCTCACGATACATACCGATTGCGTCCTTTTTTCGATTCGCGCGGTCATAGGCCAGGGCCAGCATAGCGGCCGCCTGGGTACGATCGCCGGGACCATCGTAGGCGGCTTGAAACTGAGTGATCGCATCATTCAAGCGGCCGGTCTTGAGAAGTGCATCCCCCCAGCGCAAATGCACATAGGTCCATTGCGGCTGGGCAGCCGAAACACACGCGTACTGCGCTATGGCCAACGGAAAGTCCTGGGCTGCCATGGCCGCGTCGGCAACTCGCAAATGCCGCTCGGGCGCGGTCGACGGGTCCGATCCAAGTGCATTCAGCAGGCGCACGGCTTTTTCCGGCTGCTTCTCGGCGAAGTACGTCTGGACTAATCCGTCAAAGGATCGCAAGTCGCCGCCGGCAGCAGTGTTACGGGTTGCAAACAGCGTCTCGGCTTCCTTGAACCGGCCTTGAGCCAGCCGCAAGTTCCCCAATTCGAGCGCTGGTTCGAGCGAAGCAGGGTAGTCTTCTGCGAGAGAACTCAACTCAATTCCAGCTTCGTCGAAGTCCCCTTTTTCCCGGAGGGCTTTGGCGCGCAGCAACCGGCCGCGGGCATCCAGCGGTGAATATTGCAAAACACGGTCAGCGTAATGCAGAGCCGTACGGTAGTCTTTACGGCGGAGCTCGAGACCGGCGAGCGCGAGCAGGGGCTCAACATAGGCCGTCTTCTTCGCTGCTTCCAGAAACTCCTTCTCAGCGCGATCGGAATCGCCCTGCAGGCAGAAAATTTGCCCTAGCAAATAATGAAAATCAGCCCGATTCTCCTTTCGCAATAAATGCTTCAGGATCTGGACAGCCTGCCCCAGACTCTCGCTCCCGCCTTCCTTAACGAGCAACTCCGCCTTCGAGTAATTGAGCTCGGGTTCGTCCGGGTGGGCGGCCAGCAGCATATCTATCCGTTTGATCGCTTCGTCAAATTTCCCTTGGGACTGGAGAACAGTAATGATCCGGCGGTTATAGCTCACCAGGTCGGCAGACTGTTCTCTGAGACCGCGATCGTACATTGCAATGGCGCGGTCAGGCTGATTGATGCTGCGATAGAAATCACCAGCGCGTACGAAACGGTCAGTGAAGGCCGAGTTCGCAACCATGCGATCGATGACTGCATTCATTGCCTGCTGGTTGCCACTGCGAGCGTAATGAGAAGCGAGCCCGGTGAGCGCAGAGGGTTCGCCCGGATTGTTGCGGACTCTCTCGACGAGGATCCGTTCGGCCTCAGCGAACCGCCTGGTCATCCAATAGCGGCTGTAGAGCACGTCATATATAGGAAGGAACTCCGGGTGAGCCTTGACCAAGGCAACAGCCAGGGCCTCGCCCTGTTCCCGCTGGGCCGGCGTGCCTTGTATCAGTGCCTCAGTATAGGCGTGAACGACATCCGGCTGCATCGGCTTGAGGGTATTCGCGCGGCCAAGATATTCGCGCGCCTCATCCGGTTTTCTGTCCACCATGGCGAGCAGGCCCTTGATGCGAAGCACGTCGAAGGTGTCCTGCTGCCGCACTTGCGACAGCGCTTGTCCGGCGGCTTCGCATGCCGGCCAGGAGTCATTCCGCAGGCAGAGCGTGAGCGAGTCGTTCGCAAGAGCGACTTTGACGTTATCCCGTGCCGGCAGGAGTTGGGCCGCGCGCGTCAGGGCGCGCGTTCCTTCCTCGAATTCGCCGCGCCGGCTTTCGGACAACCCGAGTTTGTAGTACGCTTCGCCGAACTGCGGGTCCTTTTCGATCGCCTTACGGTAGTTGAGAGAAGCGTCATCCCAACTGCCGGAATCGAACAGGCGATTTCCGTTGTGGAGGTAGCTTTGTTTCGCAGCGTCGCGGTTCATCGTGCAACCAACATGGGTCGCGAGGGCAACAGCAACCAGCGCCAGCCGAAGCTTCTTCTCTCTCATGCTTTGAACCTGGACACGGCCAAATCAGAAGTCAGCGGAGTCTTTCACGGATCAGAGGAAACACGCTGGCGGCAAATTTCAAACCGGATTCTTCAGCGGCATCCAGCGATCGCGTGACAGGAGTGATGATACGGATCAGCGCGATATCCGTACGGCCGTGGACGAGCATTTCCGGGAGAGCATAAAATTGGGCCCGGAACTCGCTGGCAAAGACGCGGTGATCCTGTTGAAACCAATAATGCACCACCAGCTTGCCGCCATCTTTCTGGACGATGTACTCGTTGACCGGAATGGGCCCACTCCAGCCTGAAACGTCAAGCGGGCGGACGACGTTCGAAAGCGACTCCCAGCCCGCGCCGGGTAGACAGTTTCGCGGAGAATGTGGCGCTCTGCCATCGCGCTGGGTTTTGAAGTACGCGACAAAAAGACTGGAGACCCCGCCCGACTGGTCATTGGAGTAGACCCGATTCAGATAATCGTCCGGGTGAAGGCGATCCATGCTTTCTTGATCCACCGGCGCGTCCATGCCACGCCACGCGCCGATTTGCTCCGGAAACGTGCTCCATGGGGTTGCGTTTGGGATCACTTCCGCCCGGGATACCCGGTAGTAGACGAGCATTTGCAGCAGCAAAATAGAGCTGGCGATTACGGCGTTCCGCGATTTAAGAAAGCGCATCGGCTGTTTCCTCCTTATAGAACAAACCGCGGACCCGGCAGATCACTTGATGCGTGATCAACAAAAGCACAAACGAGACAACAAAAACGATCCAGGCGGTCATGGCATGGTACAGACCATGCCCCCACTCCGGATTAATGCGCCCCGCCATGGCAGATAATGCGATGCGGCAGGCATTGGCGGCCACGGCAATCGGAATGATCACAATCGCCAGCGCGACTCTCATCCACGGCCGGCGGTCGAACAGATATGCGTACGCCTGCGCCAGAAAGGACAGCGACAGCAGCGAGCGTAAGCCGCTGCATGCTTCCACCACATCCAGGGTCTGTCCCGGTAAATGGAGCACATTCCCCTCCCGCAGCACCGAGTACCCCAGAAGTTCCAGCAGATTTTCCGACAGAAAGCTCGCGACAAACTGCAGCGGCAATGTCAATCTTTGATAAATGAATCCGGGCGGTGGAATCATAAACAACAGAAGTAAGAGCGGGTAGGCCAACTCGCGTAGCGTGCGAGTCCCACGTAAGAAAAGGACCAAGCCGGTGAGCGAAAAGACAAACCCGACGCGGGTCATAAACACGAACGTCGGCAAACTCGGCGGCCCGATGCAGAGCATGAGGGATCCGGCAATCATCAGAAGCAATCCCCACATGTTCGAAGCTGCCGGCAAGCTGCGCAGCTTCGTCCAACGTTGCCAGACTATATAGGCCACGAGCGGCGGGACGAACATGCCGTGACTCATGTCGTCGTCCGTGAACCACTGTTGCGCCAGGCGGCTCAACACGAAGGCATACGAAACTGCCAGCAGTCCTCCGAACCACAACACCGGCATCCATGAGGCCGGGGAGGAAGAAGTTTCGCCCCCAACGGGCCCGCGCACGTCTGCGTCAAAAACTGTCGCTTTTCCACTCATACTGTCAAGGTTGATTTGTTCTCATTCCGTAGCGGCACGAAGCTTCTCGCTGCCGGCAAAAGGCACACCCGGCACCAGATTCTGCACCTCTCGAACAACCTGCGTGAGCAGCTCGCTCCGGGAAAATGCTGCCCCCACGGCTTTCTCTTCGGGAACCGAAAGTCTGCACGCTTGCTTTGCCCGCAGGATATGGTCCACCACTTGCGTCGTTGCGCCAGGTACGGCAGGGTAAAACCACTCCGTTTGCTGTGCCTTCGCAGCCAGGTCCGTCACATGACTCTCGAGCGGCCCAATATAGAGGAGAGGCGTTCCGAGAGCGAGAATATTGTAAACCTTGCAGGGATGAACGATGCCCAGATATGGCTCTCCCATCACGACGACATGCAGATCCGCGGCGAACAGCGGATCCGTGAGGCGCTCTTTCGGCGGATAGGGCAGACACACCACGTTGCTGGCGTGAGTTTGTTGCGCGTACGCTGCGATCTTTTTGTGTTCCACGCCTCCGCCGACAAAGCAGAACATGACGTCCTTGTGCGCGGCCAGTTGCTCTGCCGCACCAATAAGCGTGTCGAGCGGATGGCACGGGCTATGGTTGCCGGCATACATTACGACAAACTTCCCCTCCAAGCCATGCTCCCGGCGAAACAAAGCCCGGCGTTCCTGATCGAGCGCAAGAGCGGCGTCGTGCGACCATGGCGGAATCGTCGAGATCAAGCCAGGATCGATGCCGCGCGCGCAGATCCGCTCCTTCATGAAGCGATCCAGGACGATGATCCGGCTCGAAGCTGAGAGGGTGTAGCGAAGCATCCACTCAAGCAGCCTGGTACGCAAAGCGAGCGGCTGAAGCATTCCCGCGGCGATCGCCTGATCGGGATTCAAGTCCATCACCCAATACAGCAGTTCCCCGCCCTTGAGGCGAACAAAGAGAGCCGCCAGGAAGGCAATCAGCGGAGGAGACGTCAGTGAAACAACGACATCGTGGCGCGGCGTCCAGAGCAGGCGCCAGGCGCAGCCGAGAAGGAACGTGGCAAAGTCGACTAGTCTCCGCAGTTTGGACGCCTTCCCCAGTCCCGGTGTGAAGATGCGGCGGATGTTTACGGCCTGCCAGGCCTCTTTAGCGGCAAAGCGCTTAGTGGGGTCGTCATAGGCGCGGATGCCGGCTATAGCGGAAACCTCGTGGCCTTCGGAAGCGAGCGCGGTACCGAGATGAGCCGCATAGTGCGCGGTCGCAACGACGTCCGGATAAAACGTCTGATTCAGAATCAGGATTTTCACGAAACGAAAGAAGAACCGCTCATGACTCGATAATTACTTCTGCGTGACTCACGCGCACTGGCCGGCGAAAACACCTTTGCTTCGCTGGGCTGCTTCCGCGTTCTCGGTTTTGAGCGCAAGATAGGGCCCGATCGCCAGCACGTCCATTTGGGTGCGAAGAAAACAGTCGATAGCGTGCTGCGGAGTGTCCACGATGGGTTCGTTCTCGTTGAACGAAGTATTGATCAAGACAGGGATGCCGGTGAGCTCCTTGAAACGGTGAATGAGCTTCCAATACAGCGGATTCACATCTTTTTCCACTGTTTGCAGGCGTCCTGTGCCGTCGCCGTGTGTCACCGCCGGGATTCGTTCCCGCTGCTCGGGCCTGATTTTGTAAGCCATCACCATAAAAGGCGAGGGGTAGTCCATTTCGAAGAAGTCCGCGACGTCTTCACGCAGAACGGACGGGCAGAAGGGCCGGAACGGCTCGCGATACTTGATCCGTCGGTTCAGAATGTCCTTCATATCGCTCCGGCGCGGGTCGGCCAGGATGCTGCGGTTGCCTAGCGCACGCGGACCGAATTCCATCCGTCCCTGATACCAGCCGACTATTTTGCCGTCCGAGATTTCACGGGCAGTTCGATCGACTAATTCCGCCTCGTTGAGGCGATGGTAGCGCGTCCCTGTTTCTTCGAGTGCACGAAGGATCTCCAGGTCATCGTACGCGGGCCCATAATAGACGTCTCCCATGACGAATGTACGGGGCTTCCGCAGAAGCTGATTCCACACAAAGAGAGCAGCGCCGATGGATGTTCCAGCATCGTGCGCTGCCGGCTGAACGTACACATCACGAAAAGGCGTCCCTTCGAAGATTCTGCCATTCGCCACGCAATTCAGCGCAACCCCTCCGGCAAGGCAGACCGCGCGCTGTCCCGTTTTCTTCTGTACGAAATTCAGGAGGGCGAAGTAATTCTCTTCGAGTACGGCTTGCGCGGAAGCGGCCAGATCCATGTCGCGCTGGCTGATCTCGCTTCGCGGAGTCCGTGGCGTGCCGAACTCCTCAACAAAGCGGGAAGAGTAGACGCAGCCGAGATTGGGCTCGCCCCCTTCCCACGTCATTTCAACCCCGTCCGAATGGTGGCGGAAGTAATCGAGGTCCAAGCGGATCTGGTCGCCTTCGGTACGAACCACTCTCCGGACCTTGGAAAGAAACGAGGGCTTACCGTATGCCCCCAGGCCCATCATCTTGTATTCGTCGCCGTACTTCGTGAATCCGAGGAATTGGGTGAAAGCCGTGTAGAAGAGTCCGAGCGAGTGCGGGAAGTGAACAGCCCCGAGCACTTCGATCTGATTGCCACGCCCAATACCCCACATGACACTGCTGAAGTCGCCGAAGCCATCCACGGAAACAACGGCGGCCTCCTCGAAGGGAGAAGCGAAAAATGCGCTGGCCAGATGCGCCCGATGATGTTCTACGAAATGCATCCTGGCGTTTTCTGCACCGCGCACGCCGGCCTCGGCCAATTGTTGCTGCAAACGAGTAAGCTGCACGCTATTAGCTGCGCGGCTGGCCATATTGCCGAGATTCTGCGGGCGGGTAATGGCTCGCAGCAGCTTGCGTCCCAGATGCGCGCCGGGATCGCGGGAAACGGCGATATGATCGACGGCGGTGATTCTGGAAAGGGTCAGGCAACGATTAGACGCCAATACGGGCAGACCGGCCCAATGCTTGACCCGGTTCAGGCGCTCTTCTTCAAGAGCAGCCGTTAACTGCCCGTCCACCAGAACAGCAGCCGAGGAATCTCCGTGATACGCATTCAGACCCAGGATATGAATAGACATGATTTGGTGACACTATATGGGCGCCGGTTGGCTTACTGACTCGAGCAATAGCGGCAGGTTGTAGAGCAGCTCATGAGAGAAATCAATTCCCAGTGTTTGTTTCGCTCTGGTTGTATCCGCGATGAATCCAACACTTTCTAATGACCTCGGTTGCCGCACGACAACACGGGAGCCGGAGCCGCTCAAACGTACGATATGGCGGGCCAGGTCGTGAATCGTGATACCTTTTCCGCTCCCTACATTTAGGGCGCCGGTCGGAAATTTCGACGCAGCAACTGCAACAAACGCGTCGACAACGGTATCGATCCACACGAAATCGAGAATCTGGCCGCCCCCATAGAGCACGAGATCTTCGTTGCGCAGAGCCTGGCCGACGAAGATCGGAATCACGCGATCGAAGTCCCGGAATCCATACACGTTGGCCAAACGGAGGATGGAAACACGAAACGACTCATCCTGGAAAGATCTGCAATATAGCTCCCCGGCCAACTTGCTTACCCCGTATGGATTCTTCGGATCGAGCCGGGTGTCCTCGCCGACCGGTAGCTGCGTGGGGTCGCCGTACACCTCCCGCGACGATGCAAAAATGCAATGCTTCACGCCCGCGGATTTGGCCGCTCGCAGGACTTCGAACGTGCCCACGACATTCCCTGTGAAGGACTCGTCCAAGTCCGCCGAAGCGCGCATTACACTCGATTGGCTAGCCAGGTGAATCACGGCCGTCTGGCCGACCGATGCCGCTTCAACACAGCTACGATCTCGCACGTCCCCCTCGATAACGCAAACGGAATCGAGTACGTTTGAAAGCAGCGAAAGGGAACCGCGAGAAAAATTATCCAGGACGGTTACCTCGGCGCGCTCTTCAACGAGGCGTTCCACGATGTGGCTGCCGATAAACCCGGCGCCGCCGGTTACCAAAATTTTGCTTCCAGCGAACAGTGCGCTCACCTCATCTCTGACTTAGATCTCGAAGGAAAGACTCGTTTCATTGGCTCTCGCCTGCTCATGTAACTCTTGCAGCTTGATGTCAACCAGCAAGCGGTACCAGAAGCCTTGCAGGAAGTGAAAGATGAAGCCCTCGCGGCCGTCGAGCCACCCGGCTCGAATTACATATCTGTACAAGAAATAGCCCAGCGAGCGGAATAGAGGAGGAAACCTGCGCCAGATTTGTTTCAGTGCCAATACGCGCTGGTCCGGATTGCCAAGCAAGGCAGGTCGGAGAAGGGTCGCGGAGGTTTTGGACGAACGCAGGAGTTCTTCCCGGGCGAGCAGCGTCGAATAACGATTGTGCTTGTCGATCCAGAAGGAGACGTCATTCTCCTTAACATTGGCCTCAATCAAATCGTGTTTGAGGTTCTGCGTCCTCCCTTTGACATAGAAATGGTGATCTACCAGATCGAGGGGATCGAATTCGATGCACTCAGGCCGGAAGAGTTTTAGCAGGTACTTGGGATAGTAGCCCCCATGCCGGATCCACTTACCACGGAAAATCTGCCGGCGATTCAGAAACAT
The DNA here is from genome assembly GCA_019233755.1 of Acidobacteriaceae bacterium. Classification (GTDB taxonomy): domain Bacteria; phylum Acidobacteriota; class Terriglobia; order Bryobacterales; family Bryobacteraceae; genus Bog-105. The sequence goes on along the minus strand of JAFAMD010000055.1, from coordinate 116,228 downwards.
TCCAGCGATAAGTTGGTTGACACCCGGAGCCGTCGCCAGACGGATTTCCTCGGCAAGTTCAGGTGTTAGCCGCTGGTCCGCATCGAGGGCCAGAATCCAAGACGATTTGAGCGGCAGGTTGGCCAAGGCCCAGGACCATTGTTTTGTATGGTTTTCGAAAGAGTGTTCATAGACCATCGCGCCAAACTGCCTCGCAATTTCGAGAGTCCGATCCGAACTTCCCGAATCGACGACGAACGTTGGACACGCGAGCGGCTGCAGACTCTGAAGACACGGGAGCAGATTGGCTTCTTCGTTAAACGTCAGAATGATAGCGGAAAGCTGCATCATGAAAGTCGCAACCCAACGGTGTCCAGCAGGAGCTTCTTATCGTCTTGGTCGCTCGATGGCAATCCGAGAATCTGGTGGTAGCAGGCGATCACCTTCTCGATTACCGACTCGCGGGAGAAGGCACTCTTGGCGAGCAGGACTCCATTGTGGGAGAGTCGCTCCGCCATCGCAGGCGACAACAGCACCTCCAGGACCGCTGAGCAAATCGAGCCTGCATCACAGCGCAGCACGAGGCCGGCGCCGCTCGATGCCACCTCCCGGTGAATACCCACTTGATCGGAGACAATGACCGGAACTCCTGCGCCCATGGCCTCCACTACCGCATTGCCGAAGTTTTCGGAATAGGACGGAAGGACAAACAGATCGGAGTCCGCCAGAACAGCCGACTTAGCCCGCCCTGAAAGAAATCCCGTCCACAGCACATCGTCGGAAATTCTGAGCGTTGCAGCAAGCGTTCGCAACTCTTGGCAATACGCGGGATCGCCGTCCCCCGCAATGACCAACCGCACGTCGTTTCGAAGGGAGCGAATCTTTGCAAACGCCTCGAGGAGCAGCTCGAGCCCCTTCTTCCGATCGATGCGCGAGAGAAACAACAGAACCTTCTTATCTTGTAAGTCGGGATGTTCCCGGCGAAACTGCCCTTTGAACATTTCGGAGTTAGTGACATCCACCGGATTTGGAATTACAACGGACAATCCGGCGATGCCGGCGCGCAACGCTTCGGCCCGCTCTTGTTCGCTCGTAAAATGCACCCGGGAAGCGGCGGAAAACATCCGCTTTTCGATTAGCCTGAGTGACAGTTGCTTCAGCCGGCGGCGGCGGTTCTTCAATCCCCATTCGTTCAGCACGCCGAGCGGCCGGATAAGGAACGGGATACGGCGTTTTTTCGCGGCGAACGCCGCAACGGTCGAAGCGAATGAGAAGACAGCGTGGATGTGAACGAGATCGTAGTCAGCGACGTGACGCCGTAACCAAATCATCAACGGTATCGAAACTGTGTAAAAGCGAACCTGGCGAGGAAAGTACCAGTACGTCACTCCGCGTTCTGTTTGCGGTTGCAATCGGCTTGTCTGCAGGCGCTCGTGGCCATTGTCATCTGTGGTGCACACGTGCACCTCAATCCCCTGCTTGCTCAGACCTTCGGCAAGGGCTCGGATTACGGTGCTCGGGCCGCCGCGAAGCGGCCCTACAGAGGGGATAACGTGAAGAACTTTCATCCTGCTAAAGCCGCGGATGCCAACGGGTCTCGTGCCGGCGGCAAACAGGCCGCAACCAGCCTTTGCTTGAAGTGATTCGCCGTGAACCTTGTTTCATAACGCAGGCGGGCGTTGACCGACCAAGCCGGCCATGCGGAATCCGATCGCAGCAAGGTCGCCAGCGAAGCAGCGATTGCGGCGCTGTCACCGACATCAACAGCCATTCCCGCTTCAGGCGGATTTGTCACCTCGCGCCCTGCATCGCTCGTGCTGACCAGGCAGGGACGGCCTAGACGCATGGCTTCGAGATAGACCAGGCCAAATCCCTCTCCACGGCTTGGCAGCGCGAGACATCGGCTCGCGACGAGCAGTTCCTGTTTGCGCTTCTCAGAGACAGTACCGAAAAACTTCACGGAATCCTCAACGCCAATCCGCCGGACTGACTCTTTCAGATCAGCGAGCAGGTTCCCGTCGCCGGCAATCCACAGTTCGGCATTCGGCTCAGAAGCAAGCACAAGCGGCCACGCCTGAATTGTTTCGATGTGCCCCTTATAGTTTTCCCGGCGTTCCAGTCGCCCGAGCATCAACGCCGCCGGCGGAACGCCCGGCTGCGGTACCGGCTGATCAACCGGACTCCCGATACCTAACGGCACGGTTTGGTGCGGATAGTTCGCAAAACGGGGATTGGAAGAGATGAATCTGCGCCAGGTATGATCGCTGTTCGTCAGAAAGAGATGCGTTCCTTCAAGAAGGCGCGCCGTGATACCGTCCAGCGAGGACCACGCTTCGATACCGTGCAGAAAGACCATAACACGGGCTGCCCTCGTATTCATCATCGATAGTGCCTTCACCAGACCGATATGCCAAAACAGGATCAAATCGAATCCGGTTCGAAGACGCGCGGCTCGTGAAAGAAAGGAGATCTTCGATGGCACAGTGGAGCCACCTGCTGCATTACCGTACGCCAGTAACTCCGCCCGCCCGCCAGAGACGGACTCGCGCAACGCTTCCCAGGCCAGCTTTGCGCTCATCTGAACTCCCCCGTGCACGCCGGTTTCGAACGTCGGCGTCACGAACAAAACGCTCATACTGCCTGCAACTCACCCGCCGGCACGATCTTCTTCCTCTCCGCAGCCCGCGCGCGTGCGGCAATGATCGAGTTGACAATATGCCCCGTCGCAACGCTGGCTCCCGCGGTTGAAACCGCTTCAATTAAGCTGCCGCCCACTTGAAGAAAGCTGATGCCGAACAGAAACCACTGGACAAAATATGGCCAGTTACCGCTGTGCAGAAGCAGGGCTGCTTTCTCGTCGCTATATCCAAGCAGAAGACCCAGCACCAGGAGCCCAACAACCACGCTTGCCGTGCCGAAATTGATATACAACTCCATCATTTGGCCGACGCCGACGCTTGTATTTCGTGCAAAGTGCAGACCGGTATAGCGGCTAACGAGGCCTCCGCTCCCCGCCCCCACCGGTTTGTTCGGCCATAGCGCTCGCGGAACCAAACCAATCAGAGCATTTAGCAAGGTCTCGCCGTGCGCGTAATCGCCTCTCTCTGAGAGCCTGTCCACTGCAAGGCCGAGCAGGGGGCTTTGATCCATTCGTTCATTGAATATTTCAATGTCGGTGCGGTTTCGCACGTCGAACGGCTCAATAATCGAAACTGTTTTCGCCAGCTCGTCAATGCGCGTGCGCCAGTCCGCTCCGCCCCAGACGGCCGTCCGCAGAGCAGGCCGGTTCTTCAGATAGGCGATGGTGAACGACGTTCCGGAATAGACAGCAAGGACGAGGGCAACCACAACTACCCATCGCGGGCGGACGAAGGTTGCGCAAAACACCGCAAACATCGAGAGTGCAGCGACGCCGTATCCCAGAAAGCCCTGATGCAAAACGGTCACAAGCGGGAACAAAAGAGCCGGAAGAGACCACTTCAGCAGCAGCTTCCATCCGCCGCGCTGCCAGTTTAGAAACGCTCCCAGGCACAAACCTGCAAGAGCAAGTTGTGCGCCCACGAGAGTGATCGCCTGGAGGGTCGGCAACCGGCCGATAGTGGGCTTCAGGAGGAAGTAGCTGATCAAACCGGAAGCAATGTAAAGGCCCGGCAGCTTTGGGTTCTGCTTGACGAATCGAGGCGAGCGCAACGGAAATAAATACGGCCTGATGCACCAGCCTGCTGCGAATGCGATGGCGCCGTAAGCGCTGACCGCAAACCCGTCAAGCGCCACACTGGTATTCCTCAAACCGGCCCAGGGTAGAGCACGCAGGCAAGCTCCCGAAGCGTAAAGAATCCAAAGCTGAAGCATGTACACGCCGCCCAGGCCGATAGACCGCCGGGTCCACATCGAACGCGCAACCAGACCTGTCGCGATGACGAAGAGAATCAATGAGGGAAGAAATGAATGCTCGCTCATGCGGGTGAGGACTGCTGCCGCAACCGGATCAGGTCGTGGGTCATGGTCTCGAAGTCGGCAGCCACTTCTCTCCAGTCTCGGATTCTGTGGTGTCCCCCGAGGAAGGTCACCATCTCGGCCAGCCGGTTTCGATTCTGCGCGCACCAGAGGAATCGTTCGATGAACAAGTCCGGTGATCTTATGGGTAACACCCAACCGGTCTCATCGTCCCTGACGAGGTCCGGCCCGGATGAGTTGGTAGTGGTAAGAATGGGAAGGCAAGCCGCCTGCGCTTGAGCCAACACGACCGCAAATCCATCCTCAATGGTTGGGAACAGAAACAGGTCGCCCCAAGCATATTGCTCCGTCAGTGAAGACTGCTTCTGCCTCGGGACGAATTCAATTTGAGCAGACACCCTGCGCGCGATTGGCTTCGCTTCTCGCTCTATCCCTCCGACAAAGCGAAACTGAAATCCGCGGGGCTGGAGTTTCTGGACGATCTGCAGGTAGTCAATCGCACCTTTGCGGCAGGAGAACGTTCCGACCGTTAGGATACGAAGCGGCTGACCCGAACGAATGCGGTCGAGCCGCCGGGCCAGTGTTTCGGCATCTGGCCGAAATTTCCGGGTATCCACACCAAGAGATATCATCCTCAGGCGGTCCGGTGAAACTCCTTGCTCGACAAAGCTCTTTTGCGCGAAGGTTGACAGCACTAGAATGACGTCCGCGAGCTTATATTCACGTTCTTCGCGCGCGATCGACCATGCGCTCGGCAGGTCGACGCGGGTTCCGATACGCCGCTGCTCTGCGACGAGGATTTCAGCTTGTGTTCGTATGTGTGCCGATCCACGCACGATTGTATGAACGGGAGCTTTGACCTTCAGCAACGGTTCTTCTGCTACGCCCGTGAAGCCATGCACAACATCGTACTCGCGCATGCCGAGTCGTCTCGCTGCCCAGCAGCCGAACCATCTATGCAAGAACGGATCCGCATCGAATCGTGGCCAGAACCGGCGTATACGGTCAACTGCCTTACTTGCGATTCCATGCAGGACATGGTTCTCGATACACGTGTCCGGCAAGCCGAAACGGCGAGTCGCCCATCGAGGGTAGTTGGTGAGCACACGGACAAAGTGTCCTCTCTCGATCAGGGCGCGAGCCAAATCGAACGCATGAAAGCGGCCATGGACGAAAATTGCGATGCGAAGAGGCGGATTCCTATTGAGGCCGGCCTCAGAGGCTGTGGATCGGAAACGGGACATCTTTGAGAAAACCCGGCCCAAAAAGTTCTGCTATACGGTGTCGAGTTTGCGCGGCAAAACCTTGAGATTTAGCTTACTGAGCATATGCTGTAAACGGTCTGTATATGTCTGACCGCCACCTGTGATACGCCGGTAGGCCGACTCGGCCAAGCGTTTTCGCTCGGTCGGGTCCGAAAGTAACCAATGCGCCTTCTCAAGCATTTCGGCAGTCGTCGTGAAATAAACGACGCTCTCTCCTTCGGTCCCGAACAGGCAAAGGTGCTCCGCAGTTCGCTCAACAAGCATGCACGCCTTCATCGCGGCCAGCTCAAAACTTCGCATTGCGTGCCCATCCCGATTCGCCTTCCGCACGAGGCAGAGACAAAGTCGAGCGCCGGCTACAAGCCCATTTAATTGCCGGGGAGACACAAATCCCCGCGCACACCGCCTGGTTTCGCCATATCCGGTCCAGTAGCCACCATACAAGCCGACGTCCATCCCTGCGCGGATCAATGCCGCAATCCAGGGAAGCCGGTCGCTGTCCGCTCCGCCAGCGAAGAAGACATCACAAGCCGTAGCCGGGCGAGTCGCAGGAACATGCAGATCTTCGGCATAAGCAAACGGGAGATATTCGACAGACCTGCAGCCTGCAGCCTGGAGATCAGCTATATTGGCACGTCGCGGAGTGAACACAATATCGTACTCAGGAAGAGCTTTAAGAAACCATGGAGCCCGGTGGCTTTTACTCCACGGATCGTCTGTCAGAAAATTGGCCGAGGTGACGCCTATTTTGCGAATCTCACGCAGCGCCCGGCGCTCTACTGGCGCCAATCCGGTTGTGATCAGATAGGCTGCGCCTTCCTGGCAAGCTGTAATCGCGCGGTCCGAAAACCACCCCAGCCTCGTCGGAAGATGACCGCGGAAGTGCCAATCAAACTTCCTTTTGACGAAGTTGCCCTCGTAGGCTTCCTCCGTGTTTAGGAATGTTAAGGGGATTCCGAGCCGGCTCGCAGCGTCTTGCAAATGAGCACCAACGTGCTCCACACCCGCCATACCTGCCAGAACAACGTTTACCATCTCAGGAAGCGCGGACAGTCTCATGGAATGCGCGCGCGATTCCTTTCGCGGCTGCGGTCACTGAATATCCAGAAACTTTGGCACGGCAACGGTCGCTGCAGCCTTCAGTCTGAGACAGCGCCAGGGTTTTTTCGATTGCGATTGCCAGTTCTTCGGCGTCTCCTGCCGCGCAGCAATATCCTGTCTCTCCGTTCTCGATTAAATCCGGTGCACAACCAACGGCATCGGAGACCGCACAGGGCAGACCGTGGTGCAACGCCTCGTTGACAACTAGCCCCCACGTCTCACCCGCGATGCTTGGAAGAACAAAGGCGTCCGAAGCATGATAGTAGGGGCTCAGTTCACGCTGGTTCTTGAAACCGATGAAGCGGGCACGCACCGCCGGGTGGCCTTGGCAGGCGGCGGCAAGCTCCTCACGCTCCATACCGTCGCCGACGAATAGCACCGCTACCTTGTTCCGCAAATCCTCATTTAACAGTCTTAGCGCGGGGGCCAGCAAATGCACTCCCTTCCGTTGGCTGAGTTTTCCGCAAAACAGCAGCACCATGTCTGTCTCGTCGAGTCCCAGCTCTCTGCGGACCGAAGACCGGAATGCTTCTCGGTATCGTCCGTCCGCCTGAAAGGGACGAATATCGACGCAATAGGGAGAGAATACAAGCTTGTCTCCGGGGCAGCCTAGCGAACGATAGTGTGCGTAGGATTTCACTCCGATTGGAAGCAGGCGATCAAATCGGCTATACAACGCCCGCAAGAAAATGAATCGCAGAGCGCTCGAGAGCGCACTGCGCGTGCGCGCGTGATCGGTCGTCTCAGCGCGAAACATGATGGGAATTCGCCTGAAGAGTGCGGCACGAAAACTATCGATGTGAAAACGACATCCATAGCCAGATAAGAGTACAGCGCCCGGAGCCAGCCGGTCTAGAACAGATCCTATGCCCGCAGCCCTTACGCTGCTGACATCGCGAGCCCCTCGGGCGTCAGCACGCGACAAAAAGGTGCATACCGATGGCTCGGGAACCAAGTTTACATCCCACGAGAATGCCGTCCCAAATTCTTCATCGCGGTAGCCAACTACGCTGAAATCAGACCCGTAGATCAAATGCGTCGGCACCCCCAGTTGCCGAACTTCCTCCCATACCGGCGCCTGGTACTGAATGGGGTGGGTGGCGACTATCGCGAGGGGTCGCATCTTACTTGCATTAGGGATTCGCTTCCTGTTGAAGGCCATGCAACATCCGCCATACGGGGACGAATTGCCGTTCGTAATTCCACTCCGTTAGAACCTGCAAACGGCCCCTCTCACCCATACGCCTCATCCCTTGCGGATCGGCAATCAGGGAAGCTATTGTTTTCGTAAGGTCCTGGACATCATCCGGCACACAACTACGTCCATATCCGCCTTTGACGAAAAGTTCCTCCCAATCCGGAAGAGCCGGCACCAAAACGGGTAAGCCGCCAGCGAGGTAATCGAAAACCTTGTTGGACGCACCTAGCAAGGTCTTCAAATTGAGATCCGGCGAAGATGTTGGGATCAACGCAATCCCGATATCACACGCGGCGCAGATCGCCATCATCTCGGCTCGCTGCTTCGGCCCAAGATACTCGATGCGATGAAGCACACCCAAAATCTCGGCGCGCGCCAGGATGTCCTGGATATAACCGCGAGATCCCACTGTCTCGTAGCCGACCAGGACGAGTCGAACCTTGTCCGGAAGCGCTGCCAGAGCATCGATCAGTTCACGAGGCGGGCGGCCCGGGGCTATGGAACCGTGATAAAGCAGTCTGACCGTATCGCCCGCGTTCTCCGAAACCGCCGGAGTTGCGTCCGCTGTTCTAGGGCAGTTCCAGACTACGCAGACCTTGGTGACACCGACTTCCGCTCGGAACAGACTGGCCCTCCCGTAGCTGGGGACCACGCACAGAGATGCGCTTTGTGCGCAACGCTTTCGGAGTGTATACAAAACGGATCGGAGGAGACCAGATGATACGGCCGAGGGAAGGTCGTGCTCGTGGTAAATAATACGGCCTCTCGCAACGAAGCGTATAAGCACCGCCGCGGGGCACGAAAATAGATCCGACGCATAGATCCATCCCGGCCTGAAACAGATCGCGCGCCAAAGGCACCACATGCAAAAGAGTAAGAAATGAACCTTCTGCCGCCAGCCGCTTCCGCACCACGCGAATTTCTCCACTCTTACGCGATCATTTTCGGGCACCTTCAGACAGTCAGCCCCGAAAGCCCCCGTTCCCAGGAACAGGACGTCCCAACCTGCCTCCGCCAGCAATTGCGAACTATGCTGCAGGGGCGGATAGGCGCCCGGATTGGTGTACTGAACGTACAGAATCCGCCTCTCTCCGCGCTGCTTCACTGAACACTCACCGAAGCGGTTTTCCAGATTGAGGCGTAAACGTCGGCCATCTCCGCTGCAACCTGCGCCATCGTACGCGGCTTAGGAACATTCGCGGCGAGACCGGCAACAACACTCGGGTTCTCCGCAAGAACCTTGATCGTCCGGACCCATTCGCTCATCGCATTGTGCCTGACAAGAATTCCACTGTGTCCGTCTTTTACAAGCTCGGCGATTCCGCCTAAATCAGACCCGAGGACGGGAAGGCCCGCTGCGAACGCCTCATAAACCACCAGCGGACCGGTTTCCAACAGCTCCGACGGGACCGCGAGCATGTGATAGTTTTTCAAGGCTTGAACGATCTCAGCCGGCGCCAGCGGCGGGAGAAGCCGGATGCGCGGCGACTTCCCAGCAAGTTGTCGCAACGCGTCCCGAATGCGTAATCCCTCGGCGTCTTGGGCAACTCCGTATACGTCCAGACGAACCTCACCCGGAACGCTCAGTACCGCGTTCGCGAGCATCTCAATCCCTTTTGTCTTGCTGAGCCGGCCCAGGAACACCAAGCGGAGCGGCTCACTACAACTAGGCGGTTCTCCGACTAAGACTTCCGAAGTATTCGGCAATCCCTGCCTTGCCAGCGTGATTTTCGAAGCAGGAACGCCATTAAGAATGAGAATGTCTCTGATCCAATCACAGACCGCCACGATACAATCGACTTCTTCAAACAGCGATTGCACTGCGCGAATACGAAGCTCGATGAGTTCGGGCATCTCAATTACGGTTCGAACTCTCGGCGCCACGATCCCCCACAGCGGGCCGGAGATCCTCGAAAGGCCCCTGGGTACCCGCGACAACGCGCCACATGCCCCTCGGGGTAAACCGTGCGCTTGCAGGGTGCATGCGCAACATTCGGTCTCCGATAGCTCGCCCGTGCAGACTCGCTCTCCGAAATGCAATAGCGTTCCCCGAGTGCAGGTGACGGTCGGGGTGTGATAGGTGAACGCAACTGGAATCTGCAGCCGTTTGATCGCCCTCACGACGCATGTCGAAACAGAACTCGTGAAGCTATGCAAGTGCACGACATCAGGCTTTCCGGCCAGCGCAAAATTCTCAAATGTCTCGGCCGCAATCGGGTCGCCCTCGCCGTAAAGCTGCCGCAGCGTAAGTTTCGGCGCAGTGGCAAATCGCCGGACAAGCACTCCGCAATAGTGGTAGCTGCTGTTTTCCGCAGATGGAGCCGCTATCTCCACTTCGTATCCGAGCGCCTGTTGTTCTCGCGCAAGCGCCTGAACATATACCTCAGTTCCTCCCGCTGCATCCGGAAAATAGCAGTAGGGGACATGTAGAACCTTCATCGCGAAAGCAGCATCAATTCAGGCTTCGCACAACAACCGTACTCCAGGCCCGGGACCAATGAAGCCGGCCCACCCGAAATCGCTTCCAACAGTTGCGGACAGCATGCCGATCCAGCAGTGTTCCGCCCAGCGCATATTCCTCCAACTCATTCGCATGCGCCTTCATCCATGTCGCGAAAGGGAAAGTAAAGCCGCGTTTTGGTCTTTTCGCCGCCTCGACGAGTAAACCGCCCGGCACGGCCTCGACTAGTCGAGGCTTGTTCATGCCATTGCCGATCATGCGGTCGCCCGGGATTGCGGAAGCAGCTCGCACCACCTCATCGTCGATCAGCGGAACGCGCAGCTCGATCGAGTGGGCCATGCTGAAGACGTCGGAGTCGCGGAGAAGTTGGTCGTGCAGGTAGCGCCGCATCTCCAGTTGCTGGAAGCGCGCCGCGTCTGCGGTTCCGTTCTCACCCGGCTCGCATAACGGCTCGAAAGCCCGATCGATCGCGGCGCCGATTTCTTTGGCAGACATGCCGAGCAAGTCTGCAGCCTGTCCCGGCGGGAAAAAACCTCTCACGAGCAGATACAGGCTCTCGTTCAGCGAGCGCTGTCGCGCATGGTCGAAGCGGCCCCACTGCTCTCTGCCAAGCATCTGCCCGCACGCGCTCGCTGCTGTGCCGGCAACCGCCCGCAGCAGGGCAGGTGCGTGAGCATAAAGCCCGAGGGCGCCGGATTTCAAAATCAGGCTGCGGTAGTGGGAATATCCGAAGAAAACCTCATCACCGCCGAGCCCGGAGAGCACCACTTTCAGGCCAAGTTCACGTGCGGCCCGAGACACAAAATATGTGTTTACACCGTCGGCCGTGGGCTGATCCATCGCAGCCAGGAATTTCGGCATCTCCGAAAGAAAGTCTCCCGCACCAATCGGAATTTCGTGGTGATCGGCTCCAATTCGGGTGGCAAATGTGCGCGCTTCTGCAGCTTCGTCAAACTCTGCTTCCGCGAACGAGATGGTAAGCGTGAACAGTTGAGCCGCCGGTCGATCGGCCGCCAGCGCGGCTACAGCAGATGAATCGACGCCGCCGCTAAGAAATACACCCACCGGCACATCGGCCATAAGGTGACGTCGAACCGCATCGCTCAAGGCAGCAGCAATCGGTTCGTTGGCGTGCGTATCACCCAGTTCCCAGAAGCGCCGTATCCGGCGTTCGCGGCGGCTGACGGCCAGGAAGGCGCCAGGCGGAAGACAGTTCACGTGCGACCGGCAAGTCTGTGGATAAGGCACCGATCCGAGGCAGAGAAAAGAGGCGAGCGCCTGCTGGTTCACGTCTCTTGGCACGGCGCCGCTCTCTACCAGAGTCTTCACCTCCGAGGCGAATATCAGCCGCTGAGTAGACTCGTCGAAAGCGTAATAAAGCGGCTTGATGCCCATCCGGTCCCGCGCGAGAAATAGCAGCGGTTCCTCAGCACTCTCCGCGGCGCGCCGGCTGTCATACAGCGCAAACGCGAACATTCCGCGCAGGCGCTTGACCAGCCGGTCCATACCCCATTCCTCGTATCCGTGGACTAGCACCTCGGTATCCGATGCGGATTGAAAGGTGTGGCCGCAGCCGCGCAGGTCTTCCCGGAGTTCTGTGTAGTTGTAAATCTCGCCATTGAACGAGACCCAGACAGACCCGTCTTCATTGGACATGGGTTGCGCTGCCAATGTAGTCAGGTCGACGATGGACAGCCGCGAGTGGCCGAGAACAGCCCATCCGTCCTTGTGTATACCGTGCCCGTCTGGCCCGCGATGTTGCTGAAGTTGCAGCATGCGCGCGACAACGGCCTGTTCCGCCGGACCTGAGGCGGTTTGCCCGTTAAAGATTCCTGCGATTCCGCACATACGGAGCCCGCTTTTGCAAATCGGACAAGCGCGGCTGGAGCGCTACGCCTTCTGTCCGCCGTAGTAGTAGTAGCTGTAGTAACCGTTCTTTTCGCTGACTTTGAAGTCGTTCAGGACCGCACCCACGAGGGTGACCTGATCTTCGCGCAACATCTGGCGTGCAGCCAAAGCGTTCGTCTCGTCCGTGGCGCCCGAGCGAAGAACAAGGATCACACCGTCGGTCATACGCCCCAGGATGCGTGCTTCGGCGAACTGCAGAAGGGGCGGCGTGTCAATCAGAATGCAATCGTATTGCTTACGAAGCGATTCAAGAGCAAGCGGAAGCCTCGGCGAATAGAACAACTTCGCCAGTTGCTCGGTCGCCGAGCCGGCAGGCAGAATGTCGATATTGGCTTCAGCGGCGTGTTTAATCATCCCCGCCAGATACGAATGATCCAGCGGCTGGGTGGAGGCCAGCACTTCGCTCAGACCCGGCGAGCCGGTTAAATCGAAGATCTCGTCGAGGTGAGGCCGCCGCAGGTCTGCGTTGACAACCAGCACCTTCCGGCCGATCTCCGACATCGCCTTCGCGATATTCGAAACGATGGTGGTCTTGCCTTCCCCTGCTCCCGGACTGGTGACTACCACAACGCTACGCTGATCTATCGAATCCGCCTGGCGAATCAATGATGCGACGATCATCCGGAACGACTCTTTGAGAAGATACCCGCCTTCGATGGGAGCCGGACTAAGCCGGTTCACCAACGGAAGATTACCGAGCAGGCGCTTCGGCTTCGCCCCGTCCGCTATGCTCGGGATCACACCGAGTTCGCGGATATTGAGAAGAATCGAGGACCGCCCGGGATCGGCAAACCTCCTCGCCAAAGTTCTGCGTTTTCGCCGCTCGAGCAGGAAAGCCAGGCACGCGCCCAAGCATAACCCGCCTGCCGCCCCTTCCGCGATCACCTCCGACGCGATCGGATGGGAAATCACGTTGGGAGCAATTGCCGAATCGATTACGCGAATACTCTCTGTGGGAATGGCTGAGGCAACTGAAGCCTGATTGGACTGTTGCAGGATCGCATTTAGCGAAAGCTTCAGGATGTCCACCTCGCGTTTGAGAATGCCGTACTGCGCCATCTTCCCTGACTGCGCAGTAATTGTGCTCGCCTCCCCCGCGTATGCCGATGACATCATTTGCTCACGCTTCTCGGACTCCTGGTAATCGCTGCGAAATCGCGCGATCGCGTTCTGGCGACCTTGGTCAAACGCGGCCTGGAGCACGGCGATTTGCACATCCACCGCTTTCACTTTCTCGTGTTCCGGCGTAAGCTTCGTCAGCAGAACCGCTCGCGCGCGCTTCAGGTCGTTAATGCGCCCCAGATAAGACTTGAGATCCGCATCCTGAACGATGTCCGGCAGCGCCTCCGCCGGTGCGTTTGTGACCTTATCGAGCATGGTCTTTCGCGCGATGGTTTCGGCCTTCAGAGAGGCAAGATTCCCTTGCAGGATGTGCAGCTTGCTGTCGGCAAGAGTCTCCTGATCGCCAATCACGGTGATACCGTTCTGCTGAACGTATTCCTGCAGTTTTGCTTCCGCCTGTTCCAGTTTGGCTTTCGTCTCTTCGAGCTGCCCCGCAAGCCATTGGCTGGTTTTTTGCGCATTTACAGAGCGCAGCTCTGAGGTCTGGGCTATGTAGTCCCCGGCCAGCGCGTTCACGAAGCTCGCGGCAACGTCCGGATTTGTCGATTCGCATGACAGCGCAATAATCCGCGTTTCCAGAATGTTTGTTGCCTTCACCGTGAAGTTCGCAAGCTGAATTGCCTGCCGGGTGCTTTCCACGGGATCGTTGTTATGAATGTGAAGAAAGCTGCGTACCTGAGAAATAAATCCAGTCTGCGGCGGCAAAGAAGGCGATGTTTCCCGCTGCAAGCGATCAACAACCGGGGCTCGCAAAGACCCGCTTTCCAGAATCTTGATCTGCGTTTCGATGTTGATGGAGTTAGGAGAATACGCGCCGGTGCCGGCCTGCGGATCCACCGACGTCATATTCATGAAATTCTCATTGACGCCTTGCACTTCGAGCGTGGTGACCGCCGCGTAGCGCGGAGGGATGAAGACGAGAACGCCCGCGCCGACGAGTACACCGGCAAGAATCGAAAGCAGGATCAGAAGCTTGCGTTCGCGGACCGTGGAACCAAGCTCGCTAAAAACATTCTGAGGCTGAACCCCATCGGGTTCAACGGAAAGGTTGACAACCTCAGTGCTATTGAACTTTTGAGGAAGTGTGCTCACGTTTATCGAAGGAATAGGTACAGGAACGTGGGAATCATCGGCAGGGCAATGAGAGCGGCTTTTTCTAAAACCGGACCCACGCCCGATTTGCGCGGCACATATAGAATATCGTTTGGCCTTAGCGCAAAGTCTTCGTCGGTTGTGGCAAGAATGCGTTTTACATTGACGGGAATTTTCGTCTTCTTATTTACGTCCAGATTCGGTCTTAGAACAACAACCTTTTCCAGGCTGGCTTGCTGGTCGAGGCCGCCCGACATAGACAGCACTTGAAGCACGGACAGCGATTCGTGTTCGCCGACTTCCAATGGCCCCGATTTATTCACGTCTCCCAGCACATAAATCATCTCGGCTTGCTTGGCCGAGATCACGTCATAGGGTTTCAAGTCGAGATTCCCAACCGGATTCGTGCCTTCCTTCACGGAAGAGATATCGATTTCGGCCGTCGTCGTTTTGGCGCCCGGCTGCTGCACGGCGCTCGCAAGCGGAATCGCGCCGTACTCGAGTCGCCGTGTGATCTTTATCTTGTGGCTCGCATCCGGCTGTAAGCCGATCGCGGTAATCAGGTCAAGCAGCGTCTTATGCTGTTCAACCTGGTAGATGCCCGGCGCGCGGAAGGCTCCTTCCACGAACACCGGCTCTGACCGGAAACGCACGATGACAATACTTACACGCGGAGCCCGCACGTACCGTTTGAGCTTGTCGCTGATCGACTCCTGCAGTTGCTGGACAGTCAAGCCCTCCGCCTTCACTCGTCCCAGCACCGGAAGCGGTATGGTACCGTCGCGCTCGACCAGCACAGGATGCTCCGGAATCTCGTCTTCCATTTCGTAGGCATGAATCACCAGCGCGTCATCGGGCCCTAGAACGTAATCGAGACTCAGTTCGCCCGCCGAGCTCGGCACACTCGTCTGAGAGTTCGATTGCGTTGCGGGGGCAGCAGCGTCGGCCGGCTGCTGGGCCGGGGCAGAAGCGGAAGAGGTTGCGGCAGGCTGCTGCGTCTGCGGCGTCGAGACGGTTGGCTGCTGCGCCAGACAGACCCCTGCGCAGAGCGAGAACAAAGGAACAATCAAGGAATTCCGGTTTAACATTACTGCTCTATCGCTCCTTGCTCGAGCCTGGCGCCCCGGCTCTCGCGCTGCGTGGCTTCGGCCGCACTCAGCGCATTGGTCAACTCGCGAAGACGTTCGTTCAACTGGGCCAGAATTTCATCGAGGCCACGCAGCCGCTCGTTCAACGACGCCGTACCGTTACTCGCCTCATCCTTTAAGAACTCCTCGACGGCGAGCCGGGTGAAATCGGAAATGCTCCGCGCACCCGAGGCCGCGCACAATGTCGAGACTCGCTGAAATTCATCTTCAGAAAGTCGGAAATAAACCAGCCGTTTTCGCGGCCTGAGAACTGGCATTGGATTTTAGGGAAAGAACAAATTGCGAGATGAACGCTGGAAGGCTAGACGTGAGACGGAGGATTGCCAGACATCGGCTGGATCCGATTTTTGTGCTTAAAGAAAGCTACCGCCCCTTCTCCCCGGCTTTAGGAAGAATTGCTAGCTGGAACAACTACTGGCGACTCCCATCATGAAACAGTCGTTGACAAATGTCAACGACTGCCGCCTCCAAATCCCAAATATTCCGCTTTATCGGCCGAGTCATTTAAGAAATCGTCGGCCAGAGAAAAAGACAGCAGTTGGAGCTGCTGTCTTTTTTTGGTGCCTTTCAAATTAGCGAACGTTCAGCGTCAGAAACTGAACTTCGCGCCTAGTTGCATGGTGCGTCCGCCGCCGGCGCCCGTTATGTATCCGAAATTACTGCTACTGGTGAGGCTGGTTCCCGGGTTGCTGAATTGGGGAGTGTTGGTCACCCCAAAGGCCTCACCCCGAAGTTCCAGCTGGTAGCGTTCTTTAAAGGTGATCATCTTGATCAGCGAGGCGTCCAGATTGAAGAAGCCTGGCCCGTTGAAGATGTTCCGCCCCGTGTTGCCGAACACTCCCGAGGCTACCGGCTGAGCAAAGCTTGCGGGATTGAACCATGGGGTCGTCCCGATGCCCCCCAGGATCTGGACGGGAGCGACCTGGTTTGCCGTTTGCGTACTACCCGGCAGGTTCAATGCCGTGCCGCTGGCGGTGATAGTGAGCGGAGTACCGCTCATGACCGTCAGAATGCCCGTCACGCGCCAGTTACCGAAAATGTTTCCCGCCAGGCCGGAAGTGAGCCACTTCTTGCCTGGGCCGAACGGCAAGTCATATACGTAGCTCTGCACGAACGTGAAGGTTCGGTCGTAATCGTTCCGTGCGTAGTTGCGCCGTTGATTTAAATAGAAGTCGAGAGATCCGTCGTCGCCGCTCTGGAAGCCCATTCCCTTTCCATACGTGAATGCGGTCGTCAGGTTGAAGTTGCCCGAGAACTGCCGGTCAAACTTTACCTGCAGCGCATTGTACGAAGTCGAAAACGGCACGAAGAAGAGGTTCGTACTTGCCGTTCGTCCAAATGACAGATACTCCGGCTGGCCCTTTGCTCCAGCGCCGGGTATCAGCCCGGCATTGAGGTTGTAGTTCACAACGGAATCAACGCCGTGGTTCCCGACGTACGCGACGTCCAGCACGAGTTTCCAAGGCAATGCCTGTTGGATCGCGGCGTTCCACGATTCCACGTAAGGATTCTTGAAATTCTGGCTGATGTCGAAGTACGTTTGACTCGTCGGGGCCGGCAGAATACCGCTGGAGGGCACCGCCGGGAGCTGCGCCGCCGGGAATCCGTTCTGGAATGTGGCGACTTGTCCGGTACTGAGCACCGCGGGAACGTAGCTGTTCAACGCGTTATACACATTGTTAGCCCGGACAGGGTAGTTGTATGCATAGGTGTTGTCCGGGTAAGGAGTGTAACTGATGCCGAAACCCGCGCGGAGAACGGTCTTTTCGGTCAATCGATACGCCGACCCGAAACGAGGCGCGAAGTACTTATAGCGCGTCTTCATGCCCAGGTCCATGGGATTGCCGCCAACCCCCGCGATTACAAGCGTGTTGTCCGCCGGGTTGTAGTTCGAAAGTCCACCTGGGAACTGCGGTGTATAGGGCGGATAAAATTCCCAACGTACCCCTAGATCCAGCGTCAGTTTGGGAGAAACCACCCATTTGTCTTGTACGAAGCTGAAAAACTGCCATCCGCGGATGGACGGGAAGTAAGTGGCAAGATCGCGACCCGCCTGGCTGGGAAGATCGAGAAGGAAGCTTGCGAAATTGTTGTAGTAGCTGGTGGCCGAAGATCCGCTCGCGGTCTGCCCGCTTGAGAACGTGTACACGCCGCGAGCGCTGTAGGTCTGTTCTTGAAGCAGTGCATCGCGAATGCCGCGGTAGTCTACGCCAAACTTGATGGTGTGGTTGCCAAGGATTTTCGTCCAGGTGTTCGCAAAGTCGATGTTCGCTTCTGCCCGCGTCCAGGGCAAACTGGCCGCATAGCCAACCAGCGGGTTTGAATAGAACGAACCAATATTGATGCCGACCAGTCCGCTCGTTATCGCATTAAGGTTTATGCCCGGGATTCCCAATTGCGCCGACTGGTTCTGTCCGTAGTCCGCCGGCGTGGCGATGTTATTGTAATACGCTACACCGGCTCGGAATTCAGCAACCAACGTGGAAGAGAACACGCGCGTGTAGTTGATGCCGCCGCTGTAGGTTCTTTGCAGACCAGTGCCCTCGAACGCGCCTTGTGCTGCACCGCCGGCCAATCCGAAGGCCGGGGCCTGGTAGATTAGCGGCCGGGCGAAGCTGAATCGCACGCTGAGCCGGTCGCTATCGGTCATGTTATAGTCCACCTTTGTATCGAAAGACGTGGTGTCTTTGTGGTAGGGCAGTAGGGCGAAATAGTTGTTCGTACCCGTCGCACTTACTTGATTAGGCAGCGGTATAAGATTCAGAATCGCCGTTGATATCGGGTTAATTCGATTTGTCGGGATGACATTACCGGCGAACGCAGTCCGTCCGGTGCCGTTCGCCTTCCCCGTAGCTGGGTCATATATCGTGGTCGGCGAAGCGCTTAGAATGCCGTTTCTCTGGTCTAAAGTTGGAACAGTTAAAAGGTTGGTGTTGGCTTCGTGGTCTGTTACACGAAGAATGTCGCCAAAGTAGAATAACTTATTCTTGATAATCGCTCCGCCGATGTTACCGCCGAAGTAGTTATAGGCCAGGTGCCCTACCGACGGATCGAAGAAGTTTCGCGCGTTCAGGTCGCTGTTGCGCAGAAATTCGTAAGCTGCTCCGTGAATCTGGTTTGAGCCGGATTTTAGAATCACGTTTGTGACCGCGCCGCTTGCCCGCCCAAGCTCCGCGTCGAAGTTGCTCGTTGAGACGTCTACGGTTTGAATCGCCTCGATGGGCGGAATCAGGATCTGCAGCAGACCGGTACGCTCGTTGTCGTCGATACCTTCGATCTGGTAATTATTCCCCATCCGCATTTGCCCGTTCGCTTCGGTCTGTAATGAGCTTGCAGCGTTGAAAAACTGCGAATGCTGGAAGGTGGCGCGCGTCGTGCCGGGAACCAGGTTCAAAAGACTCTGGAAGTTACGGTTCGTGCCCACTGGCAGGTTGGCAGTTTCGACGGTTGAGATGCTTACTTCGGTATCCGCGCGGTCGGTCTGCAATGGGGGAGGCGCGGCCGTTACCTCAATCTGCTGCGTGATATCGCCCGGTTGCAACTGCATGTCAACGCGGGCGCTGGTGTTGACCGCAACTGTGATGTTCTGCCGGATATCTCTCTTGAAGCCGCCGGCTTCGGTGGAGACGGAGTAGGTTCCTTCCGGAATATCGGTAAAAGTATAGTTCCCACTCGCGTTTGTTGCTTGGGTTCGGGCGATGCCCGTTCCTACGTTCGTCAGTACGACCTTGGCGCTGGCAATCACCGCGCCTGAGGTATCGGTAACTGTGCCCAGGACAGTACCTGTTACAGCCTGGGCATAGATTGAAGTAACAGAAGCAAAAATAAGCGCAATCGTGGCGCAAGTCCAGCGAAGGACTCTCATAGTTTGGACCCCTTTGTCCTTAAATTCCCCCGGGAACGGCATGTGTCACATGCTGTTCCGAAACACAGAGACTAATGTGTCGAAAGAATTATATGTCACAGGAATGTGAATAAATGGCTCTGTCCAGGTGTGTTATACTTTCTTGCCGCGTTAACGGATGAGCTACCTTTGAACTGCGCGCAAGCGGCCCAGCATCTGCTGCACTTCCGGGTCGGGCTTGATCCGCAAGGCTGCTTCAAGATGCGCGATGGCCTCCGGAAGGCGGCCCGGAATCTGAGATAACGCGACTCCCAAGTTATAGTGCGCGTCCGCATAATCGGGCCTGATCCGAAGGGCCGCTTCGAAATGCTCAATCGCTTCGGGCATCCGGCCTGGTATGTTCGTCAGCGCAACCGCCAGATTGTTATGAGCATCCGCGTAATCCGGTTTGATTCGCAGCGCCGTTTGGAATTGCTCAATGGCCTCTCGCGAGCGGCCGGCCTTTGACAAGGTGACTCCAAAGTTGTAATGCAGTTCCGCTGAATCCGGTTCACTGCGCAGCGCGGCCTGATATTGCGAGATCGCTTGCGGCAGTCCTTCCGGAGTGTTCGCGAGCGCGCTGGCAAGGTTGCTATTGGCCTCTGCGAAATCAGGTTTGATTCGCAGCGCCGCTTGATATTCTGAGATCGCTTCCGACAGCCGGCCCGGTATCTGCGATAAGGCGCTCCCGAGATTGTTATGCGCTTCCGCATAGTCGGGATTGATCCGCAGGGCCGCTTCATACTCGGCTATCGCTTCGGGCAATCGGCCTGGAGTCTGCGACAATGCGCTGCCCAGGTTGTTATGCGCCTCCGCATACTCGGGATCGATCCGTAGCGCGGCCTGGAACCGTTCGATTGCTTGCGGCAACCGGCCTGACTTCGCCAATGCGCTGCCCAGGTTGTTGTCCGCCTCGGCATAGCCGGGATCAATACGGAGCGCCGTTTGATACTCCTCGATCGCTTCCTGCATCCTGCCCGGCACCTTTGACAGAGTGCTGCCCAGGTCATTGTGCGTTATCGCCGAGTCAGGGGCTATCTTTAACGCAGCCCTGTACTCGGCAACCGCTTGCGGCAAGCGGTCCGGCATTTTTGATAGTGCAGTGCCCAGATCGGTATGGGCTTTTGCGGAATCCGGTTTCAGGCGCACCGCCGACTCGAGGTTTGCAATTGCCGCGGGCAATCGGCCCGGAACATCCATGAGATAGTTGCCCAAATTGTGATGCGCGAGATAGTTCCCGCCGGTCACATCTACGGCATGCTGAAAGAGTGATCCGCTGTTTCTCCAGTACTGGATTTGCGTCCAGGTGACCACGATGCACGATACGCTTGCGGCGGCTGTCAACCCGGCCACCGCGGGTTTTGCGCGCGGCCAGCGGCGCAGTAAGTCCCGTGCGCCATAAGCCAGCATGATCGACAAGCCGATCATTGGAATGTATGTGTAGCGGTCTGCGCGAGCCTGCGCCCCCACCTGGACCAGTCCTATAACCGGCACAAGAGTGCCGAGGTACCAAAACCATCCAACCGCCAGGTAAGGGTGACGCGGGAACCAGCGCAAAACGGCACCCGTGATGCCCAAAATCGCCAAGCCGGAAAGTACAACCTGCCAGGCCGCAAGATGCATCGGGTACGGATAAAACACCGCCAGCCCCGTTGGCCAGAACATTTTTGCGATGTAGCAGACGTAAGAGATCAGGGCATTCTCGACGCGCAGTCCGATCGGTACGCTCAGGGCCTCGACCGCGCCGGAATGCTGTTGCACGGCGTACGTCGCAACCGCTATTGCAGCCGAAAGTGCAAAAAATGGCGCCTTTTCCCAAACAAGCCGAAGTAGTCGATGCTTCGTATCGGCTTCCGGAGCGCCTGAGAGCCGCACCCGCCGCAGCGGCCACACATCCAGCAGCAGCAGCACAAACGGGAATGTCACGATCATCGGTTTCGCCATCAAGCCTACGCAGAAGGGCAGAAACGCAAGGAGGTAGCGCGCCAATGACGGCCGCTCGGCATAGCGGACATACGCCCATAGCGCGAGGAACCAGAAAAAGGCGCTCAGGACGTCCTTTCTCTCGGCCACCCACGCGACGGATTCGACATGCAGCGGATGCAGTGCGAACAAAAACGCGACAAATGCGCTCGGCCAGTGGGCTCGCGTAGCGCGGTTGAGAAACGCGAATAAAAGCACAACCGCGAGCGCGTGAAGCAAAACGCTCGTGAGATGATGAGCGCCGCTTCGCAGGCCGAACAACTGGCAATCCAGCATGTGCGAAAGCCGGGTAACCGGAAACCAGTTAGCGGCATCGCCGCTCGTCAAAGCCCACACAATACCGTTCGGTGTTATACCGTTGCGAACGTGCAGGTTCCCGGTGACGTAATCCGGGTCGTCAAAATTGACGAAATCAAAATGCCGGACTTGCGCATACACCGCGAACGTGGCGAGAAAGAGCGCCAAACAGATCCAAAGATTTTGTCGCGAATCGCGCGCCGCTGCCGGCGTTTCCTGAGGAATCGGGCGCCGCTTTTCCGGGGCGGTGGACGGCTTGGCACGGGGAGTGCCTTTGCTGCGTCTGAGATTTTTCGAATCTCTGGCCTTTTGCTCCTCGGCTGAATGTTTCGCGCGCAACTCTTATATTAAGCGGGCGGCTCGACGGCCTTTACCCTGCCCCGAAGCACTGTGACAGACGCTTTGGGCAGGGTGTAAGTTGCTTCTGAACCTCCCGGCCGGGTGCCGCCGATCGGCGGGCCGTCCGGGTCGGCGTGGCTGTTACTACCGTCGTTATGCCAGACGTACTGCTCACTGCCGAACGTCACGAGTGTGACTGGAGCAGAGAAGTACGCATTCCGCTTGCTCTTCGAGTCCTGAAACGCGACACGCACAAGGTGCGGGCTCGTCTCATCCCGATTCACCAGCATCAGGGACCAGTTTCCGTCTGGCCGGAGTACTGCATACGACGTGACAAGCTCATTGCCCTCGCTGTCCTTGATCCCTATGGCCGATGGGAACATATGATGCACACCGGACCGGTGCTGCACCCACTCCAGGTTGATCAGGTGAGCGGCAAAATAGAGCGACGTGTAGCCGGAGATGTTGTAGTCGCGATCAGACACGAAATTCGACCACGTAGCCCACCCGAGACAACTATTTTCGACCGGCTGCGGTTGGATGGGTGAATGATAGAACGCCGCGCCTCCGCCTTCGAAAAAGGAGCCGATATTGTCGGCGAGCCATAACGCCGCGAAAATCGTGCTCATGGGACCGGTGAGAGCGGCAGCGAGGTGATTCTCCGTCACCATGAGCGGAACCTCTTTCGGCACGCCGTCGGCTCGCCAGACCTCGAGAATGTGCTTCATTAAATGCGGCTCCGTGTATAGCGTCTTCCAGGTGATGTCGCATGGCTCGAACGGATAATGTTCAAAGGACACGAACGCGAGGTCACCGAGACGGCCGTGCGCTTTCAGATAGGCAACGAAACGGCCCATCCATGATGTTCGGCCCTGGGCGTCAGGCCATACCCGGATATCTTCGTTTACGCCTTCGAAAATCGGCCCGCCCAGTTTGAGCGTTGGGTCTACCTTATGAATGGCCGCCGCCCATTGCATGTACAATGCGCCGTAATCCTCCGGCAGCGCATGTTTCCCGTCCGGCTCCTCTCCCATTTCAATCCCGCGGATCGGGTACCCGCGCTTCTCGAGGTAGGCAACCTGTGCCGCTGCATCGTCCGGTGTGCCATACAGCAGGGTGACCGGAATCAGCGCCGGAAGGTTGTTCGTTAGACCACTAGTGAAGAAGAGGTCAAATCCCGTATGCTGGCCGCGGCCGCCGGCATTTACATCCGCGGCCGAGTGCCAAGGATCAATGGAAGACGAGCAGTACGTTGGCTGGTCCTTGCCGGACGCATTTTTGGCCGCATCCACGAAGCCACCGTTATCGTCGACGGTCCCGGCGTGGATGCTCTCGATGGCGTATCCGACGCAGTTCCGAATATCACCCGATGCATGCAGGTCGCAAGTATTCGATGATTCGGTCATCCAGACTCGAAGAAAACGCGCCGAGACAGGCTCCGCGGCAAGTTTGAGCGTTACGGCGCCGCCTGATCCACGGCTCACTTCGCCCGCCTGAAAAGTCTTCCACTCGCCCTGCGGCCCTGCATCGAAGTCGAGCGCGTTTTTTCCTATCCAATACTGCACCTGGTAAGCTCTGGCGTAAGGTTCAGCCCAGCCGATCCTGACTGCATTTACCGGCCTCTCTGTCTTTAAATCCATTACGACCCATTGCGGATGAAGGGAGTCGCTCTCTCCAGTGAATCTGCTGGTCAGATACGGATTGCTCTTCCAGTAAATGAGGTTGGGACCTTGAACAGGCGCATCGCCGCTGGTGGAGAATCCTCGATGGGGAAGCGCGTACTCCAGGATATAGCGGATGGGTTCGCCCAGTTCAGAGCTGCCGGTGAAATAGCCGCTCTTATGCTCTTGATCGCTCCAACTGCCGTTCTCGTTCCAGTGCCACGCGGCCATGCGCAGTTCCGAGTTGTTGCGATAGGTGATGGGTCCCCACCCTGCCGAAAGCGATTCTTGAATGATGTGTGGCGTGTATACCTCGTCGATGTCCTTATGGGAAAGCACGTCGATCGAGCTTCCCAGCGCTTCGTCAGGATCGAACGAATTCAGCTCGTGTCCCGGAGTTGTGTCAACCCGGACGAGGGCCGCCTCTTTTCCAGACTGGCCGGAAAGGCCGAAGGCGAGTATCAAGAAGATCGCCACAAAATGGAGAGCGCTATATTTAGGTCCAATTGAGCGATGCGCTTTCATAGAGTCCTACTGAGCCTCTGCTTTATCGCGGTCGCCAAATCCCCCACCACAGGGGAAACTCATTTGGGCTGGCGCGACTACGGCGGCGCCGCCGACTCGGCGCAATATTCGGCGCTCAAACAAATCAACCGCTCCAATGTGAAGAAGCTGGAGATCGCGTGGATCTACCCAACCGGCGATGATAACCAATATTCATTCAACCCGATCGTAGTCGATGGTCTCATGTATGTTCTTGCGAAGAACAATTCGATCGTTGCTCTCGATGCGTCCAGCGGAAAGGAAGTTTGGATTCACGAGACCGGTCCCAGGACCAAGCTCATCACAAACCGCGGGATCAATTATTGGGAGAGCCGCGACCGGTCGGACCGGCGGCTCATGTTCGCCCGCAATAACTTCCTGGAGGCGATCGATGCCCGCACCGGCAGCTCCATCTCGTCTTTTGGCGACAACGGCCGCGTCGATCTGAGAGAAGGCCTGGGCAGAGATCCCACCACGCTCTCTCTCGTCCAATCGACAACACCCGGGCGAGTCTTCGAAGACCTGCTCATTCTCGGCTCAGCAACAAACGAAGGGTACGGATCGGCTCCCGGCGATGTGCGTGCTTACGATGTCCGAACGGGCAAGCTGGTCTGGACGTTCCACACCGTACCTCATCCGGGTGAGTTCGGGTACGAAACATGGCCGAAGGATGCGTGGAAAACGGTGGGCGGAGCGAATGCCTGGAGCGAACTGTCGCTCGACGAACAGCGCGGCATCGTCTACGTGCCGACCGCCAGTCCTAAGTACAACTTTTACGGTGCAGACCGCAAAGGAGCCGACCTGTTCGGCGACTGCCTTCTCGCCCTTGACGCTCGCACCGGCAAGCGCCTGTGGCATTTCCAAATGGTTCATCATGATATCTGGGATTACGATAATGCCAACGCACCGAAGCTTCTCACGGTCCGCCACAACGGCCAGATGGTTGACGCCGTGGCGGAGGCGGGCAAGGAAGGTTTCGTGTGGGTGTTCAATCGGGTAACCGGGGAGCCGTTATGGCCGATCGAAGAACGCCCGGTGCCGCGTTCCAGTGTTCCGGAAGAAGAGACATGGCCCACACAGCCCTTCCCAGTCAAACCTCCGCCTTTCGCCCGGCAGAGTTTTACCGCGAAAGATCTGGATCCGTTCGTTGAAGACCCACAAGAGCGCGCTCGTCTGCTGCACGAGATTCAGGGGGCTCGCAACGAGGGTCTTTTCACACCCCCGGGGCTGGAAGACACAATTGAAATGCCCGGAAACAACGGCGGAGCGAACTGGGCCGGCGCCGCCGTCGATCCTCAAAACGGAACGTTGTTCGTCGTTTCGAAGGATCTTCCATGCATTCTCAAGCTGGAGCCGGAACGCTCGTTAAAGGCATCACCGACAGATTCTCCCGAACAACGAGGCGCAGTGATCTATGAGGCGAATTGCCGGTGGTGCCACCTCGCGAATAGAAAAGGTGAGCCGCCAGCAGTCCCGTCACTTGTTGACGTCGGGGAAAGGCTCGATCAGGAACAGATCAAGAGCATCGTGAAACAGGGCCAGGATTCCATGCCGGCGTTCCCCAAGCTCACGCAGGCGGACTTGGATGCACTGGTCGCCTACCTGCGCAACCCGGCCCATGCGGGTGCAGCGTCAGTCGAGAGTTCTGCCGCAAATTCGAAAACGACTCACTATGTCAGCGGCTTTGGCTTTATGTTTGCCAGCAACGGACTTCCCGCAATCGGTCCGCCCTGGTCCTCGCTTACAGCCTACGATCTCAACAAAGGAACGATTAAGTGGAAAATCCCGCTCGGCGAAGTACCCGAACTGGCGGCAAAAGGCTTCAAAGATACCGGTTCCGTTTTCCCGAAAGTGGGTCCTGTCGTGACGGCCGGCGGGTTAATCTTCACCGCAACCAGAGATCGCAAAGTGCGAGCACTCGACGAGGACACCGGGAAGGTGCTTTGGGAAACCGAGCTGCAAGCGGGGCTCCAGGGAATGCCGGCGGTTTATGAGGTAGGCGGGCGGGAATATCTCGTCGTGTGCGCGGCCGGGCAAGCCGAAATCAACCCGGCATCCAAAGGCAAAATACACGGTTCCTATGTTGCGTTTGCCCTGCCGCAATAACGCTGCAGCGCCTAAACCGCTGCGGACAAAACCTCGTGAAGCCGCTGGCCGACGATTACATCTTCGCCCGGTTCGAGCATCCAGACGCCAACCACAATGGTGTTCTCATCGGAAGGCAACCCCGCAGAGCCCTCCCTCCGTCCAGTAGAAGGATTAAGTTCGATGCTCGGATTTCCGTGACGGAGTTGCTTGGCCACTTCGAGCGGTGCGATCTTGACACGCTGCTGGTCATACTGCAGCAGCAGATGCGGCACGTGGTTCGCGACGGGAGGGATCACGATTTTCGATTGCAGAGTCGGGATACCTTTCAGCTCGGCGCAGATTCGATCGGCCCGGGCGCGGAACTCGGCTTCCATTTTTTCATCCGACTGGCTGAGAAACCAATCCACGGCCGCGATCATTCCGACGATTTGCTCCTTTGCGACCTTCATGCCGCGGCCTACTCCTTCATCGAACGGATTATTGGTCGCGGCGGCTGCCGCAATGAGATCTTTCCTCCCCAAAAGCAAACCGGCGTTTTGCGGACCGCGAATTCCCTTCCCTCCCGAGAAGGTAACCAGATCGAAACCCATTTGCGTATAGTTCCAGAGATTCGAAATCGGCGGAACATCTGCGGCGGCGTCGTTGAAGCATGGAACACCGTGTAGGTGTGCGACCCGCACCCAATCTTCGCGCCCGATCTGGCCGCCTTCCGCGGCATTGAAGAAGTGGGCCATTACCGTCCGCTCTGTGAACGCCTTCTGGTAATCATCGAGCGACTCGACCTCGACGAACCTCGCCCCGCAGTTCTCAAGTGCATGATCGTAGGAATAGCGATGTGCTTTCTGGAGGATCACTTCGTTCTTGCGCAACTCGCCGACTTTAGCGGGTACCGATTGGATGGGACTTTGGTTCATCACGTCGATGCAGGCCGCCGTGCCGAGCGTCAGCGCCGACGAAGCTCCTGCTGTCACCATGGCCGCTTCGCATCGTAGGCGCTGCGACAGATACTCCCCGGACTTCTTCTGCAACTCAAGCAAACGAACCGGATGCTTCGCCGCTTGTGCAACTGCCGCCTGCACCTGCGGAGGCATCAGGGATGCCGTGAGAATCGTATACGTTCCGGCAGCATTAATGATCTTGGTGACGCCCAGTTTGTCGTAGTAATCCTCGGCCTCTGCGCTCGCCGCTTGCGCCGGACTCGAGAGGCTGACAGCTCCAACCAGAGTTCCGGCACGACCTAAAAGCTCCCGGCGTGTTGTCGAACCGCTCATGTAATGGCTCCTTTCCCGCCGAATCCTGCTATGACCTGCCGGGCCCGCCGAAGTCGTACTTATGTCGGGCAGCGGTCCAGGTCGCTGACCGGTATTCGCCCAGGCTGAGTTCGCCTGCGATCGTTTCACCATCCACAGTTCCGGTGAACGTATAGGTCAGCGCCGCGCCATGTTGCTCTCCGATGCTGCTCGTCAGTTTGACGGCGTTGCCATGCATTGAGCCCATGAGATCCCTGGCCAGAAAGTCGCCCTGATGAGTTCCTGTGATGTCGGAACCGTTCTGCCGCAAGTACAGGACGTGTGTGGACCGACTGGCGGCAAACTGGATCTGAACGTCCCATTCGCCGTTGATATCAGTGGCAGGAGGCGCGGTATCACGCGCAAGCTTGACACCAGCAGCCTTCGAGAGGATCTCCCGGAGCCTTCCGGCCGCTACAGTTTCATCACCGGGACACATCATGTAGGCGGTAATTGATACGCCTGTTTCGTTACTTGCCGCCGTATGGCTTGATCGCCTGCCACCAAAGCCGGAGAGGGTAATCCGAGGCTCCGTTGTGAATAGCGTGTGCTCCACATCCGCACCGCTGATTCCGACTTTGTCCGTATCCCAGCGAATGGTGAGAACCGGGCTGTGGTTCGACAGCTCTTCCGTCTGGCTGATCGACGTTGTGACGCCGTCAATCGACCCGACCTCTTTCGCGATGTGATTCATCCACGACATCCAGGTATTCCACTCGCCCTGATGATCGCGCTTGGTCCACATTTGAACGGCGGCAAGCATTCCCATGGCCTCCTCCTTGCCGACCTTCATGGTGCGGCCGTAGCCGTGATGAGGCGCGCTGTGGACCCAGGCTGCTTTCACGAGATCCTTACGGCCGAGAAGGAGTCCGGCCGATTGCGGACCGCGGATGCACTTTCCGCCGCTGTATCCAACCAGCGTGGCACCGCGACGTAGATGCACGTTGGGAATGGTCAACACTTCGGCAGCCGCGTCAACCAGGACTGGTATGTTCCGCTCCCGGGCGCGCGGGTAGATCATGTCATAGGTCAGTGGGCCGGATTCGGCGTTAGGCCCGGCCAGCACATAAATCATGGCGACACGCGGACCCAGAGCCGCCTGGAACTCCTGCTCATTCGCGACCTCAACGATCCGGACACCGATGGATCGAACGGCGGCATCGTACTCGTTGCGCGAGTGGACGGGGATAACGACCTCGTCCTTGGCGAAACCGCTCAGGTTGGGGATCCTGACGTGCAGGTCGGGATTCCCGCCGGCAACGCAGGCTGCCGTCGCGTGCGCCAGCCCGGCGGCGCAGCCTGACGACACCATTCCCCACTCGGCGCCCGTCAACTCCGCGAGACGCTGCCCGACGCCATCGGCGAGTTCATCGAGCTGTACATAGTGCTGTGCGGCGGCCTGCTGCGCAGCCGTCACCTCCGGCAGTTCCAGCGAACCGCCAATGACGGTGTACGTGCCGCGGCAGTTGATCACGGGACGGACACCGATTGATTCGTAGATATTCGGAGGGGTTTGGGTGCCCTTGGCGAGCGCAGGCGTCCGGGACACCGGCACTAACCCAAGCAGGGTGCTCCCACGCAACAGATCCCGACGACTGACACGATCCAGATAACGACCCAGGGTGCTTATAAACGAATCCGGCATGACTTCAATGATCGCTCAAGCAAAGCGAGATATCGAGGCACGAGTTGAAATTACCAAACGAACTTACCTCAGCCAGCTACGTTATTTTGCAACAAGATACGGCGATCTTACCAAACGAACTCCCAAATTGGCTTCGTTTTTTCAAATTCGCTTACTTGGTGAAGATCAGGGTGCCGAAATGTTCGGGTACATGGTTGGAGTTTCGCTTCGGATCGCAGATGGGCTGCCAACACAAGAAATGGCGTTGCGGGTCGGCGCCCGCACCGTCGATGCGATAGAGATTCAAACGCCACTTTGTGCCATCTTCAACCGGCTTGCTGCTTACGGCGGAAAGCGGGATGCGGGCAGCCGCGTACCAGATCTTCTGCTTCTCATCGATGCGCGCCATGGTTTGAAAGCCGGACTGCCAGGTATGATCGTAGCTTTTGCGATCCAGATCGATGGCCAAATCGACCCAATCACCGGTCGGCGCGATTTCAAACTCGCGATAGTGCCGGATGTTGGACCAATCGTCTCCGATGAACATCTCGACCACGTCACGGTCCCATAAGCCGACACGTTCTGCGCTGTTGTTCGGCGGAAGGAAGACATTCAGGACGGTATACGGGCAGCGAAACAGGAGATAAAGATCGGTATCGGTCCAGAAGGCGCGTATTTCCGTCTTCAGCTCCGGGTAGTCAATCTGGCGTTCGCAGTCTTTCCACATGGATTGCGCCGCGGCATTCTGCCAGATGGCGGCATTCGGGGCCAGGCTGAGGTCAGGATGCCCGTCCACATGCCGGATCGAAAAGCTTGCCGGAGGCTGCGTGAAAACGCAGGGCGGCTGCGCTTGCAGCGAGAACGCTAATAAGAGGGCTGCTGAAATGCAGTGTTTGGTCATGTATTGAGTCCAATTTCGGATTGTATGTGTCAGGAGACTCCGCGCTTCAGGTATAGTAATTTCATTTACCCGATGGATCGGCCTATACCCAGGACCGGGTTCGTAACGGCGGGTTTGTTGTGCGTCGTTTCGTTCTTGCACCTGAGCGCGCGAGGACAAGGGCAGTCTGAGGTTGGGCAGCAGTTGTTCAGTTCGACCTGTGCGGCATGTCACGGGCTGGATGGACGCGGCGGCGAACACGCCCCGAATATCGCGACGAGCGCCAATGTGCAGCAACTTTCCGACCAGGACTTGACGCGGATTGTAAGCAACGGCATTCCGGCGGCGGGTATGCCAGGATTTCGTTCTTCTCTAAACAAAACTCAAATCGATGCAGTGATAAAGTACGTCCGCTCGCTGCAAGGACAAGACGGAGCCGTTTCGGTCCCCGGCGATCCCGATCGCGGACGAGTATTGTTCTTTGGCAAGGCCCGCTGCTCACAGTGCCACATGATACGCGGCGAGGGCGGATTCCTCGCGGCTGACCTCTCCGGGTACGGAAAAACACATTCTCCGGCAGCGATTCGCGAGTCCATTGTCGACCCGAATAAGAATTTGGATCCGCGCCACGGAACGGTGATAGTGGTCACCCTGTCGGGGAAGAAGTACACCGGAGTGGTTCGCAATGAAGACAACTTCTCGCTGCAGATGCAGACCGCCGACGGGAATTTCCACTTTTTCGATAAATCAGAATTAGTCAGGATTGACTATCAGAAACAGTCGAGCATGCCATCGACATACGGAACGGAACTGACAAGTGCGAATCTGGACGATCTGGTCTGTTACCTGGTGAAGACTCCCGGAACGCCGCCGGCGCCGGCCGAGAAAAACGACGATGAGTAGAGCCGGGGCGACAGGATTGAAACTGCTGCTTCGGAGGCGCACAACATGGCTGGCCACGCTGCCTCTGCTGGCGCTGCTGGTGGGTTTCCAGGAAGCGAATAAGACACCGCGGAAATTTGAACTCGTAGCGCTATCGCCCAAGTTTTGGAGCCTTTTCGACCGCAATGCGACGGCTGCATCGATTGCCACCGGATTTGGCTTCACGGAGGGTCCGGTCTGGGATCCAGCCGGCTTTCTCTATGTCAGCGACGAGGAGCAGAACAAGATCTACCGCGTTTACCTGGATGGACGGAAGCAAACACTGATCGCACTCGGAGACCCGGATGGCAATACATTCGACCGGCAGCAGCGTTTGATCGACTGCGCGAGCGTCTTGCGCGCCATTATTCGAGTGAGCCCCGACGGCCAATACACGACGCTGGCAGACCGCTTCGAAGGACACCGGTTCAATAGTCCAAACGATGTAGTGGCCGGACCCGATGGCGCGCTCTACTTCACCGATCCGACACTTGATTTAGTCAAGGGCGAGAAACAGGAAATTCCATTCCAGGGCGTGTACCGGCTCGATGAGAAGGGAGACGTGCGGCTGCTGGTGAAGGACATGTCGCAACCGAACGGGCTCGCATTCTCGCCGGATGGAAAGCATCTTTACGTGGACGACAGCGACCAGAAGAACATACGGGTTTTCAACTTCTCACCCGATGGGAACGTGAGCAACGAAAAGCTCTTCGGCGATGAGAATGAAGCCGGCGGGGTGCCGGACGGGATGAGAGTGGATCAGTCCGGAAACCTTTATGTTGTCGGGCCCAGGGGCATCTGGGTGTGGGATCCGCAAGGGAATCACCTCGGAACCATCATCATGCCGGAGCAACCTGCCAATCTTGCCTGGGGCGATAAGGATTATAGGACGCTGTACATCACGGCGACCAAGTCCGTGTATCGCATTCGAACAAGGGCTCGCGGGTTCATGCCGAATCTGCAGAATTCCGCGGTTCACAACTGACGCCGTCCCGGCCGAGACACGCCGGCGAAGGCGCCTGCGCCACACAGCTCAGCGATAAACTGTTTGCAGTTCTCGGCCTATGCGCATTGATCGAAGACACTTCCTTGAGACTGCGTTCCTGGGTGCGGCAGCGGCGCTGAGCCGCTCAACAAGCAATGCAGAGACACGCCCCCTTGGCATTCCCGGTCCTTACCCGGGGCGCGTCGTCGCGATCGAGCACCCGGGGTGCATTGTATCGGGGACCTATGAGCCGCTGGTGGTCCGGCAGATGGTGGAACGAGGCATGACGGATCTCACAGGAGCTCCTACATGGCAGGATGCCTGGCCATCCCTGTTTGAAAAAGGCGACGTAGTGGGTATCAAAGTGAGTCCGGTTGGCGGTCCCGGCCTCTGCTCCGATGCCTCTGTTCTGCACGCGATTTTCGATGGACTCAACCAGGCCGGCGTTTCCGACGATCGCATCGTTGTCTTTAACAGGTATCGGGAGGAAGCGCTCGCTGCCGGCATCGACAAGTGGCTGCGGCCAGGAATTCGCTTTGAAGCTGCGTCACCGAGATATGACAATGTACAGCTTGACATGGATGGCTATGATGAGAACCATTTCATGGAGATGGCGATTGTCAAACCGGGCGACAATCCGAACGATCCGCACTCACGGCGTTCTTACGTAGCCAAGGTTGTTACGACCGAGGTGAACAAGATCATTAATGTACCGGTTCTAAAGCACCACCAGTCCGCCGGCGTCACCATCACTCTGAAAAACATGTCCCATGGCTTCGTAAATAACGTGAACCGCAGCCATATCACTCCAACCGCGAACGCTTGCGGGGTGTTTATCCCCTCCGTCGTGAGCTTGCCGGTCATCCGTCAGAAGGTGGTCCTGCATGTAGTAGATGCGGTGAAGGCGTCGTATCACGGCGGTCCGACGGGAAAGCCGCAGTTCATTTGGGAGCCTAAGACGCTTTATTTCGGAACGGATCCGGTTGCGCTGGATAAGACAGGCTGGAAACTCATCGACGCAAAACGGCAAGAGGTGGGAATGGCGCCGATTGCGCTCTCAAAACCCGACCAGGCGAGCCATTTTCTGAACTGCCAGGTGGAACATATTGAAATCGCCGGAATGCTGGGACTTGGTGAATTTAGCGACGACAAGATCGAGGTGCGTCGAGTTCGCCTTTCGTGACTAACTATGAGAAAAAAAGCGATTACGGTTCTGTTGGGTATAGCCGCCCTGTTTGTTGTGCTGTCGTTCAGAAGGCCAGACACGGAGGGCACACAAGACAGCTTAATAGAAGGCTTCCGCCTGGTGGAAGTTGCCTCTGTCGCCGACGCAATGGAGCAGCTTTATGGAAAGAGGGCCTACATGTCACACAGCATGCGGCCGCTGAGCCCGACCAAATTCGCGGGTCCGGCAGTAACCGTGCTGCTGAAAAAGGAAGAAAACAACGAAGGCGCGAAAGCGCTGCAGGGAATGCTGGACACCATTGACGAGAGTGCGCCGGGTTCGGTTTACGTCATGGTACTCGAAGACGGACTGGATTACGCGGGTATCGGCGGCCTGATGAGCACGGCAATGAAGTACCGCGGATTCGCGGGCGCGGTTGTCGACGGAGGTGTCAGGGACACGCCCCAGATCGCCAGGCTACAATTTCCGGTCTTCAGCCGCGGGGTGGTTCCCTCCACGACGGTGAACCACTACCGATTCGCGGGCAAGGATATTCCGGTGAACTGTGCCGGCGTGCAGGTGAAAGCAGCGGACATAGTTGTAGCCGATGGGGACGGCGTAGCGGTGGTGCCTAGAGAGCATGCTGCAGAAGTTCTGAAAAAAGCCCAGCAGTTAGACCAGAGCGAGCACAGCATGTATCCGTTCATCGAAAAATATAAGTCCATTCGAGAAGCGGTGGCTCAATTTGGACGGCTTTAGCCGGACCGCGTGGTCCGGCTAACTGCGTGCCCGACTTCAGATGTAGGCGATCACATCAATCTCGACGAGCGAGTTGCCGGGAACTCCTGCGGCCGCAATGGTTGTTCTGACAGGCGGTTCGGAGCCGAAGCGGCCCTGGAACACCTCATTCATGCCCTGATAGTCTTTCAGGTCGGCCAAGTAGACCTGGCATTTTAGAACTTTGTCCATGGAAGAGCCGGCTGCTTCGAGATGCTTCTGGATCTCGTCGAGGACATGCTGGGTGTGAGACTTGATGTCTCCCTGGAAGTGGGCACCGATGCCGGACAGGAACAACAAATTGCCATAAGTCACCGCGGGGCTGAATAAAGGCGTCTTCTCAGGCTTCTTGCCGTCGGGCCAGAGAACCTTTTTCGTCGCTGTCGCCTGCGCTTCCGCAGGAGCGGTTGCTATACCAGCGGCGACGGCCACGGCTGCGCCTTTCCCAAGAAAACCTCTTCGATTCGATTTGCTCAATGGATCGTCCTCCTTTTCACCGCTACGTCGTTTTCCTTCTCAAACAATATATCGTTGGTACTCTGGACGCGGGTAAAACCCATACCTAAGAAATCGACGATGATAATTCGATGAGGCGTACGGGCAGTTCCTCGCTCAAGATCACGAGCAGTGTTTTTTTCGCAACGCTGCAGATGGGAGCGTGGCAGGCGCCGCCGGCCCCGAAAGTGGGACCCGATGCCGTTTGGAACGCGCCACAGGACTTCATTCGCAAAGTGCACGAGGCGTGCCGGGATGTTAGCTTTCCTGCGTTAGGCGCATGTTTCGTCAAGGAAATGCAGCGTCTCGGCGCATCGCCGGAAGCTGCTGCATTCGCCGACCGGCTTCACGGTGAGGCGTACCTGAGCGACCTGCAAGGGACCGGAAACGTCGAGGTCGCCTACGTCTACTATCCGTTTCGGGCCAACGAGAACGAAGGCTGCGTTCTGGTGAATGGAAATCCCGCGCTCATCGATGTGGATGCCCTGCGGTCGCTACCGCAAGCCAGCATGCAGAGCGATGGGGTCTACCGCTCACTGCTTGTGGAGTATCCCAATCTTTCGATATGGCCTGGAGACAGGGGCGGAAAGGCAGATCCCGTGGTGGTCAAAACAGCGCCCGATGGAGGACAACGTTTTCTTGTGCATTATCGCTTGCGCGATGGTTGCCATGCCTGCGCCCGGGTCGGCATTGCAACGTTTGAGTTCGATTTCGATTCCAAGGGGCAGTTTTCAGGAGCGAAATACGTGGAAACCCGAAGAGAGCCTTCTTAGCAGTGCCTTCATGCAAAGGGTCGCACGCACACGCTTGATCGCGATAGGAGGGAGTGATGGTGAGAAGAATCGATGAGCATATTCAGGGATATACGTATGGGACAGCCGGAATCGCGAGGTCGGCGGTCTCATTGCAAGAATTGGAGGATCTGAAACGGACTGTCGGTTTCACTCATAATGATGAGCAATATCTTCGGCTTGCCGGCGAAGTGCTCGCCGATCAAACCAAAGACATAGTGGATCATTGGCGTAGCGGCATCATCGCAAATATCCCGAATCTCGCCAGGCACTCTCGCACTCCCGAGGGAGAAGCAATCCCAGAATATGGGAGACGAAGCAATCTCCGTTTTCAGCAATGGATTTTGGACACATGTCTTCGGCCATACGATCAGGATTGGATCAACTATCAACAGGAAATTGCTTTGCGGCATACCAGTTTGAAGAAGAATCAGGTGGACGGTGTGAGATCCACGCCTTACGTGCCGCTGCGCGACATCATTGCGTTTGTCGCTGTGCTGAATGACACGATCAAGCCATATCTTGCCGCGAAAGGGCACGCGCCCGCCGAGGTTGAGGGAATGCATCGTGCCTGGTGCAAATCGCTACAGCTACAGCTTGCGCTGTGGGCCCAGCCTTACGCGGATGCGAGTCAGGCTCCCAATGAGTGGTGATAAATGCCGAGAGTTTGCTGGTCGCACCTTAGACAGAGACCGGAGCGCGCACTGCACCTGACGGTGTTCCTCGAAATCGTGTTTTGATGGGTAAGGACGAAAAAGGAGAGCGGATGTCAGATGGAAAAGATCGGCCGGCAGGCGATCAGGCCGGCTACGCAGTACACCTGGAGCGTCTCAAAGTACAGCCAGATACGCCGGAGCGAAGCTATGAATCGGCATCGATGCATGAGCTGCTGTTGCGGTATCAGCGCTTCCGGGACGAGATCTTCCCCGCGCGAAAAGAAGAATTTCTGAAGCTCGCAGGGGAGCAAACGCCTCAAGTTTTGTTCATCACCTGTTCGGATTCCCGCGTCGCGCCGGACGTGATTTTTCAGAGCGAGCCAGGAGACCTTTTTGTCTGCCGTAATGTAGGCAACATCATTCCGCCGTACGGTGAGATGCTCGGCAGCACTTCGGCCGCTATCGAATTTGCCGTTCGTGTATTGCAAGTGAAGGCGATCGTGATTTGCGGGCACTCGGACTGTGGCGCCATGAAAGCACTGATGCACCCGGAACAGGTAGCAGAGCTGCCGACGGTTTCGGCGTGGCTCCGGCATTCCGAGCCGGCAAGACAAATTGCCACCGAGTACTACTCCGACCTTAGTGAAGACGAGTTTCTCGCCGCACTCACCGAAGAAAACATCGTTGCGCAGATCTCAAATCTTGAGACGCATCCATCGGTTGCGTCGCGGCTCAGGCGCGGCGATCTCGAAATCTATGGCTGGGTATACAAGATTCATAGCGGCGAGGTATGGGGGCTTGACGCTAAGCAGGGGCGCTTCGTGGCGCTCGATTCCAGTTTGCCATCGGCCACGCGCCCACCCCGCCGCCGGGCTGCCACCTGAACCCGCACGCATGGCATCGTCAACCGGGATTGACAGATGATCGTCAGCTATCGTCCCTCGTGGCGAGGAATCGTTGCACAGGTCGCTAAGCCGATGGCTGTCTCGCTTGCCTTTTCTGTTGTAGTCGATATTCTTTACGTTCGCGGATACCGCGGCGGCCTGTTCTCCATTCCCGCCTTGTCCATCAGCATGTTCGGTGCGGCGTTAACTATTTTTCTAGGCTTTCGTACCAACTCTGCATACGGCCGCTGGTGGGAGGCACGAATTCTGTGGGGCGCGCTGGTAAATCAATCCCGCTCATGGACGCGGCAAGTCATCTCGTATCCGAGCGAGACGGGGGACGCGACTGAATCTTCGGGGAAATTCGGACACGAGATGGTGCACTGGCAAATCGCGTACGTACATGCCCTGAGGCACCACCTGAGGCAGGAACCTTTCTCCGAAGAGACAAAGCTGCTGCTGGACCGGGTATCCGGGCGAGATCTCCTAGCTCAGGTCAACGTGCCGTCCGCCATTCTGCATCGCATGGGACTGCGGCTCCGCGAGGCTGCGAGCGACGGCCTGCTGACTGATTTCCAATTAGTCACCTTGAACCAGGTATTGACGGAGATTACGAACGTGCAAGGCGGTTGCGAGCGCATTCGTAACACGCCGTTTCCCAGACAGTATGATTATTACCCTGCGCTTTTCATTCAGATCTACAGCATTCTGCTGCCGCTTGCGATCATCGAGGAATTTGGCCCGTATACACCCGTGGTGACGCTGCTGATCGCATTTGCGCTGCTGGTAATCGATCGAATCGGGCGAAATCTGGAGGATCCTTTCAGCAGTATCGTGTATGGTACTCCGCTGACGGCTATTTCGCGGACGATTGAAATCGATTTGAGGCAGCGACTCGGGGAAACTGCTTTGCCCAAGCCCGTGATGCCGGTTGACGGAATATTGGAGTGAGCAGCAGTCCAGGGAACATAAACCGGCGGCGTAGGGATTT
Organism: Acidobacteriaceae bacterium; assembly: GCA_019233755.1. Taxonomy (GTDB): domain Bacteria; phylum Acidobacteriota; class Terriglobia; order Bryobacterales; family Bryobacteraceae; genus Bog-105. Next base: position 78,745 of record JAFAMD010000055.1, on the reverse strand, counting down.
CTTCCCGATACCCAAAGACTTCCGGCAACCGGTGGATGGATGACTGGTTCAACTTCCAGAGGCCATCTTGACAATCCGAATTGGTCAGCAATATAGTCTCTCGCTATGGGGGAGACCGCGGGCGCACAGCTTCGGGTGACCTCGGAAACTTGGGATCAGCCCGACACTTGGAAGAAGCCTGAGTGGTATACGGCAACTGGTGCGAGAGTCCGCCTAAAGCACTACACGGATCACCGAAGGCAGCGGATCCGTATTAGATTTGCGGAAACAGAAGCTGAGTTCCGTGTATGCCTAAGTGAGCCGGAAGGAAGGAATTCGCCTCTCATTGGCAAGAGCTTATTTGATAGCTTGGTAACCGCGCGGCAAACGCTCGAAGGCAAATTGACGATCTGGAGCAACTACGGCGCCGATTCGAAGAGTTCCGAGCTGCGCGGTCGGGACGTTCACGATTCCCGGAGACGTTATGGACCGCGGCGGCCGAAAATCTTTCTGGCTGGCCTGTATGCCCGCGTCTCTACGAACGATCAGCAGACTCTTCCGATGTAAAATCGCGCGCGATGCGGAAGTAGGCGACTCAGCTCGACTAGGACATCGCCGAGAACGGCGCTGGAACTGACACGCCAACTTTCATTTTGTATCGTAGCTATCTCACCTTTGTATCCGAGAATCTTTCTTCCAATAATTGGTTAGCCCGCTTGTCCAGCAGCTTGCCATGTCCAAAGACAGCCCGCTCAAACGGATGCGCCGCGACGCGCAGAAGTGACTCTCGCGCCAGAGCCCTGTCTTCATTCAAAACACTGTAGGCTAAGCCCATAATGTTCGAACAAATATCACCCGCTATCAGGATTCCTTCCTGCCGCAACAGCAGCGCGATATGCCCGGCGCAATGTCCGGGCGAATGAATGATTTCTATATCATTCGCCATAGGTAGCGTTTCACCGTCCTTCAGTGTTTGATCAATCGCAAAAGATTCGTATGTCGTGCCACCCGGTTTAATAAAAAGCAAGTAAGCGATGGCAGGAACAATTCCGGGCGTAACGGTGGTTCCGGGACGCTCAGCTTTTCCGTTATTGATTAATTCGAGGTCAGCGGCATGGGCATACGAGCGTGCGCCCGTGCGCCGCCGCACTTCGGCAGCACTGCCTGCATGGTCTATATGACCGTGCGTGAGAACCAAATGCCGGATATCAGCGGGATTGTGTCCAGATTCTTGCACCGCTTTGAATATGGCTTCGGTTTTATTCGGCCATCCGGCATCAACCAGGACCAAACCATCATCTGTTTCCAACAAGTAAGCGTTGACCATTCCCATTTTCAATTGCCAGAGATGGTGCGATATTTGCAACGCATTTGACATAGAAACTTTTGCGGCGCTCCTTTGTTTCCGAATGGGACTAAAAGTCAACCCATCTAAAATTGCCAATCGGAACACTGTCATGAAACAGCTTTACTTGCTTTCCGCCGCTCACAGAGCTATTGTCTCTGAGTTGCGCACGCCAACCGAAAGCTCACGAATCGTTACCGCCGGCGGCTTCGTCAGGTTCGCTGCGAATCCGGGATCTGCGCGTTCTCAATCAGGTCATCCACGAAGTGACGGAAGGAAGATCCGAAGTTCATACGCTGCGTTAGCCACACTTCGCGCAGCTCGGGGCGCGATGTCCAATAACGAAAAACATTCATCCACCCGCTGTTCGAAGGGTGCTCGCGAGTCTGGCTTTGTCCGAAGTCGTATGCGACAAAGACATCCTGCATGAGCTGGATCATCTGAAGCAGCAGGAAATATCGGATGCGCCCGGCCCCGCTGGCGAAGGCCTCGGGCTTGTCTGCCACGATGTCGGGGTCGAACGATTCAAGCGACGGGACCGCGGCCTTCCACGTATGGAGCAAGTTTGTATACGCTTCGGCGTGCCGGGAAGTGCCGACGGGCGCGGTGGGAGGCGTCTCCCAATGGTCAGCAAGACGACTGAAGACCGCGTCCAGATCAGGGCCAGGCATGAAATCGATGCCGGAACGGACTACATGCAAACCGAGGCGGCGATAGCTTTCAAATTGTGATTCCGAGAAGAACTGATTGGCGGTCGATTGCTGCGGGAATTCCGGATGTTCGCGCCGGTATTCTTCCACGTCGGCAGCCTCATCTCCGGTAATGCTCGCTTTCAGATAGAACAGCCAGCCGTTCTGCGCGGGATTGGGATACCAGATGCGGCCCACGGCACAATGTGCGCCGCTAAAACCGTTCACCGGCTGGATGGGGCGAGGGTTGATATCGATTTGAACGCCGAAGTCGGCGCGGCACTTGCGGACAGCGCCGCCCAAACCTTCGAACACGAAGTTCTGATCCTGTTCCGCATCTATGGCAATGATGAAGCGGCAACGGCGCCGGACAAGCTCATATAAGCCAAGATTCTCAAAATTGCCTCCGTCGGAAAGGTTCAGATAAGGAGCCCGCTCATTGGTCCAGCCGAACAGCTCGCGGATCAGCGGCCACAGCGCGACGCGGGGACCCGGCCTGCCGTATTTTGCACCGTCGCGAGGATTGCCGGTCCACCATCCGAGACGCACATTAAAAAGCGTCATCAGAAAGGCCACCTGCGTGGCGGTATGAAATCCCTGATTGGGATTCAGGGCAGCGCCGGAGATCGCCATCGCGGTGCCGAGACGCAGATTGCCGCCCAAGATCTCGTTTGTCGGGACGTATCCATCCGCTGAAAGGTTGGCAGGGGTATCGGCATGCTCCTCGGCATGCGATGGCTCGAAACCCGAATACCGAGGTGTGAAGATCCAGGGTTTCGCTTTTCGCTCCTGGGTTGCGAGCTCCGTGCCCTGCGTCACGGTGAGAGTCGCATTCACGATCGGATACGGACCGGGTTTCGGCTGGTCCCGTTCGCACCTCAGCGACCAGAGTGAAGTGTCATCCTGAGGATCAAATCCGGTGAACCGGTTCGCGTTACGCCAGCCGGCGGCACTCGCGCCAAGATAACAGCGAACCAAGCGGTTCTTGTAGAAGTGATGCATCGAGAATTCGTTGATGTTCACCCGCACCGAGAGGAGAAGAAACACCGCGATGGCCGTGGCTTCGAGTGTCCAGGCATACAGCGGTTTGGGGAACATGAGTTTGTCCCAGTATTCGCCCACGAACACAGCGGGAAGGCCGGCATGCTGGAGCGACGGTGGAAACGGCTGCGGGTAGAGTACATGCAAGGCTGCATGGACCGCGAAGGCGATGGCGATGGAGAACCCCGGAATCGCCAGCAGCGGGGCATAGCGAGCGATGAAGTCGATGACGCGGCTCCGGGATACCCCGTTGCCGCCGGTTTTGGCACTCTTGCCTGCGAGAACACCCGCTATGGTGCTGCCGATCCAGGAGACGACTGCAGTAATCACAACGGGCGGGGAGACCCACAGCTTCGCTACCCAGAGAGGCGCAAAAATGCCGATGGTGAAGAGGGCAGCCCACCCGACGGCACATGCTGCGACCCATGCTCCGGAGCGTGCGAACCACTCCCGGCCGGAGTCGGGGAAATCTTTGCCCATGAGTCCGATGTGCAGGGAGACACCGCAAATAAAGGAGGCCAGAAGCAAAGGTGGAACCCAGGCGATGGCAGCGTAGCTGCCGTAAATGGTTCCGGGATTGAGCCACTTGAGGAGGAGGGTAACCGCCCACAAAAGGCCGAAGGTAAGGCTCGCGCTTAATGCCGACATCCAAAGCACATGGCCCGAACTACGCCATACAAGCGCGGGGCCGCAGTGAGTTTTGCGATAACATCTCGGAAATCCGCCGGCCTGCTGCAGCAGCATGTGGAGGGCGAAAAGCACGAAGGCGCCGACGACCTGCCAGAAACGGGTTGTGAGAGGGAAATGCGAGACGTGCACGAGGCCGAAAACGAGAAGGGCAGCAGAGAGGACTACCGGCAAGATGACCAGCATGCCGACCAGCGGCGGGTTGGAGCCGCGGTCATCGACGTTCGGATCAGACTCACGTTTTGTGGCCGGATACAGATTCCGGACGATGGTGATCACAGCGATGGTCCCGGCGACGACGCCAAGAGCCAGGATGATCAGAGAGCCCGCGACGCCGGTGTCGCGTGCCATCAGCAGCCAGCGTCCCGGCGCAAGACAGGCCAGCATAGCCGCGAATGCTGCAGCCATGATGATGGCCTGATTTAGTACGGTGTTGCGGAGCCAGATGATGGCGATTACCGCGCTATCCAGCGATAAGCCGGGCCGCGCTGCGAGATAGTTGCTGTATTTACGCAGAAACTGAATGACGCCTGATTCGGGAGCCGACGGCGCAACCGCGGCGAATGCGTCATGGCCTTGGCCGGCGCGGGCAAGCACGCCTTGCAGCCAGGAGCCGATGTAGCCGCCTCCGGAGACCGTGGAAAGATAGTCAGCCCGGGGCAGCAGCCCTTTTTCGACGAGACCCTGCAGCACCCCAAGCGAGAAGGTAGCGCTGCGAATTCCGCCACCGGAGGCGGAGATTCCGAACAGACGCGCTCTATCGGCGCGCGCCGTCCAATCTGCTTCCGCAGCAATTTCGGGCTCACCCCGCGTCGCGCGTCGGCGACTAATATCATCGAGTTCGGCCTGGACAACCACCGAGAAGGGCTGGGCTTCCGGGTTCAGGCTCATGTTCCGTTTGTCCCCCAATCCGACCGGGAGAGAATTCTGAAATTATCACTTAAGGCGGTGATTGGTAGCACCGAGCCAAAAATGGGGACAGTCCACAAGGGACAGTCCCCATTTTTCATCGGTGGTCCGGCAGCGGGGACAGTCCACAAGGGACAGTCCCGTTTTTTCGGGCTTGTCACAAGGGACAGTCCCCATTTTTCGGGCTTGTCACAAGGGACAGTCCCCTTTTGGGGCTTACAATAGCCTTTTCCTCTCCCAGAGCACCTTCCTATGCGGACAATCATTGCTTCGGTAGTCGTGTTTGCAAATTTCGTTCTTCGGGCTGGCGGAGCGCCAGTGGACGCGGGCGCATTCGCGGAATTGCACTGGCGGCTGATCGGACCTTTTCGCGGCGGCCGCACGGTGGCAGTCAGTGGTGTGCTTCAAGAGCAGAACGTGTTCTACATGGCTCCGAATAACGGGGGTGTGTGGAAGAGCACGGATTACGGAAATACGTGGGTGCCGATCTTCGACGGGCAGGACACGGGGTCGATTGGCACGCTGGCGGTGGCGCCATCGGATTCGAACGTCATTTATGTTGGCAGCGGCGAGGGATTACAGCGTCCGGACCTGTCTGTCGGGAATGGCGTGTATAAGTCGATGGATGCGGGCAAGACGTGGCAGCATCTCGGACTGCGCGACGGGCAGCAGATCGCTTCGATTGTGATTGATCCGCAGAATGCGAACCGGTTGTTTGTGGCGGTGCTCGGGCATCCGTATGGGCCGAATAAAGAACGCGGCGTGTACCGTTCGGCGGACGGCGGGAAGACCTTCAAGCAGGTCTTATATAAGGATGAAAACACCGGCGCGGTGGAGGTTGCGCTTGATCCGAGCAATTCGCGCATCGTCTATGCGAGTCTATGGGCGGCCAGGCAGGCCCCATGGGAGATCGGGAATTCGTTCAACGGCCCTGGCAGCGGGCTGTTTCGATCGACGGATGGCGGGGACACCTGGCAACCGCTGACAGGCGGGCTGCCGGACTGGGCACAAGGCTTAGGGCGGATCGGATTCGGCATCGCGCCGAGTGACTCCAGACGGATGTATGCGCTGGTGGATGCAAAGCCGGAGTTCGGCGGGCTGTACCGGTCAGATGATGCCGGCGAGCACTGGACGAAAGTCAACAACGAGGGCCGCATCTGGGGACGCGGATCGGATTTTGCGTGCGTGCAGGTGGACCCGCGTGATGCGAACAAGATTTACGTCGCGAACACTTCGACGTACCGCTCGGAGGACGGCGGGAAGACGTTCATCGCCATTAAGGGAGCACCGGGCGGCGACGACTATCACACGATCTGGATTCATCCACGCAATCCGGACATTATATTTCTGGGCGTGGATCAGGGGGCTACCCTAAGCGTCAATGGCGGAAAGACGTGGAGCTCCTGGTACAACCAGCCGACGGCGCAGTTTTATCACGTCATCACGGACAACCGCTTTCCCTACTGGGTGTACGGCGGGCAGCAGGAGAGTGGATCGGCAGCGGTGGAGAGCAGGAGCGACGACGGTTCAATCAGCTTCCGAAACTGGCATCCGGTAGGCGTGGAGGAGTACGGCTATGTGGCGCCTGATCCACTTAACCCGGATATCGTGTATGGCGGCAAGGCGACGCGATTCAACTGGGTGACGCATGATGTGCAGGATGTGAGCCCGCAAGTTTTGCGCGGCGACTACCGGTTTGTGCGTACGATGCCCTTGTTGTTTTCACCGGTAGATCCGCACGTGTTGTATCTCGGTTCGAACGTCATTTTCAAGACTACAAATGGGGGCGACAGTTGGGATGTCATCAGTCCCGATCTGACGCGGAAAACCTGGCAGATGCCGGGAGTGATACAGGCATTTGAGGCACAGGACCCCGAGCACGGAAAGCACCGGGGCGTTGTTTACACGATTGCCCCTTCGTTCAAGGATGTAAATACGCTGTGGGCGGGGACGGACGACGGGCTGATCCATGTCACCCGCGACGGCGGGAAGACGTGGCAGGATGTGACGCCTCCGGAACTGACGGCGTGGAGCAAAGTGTCGCTCATGGAGGCTTCGCATTTCGACAACAGCACGGCATACGCAGCTATCAACCGGTTCCGGCTGGATGACCTGCGGCCGCACATTTACCGCACGCGCGATGGCGGGCACACATGGCAGCAGATTGTGAACGGGCTGCCTGATCGCGCGGTGGTCAATGCGGTCCGCGAAGATCCGGTCCGCAAGGGATTGTTGTATGCCGGAACAGAGGTGGGTGTTTTTGTTTCGTTCGATGACGGCGATCACTGGCAACCGCTGCAGTTCAATCTTCCAGTGACGTCAGTACGGGATCTGGTGATTCATGGCGATGACCTGGTGGTGGGAACGCACGGCCGGTCGTTCTGGATTCTGGATGATGTGACACCTCTGCGGCAGGCAAATGACGAGGTGATGGCGGCTGGGACTCATCTGTTCGCACCGGAAACCGCGATTCGCTGGCGCTGGAACCGGGGCACGGATACTCCATTGCCGCCGGAAGAGCCGGCGGGACAGAATCCGCCGGATGGAGCGATTATCGATTACGGGTTGAACAGCGACAGCGGACCGGTAACGCTGGAGATTCTTGATGCGAAGAACACGCTGGTGCGGCGGTATTCGAGCGGAGACAAACCGGAAGTAACGTTTGACGAGCTGCAGAAAGAACTGAACGTTCCGACTTATTGGGCGCGGCCGCCGCGTATTCTTTCGGCGAAGCCGGGGATGCACCGCTTCATCTGGGACCTGCGATACGCGCCACCGAAGGCACTGGAGCATGAATATCCGATTTCGGCGATCTATCGAGACACGCCTCGAGCACCGCGGGGAGCACTCGTCATGCCGGGGCGTTACACAGTCAAGCTGACGGCCGGCGGGCAGAGTTTTTCGCAATCGTTGACGGTGGTGATGGATCCGCGCGTGAAGACTCCGGCAGACGCGCTGGAGCAACAGCTTGCGTTGTCACTGCAGCTTTCCGAGGAGATGGAACAGGACTTCGAGGCGCTGCAGCAGGCGAAGTCGGTAGAGGGGCAGATCGAAAAGATTACGGGCGGGAACGTACCGCCGGAGGTAAGGAATCGCCTGCGCGACCTGCATGAGCAGGCGGGGGCGATCGCAGGCCAAGCAGGACGCGGCGGGCGCGCTTCCAGAGCCAATGGCCAGGCGAACCTGACGCAATTGAACGGAGAACTGGTCCGGGTGTTCGGAGTGATCCAGGGCTCGGATGATCCGCCTACTGCGACTGCCGTGAATGCAGCTACAAAACTGAAGCAGAGTGTGGATGAAGAACTCGGGGTCTGGAAGAAATTCGAAGAGCAGCTCAAGAGCGTGAATGAGGATTTACGGAAAGCAGGCTTGCCAACGATCGAAGTCCGGCTTGCAGAGAAGTGAAGAAACGGATGCAGCGGGTGACTTCTCCGTCGGCGGACTTCCGATTGGGTCACCGCCACGGGCATAGCAGGGGAGGTCGGCTCACTACTGCTGGTAGTAGTTCTGACGGCGTGCTATTTTGGGTAATCCTCGCCTATTCGGAAAAGAAGGGAGGGGCACATTGCAGCGAATTCAGGTTAGTTCCCTCCTTTTTCTTGCCAGCCTTGGGTGGAACATATGCGCGGCACAAGATTTCCGAGGCAGTCTTGCGGGCGTAGTTGAAGACTCGACCGGAGGCTATATCAGCGGAGCCGCCACGACGATTCAACTGCTTGGGGCGGACCTGAAACGCGAAACGAAGGCTAACCGCAACGGCGAGTTTCGATTCAACGCACTGCCACCTGGTGAGTATCGAATTACGGTAAACGCAAAAGGCTTTGCGCAAGCGACTTCGACAGTCGCGGTTCAGGTCACTTCGGTCCAAAACATTACTGTCACGCTGAAACCCGCTGCGCTCGCCCAGACAGTCAATGTAACTGCCGGCGCGTCCTCAATCACAACGGAGCCTATTGACCTAACGACAACTGTGCAGGGAGGCGTCGTCGGTTCGCGCGATTTAGAAACGCTGCCTCTGGCCAGCCGAAGCTTCGCGAATATCGCCTACCTGCTGCCTGGAACTGAGCCTGTTGAACCATCTGATCCGACGAAAGCACGTATAACCGCAGTTTCGTTCGGCGGCAGTTCGGGTCTGAACGATGTCCTTTCGGTGGATGGCGGGGACAACTCCGACGACTATATCGGTGGGTTCTTACAAAACTTCTCGCCCGCTGCAATTGAAGAGTTCGCCGTAGAGACTTCGCAAGAGCAGGCCTCGATAGGACGTACCGTCGGAGGCGCGGTCATGGTCACAACGAAGCGTGGTACCAACGATTGGCACGGTCTAGGCGCCTTCTATGACCGCGCGGCGGCTCTCAATGCCCGGTTTCCCATTGAGAACCCCGCTCCTTTACCGAAGCAGCCATTCTCTCGTCAAAACTACGTCGGCGCGGTGGGCGGCCCGATTGAAAAAGACAAGCTCTGGTTCTTCTCGTCTTTGGAGGCTGTCCACGAACGCGCCAGTATTGCATACAGCCCGGCAAGTCTTACGCAATTCAACGCTCTGGCTGCGCTCGCTGCACAAGGATTGATTCCTGGCGTCAGTTCCATCGGCGTGCCGACAAATGTTCCCGTTCCATTCCGCGATTACCTCGCCACGCTTCGTTTCGACTGGTCACAGTCTTCCCGCTCGCAATGGTTTCTCCGCGCTTCCATCGATAACTACACCACTAATAATGCGTTCGTTCAGCAGGCAACGCTTCCTTCTACTGGAACGACCTGGCACAGCAACTACATGAACCTGGTGCTTGGGCAACAATACAGTTTTAGTCCATCGTGGGTCGGTTCCTTCACTTTTGACGCGAGTTTCCTGGGCACGACACAGCAGCGCAACTCGACACTCGGTTTCGCACTCGCCTTTCCATTCAGCTCTACCTCGCAAACCATATCCGGATTCGAAACCTTCGGTGATAACCAATTTGTGACTCCTATTACTGCGTTCCCGGTTTTGAGAAAGCAAGAGAAGTATCAATTCCGGTATCTCGTCGCTCACTCTTCCGGTTCGCATTCTCCTACGTTTGGTATCGACTTCATTCATGAGCCGGTGCTAAGTGGTGCTCTTTCTTCTAACCCCGAGAGCCTTACAGTGTTCGCGATGAACCCCACGGATTACGTGAATAATCCGGCCCAGTTTTCAGTAGACCTGACGTGTACACCCACTCCTACGCTTCCGGTGACACCTGGCACGACGTGCAGCAGCACACCCGCAGGCAATGGCAGCTTCGATCAAAACGTGCAGCGGCTCGGATTGTATGCCGAAGACTCCTGGCGTGCGACGCCGTCGCTAACCATCAATTACGGCTTGAGGTATGACACAACGTTCGGCCTGTTTATCGCGTCTGGCCGCTCGCAGCTGGGGAATCCCGCACTTTTGACCCTGCAGGCTTTGCAAATTCCGCTGTTCGCCAAAGATGCCGCTCCGCATGATTATCGTGACGCTTTCGGGCCACGTGTTGGCATTGCCTACACGTTGGGTCAATCGAAAAGCACAGTTCTGCGCGCCAGTTTCGGTCTCTATTACAACGACCTTGCGCAGAATGGCTGGGTCACCGCCTTTCAGGCAGTCAATGCGCCGCCCGGCGTCTGTGTTAAGCCGGGCGGCCCGGGCTGCCTGCCGGGCGCAGCTTATGGGGGCTCAGGCGCTCTAATTGATCCGAGTTACAAGGCGCCTTACGCGTTGCATGCGAGTGCCGGTGTAGAGCACGCCTTTAATTCAAATTGGATAATATCCGCGAGTTGGGTGCATGAGGAAGGCGTACATGCTTATCGGCGATATCAATACCAAGCTGGCTACACTTTATTCTCGCCGTTATATGCTTCCGATCCTGCAACGCAGCAACAGTATGTACCTAATCTGACCGTCTTTCGGACGGATAACCGCTCGCGTTATGACGGTCTCATGTTTCACCTGCAGGCAAATCTGACGCGCCGGTTCAGTCTGATCGTGAACGACACGGTTTCGAGCGCCGAAACTTGGGGCTGCGTCTTGGGCGAACTGTTCGACTACGTCAATGGTGTGTGCAATCCGCTGAATGCGTTTGCGAAGGGCGACTACGGCCCTTCCGGTGAAGATGTACTAAATCGTTTTGTACTTGCGGGGATCTTCCACGCACCAGGTGGCTTTGAGCTGTCGACCTTGATGCAGGCCGAGACTGCCAGGCCATTTACGATGACAACGCCGGTGGGTGTCAATGGGGTTGGAGATACTCTCGACGACCGTGCGGTTATCAACGGCGTGCAGACCTCGCTCGATGAGTTTCGCGGTACGCCATATATTCAAGTTGATCTACGGGTCGCCCGCCCGATCAATTTCCGCGATCGCTATAGCTTGATGCCGTTCATAGAGTTCTTCAATCTCTTCAATCGCAACAACCCGGGAGCAAACTACGTTACCAACCTTGCTGCTCTACCGATACCGGTGAATAGTTTGTACAACGCTACGGCGTTTTGCCTTAATTCCAGTTGCACGCAGACTCAACCGATCACGAGTCTCAACCAATTGCGCGTTCCCGCAGGAGCGCTCGGCGACTTCTTTGGCCCCGGTACTACAGTAGGCATTCCATTTGCGGCACAAATCGGAGTGCGGTTCAGCTTTTAAAATCTTCGTTGGCGCTGAAAGGCGCGGCAGGCCGATCTACGATGTTTCGCCGTTCCTCGAACGGGCATTTCCGCTGGGCAGCGAACGGGTGATGCTGAACCTGCGCGTGGAGGCGTTCAACGTGTTCAACCATGCCAATTTTGTGGGGTATAGCGGAACCTATGGAAACGGGTTCGTGCCGGGACCGGGATTTGGGAAACCACTGGCAGGCGTTACGAATCAACTGCCAGCGCGGTCGCTGCAGTTTTCAGCGGGGGTGAAATTTTAGTTGTTTTGTGTGATACTGTAACACTTCTATCTAAGTGAGAATCCCGCACTGCGGGCGCCTGCGCTGGTGGAACCGGCGCGCTGCATGAGCGCTTTGCTTCCTGCTGACGAAGCAAAGCGGCTGGCCGCTCTGCGACGCTATCACGTGCTCGACACGGAACCGGAGCACGCGTTCGACCGCCTGTCGCGGCTGGCCGCCTGCCTGTTCGAGGCGCCTATTGCCTCTGTTTCGCTGTTGGACGAGAAGCGTCACTTTATGAAAAGCGGTGTCGGGGTGGATTTCCGAGAGACGCCGCGAGAATGCGCGTTCAGTGCACACACGATCCTAGGCGACGACGCATTCGTAGTAACCGACGCCCTCAAGGACGAGCGCTTTGCGAATAATCCGCTGGTAACGGGACCACCAGGCATCCGCTTTTATGCAGGGGTCCCGTTGAAGACCCATGACGGTTTCCGGCTTGGAGCCATGTGCGTGCTTGACGTGGTGCCCCGACCGGAACCTGCCGCGGAATTGCTGGATGCGTTGAAAGACCTGGCGGCCCTGGTGATGGAGCAACTGGAGCTGCGCAGAACCCGGCGCAAACTGGAAGCCGGCGCAGTTGTACTGGAGAGAAGACAGCGGCAGCTCGAGCAGCAGCGCAGGCTTTCCCAGGAGAGCGAAGCGAGAGCAGCCCTGGCGCTTGAAGCCGGACACATGGGGATGTGGGAATGGGACGCGGTGGAAGACAGAACCGTGTGGTCTGAAACCATGCAGGAACTATTCGGCCTGGTCCCCGGCAGCCACCCGGGAACGCGCGATAGTTGGCTGGACAGGGTACACCCGGACGACCGTGATGGGGTTCTTGCCGAGATAGGGCGGGCGCGTGAGAACGCGAGCAGCTTTCACATCGAGTACCGCGTGGTTCTGCCAGACCGGAACGTGCGATGGCTGAACGAAAACGGAACCTTTCGGTGCGATGAAAATGGCGTTTTGGCGGGCGCAAGCGGCGTCTCCTGGGACGTAACAGCGCGGCGGCAAGCGGAGCAGGCTCTGCAAGAGGCCAAAGAATCCGCAGAAAGCGCAAACCGGGCGAAGAGTGTGTTTCTAGCGAATATCAGCCACGAGTTGAGAACGCCGCTGAATGGGGTACTGGGGGCGACAGAGTTACTGCTTGACAGCGTCCTGCCCCCGGAAAAGAGGGAACTGGCCGAGACCGTGAAGCAATCCGGAACGGCGCTGCTGACGCTGGTAAATGAACTGCTGGACCTAAGCCGGGTAGAGATGGGCAAGATCGAGATCGAACAGGACACCTTCGATCTTCGAACGGTAGTGGCTCAGGCCGGCACGCTGACGCGCGCGTTTGCGCAAGCAAGAGGTTTGGAACTGACGGTTGATTACCCTCGGGGGTTGCCCGCTCAGTTTGTGGGTGATGCGAGCCGGATACGGCAAATTCTCATCAACTATCTGAACAACGCGATCAAGTTTACCGATGCGGGCTCAGTCCGGCTGAGCGTGTGCGCGGAAGCGACGGGCGAGCGTGGAGCGGAGGTGCTGCTGACGGTCCGAGACACGGGCGAAGGTATCAGCGAAGCGGAGCAGGCACGGCTCTTTCAGCCATTCCAGCAAGCGGACGATTCAAGTACGCGCAAGTATGGCGGGCTCGGGCTCGGACTGGCAATTTCAAAGAAGCTGGCCGAGCTGATGGGCGGACGGGTGGGAGTGACCAGTACCCCAGGCAAGGGGTCGACCTTCTGGCTCCGGCTGCCGCTCGAATTCCCAACGAAGCCAGATGACGGGCGCGATCCCGGCGCGTTGGCGAGAGGCACGCTCTTACTGGGCAACCCGCGTGTGTTGTTAGCCGAGGATAACCCGGTAAACCAGAGACTGGCGCTGCGGTTTCTGGAGAAGATGGGCTGCGTAGCCGATGTGGCGGCGGATGGTGCGAAGGCCGTGCAGCTCTTTCGCGACAATCGCTACGAACTGGTCCTGATGGATTGCCAGATGCCGGTGGTAGACGGGTACGATGCGACAGCAGCGATTCGCGAGATTGAAACCGCGGAGGACCGGCCACACACTCCGGTTATCGCGTTCACCGCGCATGCTATGGCCGGCGATCGCGAGCGCTGCCTGAAAGCGGGAATGGACGATTATCTGGCGAAACCGCTGCGGTTGACCGAATTTGCGGCGACCCTTGCCAAGTGGCTGGCGACCGCTGCAAACGACAGCGGCGCTTGATCAGGGCGTGAGTACCGCCTTCACATACTCGCCGGCGTGCATCCGCTCAAAACATCCGAGCCAATCAGGAAGCGCCGCAACGCGGGAGATAACGGGATCGACATCCACCTGCCCTGAAGACAACATAGAGATGACGCGTTCCCAAACCGGCCAGTTGTGAGAGAAGCTTCCGGTGAGCGTGACATTTTTGTGTACGAGCGGATCAAGGCTGAATTGCAGCGGCTGCGGACCCCAACCCACTTTGATAATCTGACCGGCCGGTCGAACGGCCTGAAGAGCGATTTGAAGTGTTGCGGAGGCACCGGATGCGTCGATAGCGATATCTACGCCCATGCCATCGCCGATTTCAGAAATATATTCCGGAACACCACCTTCCAGCGTGACGTCGGCGCCGAAGCCGTGCGCAACCTGCAGGCGGAATTTGTCGGCGGGTAAACCGGCGACGATCACCAGGCCGGCACCACTCAACTTAGCCATTTTGGCGCAAAGCAAACCGATGGGCCCCGGACCGAGGACCAAAACACTGTCGCCCGGGCGCACGCGGCCGTTCACGCAGACGGCATTGTAGGCAACGCAGCAGGGTTCGGTTAAGGCAGCCCGTTGAAACGGCAAGCTGTCCGGGATTCCGTGCAGGCAGCGCTCGGGCACACGAACGTACTGAGTCATGGCGCCGTCGACACCATATCCGAAACCGCGGCGCGAAGGATCGAGGTTGTAAAGACCGCGCCGGCTCATGGGCGACGCTTCGTCGATGACCGCCGCAGTCTCGCTGACGAGGCGATCACCGTCACGGAAGCGGCTCACACGGGAGCCAGCCCTGGCAACGGTTCCGGCAAATTCGTGCCCCAGGATGCATGGGTAGTTCACAGGCCAACTATGGCTGCCGGACCACTGGTGAAGATCACTGCCGCAAATGCTGACGGCGCCGACGCGGAGAAGCACATCGGTCTCTCCGATCTCTGGAACGGGAACCTCGCGAAGCTCAACAGAGAACGGTTCGCGGGAATAGTTAACAAGAGCAGGCATAGCCGTGCTCATTGAATAGCCTCCTTACCGACCTTGACATCGCCGTAGGTGTGCACCTGATCGCAGATCAAGCGCAGCGTCTTTTCCAGTTCGGCCGGCGAGTTAAGCGCCTGGCCGCCGACGACAAGCGGGGCACCGACGACGACCAGCGGCGCGCCGTATTCGGGAGTCCGGGTCGCCTGATCGATGGTCAACCCGCCGACTGCCTGAACAGGAACCGAGACGGCGGTGACGACTTCGCGGAGCCGATCGAGAGGAGTAGGCGCCGGAAGGCCGCGCTGCCTCCGCAAGGTCCGCATATCGTATCCGATGTGATGCACGATATAGGCACACCCAAGATCCTCAAGCAGCTTTGCGCCAGCGACGGGATCCGGCATCGCCATATTGTCGCCCATGACCTGGATTCCGAAATCGAGACCCGCTTTCGCCGCCGACTCTATGGTCTCAGGGTGAGCCTGTCCCATGACAACGACGAAACCGGCGCCCGCCTGCGCCATCATTTTCGTTTCGAGCCAGCCGCCATCCATGGCTTTTATATCTGCAACGATGGGCACTTGCGGGTAGCGGGCGTGCAGTTCCCGAACGGCTCGCGCGCCTTCCGAAAGGATCAGAGGTGTACCTGCTTCGAGCCAGTCGACGCCGGCGCGGATGGCGATATCCGCGGTCGCGAGAGCCTCTTCGAGGTTCACCAAGTCGAGAGAGATTTGAACAATTGGCTTCATGGCGGACTATTCAGGTTTATCACTGACGCAAAATGGGAGCCGCTGAAGGGGAAAAGGACTGACCGCATTTGGCGAAACCCGCGGCGGCGAGAGGGGAATGGTGTATATACTCATTGCGATAACACGCATTGACTATGTCAAGACAAGGACTGCCGATCCTGTTCGTTCTGGCAAGCGCGGCTCTTGCTGCCGCCGAGCTCAATTCCCCGTCGCCGAATTTCGCACCGTTAACGAATTTCGCGAAGAATGTGAGCACGCCGCAGATTCTGGCACCTTGTGTGCCGCGCGAGCCATGGACCGTTGCGGGCGAGCGCGGCGCGCTCCTGGGACGTCAGAACGGGGTGTTCGAAGGCTGGCAATGGCCGGTGAAAATCCTCAGCAATTTTCGAATCAGAGCAGAACTCGCGAACTACGACGTTCCCATTGACGTAAACGCATTGGCTGCGGAGATCAAAGTCACTCCGGCGGAAACGATCATCACGTACTCGCACGCGGCATTTACGATCCGGCAGCACATGTTCGCGGCACGCGGGCAGGAGCAGCCACCGACGTCGGCGGCCGTGTTTTTCGAGATTGAGTCTGCGCGGCCGATAGAGATCACGTTCTCATTCACGCCGGAAATGCTGCGCATGTGGCCCGCTCCTAATTTCGGGCGGCCGAACGGCGAGTGGGTCGGGCAGGAGAATGGGCCCGGTTTGTACGTTCTGCATACCGATAATTCGCAGTTTTCCGGAATTGTTGCGATGCCGCGAACGAAGCCGGGCATCATGGTTCCTTACCAGGAGCATCCGCAAACTTATCCACTGGAGTTGAAGCTGTCGTTCGATCCCAAGCGCGATCACGGCCTGGTATTCCCGCTCGTAATGGCTGTCGCCGACGGAAGCGCGCCGGCTGCACAGGCGGAAACCATTTTCAAAGCTCTGCCGGAGATTTATGAGCGAACACAACAATACTATTCGCAATTCCGGGAGAGCCGGGCGAAGGCGGAGACTCCCAATTCCCAGGTGAATGAGGCACTCGCCTGGGCTGAAGTTGCCATCGACCAGATGCAGGTGAATTACCACGGCGAGACCGGTATGGTGGCCGGATATTATGAATCGGCTGATTCGGCGCGGCCGGGATATGCATGGTTTTTCGGGCGTGATACGCTTTGGACCACCTACGCGATCAACAGCTACGGCGATTTCGCCTTGACAAAACGAGCGCTCGACTTCCTTATCAGAAGACAGCGTGCAGACGGAAAGATCATGCACGAGTTTTCGCAGTCTGCCGATGCACTCGACTGGAAATCAACTCCGTATTTCTATGCGTCGGCGGACGCAACCCCACTGCTGGTGATGGCCACCTGGGATTACGTCAAGACCAGCGGGGACACCGCTTATTTGAAAGCTAATTGGGAAGTGATCCGAAAGGCCTATGCGTTTACGCGGGCGCACGAAGGAAACGACGGAATCTATTCCAACAGCGAAGGGACAGGCTGGGTGGAATCATGGCCCACGGGGATGCCCGCTGAAGAAATCTATCTTGCCGCCATGGATCAGCAGTCAGCCACCGCGATGTCGCACTTAGCTGGCTTAATGGGAGATCAGCAACTGTCACAAGCCGCGCACGATAAAGCGGGAGAGATCGGGAAGAAGATTGAATCAGAGTACTACGAACCCTCCGAGCGGTTCTACGCATTCAGCAGAAATCGAGACGGCTCACTCGATCACACGGCTAGCATTTATCCTGCTGTTGCGTGGTGGGACGGAACGTTTGCCTTGAAGAATGCAGGCCCGATGCTTACACGATGGGCATCGGGCGAGTTCTCGGCAGACTGGGGCACGCGCGATATCAGCGAAAAGACGCCGTTCTACGATCCGATCAGCTATCACCAGGGATCGATCTGGCCACTGTTCACGGGATGGGCATCGCTCGCACAATATCGTGCAGGGCGCCCGCTGGCAGGTTATGCAAGCCTCATGCAGAACCTCGACCTCACATGGGCACAGGATCTCGGTTCGGTGACCGAGTTGCTGTCGGGCGAGTTCTACCAGCCGCTTGGGCGCAGCAGTTCGCACCAGATGTGGTCTTCGGCTATGGTGATCTCTCCGTTGCTGCGCGGGCTTTTTGGCCTTGACTGGGACGCGGCAAACCGGACGCTTCGGCTTGCACCCCACCTGCCGGCAGACTGGGACCATGCGGCTCTGCGGCAGGTCAAGCTGGGCGATCTCTCGGTGGATCTGGAATATACACACGAAGGGTCGCGGCTGGTGGTCCGAGCAAAGACGGAGCGGGCGACCGTATTCTGTCTTGCGGGCCAGAATGCGCCGGAAAAGCCGTGCGCGGAAGCAGCGGCAACGGCGCATAACTTGGCGATCGCGTTACCGGGTGTGGAGATCGGGATTCCAGCCAAGCTGCCAGAGCAGGGATCCACAACGCAGCAACTGAAGGTGCTGGATGAGCAGTACTCGGAGCATAAGGCAGTATTCCGCTTTGCGGCGATGGGCGGTTCGAAATACGATCTGCCGGTGAGGCTGAACCGATCCGGAGTCTCGGCGCAGGGGGTACAGCTCAGTGCCGGAGAGATCCATTTGCAGTTTCCCGAAGGTGATGGATATCAGACTGCTACAGCCACCTTCACCTGGTAAAGCTGATAGATGTAAATGTGCGAACGGAAGGAGAGGATTTATGCACTGGTTGGGAAAGCTTCAGAGGGAAT
This sequence comes from Acidobacteriaceae bacterium, assembly GCA_019233755.1. Taxonomy (GTDB): domain Bacteria; phylum Acidobacteriota; class Terriglobia; order Bryobacterales; family Bryobacteraceae; genus Bog-105. The sequence goes on along the minus strand of JAFAMD010000055.1, from coordinate 60,527 downwards.
GGAGGCGGGCAGGCGCAACTGCGCTTGCCGCCGCACTGGCGACCGTTGCGGCCACCGTGGCGCTTGGACAGAATCCCTCTCCACCGGCGCAGACGACTGACATCCTCCTCTACATTCAGCAAACCTGGAAAACGCTGACACGGTCGAACAGAAATCTGCCGAAGGCTGCCGTCGATCCAAAGTTCCAACCCGGGGCGGACGGGAAGTGGCCCGTTTACATCCCGCGAACAGAGGACGTTCACGCTATTGAGAAAGAGCTGCAGGCCGAGATTCCTTCGGCTGAGTACAACACGATTTCCATTCGCGCTCTTCCCGCTGACATCAATTCACTGAAGGAGCAGGGTCTGCTCTATCTGCCCAAACCCTATGTTGTCCCGGGCGGCCGTTTCAATGAGATGTACGGATGGGACAGCTATTTCATTCAGGTCGGGCTTTTGCGTGACCAGGATCTGGACCACGCCAAGGACATGGCGGACAACTTCCTATATCAGGTAAAGAATTACGGCGGAAAGGTTCTTAACGCGAACCGCACATACTATTTGAACCGTTCGCAGCCGCCGTTTCTGACGCAGATGGTGCTCGGGGTGTACGAGAAGACACACGATCGCAAGTGGCTGGAAGACGCCCTGCCTCAGATTGAAACGTACTACCAGCTCTGGGTAAAGGAGCCGCATTTGACGCCGGAAACTGGCCTCTCGCGTTACTGGGATTTCGGCGAAGGGCCGGCACCCGAGGTGCTTTCCGCCGAACGCAACGGCCAGGGGCAAACACACTACGATCTGGTAAAGGAATATTTCAAGACACATGAAATAACGGCTTACGATGTCGGCCAGTATTACGACCGGAAAACCGACCAGCTCACGATGCTGTTTTATAAAGGCGACCGCAGCATGCGCGAATCCGGTTTCGATCCTTCAAATCGCTTTGGCCCGTTCAATATCGACATCATTCATTACGACCCGGTGTGCCTCAATTCCCTGCTCTACCTGATGGAGACGCAGACGGCTGAGATTCTCGACATCCTGGGGAGAAGTGCGGAAGCGGGCCCTTGGCGAAAGCGCGCGCAGGATCGAGCCGAGCGCGTAAATCGGCTGATGTGGGATGAAAAAGACGGACTGTACTACGACTACGATTTTGTAACAAAGAACGTCCGGCATTACCCGTTTCTGACAACGTTCTACCCGCTCTGGGCCGGTTTCGCGACAAAAGAGCAGGCCGCCCGTATTGAGAAGAACCTCGACCTCTTCGAGAAGACAGGCGGGCTTCAGACAAGCACGTACGTGAGCGGCAACCAATGGGACTCGCCGTTCGGTTGGGCGCCGTTGCAGATGATTGCCGTCGACGGCTTGCGACGTTACGGATACAACGATGATGCGGAGCGCATATCTCTAAAGTGGCTGTCCCTGATTCGAAAGGAATTCCTGCGGCAGGGTTTCATTGTCGAGAAGTACGACGTGGTTAATGGCGGCTCAGACGTCGCCAAGAATATTCACTTTGGGTACAGCGCGAACCAGGCAGGCTTTGGCTGGACGAACGCAGTCTTCACGCGGCTCTATGATGAGCTCACACCAGCCGACAAGAAGAAGGTGCTGGGGAATCCGGATAGTTAGGGCGTGCGGCCTGGCGCTGCGCGGGCCGTCGAGTGCAGCGCGCGGTATTTGCGCAGCAGTTCGTACATCACCACGGATCCTGCGCTGGCAACGTTCAGCGAGTGCTTGAGGCCCAGCATGGGAATACGCACATGTGCGTCACATAGATCAAGAAGCGCAGGTCGAAGCCCTTCCACTTCGTGCCCGAACAAAACGCATACGGGAAAGTGCGGTTGCCAATCGAAGATGTCCACCGCGTGAACACTGGTTTCAATTGCGGCGATTTCATACCCGTTTGAACGCAGGCGAGAGATCACGCTCACGGCGTCTTCAACCGATTCCCAGGGGAGACGCTCTTCGGCGCCTAAGGCGGTCTTGCTGATTGCGCCTTTCGGCGGCCGCGCAGTGATGCCGCTGAGTAACAGCCGCTCGATACCCGCGCCATCGCCGGTGCGAAAAAAAGCCCCGACGTTGTACATGCTGCGGACGTTATCAAGCAGAATGGTCACGGGCGGACGAAACCCGGAATAAGTGGCCGCGGCCCCGGTGGCGCGGAACGGGACACGCTCCATCTATTTACGATCCAGCCCCGCGCGCTTCCACAGAGTATCCACGCGCTGTACAACCTCCGGAGACATCCGGATCACATTTGGCCAGCGGCGAGTAAACCCTTCGGATGGCCATTTTGTCGTGGCGTCGACTCCCATCTTCGATCCGAAGTTCGCCAACCGGCTGGCATGGTCAAGCGAGTCGATCGGGCCGAGGCTGAACTCGATGTCACGCTGTGGGTCGATATTGTTAAGTGCCTTCCAGGCGACTTCGGACACGTTCTGCACATCCACATCCTCGTCGACCACAACGATGCACTTGCTGAACATCGCCTGTCCCATCCCCCAGATCGCATGCATCACCTTGCGCGCCTGGCCAGGGTATGACTTGCGGATCGAGATAAGGATCAGGTTGTGGAATACCCCTTCGGCCGGCATGCAGATGTCGCGAATCTCAGGCAATTGCATGCGCATCAGCGGCAAAAATATGCGCTCGATCGCCTTGCCCATGTAGAAATCCTCCATCGGCGGCGGTCCTACAATGGTGGCGGCATAGATGGGGTTCTTCCGGTGAGTAATGCACTCGATGTGGAAGACGGGATAGTCATCATCGAGCGAGTAGAAGCCGGTGTGATCGCCGAACGGACCTTCGCGCCGCAGTTCGCCGAGGTTCAAATATCCTTCGAGCACAATTTCAGCATTTGCGGGCACCTCGATATCTGAGGTCTCGCATTTCACCATCGGAACCGGCTTGCCGCGCAGGAAGCCGGCGAACATCATCTCGTCAATTTCAGGGGGCAGGGGCAGTATGGCGGAGAACATAGTGGCGGGATCCGCACCGATCGCGACCGCAACGGGCATCTGTGCCTGTTTGCCTTCCGCATGCAGCCTGCGATAATGCTCTGCACCCTGCTTATGCTTCTGCCAGTGCATGCCGGTGGTACGGGCATCGAAGACCTGCATCCGATACATACCGCAGTTGCGCTTGCCGGTTTCGGGGTTCTGCGAGAAGACCATCGGCAAGGTGATAAAGCGGCCGCCATCTCCGGGCCAGCAGTGCAGAATCGGAAAATAATCGAGCGAGAAATCGCCGTGGCGAATAACCTCCTTGCACGGGCCGCTCGAAACCGTTTTGGGAAACGCGGAACCCAACTCCGACAGTTTGGGTAAGAGTTTGATCTTATCGAGCAGGCTCTCCGGTTTTTGAATTTGCAGAAACCCGGAGATGCGGTCGGCGATCTCCTGGACATTCCGGGCTGCGAGCGCCATTTCCATCCGCCGCGTGCTCGCGAATGCGTTTATAAGCAGCGGCACGCTCGAACCCTTCGGATTTTCAAAGAGCAGTGCCGGGCCACCGGACTTCACGGCGCGGTCAGCAAATTCCGTGATTTCGAGATGAGGATCCACCTCGAACGGAATCCTTATCAGTTCGTGCTGCTTCTCGAGTAGGCGAATGAAGTCGCGCAAATCATCAAAGGGCATTGGTTACCGTACACCCATTATCATGAGATTGAACTTATGAGTAAACGAACGGCTCTGGTGACCGGAGCAAGCCGAGGCATCGGACGGGCCTGCGCGCACGCACTCGCGACCAGTGGATATCGTGTAGTGCTTGCCGCAAGATCGGCCGACAAGCTGGAGGAAGCCGCTTCGAGTCTGCGGGAAAACGGCGCGGAGACATTCGTTGTGGCGATAGACCTGGCCGACAGCGAGTCGATTGCGGCAGGGATCACGAAGGCGGCTAAGGAATTCGGCCGGATCGACATTCTTGTCAATAACGCCGGGGTTACGAAGGATGGCCTGGCGGTTCGTATGAAGAAGGTGGATTGGGATACGGTTCTCCAAACGAACCTGAGCGGCTCCTTCTTCGCGATTCAGCAGGTGCTCCCCGGGATGATGCGGGAGCGCTGGGGACGAATCGTAAACATTTCTTCGGTTGTGGCCGAGATGGGGAATCCCGGGCAAGCCAATTATGTGGCGTCGAAGGCGGGGCTGATTGGACTGACGAAGTCGCTGGCGCACGAGCTGGGCAGCCGCAATATCACAGTGAATGCCGTAGCCCCGGGTTTCATAGGCACGGACATGACACATGGCCTGAGCGACGAACTAAAGCAGAAAATGATCGACCAGACACCGCTGAAGCGCATGGGAACACCCGAAGACATCGCCGCCGCCGTTCGTTTTCTAGTGAGCGATGAAGCCGCGTTCATCACCGGCCATGTGCTGGACGTAAACGGCGGCATACACATGTAGCTTGGGGCCCTCCCCACGCATCCAATTTACTTGGAACACAAGCATGGCAATCCACACAGTTGCGCCGCGGGCGCAGCGCGATAGCGCGTTCAAAATCGGCCTCGTGCAGATGAGCTGCTCGACCGATCCGGAAGCGAATTTACAGAAGGCGGTCAAGGGTATTCGCGACGCAGCGGCAAAGGGAGCGGAGATCGTCTGCTTGCAGGAGCTGTTCCGCAGCCAGTATTTCTGCCGCGAAGAGAATGCCGAGCTGTTTAACCTTGCTGAAACAATTCCCGGGCCCTCGACGGAAGCGCTAAGCGCTGTCGCGAAGGATCTGCAGGTTTCGATCGTGGCTTCGCTTTTCGAAAAGCGAGCGCAAGGGCTGTATCACAACACCGCTGCGGTTCTGGATGCAGACGGGTCGCTCATCGGGCTCTACCGCAAGATGCACATCCCCGACGACCCTCTGTACTACGAGAAGTTCTATTTCACGCCGGGCGATCTCGGCTTCCAGAACTTCGAAACCAAGTATTCGCGTATCGGCGTGTTGGTCTGCTGGGACCAATGGTATCCGGAGGGCGCCCGCATTACGAGCCTGCAGGGCGCCAACGTGCTGTTCTACCCGACCGCCATCGGCTGGCATCCTTCGGAGAAGGAACAATACGGCGAAGCGCAGCTCGACGCCTGGCGGACGATTCAGCGGGCTCATTCCATCGCAAACGGCGTTTTCGTGGCTGCAGTGAACCGCACCGGCTTCGAGGGTACGCCTGAAAGCGGGCTCGAGTTTTGGGGCAATTCATTTGTTTCGGACCCCTTCGGACGCGTGATCGCGCGGGCACCTGCGAATGAAGAACAGGTGCTGGTCGTTGAATGCGACCCGAAGCAGATGGACGAGGTGAGACGGAACTGGCCTTTCCTTCGCGACCGGCGGATCGATGCGTACTCACCCATTACCAACCGGTGGCTTGCCTAAGCGGGATGTGCGGCGAAACTCACCCCGCGGCGCTTGGGTTCCGTATGCCGGCGGAATGGGAGCCGCATGAGGCGACCTGGCTCGCCTGGCCGCATGAGATTACAGACTGGCCGGGCAAGTTCGCGCCCATCCAGTGGGTGTACGGCGAAATCGTCCGTCACCTCTCGCGAGCGGAGAAGGTACGAATTCTCGTGCACGATTCGGACGCGGAGCACAAGGCACGCCGCGTTCTGAAGAAGTGTCATGTTCATCCGGACGCAGTCGAATTTTTTCAGATTCCGACGGATCGAAGCTGGACGCGCGACTTTTGCCCCATTTTCGTCATTGACGGCGCGGGACTGCGCGGTGTCCTGAACTGGCAATTCAACGGCTGGGCCAAGTACGCGAATGCCAAGTACGACGATGCGGTCACGGGGGCACTGGCGCCCCCGTTAGGACTCGAACTTTGGACTCCGCTCTGGAACAATAAGCAAGTAGTTCTGGAGGGAGGCAGCATCGATGTGAACGGAGCGGGCTCCATTCTCACCACCGAGGAATGCCTTTTGAGCACGGTGCAACAGCGCAATCCGGACCTTGATCGTGAAGACTACGAACAGATCTTTGCGAACTATCTGGGGGCGCGGCACACTCTGTGGCTTCGAAACGGCATCGCCGGAGACGATACGCATGGGCACATCGACGACCTGGCCCGCTTTACGGATGCGCATACCGTAGTAATCGCGAGCGAAACAGATCCCTCCGACGCAAATTACGAGCCACTGAAAGAGAATCTTGAACTGCTTCGCGGAATGCGTGATCAGGACGGCGAGCCGCTGCGGGTGGAGACTCTGCCGATGCCGGAGCCGGTGTTCTTCAACGGCCAACGCCTGCCGGCCAGCTACGCCAACTTCTACATTGGAAATTCGCTTGTGCTTGTGCCGACGTTCAATGACCCGCACGACCGCATTGCACTGAACAGACTCGCGGAGCTGTTTCCCAACCGTAAAGTGGTCGGAATCGCCAGCACAGACCTGGTATTGGGGCTGGGCACGCTGCACTGCATGACACAGCAGCAGCCCGCTTAAGATGAGTTCGTGATCCTGACTGCACTGGGCGCATTTTCATTGCTGATCTGGATCTATCTGCTGCTGTTTCGCGGCGGATTCTGGCGCGTTTCAAAATCAGTTGCACGGCCAGCGATAGCCCGCGTGCCGCCGAAGCGCATCGCGGTGATTGTGCCCGCACGTAATGAAGCGGAAGTGATCGGGCAATCCATCGCGTCTCTCCTGCAGCAGGACTTCCCCGCCCGGCTGCACGTCTTCCTGGTTGATGATTCCAGCACGGATGAAACGGCAGAGATCGCACGCCAGGCTGCGGAACGAACCGGCAGAGGCGACTGCCTCACAATCGTTCGCGGCGAGCCGCTGCCGGCCGGATGGACGGGGAAGATGTGGGCGGCGTCGCAGGGCGCAGCGCGCGCCATCGAGCTAAAACCCGATTACCTGCTCTTTACCGATGCCGACATTCAACACGGAAGACCGAACGTGGCGGAGCTGGTGGCGATCGCGGAGGCCGGCGGCTACGATCTGGCTTCTTACATGGTTCTGCTGGCATGCAAGACTCCGGCAGAGAAAGCACTCATTCCGGCATTTGTGTTCTTCTTCCTGATGCTGTATCCGCCGGCCTGGATCGCGTCCCGCTCAAGCCGCACGGCAGGTGCAGCGGGCGGGTGCATTCTGGTTCGTCCGGCGGCATTGAGCGCGGCCGGCGGCATAGAAGCCATCCGGAACGAAGTAATCGATGATTGCGCGCTGGCGCGGAGGGTGAAACGTACCGGCGGCCAAATCTGGATGGGGCTGACGCGCGAAACGAAGAGTATTCGCTCCTATCGCACTTTCGGTGAAATCGGGCGCATGATCTCGCGCACCGCATTCAACCAACTGCATCACTCCGCTCTGCTTCTGGCCGGTACGGTCGCGGGCCTGTTTGTGACCTATCTCCTGCCACCACTGATGCTTTGCACTGGCCGACCAGTGCCCATGCTCCTTGGGGCGGCCGCCTGGGTATTGATGGCCGTGAGTTACCGGCCGATGGTACGGTTATACAACTGCCCATTCGCGTGGTCTTTCGCGCTGCCCGCAGTGGCGTCGTTTTATCTGGCCGCAACCGTCCATTCCGCCGTGCAGTACTGGCGCGGATTGGGCGGAAACTGGAAAGGCCGCGTTCAGGACGTACGCGTGTTCTGATCGTTGCGCAGCAAAACCTTCAGTGCGCCGGGTTGCTGCGCGGCCATGAACCCCTCTGCTGCCTGGGGGAGCGGGAACTCAGCCGCCAGCAGGGAAAGTACGTCGATCTTCTTCGCCTCAAGAAGAGCGAGGGCTGGCGAAAAGCGGCCGCATCGCGAACCAACCAGGCTGATTTCGTTCACGATCACGTGCGCCGTATCGAGCGATACCTGTCCGTGCACGGTCGATTTCATCACGATAGTCCCGCGCGGCCTTACAAGCTTGACTGACTCGCGCAGGCCGTCGGCCGAACCGGTGGATTCCACCACAAACGGGTAAAGGGCTGTCGGCTTTTCCTCCGACAGACTCGTCGAAATGCCGGCCTTGCGCGCAATCTGCAGCTTATGCTCGTGCCGGCCATAAAGCACCACTCTGGCGCCGTGGACATGTAAAACCTGGGCAATCAGAAGTCCGAGTTTGCCGTCTCCAAGGACTGCGACGTGCGCCCCCTCGGGGATCCCAACCTGGTCGAGGATTTCACATGCCGCAGCCAGCGGCTCGACGAACACTGCTTCTTCGTTAGAGAGCCCAGCCGGAACGACGTGCAGGTTTTGCTCGGGAAGCGTGACGTACTCCGCGAAGGCGCCCGGGTGCTGTACTATGCCCAGCACCTTTCGGCGCAGGCAGTGACGCGGTAGCTGGATGTGGCAGAAATCGCAGTCGCCACATGCAAGATTGATCTCACCCACTACGCGCGTGCCGATAAGGGATGCCGTCTGGGCAGCCACAACCTCGCCGACAAACTCATGTCCGGGAATGCCGCTAAATCCGTAATATCCGCGAACCAGTTCGATGTCGGTGTTGCAGATGCCAGCGAGCTGCATCCGAACGAGGGCGTATCCAGGCGGCCGATGAGGAACGTCCGCCTGGATGACAGAGACCTGACCGGATTGAAGGTGGACGGCTAACATGCCGTCCCGATTTTAGCGCCCGTTATACGCGGTCTGGCTACCAGCGATTTCGGCTGCCGCCGAAGTCGCGCTGATGTCCCGCGCCTGCCGCTTGCGACCGCTCCCGCCGCTCCGGCGGACGAGCTTCATTCACCACCAGCGCCCGACCCATCAGGGCGCGGCCGTTACACGCTTGGACTGCCTGGTTAGCGAGGGCATCGTCATTGATTTCAACGAACCCGAACCCTCTTGCTTCACCGCTGAAACGATCACGAAGAATATTCACGCTATCGACGTGAACACCGGCCTCCGCAAAAAAGGCCTGCACATCTGCTTCTGTAGCTTTGTAGGGCAAATTCCCCACGAACAGCTTTGTCACTTAAAACTCTCCTAACTGTTGTTCGGAAACCGGTATCTGGATTGGATGATAGACGAGAGGTCACTCCAAGAGGCAAAACCAAGGACTCCAAACTGACCCCACTATGGTCCCATAAACAGAAGGCGGGAAAAAAGCCGAAATCGTCCTCGCAATTATACGGGCAGCCTCTATCGCGGTGTAATTAAACCGCCAAGTCTGTCTTGCTGGGTGGCGGCCCGGCGCGGGAAACGTGTGGAATAGGCCTCCAGATATTTCAGCCCTGAGCCGGTGTTGTAAATAACAACCTGTTCATCGCGCTTGAGGAAACCCGATTCGAAAAGATGGCGCAGCGCCGCCACGCACGCACCGCCTTCAGGAGCGGCGAAAATTCCTTCTCGCTCGGCAAGAGAAACGCCCGCGTCCAGCATTTCTTCGTCGGAGACCGAAATCGCCGTTCCGCCACTTTCGCGAATCGCCTTCAGCACGAGGAAATCACCGAGCGCCTTCGGCACCCTGAGGCCGCTTGCGACGGTGTACGCGTTTTCAAAGAATTCGCTAGCCTGAGCCTGGCGGTTAAAGGCGCGCGTGATCGGCTCACATCCCGCAGCCTGCACCGAGATCATCTTCGGCCGCTTTGCATCAATCCAGCCGAGCTGCTCGAGTTCATCAAACGCCTTCCACATGCCGATCAGGCCGACTCCTCCACCACACGGGTAAAGAACCGCGTCGGGGAGGCGCCACCCGAACTGTTCGGCGAGTTCGTACCCCATAGTCTTCTTACCTTCGATACGATAGGGCTCTTTGAGCGTGCTTACGTCGAACCAACCCTCCTCCTGCTTTCGTTCCGCGACAATTTTGCCGCAATCGCTGATAAGGCCGTCGACTAATGTGACATTTGCGCCAAAAGCTTTGCATTCGACGAAATTAGAGTGCGGAACATCGCGTGGCATGAAGATGTTCGCTTCCAGGCCGGCAGCAGCCGCATACGCGGCCAGAGCGCTGCCAGCATTGCCGGCTGAGGGAATAGCCAACTTCTGCGCGCCCAATTTCCGCGCCATTGTAACGGCAGCCGACAGGCCGCGCGCTTTAAACGAATCGGTGGGATTTTGGCCCTCATCTTTCACCCACAGATTGCTTGCTCCTGTGAGCGCTCCCAGCGCGGATGCTCTTTTGAGCGGGGTCCAGCCTTCATTCAGCGTAACGGCTTCGGAGACATCAGCCGGCAGCACCGGCGCATAACGCCACATACTACCGACTGACTTTGGAAGATCCTCTCTGCGCCAACTCGCCTTTATTGCCGGCATATCGTATGCAACCAGCAGAGGCCCCCCACATGTGCACAGGTTCAGAAGTTTGTTTGCTTGGTATTTTTTTCCACATTGACTGCAAAAGAGTTCAGCAGGTGCTCCCATCTCATTTGCCAATGTAGCGCTCGAACTGTGAAGTGCAATAAATAGGGAGAAAAAGTGGCAGGCTAGGTGATTTCCGATCAATGAGAGGTGGTAAAAAATGCCGGCCTATGCCAAAATGTGCGTAAGCCCAAAACCCCTTTGAAGGAGTGCACGTGCAGTATCCGTTGAGCCGGGACGAACACGTTGCCATGGCGCGATACCTGTCTAGTATTCGCAAACAGTTGCAGGATGCTTCTGATCTGTTTACGGCGCGTTATGGCAAGGACAGCAGCATTGCGGAAGTCGCTGTAAAAGCCCTCGTTTCTTCGACGATGCTCGAGCACGAACTTATGCTTCTCGAGTCGGACGGGGATTCGCCGGCCGAGCGGCCCGTAGAGAGAACCGGCACAAGATCGTATTAAACTCGTCAAAGGATGATCGATCTTCGCCGCGTTGTTGGTTGCGCGGTTCTTCTTATCAGCGTCGAAGCATGCTCAGCCAAAGAGCTGGTTTGTCTTAAATCCGGCTTTTGCCTCCAGGCCGATTCTCATCGCTCAAGTAACGGCACGCTTGTGCTCCGTCTCGGACAGGGTACGTTGGAGTACCCGGAGGAAAATGTCGCGAGCATTCAATCTGTCCCAGAAGCTGTTACTGAGAAGCCGTCCGTGCAGCCGTCGGCGGCTCTCGCGGCTATAAAGACGGACGAGTTGCTTTCGCAAGCAGCTGATCAGCAGGGACTCTATCGGGACTTCGTTCTTAGCGTGGCTAAAGTTGAATCTGGCCTCCATCCGCAAGCGGTATCGCGCAAAGGCGCCTTGGGACTCATGCAATTGATGCCAGAGACGGCTGAGACGCTGGGTGTCGATCCGTTGAATGCCTCGCAAAATGCAGTGGGTGGCGCCAAGTATTTGCGGTCCCTGCTCATTCGCTATCACGGCGACTCGGTACTGGCATTGGCGGCGTACAATGCCGGGCCGGGAGCGGTGGAGCGCTTCCATGGCGTACCACCCTTCCAGGAGACGCGAAGCTATGTGATCCGAGTCCTGCACGAATACGAGCGGCAGCAGAAGCTGCACGCGCGCCAGCAGACAAGGGCTGAAGCCGTATCTAGTAGGCCCACCTCCACAGACTAGCTCCTGCCGTGTAGCCCGCACCGACGGCGGCAAATAACACCAAGTCGCCTTTCTTGAGGCGTCCCGCCTCGACTGCGTCGCGCGTCGCAAGGGGAATGGTGGCGGCCGTCGTGTTTCCGTACTTGTCGAGGTTTATAACCACTTTCTCCGGCGGCAGGCCTAAACGTTCCGCCGTTGCAGTGATAATGCGTCTATTCGCCTGATGCGGGATGAAGAGGTCTACATCGGCCGCAGTAAAGCCGTGTCTACATAACAAGGTTTCGCACAACTCATGCATCTTGCGAACCGCGAACTTAAATACTTGCTGCCCTTCCTGCTTTACATAGTGGAGCCGCTTGGCGATGGTCTCTTCGGAGGCAGGCAGACGGCTGCCACCGGCGGGCATGTTGAGATAAGGCGCGCCCGAGCCGTCAATCTCATTTAAGTGACCTATGAAACCTTCGTCCGAGTTTTCGGCAGGCTCGACCAGGACCGCCCCAGCACCATCTCCGAACAGGATGCAGGTCGTGCGGTCCGTGTAATCAAGTATGCGTGACATGGTATCAGCACCAATCACGAGTACTTTGCGATGCGCGCCGCCCTGAACCAGGTGAGCGGCAGTAGTGATGCCGTAGAGGAAACCGGAGCACGCGGCGATCAGGTCGAAGCCCCACGCGCCCTTTGCCCCTAATTGGTCCTGGACGAGACAGGCCGTGGAGGGGAACAGCATGTCCGGCGTGACGGTGCACACCAGGATGGCGTCAATGTCTTCCGCCGGCACGCCACGTTGAGCGAGTGCCGCCCGGGCGGCAGCCACCGCCATATCGGAAGTTGCGACATTCTCGTCCGCGATGTGGCGCTCGCGCATGCCGGTCCGTTCCACAATCCATGAATCGCTCGTTTCCACAATCCGGGATAGATCGTCGTTCGTCAGGATCCGCGGCGGGACAAAGCAGCCGAGCGCCGTGATTTTCGCTTTAGGCAAGGACACCTCTTGAGACTTAGTATTCGGAGGTCAAGCAGCGGGAAGTTTCAGCTTTGAACCCGAAACACCATGTTACAGTTGGTAAAAATGCAAGTCGAGACTGCTCTGTTTTTTGAGTCGGTTGAGCAGATTTATGCTCGCGTATTCCGCACCATAAAGCCTCGGACTGTGCTCCCTGAAATTACTGTGCGCTTCCGCAAATATGCAAATGCAAACAGCCGCATCAGGCTTGAAAGCGGCCAGCTCACGGTGGATATCAGCGATACGCTTGAGGGCGCGCCGGCGCCCATTCAGGAGGCGCTGGCGTTTATTCTGATCTGCAAGCTCTTTCGCAAGGCGCCGGAGAACAGCATCCTGGCCCGCTATCGTCGCTATTTGAACCGTGCAGATGTCCGCCGCACGCTGCATCTCGTCAAGCAGCAGCGCGGACGCAAAGCACTCCGCGACCCCAAGGGGCAATACTTTGACCTCTGCGAAATGTTTGAGGATTTAAATTTGAAGTATTTCAACGGGCTCATGGCGCGCCCTCAGCTCGGCTGGAGTTTGCGGCCATCGCGCACCACGTTAGGCCATTACGATCCTTCTCACAACGTGATCGTGCTGACGAGCGTTTTCGACGCACCGGGAGTGCCGGAACTTATCGTCAGGTTTGTCATGTTCCATGAAATGCTGCACCTGCGATACCCGACCCAGCACAAGGGCGCAAGGCGTTGCGTACATACGAAGGAGTTCAAAGACGCAGAGCGCCAGTTCGAAGCCTACGAGGAAGCAAAACTGGCGCTGAAGAAATTCGTGGAAGAGCGACGCTAGAAAAAATAGATTCTAAGCGGCCGCTGAGCTACGCAGCGTGAGCGGCAGGGATCGCCGAGAGTTGCGCGCTCATCTCTTCAAGATGCCGGATCGCGGACTTCACCGCCAGGCAGCGGAATCCGAGACAGCACAATCCATAGCTGAATTGGGCCTCGACCACGGCGATAGAGAATCGAACTTTCAGCCAGAGGAGCCGGGTGACGAGTTCGGAGTGATCCTCGCTCGATTGGGCCAGCAAAAACCGGGCAGCGGCATGAAGGCGGTTGAAGTCAACGATCAACCGGTTCAGGTACTGCTTGAATATGTTTAAGCGGTCACGACGCAGTTTCCTGTAAAGCGAAAGATCGAAGCCAGGCTGCCGGGACAGAAAATCGAAATCCTCGTCGCTAAGAAGCCCTTCCATCGCGTGATAGGAAGAGCAGGAAAAGTTTTCCAGCCAATCTGCCGAAATCTCCTCAACCTTACAGGTTTTGAGGAGCTTTAAAAGGATAGGAAGCACAAATAAGAGGCCAAGTCCGAACAACAGAAGTGGAGTCAGAACCAGCGCGGGATTCAAATTCGCTCTCCGTAATGTACACAGTAGCGGATTAGCACTCCGCTTTCAAGCCCTAAGTGATTTTTTTTTGTTAAGCCTGCGGCCCCTTTCCGAAGGAATTCAATAATCCAGCAGGAATTTCCCGTCGGGACGTGACGGTCAGAGGAATATCTACCGCCGCGCTGACCGAAGCAGGGCGGTATTCATTGCTTCAAGTTGCTCAATCAGCCGGGTTTGCTCAGCCGACCGCCAGCTATGCCCGATTCGTACCGGGGCCCGTTCCCCCTCGGCATTAAGGAAGACAAGCCAATAAGTGAAGCAGGCAACGAGGATCAACGAGATTGCGTTGCTAATGGCATGCAGCAGTTGATGCGCGAAGAAGCTGTGCAGCAGTAAGAGCATCGTTTTGCTGGCAAAGTATGCGACAAAGCCAACGCTAAACACGGCCAGGTTGCGCGGCATCTGAACCGGGAACCAGAGAATGAAGACGAGCATCGCCAGAAGCGCAAGCAGGGCTACCGTCGAGATCGAACGATCCATAACGAGGACGACGAGTACGGCCCGGTCAATCGGATCGACCGCAGAAGAGAGTCCGGAAGCAGCGTATTCCGGCTGAATCGTTAGAATCGCAGCCACGGCTGCTAAAGGGAAAACGATATTTAAGATCTTTTGGGAGAGCCTCAGGATGCCAGGCAGATTAGCAAGCGTTGCCCTCAGGAGGGCATAAACCATCCACAGCGACAGAACCCACGCGATTACTTTAAAGAGGATCCATGTGATCCGGTAATCGAAAAACTTGTCATGTAGAGCCGCTTCAAGGAACATTATCGAGGTGGAAAGGACCTCGAAACACAGGAACATGGAGAAAACACGATAAACACTGTGTAAGCGAAGAAAGAAAATTCGAAAGATTAAGACTATCGTTAACGACTCGCTTAACAGTTGGATGGCACGAGTCAGATTCATTCGTCGCTTAATCGGCTTCTCTTGGATGGTACTGCAAAACCGCGATTTACATCAACGCAATTAGTCCAAGGTGCGCCGAAGCCCCGATTTGTCCACTGAGTCGTCAGAAGGATTGCGGGACGGACGTAAGACAGCCCTTATGCGACCACGGGCGGATAAGGGTTGCCTGGTTCAGGAATCGGCGGTTCGAACTTGGCCATGGTCGGAGGATAAGGGTTGCCCGGCTCGGGAATCGGCGGTTCGAACTTGGCCATGGTCGGCGGATAAGGGTTGCCTGGCTCGGGAATCGGCGGTTCGAACTTGGCCATGGTCGGAGGATAAGGGTTGCCCGGCTCGGGGATGGGCGGTTCGAACTTGGCCATGGTCGGCGGATAAGGGTTGCCTGGTTCGGGAATCGGCGGTTCGAACTTGGCCATGGTCGGAGGATAAGGGTTGCCCGGCTCCGGAATAGGTGGCTCAAACTTGGCCATGGTCGGCGGATAAGGGTTGCCCGGCTCGGGAATCGGCGGCTCGAACTTGGCCATGACAGGCGGATAAGGGTTGCCCGGCTCCGGAATAGGTGGCTCAAACTTCTTGGCAAGCATGCTGCCCGCCAAAGAAAGCGAGAGAATTCCGGTTATAAGACTGACCTTCATATGGTTTATTTTGTTTTTTCCCAGTTGATTTTTAGTACTTCTGAACGTACGATAGCCCAGTAGTTTCTACGGAATTTCCGCCTCAAGGTTGTTTTCCGTGAACAGAACGGGGTAGTCCTACCAGTACTCCGGTACCTTGTGAAGGCCATTTATCCGTGTATCATTGGACTTAAAGTCACAAATGATGCGGGTTCCAACCAGGCAGCAGGAGACCATCCCAGAACTATGGATGAGAGATCTTGCGCAAATCCAAACCGCATATGGCCGCTTGGTTTATCTTGCGAGTCTACGTAATCCCGATACCGGCAGATACGAGCACTATGCTTTGTCGAGCAGCTCCTCTAACTCGGTCGCGGTGAGTCACGCAATCAAGCGCATGCACGAGACAATTTTTAAGGACTGGGTCAGTTTTCCGCTGGAACGTAAGAAGGCCGACCTGGAGCTGTACATCGCAAGTATCGATCAGGTGGACCGGGCCGAACTGATTGATGCATGGCTGCGGTTGACTCCATACAAAAACCTCGTTCCTGGTGCGATTCAAGGCCCTGAGCGCCAGAAACATGTCTCCGATTTCGAAGCCATTCTCGGTCTGCTCAAGAACGTGTATGGCGTCGCTTCCCCAGATCCAAACGCATAGTAACTCCAACAACCTGGCCAATAACATCGGCCTCACCCGGGTAGCGAAAGATCTCCGGTGGTACATGTGACGCTGCGTGCGTCTGCACCAGAAGAAAGCCGCCTATTTCAGTGCACCAACCGCAGCGGTATCCTGCACGGTGCTCAATGAAGTAAATAGGGCGTTCATACTCATGCTGCCAGCCGGCCGTGGCGATGTGCCGCTTCGTTTCGTCGATCTGCACAAACGAACCCGGCGGAAGCAACGGATACATAGACCAGTCTTCCTGGCCGATGACCGCATAGCGATATCGGCGTTCCAACGAGGCAGTCAGGCCGAGAGGCAACTTTCCCCACCGTTGCGATTGCCGGCTCAAACAGGTTGTGCGCTTCAGATCGACATCGTTGTCTATGTCAGCCGCCATTTCCGTGACACGGACCCCGGGAGGTACCGTGTCAAAGTCAATGGGCCGTGTGTGGTTAAGGGAAATCTTCGCGGCATCGGCTGGCAACGCATCCACCTCTACCCCGTACCAGCTGAGCACCAAAGAGAAAGAAATTCCGTATATGGCGCAAAGTGAATAAATCCGGTATACCGAGGGCGTCGTTCCTTTATTCTCGATATCCGCGAGGCGGCTCAAGCCAATTGCAAACTCCGGGTTGCCACGATGAAGTGCGATCTTGTTGCTGGCATTCTCCACGTCGCGGTACTTCAGACTGAGGCGTTCCCGTATACGCCGTAGCTTTCGACCTGGCTCCTGCATTTATGGGCCCCCAGTGCCCGTTCTAAGTTACAGAAGTTGGCAAATACCTCTCGTACGAGCTACCGCCGCCCGATCTGTTCGAGAGTCGCTCTTAAAAACGCGCTGTTCCGATTTCAGAACAAACATGGCGATTGTACCATTGAGAAAGCCCGGCATTGACCGCGTGAAGCACTAAAAGCGTCGCAGCGCGTTCCCCACGGCAGGGCGGTGTATGATTGCGGGCAGAAATCGTATCCCTGATTTCAGGAAACTATGCGTCCTAAGCCCAGCCAAAGTGTTGCTATTCAAGGCGAACTCGGCGCCTTCAGCCACTCCGCCGCGTTGAAGATTCTCGGCGATTCCATCCAGGTGCTTCCCTGCCCCACCTTTCGCGAGGCATTCGACAAGATCCGGTCGGGTGAAGCAGTAAGTGGCGTTATCCCGATGGAAAATACGCTGCACGGCAGTGTGCATGAAAACTACGATCATCTGCTCGAATATGATTTCTTCATCTCTGGGGAGACAAGCATACGTATTTCACATCAATTGATTGTTAGACCCGGTGTCAAATTTCGCGACATTAGAAGAATTTTTTCGCACCCGGTCGCGCTAAACCAATGCAAGCGTTTCTTTGAGAAGTACAGCCATATCGAACCGGTGCCGCAATACGATACGGCCGGGAGTGTGAAACTGCTAAACGAACAGAAACTTTCAGACACCGGGGCGATCGCGTCCGAAACCGCCGCCGAGATCTATGGCGGCGTGATCCTCAAACGAAACATAGAAGACAACCGGCAAAACTTTACGCGATTTTTTCTGTTGACGAAACAGCCGGAGACCTCCCGCGTCGCCACCGGCGAGTGGAAAACCTCGATCGTCTTCTCAACTGCAAATACACCCGGGGCGCTATTCCGCGCCATGGCATGTTTTGCGCTGCGCGATTTAAGCCTCACAAAGATCGAGTCGCGGCCGCTGCGCGGCAAGCCCTGGGAATACCTGTTTTATCTGGATCTACAAGGGCGCAAAGAGGATGAAAAGGTGCAGAAGGCTCTCGCACATTTGGGCGAAACCGCCGAGTTCTTGAAAGTCCTTGGCAGTTACCGGCCGACGCTCTGAACGGGGCGCCGGCCGAGGCGGGACGGGTCGTTGTCATTAGACCCCGTCTTAAATGTCGTAGTACAATGCGAACTCGTAGGGATGGGGCCGGAGCCGAACCGCTTCCGCTTCTGCCTTCCGTTTGTAGGAAACAAAGGTCTCGATCAGTTCTTCGGAGAAGACGTCGCCTTTCGTGAGAAACACGTGGTCCTCTTCGAGGCAGGTGAGCGCTTCGTCGAGCGACGCCGGCATCGAAGGCACTTTCTTCATTTCTTCCGGCGAAAGGTCATAGATGTCCTTGTCCAGCGGCTCGCCCGGATCGATCTTATTGACCACACCATCAAGACCGGCCATCATCATTGCGGCAAAAGCGAGGTACGGGTTCGCGGCCGGATCAGGCGGCCGGAACTCGACACGTTTCGCTTTTGGACTGTTCGAGTACATGGGAATGCGCACGGCCGCGGAGCGGTTGCGGCGTGAGTACGCCAGATTGACTGGCGCTTCGTATCCGGGGACCAGGCGCTTATAACTGTTCGTGGTTGGAGCGATCATCGCCGAAAGGGCCCGGGCGTGGCGGAGCAGGCCTCCGATGTAGTGCAGCGCCATCTGGCTCAAGCCTGCGTAGTTATCGCCTGCGAAAAGCGGTTTGCTGCCGGCCCACAAGCTCTGGTGGGTGTGCATACCGCTGCCGTTATCGCCAAATAGCGGCTTCGGCATGAAGGTGACCGTCTTTCCATATTGATAAGCCACGTTCCGGACAATGTATTTGTAGAGCATCATATTGTCCGCGGACTTCACCAAAGTGTCGAATCGCTGGTCAATTTCACACTGGCCGCCGGTGGCGACCTCGTGGTGGTGGCACTCGATGTTCAATCCGCACTCGAGCATGGTCGTGACCATTTCGCTGCGCAGATCCTGATAGTGATCGGTCGGCGGCACCGGGAAGTACCCTTCCTTGTAGCGCGGCCGGTAGCCCAGATTGTTGTGCTCGCGGCTGGAGTTCCAGCGCCCTTCCTCGGCATCGATGAAATAGAATCCGCTGTGCTGATTCTGATCAAAGCGGATGTTATCGAAGATGAAGAATTCCGCTTCCGCTCCGAAGTACGCCGTATCAGCCAGACCGCTGTTCTTGAGGTGCATTTCCGCCTTCTTGGCGATCCAGCGCGGGTCCCGATCATAGTGCTGGCGGGTGATCGGGTCGATAATGTCGCCGAGCATGACCAGCGTCCGCGTCTCAGCGAAAGGATCCATGAAGGCGGTGGTCGGATCCGGAATGATCAGCATGTCGCTCTCGTTGATCGCGGCCCAGCCGCGGATGCTCGAGCCATCGATCCCGAAACCGTCTTCGAAGGAGCCCTCGTCCAGCATGCTGATCGGGTACGAGATGTGTTGACTCAGCCCCGGCAGATCAGTGAAGCGAAGGTCGATCTGCCGTGCATCATTCTTCTTGGCAAATTCCAGGACTTCTTGTGGGGTCATGTTCCTCCAGAAATGCGCTCAGGACGGAATCCTCTGCCGTCGGACGGGGACGCAGGAAGTCGTAGCATACCGCAATTCCTTTCGCAATCCAAGACTGTGATGTTCGAAACTAAAAGTTACAGATGCTGGCCAGAACCGATGTTGAAAACGGGCAGATGAGGCTGACGCTCGAACCTGAGCGGCAGATCTTCCAAGTGAGCGAATTGAATGCCGCCGTGCAAAGCATCTTCGAAAACGAATTCCGCAGCATCTGGGTAGCGGGGGAAATATCCGGCTGCCGCATGGCCACCAGCGGTCACTATTACTTTTCCTTAAAAGACCAGCAGAGCCAGCTTAAGTGCGCGCTATTTAAAGGCGCTGCGCGATTTGCGAAGTTCAAGCCGCAAGACGGTCTCGCTGTGATTGCGCGCGGCAATCTCGAGGTTTACGAAGCCCGGGGCGAGTATCAGCTCATCGTTGAAACGCTCGAGCCACAAGGCGCCGGCGCACTGCAGCTTGCCTTCGAGCAACTGAAGCGCAAACTCGCCGCCGAAGGACTCTTCGATGCCTCGCGCAAACGCCCCTTGCCGAAATTGCCACGCCGGATCGGTGTGGTGACGTCGCCTTCCGGAGCTGTGATCCGCGACATACTACACGTTCTCGAACGGCGCTTTCAGGGCTTGCACGTGCGGCTTTATCCTGCCCAGGTACAGGGAGACGGAGCCGTCGAACAGGTGTGCGCCGGATTGACCTTCTTTAATAATTCAAAGTGGGCCGACGTGGTGATCGTCGCGCGGGGCGGCGGTTCCCTCGAAGATCTGTGGACGTTTAATGAAGAAGCCGTGGCCAGAGCGATTTGCGCCTCGAGTATACCGGTCATCTCGGCCATTGGGCACGAGACCGACTTCACCATTGCCGATTTCGTCGCCGATCACCGCGCCCCTACTCCATCCGCCGCGGCCGAAATTGTGATTTGCACGCGCGACAGCCTGCTCGAACAAATCAGCGCCTGCCGCACCAAGGCTCTGCAGGCAGTGCGCTACCGGCTGCTGCTGGCGTCCCGAGCACTTCATGATCGCGGCACCGAGCGTGCGGCGCGGCTGATGCACCGTTCGGTAGCCCGGCGCACGCAGGCGATAGACGACCTCGATTACCGCCTCAGACACTTGCAGCGGGACATCATGCAAATGCGGGCGAGGCGGTTTGTCGATTTGGCGCGGCGGCTCGAGGCAACCGACCTCCGCTTGCGGTTTGCCCGAGACCGCCATCGCAACGAATTGTTGCTCGGTCAGGCTGTGAAGGCGATGGAGACCAGGCTGTGGCAGGCGCGCCGCCGGCACGAATCGCTGGATCTGCACTTGAGGCAGATCAGTCCCCTTGCTGTGCTCGGCCGCGGGTATGCCATCGTCCAGAATGCAACCGGGCAGGTCCTGCGCTCGGCGGGTGAAATTCTGCCAAACGAACTCGTCCGGATCCGCCTGCATCTGGGCGAACTTGATGCGGCGGTTACCGCAACGCGCGGTGAAACCGATCAAACCTAGCCTAATCGGACAGCCGGGCCGAACCTATACTGAAGTTTGGAACCATCTCCCATTCGACGCGCCATCTGCCTTTTGAGCGGCGGCCTCGACTCAACAACCTGTCTCGCGATTGCCCGTTCCGAGGGATACGAGTGCTACTGCCTCTCCTTCGATTATGGGCAGCGCCATAAGGATGAGCTCGATGCGGCGGCGCGTATTGCCAGACATCTCGGAGCAAAAGAGCATCGGATCGTGAGCTTTGACCTGCGCCTTTTCGGCGGATCGGCTCTGACGAGCAGCCTCGACGTTCCGAAGGACCGCGTCGAAAACGAGATGTCCAGCGGCATCCCGGTCACCTACGTACCCGCCCGAAACACCATCTTTCTTTCGTTTGCGCTGGCCTATGCCGAAGTCACGGGAGCCTCGGACATTTTTATCGGAGTGAATGCCATCGATTATTCGGGATACCCCGACTGCCGGCCGGAGTTCATCCACGCGTTCGAGAAGATGGCCAACCTTGCAACCAAGGCAGGAGTCGAGGGCAAGAGCAAGGTCGTGATTCAGGCCCCTTTGATACGGTTAACCAAAGCGGAGATCGTGCGGAAGGCTGTGGAGCTGGGCGTCGACCTGGGTTTGACATCAACCTGCTATGACCCCGACGCGCAAGGGTGGCCGTGCGAACGCTGCGACGCCTGCATTCTAAGGCGCAAGGGTTTTGAAGAGGCGGGCGTGGCCGATCCGCTGCTCGCGAGGCGGTAGCCGCGAGTGAAAATTTCCGAAATTTTCTATTCGATTCAGGGCGAAGGCGTACTGCTGGGTGTCCCCTCGGTGTTCGTTCGTACCTCGGGCTGCAATCTGCGCTGCAAATGGTGCGACACACCGTACACGTCTTGGAATCCTGAAGGCGAGAACCTCTCTCTCGAGCAAATCCTCGAAACGGTTCAGACCTTCCCCGCTTCGCACGCGGTCGTTACGGGGGGCGAGCCGATGATCGCGCCCGAGATCGCACCACTTACCTGGGCGCTGCGCGAAGCGGGCCTGCACATCACAATCGAAACAGCAGGAACAGTCTATGCACCCGTTGCCTGTGATCTGATGAGCATCAGTCCCAAACTCTCCAACTCTACTCCGCATGACCGCGAAGGAGGCCGCTGGGCCGCGCAGCATGACCGGCTGCGCTATCAGCCGGACGTGCTCCGAAGATTGACGGCTGAGTTTCCCTATCAACTGAAGTTTGTGGTCTCGTCGCCCGAAGACCTCAAGGAGATCGAGGCAATTCGGCTCGCCCTCGATGCTCCGCGCGGAAGCGTAGTACTCATGCCTGAGGGGACGCAGCGTGACGTGCTCCAGAACAGATCTCTCTGGCTCGCGGAGATCTGCAAGAACACCGGCTACCGGTACAGTCCGCGGTTACATATCGATCTCTGGGGCGACAGGCGCGGAGTCTGAGGATCCGCGCCGCACACCAGCCTGACGAGCAGGTCTTGGCTAAACTGAAATTTGCGAGATATTAATTCGAAGTTTCGCGTAGGTGCGGTTAGTTACCTCAACACGGTCCCTCTAGTGTGGGGTATGCTCCACGGGCCCCAGAAAGAAGAGGTCGAACTCAGCTTCTCCATCCCGTCCATTTGCGCCCAGCAGGTGGAAGAGGGGACCATTCAAATCGGCCTTGTGCCGGTAGCAGAAAGCGCCCGGCAGGGTCTCGAAATCGTGCCCGGCGTCGGGATCACATGCCTAGGGCCAGTGCGCAGTATTCTCCTGTTTTCTCGCGTTCCCTGGGGGCAAGTTCAGACGCTTGCCGCCGATCTCGGCTCCAGAACCTCGGTGCAACTGGCGAGAATCATCCTGCGCGAGCGGTACGGAGCGGAACCGGTTATCACGCGAGCGAAGCCCGTTTTGCAGGACATGCTCGCGCACTCAGATGCGGCCCTTATCATCGGCGATTCTGCGCTTGAAATCGATCCGGACGAAACCGGTCTGCCATGGCTCGACCTGGGAGCCGAGTGGTTCTCGCTCACGCAGCTTCCGATGGTGTTTGCTGTATGGGCCGGCAAACCAGGCATACCGGCATTCGAGCTCGAGCGCATCACCCGCGCATCGTATGAGTTCGGTAAGGCGCACCTGCGAGAAATAGTCGACAGCGAGTATCCGAAACGACGGGTAACCCAGGGGCTCGCGGAACGTTACCTGCGCGACTACATCCGGTTTGAAATCGGCGCCGCGGAACAGCGCGGTCTGGAAGCTTTTTTGGAGCTGGCAAATCTCGCGCGGCCTATTCTCGCCCAGCGAGCCTGAGGGGAAGACATGATCACCCGGAAACAAGCGATAGAGATGTTCCAGAGCGATGACCTCGTCGGCATCGGTATGGAGGCAGATGCCGTCCGACGAAGATTTCATCCGGATGGGATCGTCAGCTACATCATCGACCGGAATATCAACTACACCAACTTCTGCACCGAATATTGCAGCTTTTGTGCCTTCTATCGCCCGCTCGGGCACAAAGAGGGCTACATCCTACCTACAGAAGTGATCCTCGACAAGATTCAGGAGACTATCTCGCTCGGCGGCACAGGTATCCTGATGCAGGGCGGCTTGCACCCCGATTTGAAGATCGAGTGGTACGAGAATCTTCTGCGGACGATCAAATCGCGTTTCGACATCTGGTGCCATTGCTTCTCGGCTCCGGAGATTGTCAACATCGCCGAGGTCAGCGGGCTGAGCCTTCGCGACACGATCGCGCGCCTGCGCGATTCAGGACTCGATTCGATACCGGGCGGGGGCGCGGAGATTCTCGACGACGCCGTGCGGCATCGCATTAGCCGACTGAAATGCTCAGTCCAGGAATGGATCGATACCCACCGGGTTGCCCACTCGCTCGGCATGCGGACCACTGCAACGATGATGTTCGGCACCGGCGAAACCATTGAGCAGCGCATGAACCACTTTGAGATCGTCAGGCAGATTCAGGAGGACACCGGAGGGTTCACGGCTTTTATTCCCTGGTTCTTCCAGCGCGAATACACCTCGCTCGGGCGGTTCGTAAAGCAGGAAGCCACCGCGGTGGAATACCTCAAAATGCTGGCTCTGTCCCGCGTGTACCTGGACAACATTGAGAATATTCAAGCGTCCTGGGTGACACCGGGCCTCAAAGTCTGCCAACTCGGCCTGCGGTTTGGCGGGAACGACGTAGGCAGTATCATGATCGAGGAGAACGTAGTCTCTGCAGCGGGCACGCATCATCGTGCAACCGAAGAGCAACTCCGCCGCCTGATCCGCGACGCAGGCTTTATTCCGAAACAGCGCGACACGCTGTATCGTACCTATTTCCTTAATTAGAAGCTGCCGGACAGGCAGCTTGAATCAGAAACAGAAAGGGCGATGCACTCTTGCGCATCGCCCCTTCTGTCTTTTTCTTTTTTCGGCTGAAGTTAGCTGGCTTCGGTCGTCTTCTGCGGACGGCTCGCCTTGATGCGCTTCATATCGAGCGACTTATTCATCCAGTCGTCAGCCTCGGTGGAATCGGCCTTTGCCTCTTCCGGACTGTCTGCAAGCGCCGCCTTCTCTCGAAGCAGAAGGTTGATGTACGACATGGCATCTTCATTCTCCTTGTTGATGCCCAGGCACTTCTTCAGGTTGTCGATGCCATCGTCGATGCTCTTGCCGTATTTGTCCTTGAGCTCTGCTTTCACCTTCGCGTCCGGGAGAGGTCCCGGGTTATCCGGTTTGAGCTTCTGATCGACACGTGCCGTGGCAATCGGTCCGAGTGCTTCCGCGTAATCGATCACGCCAAGGTAATAGTAGGCCTCTGCCTCCTTCGGATCCACTTCGATCCGCCGCAGATTCCATTTGCGAGCCTCTTCGAGGGCCGCTTCCTTCTGGTCAGGAGAACCACCCGTTGCGGAGTTGTACGCCATGGAAGCCATGGAAGCGAGCGCGAGAGAGTTAGCGGGATCTTTCTTCAGGACCTTATCGAACTCGGCCTTTGCCATGTCATAGTTCTTTTTGTTATCCGGCGAATCTGCGCCCGGCACCCATTGAATCATGTAGGACGTCGCCAGATACAGCTGAGCATTTTGATTCGTCGGATCGAGCTGTACCGCCTCCTTGAAATGCTTCACGGCCTCGGCGTAATGATTATTCCGGTACGCCTGAACACCCTGATTCATCTGATCTCGAGACTGGAGTTTGGCGCAACCACATGTGAACACCGTCAACCCGGCGCACACCGTCAGCAGCAACCATCTAGAATTTCGCATTGTGTAGATCCTCTTTCGCCGGGATACTACTGCCCCGCTTCGACTTTGGGGGTCATAATACCAACTTTGTCGAGGCCGGCGCCCTTGGCGTCATCAATTGTCTGCGCGACATAGCGGTAATCGACATCCGGGTCGCCTTTCACGAAAACCACCTTCGTCGCGCGGGTCTTAAAGATGTCTTCCAGCCGCGTTGTCAGGTCCGCTTCCTTGACCGGTTGTCCGTTGATCTGGAGGCTCGCATCCTTGGCAACCTCGACGACCACAGTCGGATCCTGATTGGGCGGTGGAGGCGGTTGATTCGGAGGTGGTGGCTGAGGCACCAACGCATCCAGACCGTGCGGGGTAAGCGGGGTGATGACCATGAATATGATCAGCAGCACCAGTAGTACGTCAATCAGCGGCGTGACGTTAATGTCCGCCTTGGCTCCGCCGGAGCCGCCAACTGCCATTGCCATAAATGAATCCCTTTCAGCTAAATATTACAGGCCGAGGCCACCCTTCTTGCCTTGGATGTTTTCCGTGATGAGACCGAGCTGATCCACGCCGGAGGTACGGAGATTATCGATCACGTCCGTCACGCTGGCGAATCTCGCCCTGGCGTCAGCCTTGATATAGACGGTCTTATCCGACCGGTTTTGCTGCAGATCCTTTACTTTACTAGCCAACTGATCCGGCTGAATCAGGACGTTACCAGGACTCAGGAATGCCTTGCCGTCGCGCGTAATCGCGATGAGAACTGCGTCTTCCTTGTCCGCTTCCTGCATCTTGATATCGTTGTGCGTCTTCACCAGGTTCACATTGACGCCTTTCGAAAGCATCGGCGTGATGACCATGAAGATAATCAGGAGCACCAGCATGACGTCAACCATCGGCGTCACGTTAATCTCTGAAACAACTGGTGGAGCCTTCGGTAGCTTCGCCATTTTCTACTCCTCTAAAGAGAACGCTCACATTTACCCGAGAGGAACCCGGCACAGGAGGTGGGAGCGGTTTGAGACCGCCCCACGCCGGCGATTCAACTCGAGTCAGTTCAATCCAGGTTTATTTTCTATCCAGCAGGTGTGGGAATTACTTCGCCGCAACCCGCTGCTGAGTACGCTTCAGGAAATAGTCGATCAGCTCAGAGCTGGAGTTGCCCATCTCCACGTCGAATGCTTCGATACGGTTTGTGAAGTAGTTGAACATCCAGACGGCCGGGATGGCGACGAACAGACCGACGGCCGTGGTGATCAGGGCTTCCGAGATACCACCGGCCACCGCACCCAGACCAGTCGACTTGGAGGTCGAAATCGACTTGAACGCGTTCATGATACCGACGACCGTGCCGAACAGTCCGACGAACGGAGCCGTGGACCCGATGGTCGCCAGGCTGCTGACGCCACGCTTCAGTTCAGCATGGACAATGGCTTCCGCGCGCTCGAGAGCACGACGCGAGGCCTCAATGTCTTCACCCGGAATTTCCGCGCTTTTCTCATGAGCTCTGAATTCCTGCAGACCGGCGACGACAACCTTAGCCAGGTGGCTCTTGTTGAAGCGGTCGGCGATCTTGATGGCTTCCTCCAGTTTGCCCTCGCGAAGCGCGCCAGCCACCGCCGGAGCAAACGCGCGGGACTGCTTGCGGGCCGCGTTATAGGCGATCAGGCGGTCAATCATCACGCCGATAGACCACGCCGACATAATGAACAGACAAAGGACAACTAACTTGGCGAGAACGCCCATGTTGCCCCAGACCGAGCGCGGGTCGAAGCTAATGCCTTCGGCTTCCTGGAACAGCCAGAATGCCCATACTTGAATTTGTAAAACCATGCTTGTCTCCTAGTTGAATCGAACTGAATCAAGTTACTGCAAAATCCTCACTGGCTCAACGTGAAGTTCACGATGATATCAGTGACAACTTCCACCGGTTGACCATTCAGCATGGTCGGCCGGTATTTCCACTGCAACACGGCTTCTTTTGCCGCATTTACCAGAAGCGGGTGGCCGCGCACCAGCTGCAGATTCTCTATATTTCCGTCTTTGCTGATCACGGCGGTAAACTCAACCGTTCCCTGCACTCTGGCGGCCTTCGCCAAGGGGGGATAAACGGGCTGAACTTTTCGAATCAGGTTCGCTTCTGCAACCTGACCACCGATGCGCACCGGTCCGGTCGGTTTCGCAGCCTTAGGCGGCGGCGGGGGCGGCGGAGCACCCGGAACACCACCCAGGACACCACCGATCACACCACCGACGGCACCTC
The DNA here is from genome assembly GCA_019233755.1 of Acidobacteriaceae bacterium. Classification (GTDB taxonomy): domain Bacteria; phylum Acidobacteriota; class Terriglobia; order Bryobacterales; family Bryobacteraceae; genus Bog-105. The sequence continues at coordinate 33,313 of JAFAMD010000055.1, read as the reverse complement.
CTGCTTCACCGGTTCCACCGACGATACCGCCGGTATCCGGAGGCGGCGCCGCTTCCTCAATCTTATTGATAGTTTTTGGAATGACCTTTGGGGCCATCAACTGGTTCGCAATGAACTGGTGCACAACCGGCTTCGGCTGAACCTTCGGCTGTGCCGGCGGCGGCGGCGGAGGAGGCGGCGGCGGTGGCGGTGGGGCCACCAGCATGCTCTTCAACTGCGCGCTCGGCAGAGTCTGCGTATAAATCAGGGGAATCAGAATCAGAATACCGATGGCCGAGATCTGCAGAATCAGCGATAGCAGAATCGTGTACGGCTTTTTGGTTTTCTGTGTTCCGTCAACAAACGTTTGGTCAAACATGCAAATACCCTCGCTCTGGGGCCGCTAGGACCCCGGGTCCACGTCCTACTTGCTTGCGGCTTTGGCCGGATTCACTGCTTTCACCGGTTTCGCCGTGCTCCGGCTACGGTTGTCCACAACCGCCGGGCCGGGTTTTCTTCTTTTACGTCCTTCCGCAATGTTCTGCCAGAAGATCAAAATCGGGCTGGCGATGAAGATGGACGAGTAAGTTCCGACGATGATGCCCACTACCAGCGCAAACGAGAACCCACTCAACACCTGGCCGCCAAACAGGTATAGCGACAGCGCCGTCAGGAAGGTAAGCCCTGAAGTCAGAACCGTCCGGCTCAGCGTCTGGTTGATGCTCTTGTTCACAATCTCGGAGAACGACCCGCGCATTTGCATACGAAGGTTTTCACGAATCCTATCAAAAGTCACGATAGTATCGTTCATCGAGTAGCCGACCAGCGTCAGCAGCGCTGCAATCACCGTCAGATCGATCTGTTTATTAAACAGCGAGAACAGACCGATTGTGATGATGGTGTCGTGGAAGACCGCGATCACCGCGGCGACACCGTAGATCCACTCGAACCGAAAAGCAATGTAGACCAGCATGGCGGCCAGGGCAATCAACACCACGTTGATCGCCTGCTGCCGAAGATCTGCGCCAATTTTCGGCCCGACAAACTCAAAACTGCGAATGTTGAAAGTACCCGGAAAGCACTCCTGCTTGATCACGTTCAAAACCGCCGGCTTCACGCCGGGAACGGCGGACAGTTCGTCGAGGTTCCGAATCAGGCCGGAGCGCGGCGGCGTATCGCGATAACTGGTAATCGCGCCCGCCAACTGCTGCAACTGATCGTCAGACAGTCCGGCACCGGCTTTCGCCAGCGGATCGCGCAAGCGGTCAGCCAGCGCGATATGACCGGCTGTATTGATGTCGAGTTTCCCGCCGGAATTTGGATTAAATTCGGCGTTGAGGGTGGCAACCATATCGTCACGGGTAGCCTGCAAAGCTTGATCGCTTTGCTGGGCCGAACGGGTTCCGGTCGAAATCAATACCTCTTGTGAGTTACTCACCTCTTGCACTTCAATCTCGCCCGCCACTCTCTTGTGCAGAGCCGCGCGGATCTCATCCGCGGGCGGCCGCTTGATGAAATTGACATCCATCAACGCGCCACCCGTAAAGTCAATTCCGTACCTCGGTCCACCTTTGATCGCCAGACTAATCAAGCCAGCCGCCGTAAGCGCCAGCGATAGGAGGATGAACGGCCACTTCTTGCCGAGGAAGTCAAAGTTCGTTTGCTTGAAGATTTCCATCTAACTTTAGGGGCCGGCATCTACTAAAAATAGACACCGGTTCGTCATAAATGTTCCCAACCCTGCCGCCGAACCGCATTTTCTTACAGTTCAATTTGCGGCACTGCTAAATACTGAGAGCTTTAACGGGCTTTGGTCCCGATAACTCCCAATCGAAGATCACCTTCGATACAAAAACCGCCGTGAATACGTTGGCGGCCAGGCCGATCACCAAGGTCACGGCGAATCCCTTTACCGGCCCTGATCCGAAGAGGAACAAAATGGCGCAGGAAACAATCGTCGTGATGTGAGTGTCAATAATCGTGAGAAACGCCTTGCTAAAACCGGCATCGACAGCCGGCACTATCGCTTTGCCCGCCCGCAACTCCTCGCGAATTCGCTCGAAGATCAGGACGTTACTGTCTACGGCCATACCGATTGTCAAGATGACGCCCGCAATGCCAGGTAGCGTGAGAACCGCATCAAAATAGCTCAGGCAGGCGATCAGGATGACCGCATTCAGAACTAATGCCAGCGTGGCGTTGATGCCGCTTCTTTTGTAATAGATCAGCATGACAACAATCACGGCCAATACACCGGCTATGCCCGCGAAGAAGCCATCGCGAATGGAGTCCGCGCCGAGGGAGGGGCCCACGGTCTCCTCCTGTTCGTACTTTACCCCCGCCGGGAGCGACCCGGCCTTGAGGTTCAGCGCGAGGTCAGCCGCTTCCTGCTGGCTGCCCGCTCCTTCAATTACTCCCTGATCGCTGATCTGCCCCTTGATCACCGGCGCCTCGAGGACCCTGCCGTCGAGCACAATCGCCAGCCGCTGGCCAATGTGTGAGCCCGTGTAGACCGAAAAACGCTTGGCCGCATCCTGGCTGAGAACAAAACCCGTGTCCCAGTTGCCTGGCAACTGGCCCTGTTGCCCGCGCGCATCCCGGATGTCGGGGCCGCGCACGATGGGTGTGCTGGTGACCAGGTAAACGCCTCCGCCTTTTCCGGTTGCCTCTCCGGTCCCGATCAGCTTGCTTCCGATCGGCAAAACTCCGCCGTTCTGCGCCAGCGCCTCGTCGCGACTCGCGTATGGACCGCCCTTCACGTCATAGAGTTCGAGTTTTGCGGCGGTCTGCAGAATCTGCTTTACACGCGCCGGATCATCGACGCCTGGTAGTTGCACGAGGAGCTCCGAGTCGCGGTCCTCACGGCGCTGCTGCACGGTTGCTTCGCTCAACCCGAGCGCGTTAATCTTCCGTTCCAGCGTATTTTTCGTATCGGTCAGGGCGTCCTGCCACATCTTAAGTGCATCGGACGGCCGCATAGTGAGCCGATAGTCTGTCGCGTTTACCGGGGTAAGGATCCATTGCGCCAGATTGTCGTTGATGATGCTGCGGAATGTGCCTGCCTGGGTCGCCGGAATACCCTTCGCATCAATGGCGACCTTATTAGCATCCTGGAGGCTCTTGGCCTCCTCGACGAGCACTTCCGAATAAGGGACAGTGGCCTTGCGAAGCAGTTCTTTCAACCGGTCCGCCTCTACGCCCGCCTGCGCATTGAATGCATCCTGCTGTTGTACCTGGACCACCAAGTACGTTCCACCCCGCAAATCCAGCCCAAGGTGGATACTCTTCTGCCAGTTCGCAACCAACTGCGCCTTACTGGTCGGGATACCGACGATACCGTAGACGCAAATCAGCACGACGGCAAGAATGATGAAAAACTTGATACGTAAATGGCGTTTCATTTCTATGGCAAAGGGTCTAGCGATTCTTCGAGCGTCTTTTACTTCTTCGACTGGTCTTCCGTGCCGACTACGCTCGTCACAGCAGCGCGCGAGACCTGGAGTTTCAGGTTGTCCGGTTTTACGCGAAGAACAAGAGTATCATCGTTCACCGCTACGATGGTCCCTATAATACCGCCGCTGGTGACCACCGTCTGGCCATTCTGAAGGGTCTTCAACATCTCCTTTTGATTCTTCTGCTGCCGCCGCATTGGCATGAAGACCAAAAAGTAGAAGATCGCGATCATCAGGACGATCGGGAGAACACCGCTTAAGAAGCTGCTCGGGGAGGAGGCAGGCGCAGTCTGGAGAAGGAGCAAGGAGTACAACATAGGTCCTGTTCTAGGTTAAATGGATTATTGTCCGCCTGGAAAAGCGGCCCGCTTTCCGGGGACGTTCGCAGAGACTGAGCTTCGGAATTCCGCTCGCACCAGCTTCGAAAGACGCGAGGCTATTTCCGTGGCCCTGAATTCGCGGCTGGTGTACCAAGGCTCAACTCTCCGTAAGGGGGCGAGCTTGAGAACCAGTTTGAAACGACCTTAGATATTCGGGGAACTTGCCAACTAGGATAGCGTGCCTGATTCCCCGCATCATGTCAAGGAAGTACCGGATGTTGTGCAGCGTCGCCAGAACCGAAAACAAAATCTCGCCCGCCTGGAACAGGTGCCGCAGATATGCCCGCGTGAAGGTGCGGCACGTGTAGCAGTTGCAGGCGGGATCGAGCGGGCCCTCGTCTTCTATATACCGGGCCTGTTTGATGACCACTTTCCCTTCCGATGTGAAGAGATAACCATTGCGTGCGTTGCGAGTGGGCAACACGCAGTCCATCATGTCGACACCCTGTGAGACGTATTGCGGCAGTTCTTCCGGCATGCCGACACCCATCACATAGCGGGGACGGTCCGGCGGAAGCAAAGGCGCAGTGACAGCGACCATCTCCTGGCTCAGGTCGCGGGGCTCGCCGACGGACAAGCCTCCGATCGCGTAACCGGCCGCATCGAGTTCCAGCAGCGCCTCGGCGCAGGCGGTGCGGAGATCCGGATACATCGACCCCTGCACAATAGGGAACAACGCACAATGGCGGCCTTTTTCCCGCTGGAGGTAGTGTTTATAGCCTACCCGGGCCCAGTTGATCGTGCGGTGCATCGATTCGAGCGCATCGTGGTGCGTCGCCGGATAGGCGAGGCACTCATCCAGCACCATCATGATGTCGCTGCCCAGCGCGAGCTGCACATCGACCGTGCTTTCCGGCGAGAAGAAATGCGCGTCGCCGTTGAGGTGCGAGCGAAAAAGCACTCCCTCTTCGGTCACCTTGCGCAGGGTATCCAGACTGAACACCTGAAATCCGCCTGAATCGGTCAGAATAGGCCGCGGCCAGGACATAAACCGATGGAGACCGCCGAACCGCTCAATTCGTTCGTGTCCGGGCCGGAGGTAAAGGTGATAGGTATTCGCCAGGATGATTTTGGCGTCCAGATCGTTCACCAGATCGCGCGGGGCCAGGCCTTTGACGGTACCCTGCGTCCCGACGGGCATGAATACGGGAGTCTCGATCGTTCCGTGGGCAGTATGGAGCAAGCCCGCCCGCGCGCCTGTCTCGCGACACGTAGCCTGAATTTCAAATTGCAAAGCTGACATTAAAACTCTATTGTGGGGCAGCGGGGCAAGATTTCCGCTGAACACGCAGTTCAGGCTAACGGATCCTAACGATCGGATGGCGATTGCCCGGGCGGCCCGAGCACAGGGGCGGGAACGCCCGGCTTGTTACGATTGAGTCTAATCCCCTCGATGTCTCTTCGCTTTTACAACACTCTTACCCAAGAGCTTGAGGTTTTTACGCCGCTTGCGGGCAATACGGTGCGCATGTACACCTGCGGACCGACGGTTTACAATTTCGTCCACATCGGCAATTTCCGCACCTTCACATTCCAGGACATTCTGCGACGCTGGCTGCGCTATCGCGGCTACAAACTCGATCACGTCATGAACGTCACTGACGTCGACGACAAGATCATCATCAACGCGGCCAAAGAGAACAAATCTATCGAAGACTACACAGCGATCTATACGAAAGCATTCTTCGAGGACGCGGCCGCTTTGCGCCTCCAGCAACCCGAGCATGTCGCACCCGCCACGAAGCACATCCCCGAGATGGTGAAGGCAATCGAGGAGCTCGCGGCCAAAGGCTTCACGTATACCAACGAAGGGTCAACGTACTATCGCATCGCCAGCTTTCCGGCCTACGGCAAACTGTCCCACAACGACTTCAGCGGCATGCGGAGCGGCGTCCGGGTGGACGTCGACGAGTACGATAAAGCCGACGCTCGGGACTTCGTGCTCTGGAAGGCGCATAGAAACAATGAAATATCCTGGGACACCCCGTTCGGCAAAGGCCGACCCGGGTGGCATATCGAATGTTCCGCCATGGCCATGTCCTATCTGGGCGAAACGCTGGACATTCACGCCGGCGGGGTAGATCTGATTTTCCCGCACCATGAGAACGAGATCGCGCAATCTGAGGCAATCACCGGAAAGCCGTTTGCGCGCCATTGGCTGCACTCCGAGCACCTGCAGATCGAGTCGCAGAAGATGTCGAAATCGCTAGGCAACTTCTACACGCTACGCGACCTGCTCGAAATGGGTTATCAGCCCGAAGCCATTCGTTACCTGCTGGCTTCCGTGCCGTATCGCAAGAAACTGAACTTCACGTTCGAAGGTTTGAAGGCCGCGGCGAAGACCATTGAGCGTCTGCGCGATTTCGAACTGCGCGTGAGTTCAACAAAGCTTCCGGCCGGCCGCAACCAGGCCGTCGCGGAGCGAACCGCCGAGGCCATCCGCCAGTTTGAAGCCGGCATGGATGACGACCTGAACACAGCCGAAGCCCTCGCGGCGATTTTCGAGTACGTGCGGGCGATGAATACGACTATTGATGAAGGATATTTTCAGGAAGAGAACCGCTGGGATGCCGCGCGTGTTCTGGAAATCTTCGACTGCGTCTTCGACGTCCTCGAGGCAACCGACCCCGCCAAGCTGCCGGGGGTGCAAGCGCAACCCACTGCGCCTGCCATCGGCGACGCGGAGATCGAAGCCTACATCGAAGAACGAACGCAGGCAAAAAAGAGCAGGAGCTTTGCCCGCGCCGACGAGATCCGCGCCCTGCTGCTCGAAAAAGGTATCGTCCTCGAAGACACTAAAGAAGGCGTCCGCTGGAAAAGGAAATGAAGTTCGAATCTGAAGTTGTACACGCCGGCGACCGCAAACGCCGGAACGGCCTGCCGGTGCCGTCCACAACACCGATCAACCTCGGGACCACCTATTTTTACGACTCCGCGGCCACGCTCGACCACATGCTGGGCCAGCCGGAAGACGGGTTCAGCTATGCCCGCTATGCCAACCCCACGAATACGGCGCTGGAGGAACTGACTACCAAGCTGGAACGCGGCCACGGCTCGCTCGCCACGGCTTCCGGCATGTCGGCAGTCCAGATTGCCTTGCAGGCTGCCCTCCTCGACCGGCGTCATACGGTGGTCGCGTCGAATGCCCTCTACGGGGCAACCATCAGCCTGCTTGACCAGGTTCTGGCGCCCTTCGATGTCGATGTGTACTACACAGATATCTGCGACTACGATCTGCTGAAGCGGACCGTAGAGGAGAAGCAGCCCGGCTGCATCTTCATCGAGAGCATCTCAAATCCCCTGCTCCGGGTAGGCGACATCCAAAAAATCGCCAAACTGGCTCGCGGAGTGGGCGCGGCGCTGATCGTCGACAGCACCTTCTCGACACCGATACTCGTACGCCCGCTCGAGCTTGGCGCGAATATCGTCGTCCACAGCGCGACGAAATATCTTGCCGGCCATGGAGACGTCCTGGGCGGCATCGTGGTGAGCGATGAAGCGCACCACGAGACGGTCCGGATGATTTCGCGTATCGCCGGTCCGCTGCTGGGGCCTTTCGAGAGTTACCTCACAATGCGCGGCATCAAGACGCTCGCGCTGCGTTTCGAACGGCAGTGCGCGAACGCGAAGAGGCTGGCCGAGTGGCTTTCCAAACACCCGTGCGTCGATCGGGTGTACTACTGCGCCGACCCGAATCACCCGGATGCGGACACGATCCGGCGGTCGTTTGCCCCAGGTCTGTTCGGAGCCATTCTGAGTTTCGAAATCAAGGGCGCCGATAAGGAAGCCGTTCTGGCGTTCATGGATCGTCTGCGCATGATCGTCCCCGGGACATCCCTGGGGGACGTGCATACGCTGCTGCTGTATCCGCTCATTGCTTCGCATCGCAATGTATCTCCCAAGATGCGCGAGAGGATGGGTATTCGCGAGAACCTGGTGCGCGTCGCCGCCGGCATCGAAGCGGTAGAAGACATCATGGCCGACATCGACCAGGCGCTGAAGGGCGTATAGCTCTGGAAACCGCATCTCATTGAGTACACTGAGAGAGTCCGTGGACCCGTTTAGCGGTTCAGGTGCGAATCTGTGTTTGCGCATCAACGACAGCGAATACAACTACTCTTAGCCTTCACCGACGCTCTTCTGACGCTCCTGGCTTTTGAAGCCGCGTACGTGACGCGCACGCGGCTCTCGCTCGAGAGGGTGTTCTTCTTTCCTTTCGAGACCCATATTCTGCTGCTCGTGTTTTGCGCGGTTGTGTGGGCGTGGCTTGGTTCCGCAATGCGGATTTACGAGTCGCTCGATTCAGGCACCACGCGCCAGGTGGTGAGGCGAACCTTCCGCCAAACTATTTTCGGCACGGCCCTCCTGGTTCTGTTCCATTACCTGCTGCGACCCGATCCGCCCATGAGCCGCAGCTTTGTCACACTCTTCTTCTTCTACAATCTGTTTCTTCTGGAATTATTCCGCTGGTGCTCGCCGGGCCTGATCGGCGCCTACCAGCGCGGCTTCGGAACGCCTTACCATCTCGTCATCGTCGGCGGCCAGGAGAAGGCTTCAAAGCTTGCGCGCATGCTCAAGGAAGGCTCGCTGTTCCGCATCGAAATCACTGCACAATTGAGCGAAGACGAGTGCGCCCACAAGCTGCCGACACTGCTGGATGAGCGGATCGTTGATGAAGTGATTTTTCACGTGGACAGCAGCAAGCTTGCAGCACTCGAAGAAGTGTTCCTTCAGTGCGATGAGGAAGGCGTGCGCACGCGCGTTTCCGTCGATTTCTTTCCGCACGTGAACAGTGACATCAGCTTCGATCGCGTCGGCGACGCGCCGTTGCTTACCTTCTCTGCAGCGCCGCTCGATGATGTAAGGCTGCTCCTCAAACGCTTCTTCGACATTGTCATCTCGACCGCCGGGCTGATCCTTCTTTCACCGTTGTTCGCGGTGGTGGCCGTGCTGATCAAAATCACGTCGCCAGGACCGGTGGTCTACCGCCAGGACCGCTGCGGCCTTAACGGCCGAAAATTCACCATGTACAAGCTACGCTCCATGGTGCAGAACGCGGATGAACTCAAGGCGGACCTGGAGCATCTTAGCGAGCGCGATATTGCCTTTAAGATCCCCCACGACCCCCGCGTCACACCAATCGGGCGCTGGATCCGGAAGTTTTCTATCGACGAACTGCCGCAGCTCTGGAACGTGCTGCGCGGCGACATGTCCATTGTCGGTCCCCGGCCACCCGTTCCGGAAGAGGTAGCCCGCTATGAGCGATGGCAGCGCCGACGGCTGCGCATGCGGCCGGGACTCACCTGCCTATGGGCGGTCTCGGGGCGCGATCACATCGACTTCATCTCCTGGATGAAGATGGATATCTGCTATATCGAGAACTGGTCGCTAAAGCTGGACTGGTCGATTATCCTAAGAACAATTCCGCATGTTCTGGCGGGCAAGGGCGCACACTAAGAGCCCGAGCGACGCCCGGAACCGGGCTGGAGCACCCTTCAACCATGCATCTTCTACCAACAAATGAAGAAGTCATAGCTATGTTGCGAGAAACAGGCGCCTTGCGTGACGGCCACTTCGAGTATCCGAACGGCATGCACGCGAACGAATACCTGCAGGTCGCACTCGCGTTTCGGTACTTTCAATACGCGAAAATGCTGAGTGTCGGCCTGAGCCGCCGCCTCCGGAGCGATAGCGAAATCAGAGCCATGATCAAAGAACTCTCGATTGTGTGCGCTACCACCAGCGGCCTGCCGATCGCCTTCGGAGTCTGTGAGGCGCTGCGTGCCCACCAGGTCTATTGGACTGAGCAGGATCCGGAAACGTCGTCTATGCGCTTCCGCCAATTCGTGGAGCCCGCCAAGGGCGAGAAAGTTCTGTTAATCGATGACATTCTGCGATCGGGAAGACGGCTGAAGGAGCTTAAATCCCTGGTAGAATCCTCCGGCGCGGAGATAGTGGGCCTGGCGGTTGCCGTATACCAGCCCAACCCGACCGTCGAGGACCTGGGTTCACTGCCGTTGTTTTACCTCGCAAAAATGGACGCGATGTATTACAAGGATTCCTCCTCCTGCGAGTTGTGCAGGAATGGTGTACCGGTCCAGAAGGTCTGGAACTAGTCACGTTTCCGGAGCTCATTCTCGGTCGCCTAAAGGCAGAAATACCAGCCACCGGGACTGCATCGTGTCGCATCCGGCCAGCATCTGTAAGATGATAAGCCCAGACCGGCGAAGGAGGCTCGATGGCAACCTTAGCGCGTAGCATCGGCACGCGCGCGCTGATTTCTTCGCAACCTCATACGTCCTGCGAACTCGTTCAGGTACTGATGAAGCTACAGCGAGCTGCGCAGCTCATCACGTCGACCTTCGACTTGGACGCGCTTGTCGATCGGGTGGTAAACGATCTCGCCGCCGCCATTGGCTGCGTCGAAGTGGGCGTCTGGCTGCGTGATTCAGAAACCGACGAAATGGTCCTCCAAAGCGTTCGCGGCTGCACGCAGAACCAAAAAGGTTGTCGCCTGAAAATCGGCCGTCAGGGGATGGTCGGTCACGTCGCCGCATCCGGGCGCATGCACTACGCCCCCGACGTTCGCCTGGACCGGTACTATATCGCCTGCGAGCCGGACACCCGGTCGGAAGTCACTGTTCCGCTCAAGGTCGGCGGCGAGGTAATTGGCGTCTTCTGCGTCGATCACAAGCAGGCCAACGCCTTTTCTGACGACCAACTGCTGGTACTTCAAGGGCTGGCAGGGCATATCGCCGTGGCCGTAGAAAACGCGCGGCTGTTTCAACGTGAGCGCCAGGAACGCGAACGGATGCAGCGTGAAGCGGAAGAAGCCCGTGCCATCCAGCAGGCACTCTTCATGCGCGCGGTTCCCCTCGTCCCGGGCTTTGCATTCGAAACCGCCTGGCATCCGGCCGGCGCCGTGGCGGGCGATTGGTTTGATTTCTTCGATTTAGGCGACCAGCGCTACGGGGTGGTCCTCGCCGACGTTTCAGGCAAAGGCATGCCCGCGGCACTGCTGATGTCAGCCACCCGTGCGGTCCTGCGCACGTCTGCGAAGCTTCATTCTTCACCGGGCCAGACGCTGATGCATCTGAACCAGATGCTGTTGGAAGATTTTCCGCCAAGCAAGTTTGTCACGATGATCTACGGCGTACTGGACGCCGGCTCGCGCGAAATCACCCTGGCCAGCGCCGGGCATCCGCGCCCGTTACTGATCAACCACGAGTGCTTATTCCTTGACGTCGAAACCGGTCTTCCGCTCGGGCTAGGCGCATCCTCGTACCCGGAGCACACCGTAAAGCTCGATCCGGGCACCCGGTTGCTGTTCTATACGGACGGCATCACGGAAGCAATGAACCTCCACTACGAGGAATATGGGCCGGCACGCCTGATAGAACACTTCCTCCAACCTGATGCGTGCGTGGAAGGATTGATCGAGCAAGTGCAGCGCTTCGGCCATGGATCTGAACGAACGGACGATACAACGGCTGTGCTCATCCACAGCCGATGATACGTCGAGCAAGGCGTCAGCCTAGCTCGGCGGTTTCACTTCTTGTCCGCACATCTCGCCGTATCGCTGCTCGAAGTGTCCTAGTGCCTTATCCAATTCGGCTGTTGGCTGACCGGCGCGCTCGCGTGCAGCCTTCAGCAACAGCAGATTGTCCCAAGTCGTTTTGATCATCCAGGAAGCCTTGGCGGTTGCGAGGGCTTTTGGGAGCACTCTGCCCAACAGCTTCCAGTCGTTCCCAATTGCGCTGAGTTCAAGAACGGTGGCCAGATCCCAATAATCAGTCGAGGCAGCCGCCCCGCGGCGTGCGACGGCGAAACTGACCAGCGGAAGGAGCCGGGAAGCTTCGTGTAGGCTTTCTGCATCGCCCCTCTCTATCAAGAGTGTGATCGCATTCACACCAGGATAGTAATCGCGCGGATCGGCTTCAAAACCCCTTGTATAAGCATCGATGGCAGAGTCGAGCGCCGCCGAGGCCATCACGCTGCCTTTGTCCTTCAACTCCTTATACCGATCCTTATAGGTTCGGCCGAGAATACCGAAGGTCTCCGGGTCGGAGCCTTTCTCCTTCACAATGCTTTGGAGGATGCGTTCGGCCTGCTCGCGATCAGCGGCATTGTTTCGGCGGTTGAGAGCCATCGCGCGCTGCTGCCGAACCATCACGTTGGTCTTCAAGTAGTCCGGAAACGCATCCGTCAGGCGGATCATATCGTTCCAGGCGCTTACATCGCGATAGGAAAGCATGAGATCCACCAGCACTTCGCCTTGTGCGATCTTCAGATTGCCCAGACTCTTCTCGATTTCCTGCAGGGCTTTCAACCTTTCCGCATCGGAAGTCCAGGCCCGCGCCTCTATCAGGCGGTTTCGAAACTCTTCGGAGTGGCGTACCTGATCCTGGAAAATCTCAGTCACTTCATGAGGCAGGTTGATCGCCGGGAACGTGGGAATGAGCTGAAAAAGCGGGCTGTCCTTGGCCGCCACTCCGCGGATTGCTTCGTCGAGGCGGCTCTGCAGATCGGAACGAAGCTTCTCGGCTCCGGCGTCTGTGAGCTTACCCTGCTCCAGGGTATAGGGGATCGCTCGAACGAGGCTCACGTCGAACGGCAGAGAATGAATGGCCGCGAAGATGGGTACGGTTGTAAATGGGCGCGCGGTGTGCCGGATGCCGAGTTCGTAGAATACGTTCGGGTTACCAAGCGTGAGGTCAGCTACAACGAAGTCCGACAGAAGAAGCCTGCCGAACATAGGCGCGTGAATAATGCCGCCACTGCGCTCACGATCGCCGCGAACCGGCTCGAGACCCGCAGCATGAATCGCCGGCTCGATCGCGCACGAATAAATCTGGTCAAAATCAACCTCGACGCCGCTTGCCAGATCCGGCTTTTTGCCGAACGGCATATCGATAAAACAAACAGCCTGTAATCCGCTCATAGTTCTGCCTCAGGACTGCGGTCTGCACTATTGAACTACGATCGGGCGGGATTAACAAGTCCCCGAAGGCGCCCGCAGAAGGTCATTGGGCCGGCTTCGTGTTGCGAGTCTTCTTTGTGTTCGGTTCCTTGATCGCGAAGAAATAAACAATCCCGCCTACATCGCCCGCAACCATTTGATGGCCGCGCGCCGCGAGAGCCCACACCGGGTTTTCCAGATACAACTGGAGCAGCGGTTTCCCTGAATCGAGGTTCCAGAGAATAAGCGTCTTGTCCCAGGACGCGCTGACCGCACGTTGTGCGTTTGCGAGTCCGACCGCATTCACAATTTGCGAATGACCTTCGAGGCGCATTAGCGGGCATTTCTTCTTAAGGTCCCAAAGGATGACCGTGTGGTCGCTCGATCCACTCAAGAGCCGGGCGTTCCGGCCGTCATAATCGAGAGCCAGCACGCCCGAAGAATGCCCCTTCAGCGTGGCGATCGCCTCCTCAAGCTGTTCCTGAAGAAAAATCCGCTCGCTTGGGTTCGCCGCGAGAATCTGGGTCCGGAACTCCGTTACCAGCGCGAGGTTCCAAAGGAACAGCTTTGTACTATCTTCCGCGGCAGTGATTGCTGTTCGGCCGTCGTTGCTCAACAGGATTGCGGTAATTCCATCCGAGTCCTCGTCAACAAAATCGCGGACATGTTGGAAAGGCTGAAGCAGTTCGCCTTTCTCAACATCCCAGACCATGAGCCAGTTACCCAAATCGCCGGAGAGCGCGGTTCGTCCATCCGGGGAAGCGTTGACGGCATGGATTCGCCCTCTTTTCGTTTCGATGGCGGATATTTGCTTGCCAGTCTTTGCGTTCCAGAGCATGATGGTCCCGTGATGATCGGCACTTACAGCGAGCGAGGCATCGGCGGTGAGTTTCACGCTGTTAACACGTTCCGAGTGCCCCTGCAAGAAATGCAACAAGCGTCCTGTTTTTGCGTTCCATAACGCGACCGTGGCGTCGTCGGAACTTGTAGCGGCGATCGTTCCGTCCGCACTGAGATCGACGGACCTCACCCAAAGTGAATGTCCGGCGGATTGGGTGCGACGACGGCTGGAGGGCTCGGCCTGGTCCGCCGCATCCATCTCCCATACAATGGCGTTCCCTTCGAATCCTGCGCTTATGGCGTAGCGATCATCAAGGGTAAGAACGACTGCTTGTATTTCCCGTGAATGCCCGACAAAGGTGCGCTGGCACTTTCCTGTCGTCGCGTGCCAGAGTTTCAGGGTCTTGTCTGACGATCCGCTCAATACCCGTCTGCCGTCGCTGCTGAATGCGACGCCGTTCACGGGCAAGGTGTGGCCCTCGAATTCGCGAACGAAGCGCCTGGCCTCGAGGTTCCACAGAAGCAATCGGCTGTTACGATCAGGTCCGAAATAGTCGACCAGGTAGCGATTCTTATAGCCGGTAGCGATTACTGCAAATTTAGCGTCCGGAGTGAGGTCAAGGGCGGTGATGCCTCGTTTGATGTTGTCGGCAGGCGGATCAATATGGAAGCTGTAAACACTGGACGCCTTTTTCAGGTCCCAGAAGAAGATGTGACCTTCGGTATCTCCAGAAAGGGCGTAACGGCTGTCCCGGCTCATCGCTCCGGCGACAACTCCATGCTTGTGACCTTTCAGGCGTGAGATCTTGCGTCCCGAAGATACGTCCCAGCAAATCAGGGTCTCATCCAGCGATCCGGTCAAAGCCATGCGGCCATCGGCACTGAATTTCACAAATTCGATCGTGCCGGAGTGTTCCCGCCTGGTCCATAGCTTTTCGCCGGTTTCGAGGTTCCAGAAGATCAGCTTCTTATCCCGACCTCCGCTCAGCGCACTGCGCCCGTCCGGAGAAATCGCCACATCCAGAATCGGATATTTGTGACCCTTCATCGACCGCAACATCTGGCCTGTTTCCAGGTCCCACAAGATCATCCGGCGATCCATCGATGCTGAGATCAGGCGATGGCCGTCACTGCTCACTCCCAGAGCCTTGAGGGCAATGGAGTGGCCCTGGAGAGTGCGGACCCGGGCTGGATCTTCCATGGCACTGCTCGCTTGAACCGAGAGCATCGGCCGTCCGTCAGCCAATCCGGCTTGAAGAAACTTTGCGGCAAGCTCTGGCAACCCCATCATGGAGGCGCGATGATGTAGCTGCTGGAAGAAATTGGGGGCTAACTCCTGAGCTTCAGGGTGCGGAGACTGTAAATGCTGCCGCTCGCGGTCTAAGACGCGCTGCAACAAAGACAGCTTTCGCTCAACCGGCGCACGCCCGCTTGCCCACGGGATTGCGGCATTCAGATCGCCGATGACCTGGTTGATGCCGCGATGCCGATACTCGGATTCCAGACGAGATGGATCGTCGTACGCGGCTTTCAGTTTTGCGGCTGCCGCGAATAGGAAATGGGAGCGCACTCGCTCCGCGACGGCTCCGCGCACAAATTTGGCAACCAGAGGATGAATACGAACTGCCGTACCGTTCTCAACTTCCTGAATAAGGCTCAGGCGCTGCAGCACTTTAATCGCGCTTGCCAGCGGCAAATCCATTTCGGTCCTGCCCGCACCCAAACCCGCTAGCAATCCGATCCGGTTCCTGGGCACGATGGCACTCTCCGAAAAATGTGCAGCGATCTTCAGGACAAGCCGGGCATTCGGATCCCGTACCACCTTCCACTGGCCCTGAAGAGTCACTCCGACTGCGGCGGCGTGCCGCGTTGCCAGGCTGCTGGCGTCAATCCTTGTCGTATCGATCGCAGCCAGCCCGTGTTTACGGAGCATGGTGAGATAGCGCCCGAACGAGATCTCGGCATAATTCCTCAGGTAGGCGCCAATCAAAACCAGCGCGAGAGGCAGATAACCGACAGCATTGCAGATCTCTTCTGCTTTCCCCCGATCATCACCCGTCTCCGGACGCCGTGACCGAGCCAGAAGATCGAGGGCTGCATGTGGGGACAGAACATCGACCGGGTGCGCCTTTACTCCCGTTAACTTAAACTGTCTCCGCGTAGTGAACAGCAGGTTGCACCCTAAGTCGAGAGGCGCAAAATGGACGCCCGGGAGTATAGCAGCGCTTGCGAGCAGTTCTGGCTCCCCAAGATTGTCCAGAATCAAGAGCATCTGCGGGTGTTTCTTCGAGTGCGAATACAGTTCACGCAGATATTGGCTGTTTGCATCGGCGTTCTTAGGAGTGGCAATCTTGAGCCGCAGGATATCCCGAGCTAGCCATACCAACTCCGCGCTTAACTGGCTTGAATCCGCTGCCTGGATCCAATACACGCCATCGAAGGCGAATGCGAAGCGATATGCAAACTCGACGGCCAGCGCAGTCTTTCCGACACCCCCCATCCCTGCCGCTCCCACGTGACTGATTCCGATTTTGTTTAACTGCCCGATCAGTTCGAGATAGAGGGCTAGTAAATCGTCGTTTCGGCCGGTGAAATCATCGTCTGGAGCAAACGGTACATGTACATGGCCATTGGGCGGGAAAACCCGGAAATCGTATTTTTTGTGAAATGATGCCGAAGATTTCAGACGTGCCGTCAGGTCACGCAAACCCACTGGAGTTTTCGAAAATTTGACTCCCTGCAGGTTCTCAATCGGCTTCGGGAGATCTGGTGCGCCTGGAAACAGACAAGGAACAATCAGTTTTTCCAGTGCACGTGCGCTGAGCCATTCGTTCTTTACCCAGCCAGAGCCTGCTGCAGCCTTCGTCCAAATCAGGCAGATCACGTCCGAGTGTGCGAGCGCCTCTGCAATATCGGCCGACCAGTCGGTTTCGATGCGCCTCTCATCGCGCCAGACCTCAAACCCTTCGGTCTCGAGCGCTGCATGGATCGCTCTCGCCTGCTCAACGTTCTCAGACGAATAGCTGATAAAGACGCGGATCTTGCATTGGGGTGATTTTGCCATGTTGCAGAATCCACCTGCGCGATGCGGTAGTTTCTAAATGTTAGCGATATTGGCGGGCCTTGCTAGGATCTCCGTGTGAAGATTCAAGATGATATGCCCTCAGACAACCTGGTGCGCTGCGCGTGGGCAGCCCGTTCGGATGTTCTTTCGGTGGCTTATCACGATGAGGAGTGGGGCGTCCCGGTTCACGATGACCGTGCTCTGTTCGAGTTTTTGGTTCTGGAGGGCGCGCAGGCCGGTCTGAGTTGGTCCACCATCCTGAGGAAGCGCGAGACTTACCGCGCTGCGTTTGACGGCTTTAACCCCCGCAAAGTAGCTCGATACAGTGAAGTGAAATTTGAGGCTTTGCTGGCCGACTCCGGCATCGTGCGAAATCGGCTAAAAATCCGCTCGGCGGTGCAAAACGCCCAGGCGCTTTTGGCGGTACAGAAGGAATTCGGCAGCTTTGACAGATACGTCTGGCAATTTGTGGGCGGGCGACCGCTGCAAAACCGCTGGCCGCGCATGGAAAATGTGCCCGCCAGCACGCCGGAGTCTGATGCTATGAGCAAGGACCTCAGTAAGCGTGGTTTCAAGTTCGTTGGCTCAACCATCTGTTATGCATTCATGCAGGCTACCGGCATGGTCAACGATCATCTCATCAGTTGCTTCCGATATAAAGAGTTGATGCGCGGCAAAGAATAGCAGCATGGATATGTGTCTGCTCATAAAGTAACCAGACTCAAATCCAGGATTTTAGTGGAGCGCGACGGCTAACTCGGAAGCGCGCTGATGCAGATAGGCGACGTTCTCCGGCGTCTTTGCGAGGAGGACATAGCCGTCGTCACCGCAGCATTCCTTGACCGCTTGGAGCGGAGCGAAATACGCCGGGAAATCGGCCCAGTGAAGGCGCGGATCGTCCCCCTCCACCCAGTTCCATTCAGGCTGCGGACGCGAAGCAAGGAGCCGCTTGGAAATCCAGACGTTGTGCCCGTGTTCCCATTTATCGAGGATGCGGTCCGATACCTCGCTTTGCCAGTTGAGCGCGTGCTGCGTCCCCACTATCCCGGCAATATACATTTCCGCTACACGGCGCATAAGAGGGTCAAAAGGCGCCTCGTCCCACATGCGGAAGACGTCATCCTGGAACGAGAGCAGAATGAGCAGATCCTGGCGAGAACAATTGCGTGCAAAACAGGTAACTTTCGCGGACGTCGTGCTCCAGCGCGTACTGTAGCCGGCACGGCTCAGGGCAACAGCGTTCGCGATAAACATAAGGCCAAAGAGACAAACCAGAACGATGGAGGTTCGCCGCCGGCCGACGCGTGCTAGCATGTGTGCGACGCAAAGAAACAGCATAGGAAAGACCGGGAGGTAACGGTCCGGCGGGCTGGCATCGAAGAGAAAGATTGCGAAGTAAAGGACCGGAACCGTTGCAATCAGCAGAACGACCAGCAACCTATGGCCGCTTTTGGCGCGCGCTAACTCTAACCCTACAACCAGCAGAAAAGCATAGACGGCGAGCAGTTTCCAGGCCCTGGCCAGAATCTGCGAAACAAGCGCCGGGTGTTGTACAACGATTCTGGGTTGGAACAGCAAACGCTTCCAGAAAACGCCGTCTTCGCCGAGCCAGAAGAAGCTTCGCGGCACGCCCGTCATCACCCGAAAGTAGCCTCGGTTTGGAGAAATCCCGTACCGTGAGCGTACAAACCAATCGTGCGCCATAGCGAGCGTTGTGATGTGGTCCGCGGCAAGCGCAAGAGCATAGGTCGCGGCCACAACCATGGCGCACACGGCTGCCATTCGAAGCAGCAGTGCCATGCGCGCCCGGATAATGGTCGAACGGTACAGCACGGCAAATGCGAGAACGCCAGGCACTGTCAGCGAGTACGGAAACCAGAAAAGAACCGAGAGGCCGAGCAACACTCCGCTGCCCAGCCAAGTGCCGATGCTTCTCTCGCGTCTTTCCCTGATCTGCCGTTCCAGCCAATAAAGAGCAGCGAGCTGACACGTCATGCCGGGGATGTATGCAGTCCCAGTACGGGAGTGATTTATCACCGCATGCGTTGCGAGCAGACCGAGCGCCGTAACCAGACCGACCCACGGCTTGCCGCTGTAGTGAGCTGCCAGGAAGTATAGAAGAATAATGCTGAGTACCGTGCAAACTCCGCTGATGGCGATAAGCACGTTAGCCGCATGCAATACCGGGTCTTGAGAGGCTGCTCCGCCCGAGAGAAGCCATAGCACGTAGCCAAACGGCCGCCATAGGAGGTGGCCGAAGTCCCAAAGCGGATCGAGACCAGGCGCCGGGGAATGTCTCTCCCAATGCTGCACGATGTGCAGAGCATAATTGGCGGTATCGGCATAGAAGCGGGGCGCCGTGAACCAGAAAACCGCGCTGCAGCCAAGGATCAAGAAGGTGCTAAATATCAGATGCGTGGAGCTGTGCGCTATCGCCGCAGCAATCGGTGCCTTATACTTCGCGCTTAAGCGTTTTGCGCCAGTTGGCGCATGCCAGCGGGCTGGGAACCAAACCGATTGCATATCGTTCTCGACGATGTCCAAACTCCGATGCGGATACAGCACGAAGCGTTTCAGTTCTCATCGTCATTGAAGTACCGGTCTTGAGGATGCATCGCCTCCTCGAAAATCTACCCTGTCCGGTTCGAAACGAGTTCTTGCTCACCTGTAGAGCGGTGTCGGAGCCTGGCTCGAAGGGATGGCATGCTCTCGGCTCTCACCCGATAGGCGCGAACTGATAATCAGGAGGCAGCCCGCAGCGCGGCAATGAGCAGAGCTTCCTCTTCGTCAGAGACCGTGCGCATATCCAAGACGATCCTGTCGCGTTGAATGCGGCAAATCACAGGGATATCACCTGAACGGAGGCGCCGTTCAAAGGCGGCCGGACTTGCGACTTTGAGTTCGATCGTCCACGTCAAAAGCGTTTGATCGGGCGTGGAGCCGCCCCCGATTGCCGATTCAGCCTTATGAAATTCGAGATCAAGACCGGAAAGCTGGCTGCCGATGCGCTGCGCACGGGCATGCAACTCTTCCAACGGCGCGAGAATCATCCGGAGAGCAGGTATCGATTGCCAGTCCTGGCGGAGTACGTGGTGCAGCGTGGTTTCAAGGGACTGCAAGATGAGCTTGTCAACGCGGAAGGCGCGATACATTGGATTGCGGCGCACGCGCCGAACCAGGCTTTCGTCTCCGGAAATCACACCCGCCTGAGGACCGCCAAGCAATTTGTCACAACTGAACGACACGAGACTTGCACCCGAGTGAAGACTCTCCTTCACGAGTGGCTCGTCGATACCAAGTGAGCGCAGATCCGCCAGGCAGCCGCTGCCAAGGTCTTCGTAGAGCGGAATGGCATGCTTGTTTGCCAATTCACTTAACGCCTTCAATTCCGGGCGGGCTGTAAATCCGGAAACTCGAAAATTCGACGGGTGGACACGCAGGATAAGCCGGGTTCGTTCGGTGATCGCGCGCTGATAGTCTTCGAGACGCGTGCGATTGGTGGTGCCGACTTCTCGCAGGATCGCTCCGGATTGCGCCATTATGTCGGGAATGCGAAAGCCGTCTCCAATCTCGATGAGTTCGCCGCGCGAGACGATGACCTCGGAGCCCGCTGCGAGCTCATTCAGCACGAGATAGACCGCCGCTGCATTGTTGTTCACCACGATGCCCGGCTTCCCCAACAGGCTTTCAAGAAGCGGCGCGATATGGGCGTCGCGCTTGCCTCGCTCACCAGCCTCGATGTCGTATTCGAGGTTCGAATAACCGGGGATTGGTGTGAAAGGAGGCAGCGGCGCGCGGCCGAGGTTTGTGTGGAGAATCACGCCGGTGGCATTAATAACGCAGCGCAGTGAACTTTGCGCCAGCACATGCAGGCGCTCCTCAACAGCGCGTTCTATCGTGCCTTCCTGAATGGCCTGACCGTTCTTCAGTGCTTCGCGACGCTCCGCAAGAACAGACCGAATCTGACTGACGACCAATTCGTGCGGGAGGCGGTCGACGTGATCGAGATTGCGGAGGGCGAGATTACGGAGAACCTGGTCGACGGAGGGTAGTTCGCGAAACGAACTCATTTAGGCAATAGCCCGCTGGGCCAGCGCTTGCTTCAGATACTTGCCGGTATACGATTCGGGAGCCTCAGCGATGGCTTCGGGGGTCCCTTGCGCGACGATACGGCCGCCGGCTTCCCCGCCCTCGGGTCCGAGGTCGATGATCCAATCGGCTGCCTGGACAAGATCGAGATTGTGTTCAATCACAAGGATGCTTCCGCCATTATGGATCAGCCGCTCGAACGCCTGCAGAAGCTTGGCAATGTCGTCAAAGTGGAGTCCGGTTGTGGGCTCATCAAAAAGGAAAAGCGTCCCTTCGCAGCTTGATTGCGCCAGGTGTGCCGCTAGTTTAACGCGCTGCGCCTCGCCGCCGCTGAGGGTAGTGGCGGACTGTCCAAGCCGCAGATAGCCAAGTCCCACATCCTGTAGCACTTTTAAGCGTGCGGCCAAGCGGGGCGTATCCGCAAAAAACGAGAGTGCTTCGCGGATAGTGAGCTGGAGCACCTCGTGGATGTTCCGCCCTTTGTAGCGGATGTCGAGGATGCTGGGCTTGTAGCGGGTGCCTTTGCACTCCTCGCAAACAAGTTCGACGTCCGCAAGGAATTGCATCTCTACCGTAACTGTTCCATCTCCCTGACACGTTTCACAGCGGCCGCCGGGAATATTAAACGAAAAATGCCCGGCGGTGTAACCGCGCCGTTGGCCTTCGGGCGTACAGGCAAACAGCTCGCGAATGAGGTCAAACGCCTTGACGTAGGTGACCGGATTGGAACGGGGCGTACGGCCAATCGGTGATTGATCTACCATCACCACGCTCGTCAAGAGATCGGCGCGGTCCACGCGCTTTAACGGTAATTTCCGGACAGCAGCGTCGGTATCGACCGGTTCGCTCGCCTCCTTTTTTTGCTCGCGCTCTTTGTTCACCTGGAAATCGAGCGCGCGGTAAATCACATCGTGCACCAGGCTGGATTTACCGGAGCCGGATACGCCAGTGACTGCAACCATCATGCCAAGGGGAATCTCGACATCGAGGTTCTTTAGATTGTTCGCGCGGGCGCCGATGAAACGAATCGTCCGCTTCGCGTTGACCTTGCGGCGGTCCAAAGCACGCGAAACGGAGAGTTCACCGCGCAGGTAGCGGCCCGTCAGGGATTGAGGCTTATCGCGGTCTTTGGCAGGCGGGGGAGTAAGAAGCTGATCATACGTGCCGGCGAAGATTACGCGGCCGCCGGTCTCTCCCGCACCGGGCCCAAGATCGAGGATGTGATCGGCCTCTGCCATGATCTCGGGATCGTGCTCGACGACGATAATCGTGTTGCCAAGCTCGCGCAGATCCTTGAGGATGTGGATCAGCCGCGCGGTATCCCGGCTATGCAAACCGATGGAGGGCTCATCGAGCACGTAGGTGGCACCGACAAGGCGGGAACCGAGACATGTTGCAAGTTGGATACGCTGCGCTTCCCCCCCGGACAAAGTAGCCGAAAGCCGATCGAGCGTAAGGTACTCCAGGCCCACATCGTTTAAGAACTTCGAACGTTGGCGAATCTCTTCAAGCACTCGGTCCGCAACTTCCGATTCCTCCGGGCTGAGTTCAAGAGAACTAAAAAATTCTTGCGCGCGGGCGATATTCATGCGCGATACCTGTGCGATGTTGCAATCGCCCACGCGAACCCAAAGCGCTTCCGGCCGAAGACGCGCGCCGCGGCACGCCGGACATTCGGTGTACGCCCGATAGCGGCTCATGAAGACGCGCACGTGCACCTTATATTTTTTCTTTTCCACTTCAGCGAAGAAGCGATAAATATGAGTGCGAACGAACTCTTTTTCCTGGATCTTCAGGTCGCTGTACGCCACATTCAATCGCACTTTGCCGCGCGACTTCGGCTTGAAGACTTCGTCGTAGTACCAGGTGTACTGGGGCTTCGTCCATGGATCGATGGCACCATCCTCGACCGAAAGTGAGGGGTCTGGGACGATCAGATCAAGATCGTAATCGATCGTATTGCCAAAACCCTGGCACACGGGGCAGGCGCCGATGGGATTGTTGAAGCTGAAAAGGGTTGGTTCCGGGGACGTGGCGACCAGGCCGCATGTCTTGCAGGCAAAGGCCTCAGAAAAATGCAGGGTCTGGGGATCGGCAACACCCGCCTGCTCGAAGAAGACTTCACCTGCCTCGCGGTAGCAGATCTCGACCGTGTCGACGATTCGCTGGTGGGAATCAGGCCGGACGACGATGCGGTCGGCTAGAACATAGAAGGGCTTTGCGAAGTTGATTTCGAGGAGCGATTCGGGCGTCGAGAACTCGAAGGTCTGCCCGTTCTGGAACAGCCGATTGAAGCCCTTTTTCCGGAGATCAAACAGATGATCGCGGAGCGCCGAAGCGTCCGGAGTTGTTTGAGTCTTCTCCGTTGATTGTCCGCTCGCGCGAACCGGAAACAGCGCATACCAACGGGACCCTTCCGGTTGGCCGAGCAGAGCGTCGGCGACCTGATCTACTGTGTCGCGCTGGATGCGCGTCCCGTCATTCGGGCAATACGTACGTCCGGCGCGCGCCCAGAGGAGCCGCATAAAGTCGTAGAGTTCGGTAGCAGTTGCGACCGTAGAGCGGGGATTACGCGTCTGGTTCTTCTGGCGGATGGCGACTGGTGGCGCGATGCCGAGAATTTCGTCCACGTCCGGCTTCTCCATGCGCTCGAGAAACTGTCGCGCATAAGCGGAGAGCGACTCAACGTAGCGCCGCTGGCCTTCTGCATAAATCGTGTCAAAGACAAGCGATGATTTGCCCGACCCCGAGACGCCTGTAACGACGGTGATCTGATTGTGCGGAATGTCAACATCGATGTTCTTGAGATTGTGAACACGCGCGCCGCGAATTGCCAGGACCGGGCGGCCAGCCGCTGCTGGTTCATCGGGGAGGACGCATTCACGCGAGGCTACACTGGATTTTTCCGGCATTACTAACGTCGGGGCAGGATGGCTCGGGTCGGCGGTCTGGTAACGGCCGCGCAGACTCGGCGAGAACTTCTTCACTAGTATAAGATGCTGGGCTGCATCCCGAGGTTGTAGAGGACAAGTGCTTTCGGAACTACAGATTGCAGATTTTCGTGCCGCGCTGCTCGAGTGGTTCGACCGCCATCAGCGGGATCTGCCTTGGCGGCAAACAACCGATCCCTACGCAATATGGGTATCCGAGATCATGCTGCAGCAGACCAGGGTCACCGCCGTAATTCCCTACTACGAACGCTTCCTGAACCGGTTTCCGACGCATTCCGCCCTGGCCGCGGCCCCGGAAGCGGACGTACTCGCACACTGGGCGGGCCTGGGCTACTACTATCGGGCACGAAACCTTCAGAGCGCGGCCAAACAGATGCAATCGGACGGCGGCTTTCCGACGAGCTATGAGGCGATCCGCGCGCTGCCCGGCGTCGGGGAGTACACGGCGGCCGCGGTTGCGAGCATCGCCTTCCAACTGCCGCACGCCTCCGTGGATGGCAATGTTCTTCGGGTGCTGAGCAGGGTTTGCGAAGACGACACGGACATCGGATCGGGGTCCGGACGGCGGCATTTCGGCAACCTTGCGGAGGCCATGCTGGATCGTTCGCGGCCGGGAGTTTTTAACCAGGCCATGATGGAGCTCGGCGCGACGATTTGCCTTCCCACAAACCCGCAGTGCCTCGTTTGCCCGGTATCGGCCGGGTGCCGAGCGCGGATCGCAGGCCGGCAAAACGATTTGCCCGTGAATCGGAAGCCGGCGAAAACGGTTCGGATAAACAGGACGGTTTTTTGGATTGAGCAGCATGACCGCGTATTGCTGTGGCAGCGTCCGGCAAGTTCCCGCCTGATGCCAGGATTCTGGGAATTGCCCGAACGCTTGCAGCTCCCCGCAGCGCTGCCCGGCCGCAAAATGGGCGCATTCCGTCATGCGATCACGTTCCATGACTATCGATTCGAGGTGGCGGAGGCTTTTTTGCCAAACGAACCATTCCCAAAAGAACCATTCCGAAATGAACTTGGGACGTGCCAATGGGTGCCGCTGGCGGAATTAGAGCGATTGCCGGCCAGCACAATCTTGAAGAAGGCGCGGCGGGTGGTGATGAAGCATCTTACGAAGGAAGAGTCAAAACGAGCCGTAGCCGTCGCCGGCATAGCGCGGAACACCTAATCCCGTTAGACTGAACTGGAGAGGAGACCCATGCTTCGAAGGTTGGGAATGCCTGTTTTGGCCGGAACGCTTGCGGCAAGTCTTTTTGCGCAAAGCGATGCGGTTCCGCAGAGCTCATCTGCAACTCAGAGCAGTGCCCAAACGGGCGGATTCAAGCAGCGCGAACAGCCAGTGCCCGCAGAGAAAGGTGTCTACCAGATTGCCGCGGGGACGCACATTCTGCTTGACATGATCAACAGCGTAAGCACGAAGCAGGCCGTGGTTGGTGACCGGATCTACCTCGAGACCGCGTTTCCGGTAATGGCGGGAAATCGTATCGTGATTCCGCAAGGCAGTTGGGTAACGGGAACCGTCACCGAAGTGAAGCGGCCCGGACATGTGAAAGGGCGAGGCGAGCTGCAGGTGAGGTTTGATTCGCTGACGCTGCCAAATGGCGTAACCCGTAACTTCAACGCAGATCTGGGTGCCCTTGATGCGCGCAATGATGGAACACTGAAGCGGGAGCAGAACAAGATCGAAGGGCCCGGAGACAAGAAGGGCGACGTGGGAACGGTAGTGGGAGCGACAACAGCGGGAACAGTGATCGGGTCGGGCGTTGGCGCTGCTGCTGGGAATGTGGCAAAAGGTGCGGGCATCGGAACCGGCGCGGGCGCAGCAGCGGGATTGCTTGGAGTACTGCTGACGAGAGGTCCTGACGCAACCTTAACCAAAGGCTCAACAGTAGAAATGGTGCTGGACCGGCCGATCAGCTTCGATGAATCCGAACTGGATTTCAGCAATACGGCGCCCAGAGCGGGCTTAAGCAACGGCGACACTTCCGCGCCCCAGCAGAAACACGGCTGGACGCCCCGTTTTCCACTTCCGTAACTGGCAGGGACGGCGCGTGAGCGAGGAAGAGCCGATCGCAATTCCAGTCACGGATATCTTCGATCTGCATACCATCGCACCGCGGGATGTAGCCGTCGCGGTGGAAGCCTATTTGGAAGAGGCGCACCGGCTGGGATTCACCGCTCCGCGAATCATTCACGGCCGTGGAATCGGCGTGCAGCGCGAAATCGTTCGATCAACTCTTCGCCGAACTCCGTATGTTCTGGACTTTCGCGATGCGCCAGCTGAAGCGGGCGGATGGGGCGCGACGATTGTGACCCTGGCGCGCCCATAGAACGAGGCCGGCTAGAACTGCAGCGGTTTGTCCCAATGCCCTTTGAAAACGAGTTCGCTTAGCGGCTTACGCTGGCGCTGGGCCAGTTCCCGCTCGCGAACGGCATCGGGAAGAGCTTCCGGTGAGCCGAGATGGCCAAGAGCAATGGCTGTTACCACCTCGTAATCATCAGGAACTCCGAGTTCCTTGCGAGCGCGTTCCCGATCGAAACCCGCCATGCCGTGCGCGTACAGACCTAACGCGGTTGCCTGCAGAGCGAGATGCGCCCAGGCGGCGCCGGCGTCATGTGCCGCATGGAAATTCGGACTCCCGTTGTGCGAAAAGGTTCGTTTTGCTGCAGTAATAATCAGTACCGGTGCATTCTTCGCCCACGCCTGATTACCCGGCACAAGCAGGTTCAGCATCTTGTCGTAATCAGCGCCCTCGGATTTCCGGGCGAGAATGAACCGCCAGGGCTGTTCATTGTAGGAGGACGCAGCCCACCGCGCGGCATCGAGAACGGTCTTGAGGTCCGCATCCGAGACTGGCTCGTCAGAGAATGCGCGCGGGCTCCAGCGCTGGCGCACGAGGTCGTGCACCGCCGGAGGGACGTCGGCAGTTTTCTTAGAAAACCAATCGGACACATCGGCATGTTGCGTTTCTATACTCAAGAATTGCTCCCGGAACAGGATTTGCCGGGCCTTCCGCGGACGGGGGCCCACTTACCTTGATGCAGGAGAAGACGCCGCCGATTCGAAAGGGCTATTTGTGGGCAACTACAACATCATCGGAGGCAGGCGGCTCGGCTTTTTCCGGCTCCGGCTCCGAATAGTAGTAGTCATGGTAGTAGCTGTATTTGCTGTAAAGCTCACTGCGCCGCGCACCGTTCACAACAACGCCCAAAATGTTGTTTTCACAGAGGGAGTGCATCGCACGACTGACTGATTCAAAAGTGGTTGCTCCAATACGGACAACCAAAATCGTTCCGTCGGCCATGGTGGCAAGCAGATTCGCGTCGGCAGCGAAAAGCAAAGGCGGCGTGTCGAATATGATCCAGTCAAAGTGGCTGCGAAGCGCTTCAACCAGGGCGCGACATTCCCTGAGGTTTAAGAGCTCCAAGGGATTCGGCACGGGGCTGCCCGCGGGCATCACGTAGAAACTGGTATCACCGACTTTGTTGATGATGTCGCTAATGCGAACCTTGCCTTCCAGGTAATCGGTCAGCCCGGGTTGGCCCGCCAGGCGGAAGGTATTATCGATTGTCGGACGTCGGAAATCGAAGTCGGCGAGCAGCACCCGTTTTTCCGCCAGTTGGGCCTGTGCCACGGCCAGGTTCATGGCCGTGAAGGACTTGCCCTCGGCCGGCGATGGGCTTGTGACTACCAGCGTATGAAGCGGCTGAATCGTCTGCAGGTGGTTCAGCCGGGTCCGCAAGCTCCGGAATTCCTCTGCAGGGGTCGCCCGCGGCCGGGCGGGATTCATCAGGAGGGCTTCCGGCAGCGGATCGAACGCAACCTGTCTCGCATCGAGGATGAACTCCTCCAGGCACTCCAGGTCGGCGACCGTATCGAACAGCGGGGCGCTTCGGGTGATCGTGGGAGATGTCTCGATTGGGGGCGCCTCTACTGAAGGCGTCTCGATGCCCGGTCGAGCTTCGAAGCCGGCTTGCGCTGCTGCACCCTGCTGCCGTGCTTCCTCCTGAGCTTTTTCCTGCGCAGGGACTTCGGGCGAGGCGGCCAGAACATCCGGGGCCAGCAGAGGCGCCTTCGGAATACGAGCGGCCGGCTTCGCAGGTTGAGGATTTTCTTGCGCGGCTTTGCGTAAAGCGTCGTGAACTCGGCTCATGTTTTTACGCCTTCTTGAGTAAATAATGCGCGACGGAACCCGCTATAATCGCGAGCCCGACGAACGTGGCCGCCGCCCAACTCACCCACATCATCTGCCTGCGGCGTTGCACGACTACATCGTTCTCAAGCAGCGGAACACTGCCGAGAATGGAAAGTTGAGTATAGAGACGCGCATCCTTCAGGTTCTTCAGCGTGGTATCGCGAACCTCGCGAACCGTGACAAAAACGAAGCCGAGAACGAGGCCGATCACCGGGCCAGCGGGAATGATCAGCGTGCGCCTCGGAGCGGTGGGTTGTTCCGGTAGGGAGGCCTGATCCAGTTGTTCCACTGTTTGCCCTTGCCTGCGGCGCTCCAAATCCATGGAGACCGCGGATTTTCCAACCTTGCTCTCAGATTCGATGTATCGTTCCCGCGCAAGCGCTTCGTCACGATTCAGGTCGGCATATTCTTTTTCACCGGCCGGAACAGCCTCCAGACGGTCTTGTATGCTCTTCAAGCCGGCATTGACCTGGCCTGACTGCTTCTGAATCTGCTGCGCCTCCATCGCATTCGATTTAAGAGCGACCTGAAGCTGGTCAATTTGCCCCTGCGCATCCACCCGTTCCCGGTTGATGGTCGAGGTATCAACCGGTATGAGAGGCGGGGCGGCCGCATCGTCCTTCAGCGCCTGATCACGCTGTTTCTTCAGCACGGCAAGCTGACTCTTCGCACTCTGGAGCCCGGGGTAATCTTCCGTATAGCGGTCCCTCATGGAGGCGATGTTTGTCTCAAGCTGCTCGATCTGCCGGTTTAACTCCATGACGTGTTCGTTGTGTGCAAGAGATTGCGGCGAATTTGTTTGAATTGCCGCCAACCGGTCCTTTGCCAGCCGAAGCTCGGATTCGAGCATCATCCGCTGTTCGGCGTTGTGGGTGGCAGCCTCTGAAAGCGAACTCATACGGGTCTCGAGAGCGTTCATCTGGGAAATGTTCGTCTGGGTCTCTTCCGGAAGGTGGCCCGCATTCTTTTGGCGGAAGTCCGATAGCTTCTGCTCGATCGTATCCAGATCGCGCTTGGCCTGATCAAACTCATCGCGAAGGAATTGGTTCACGCTTACCTCTGTCTGAGACGAAGCTTCCGTGCTCGCGTCCATCAGGCGCGACACGAGGTTCTGGCAGACCTTCTGAGCCATATAGCGATCGCTATAGGAAAAGCTGATTTGAATCGCGGGAAGTTCGCGCTCGGTCCCGCTGGTCAGTCCAGTCATCGGCCTAATGCCAATGGATTTCTGCATCTGGCTGATGACATCTTCGAACGGCTCGTGTTTCACCTCGCTCTTATACAGGCCATAGGTCGTGATGATGTTCGTCAGGGTGTTACGGCTTTCGAGACTCTGAACCATCGCGTTTACCCGGTCGGCCACGTCCTGGGCGCTGACGGGATGTACCAGTTCGGTAGAAATCTGCTGTGGAACGACGCGGATTAGAGCGTCGGATACGTAAGTGTTCTGCAGCGCGAAGGCGACCACCGTGGAGATGACAAGACCGGCGAATGCCGGGGCGATCAGCCAGCGAAAATTACGCCTGACAATGTCTGCGTAGTCCTCTAAATCGAGGGCGCGACGGGGTATAGATTGCCTGTCAATCATGATGCTTGCGGCCTGCCTCTTCAGGGGACGACGACGTGGTCGCCGGGTTTCAATAGAATGTTTTGGTCGAGATGCTCACCCCGGATGACCTGTTTGAGGTTGAAAGGAATTCGCTGATCCCCGCGGAGCACATAGATCTTCTTTTTATTGGCAAATTCCTGCGTCCCACCCGCCTTGCTGATCGCCTCCAGTATGGTTGTGGGCACGACCAGCGCATATTCGCCAGGATGATTGATTTGCCCATCCATGTAGTACCTTCGACTGCCGACTTCCTGAACAGTTACGGTCACGAGCGGCTTCACGATGTACTTTGTAAGGGCCTTACTGATCGAGTCCTCGATTTGCACGGGTGTGTGCCCCCCAGCATCGAGATCACCCACCAGCGGCAGCGTAATCTTCCCGTTTTCCTGAACCGCAACCGGACCGGAGAACTGCGGCTCATCCCACACTCGAACACTGAGAACATCGGCCGGACCCACTTTGTACGAGTTAGAGTCTACCGGAGCGCCTGCACCACCCCCCGGCTGTGCCGGAGCCCCCGGCTGGGTGGCCTTCGGCGCCGCATCCCGAGTTTCCGGAACAGTCGGAATCTGGTTCGGCGTCACAGGAACCTGCTGGCCGACGCAAAAGAGGGGAAGCGCAAGAATGAGGCCAAGATTTCGAACCACAGGCCGTTGAACACGCGAGAAAAGGATACGAAAGAAGACTTTCATTACCGAACCGTGAGCTGCACTACTAATTTCGACAACAGGGACCTTGTACACCGTTTAATCTCCTCGTGAGACTACTGTAGTCCGAACTGGTTTCAGAAATGGTGTTCGACATTGCCGGCGGTCTGGGCAACAGGCGGCCCATCAAAGCGCGATAGCGGAACCCACACTTCCATAGGTGTGGGTTCGCGATTGCCAATCGCATAGTAAGGGATAAAAGTCAGGATGACTGGCCGCTTGTTCCTGGTTGGAACGGCTGGCATTGGCGTATACAACGGTTCCTCTGAAAGAAGTTTTTCCGAAGCGCTACCGGGAGCCCTGAGGATCGTGATGCCTCCGAGCAGTTCCTTTCGAACCTCAACGGTAACCGGAGCGCTCGAACGGAAGAAGATATCCCCAAGCGGGACGCCATTCTGGTCGATCTGTTCCAGGGCGTACACAAGCGGTCCGCGCTGCAATGCTGTGCGCCCATAGTCGTCCGCAACGCGAGGGTTTGCAATCATAGGCGTCGGCTGCAAGGGGAAAGCGATATTGATAACATCCCCGGGCTTCCATGTTCGTGAAAGCGAGATGTACTCGCCGCGCCGGAAGGCCGCAGTCTGTATAGGCTGCCCGTTGATAGCGACCTCAGCCGAGGAGGCCCATCCGGGCCACCGAAGGTAAACGGCGAACTCTGCCGGGTGAGCCGGCGAAACCGTTACCTTCACATCGCCGCTCCAGGGATAATTCGTCGCTTGCGATACGGTAAGGCCCGTGCCGTCCTCAAGATGCCAATCCATCTCCGAGTTGTCATAGAGGTTCACGTAGACTCCATCACGGCTAATTGCGTAAAAGTAGCCGGGCAGGGATTCGAAAAGGCGTTCAATGTTAGGCGGGCAGCATGTCGTGTCATACCAGGGATTTCGCAACTTCTCCCCGCTGGAGGCAAGGGGGTTGCGATAGCAATACAAGTTCCCGGAGAGAGACATGCCCGAATTTACACCGTTGTAAAGCGTTCGCTCGAGGATGTCCGTGTAACGTGCGTCACCGGTCAGCAAAAGCAGACGAAAGTTCCACATGACGTTGGCGACAGAGGCGCACGTTTCCGCATATGCCTGCTCACTGGGTAGTTCATAAGGATCGCCAAAGCTTTCACCGGCCGAGCGAGACCCGACACCGCCCGTAATGTACATTTTGCGCGTGGTCAGATCGGTCCACAGCAGGTCCAGTGTCCGCCTTATGGCCGGATCGCCAGCCTCGGTGAAATAGTCCGTTGCACCTGAGGCGGCATAGAGAGCCCGAACCGCGTGCCCCTCGAATTCCGTGTGGGATACGAACGGCTTACCGCTGAACATGTATCGCATGTCGGCATCTTTCAGCTTCAGCCGGTCTTTCTCGACCCCACTTAGAAGGTAGCGAGTGAATTCCAGGTACTTGGCATCGCCCGTTGTGCGGTAGAGCTCGACGAGTGCCATTTCGAGCTCGGGGTGTCCGGTGACAAAGGGCCGCTTGGTGGCGCCAAAATTCTCGACCACGTAGTCCGCAAACCGGATGCTGGCATCAAGAAGGCGACGGCTGCCGGTGGCACGGTAATACGCGATTCCGGCCTGTATCAGATGGCCAAGACAATAGTCCTCATGGGAATGCGGCAGATCGGTAAACCGAAGGTGCACCTTGTCGCCGACGAAGTAGGTATTCAGGTAGCCGCTGGGCTCTTGCGCGGCAACAATGTGAGTGATCAGCGACTCCACATCGCCGCGAAGCATTTGCTTATCGGCTTCGGAGGTTTCGTTGGAGGCAATTGCCCAGGCGGCCGCTTCTATCCATTTGTAGAGATCGGAATCCGTGTACAGAGGACCCTTACGCGGGATTTCGGGCCGCCCGTCCAAGCGGCGGAAATTGTCCACCACACCGTGTTCCTCTAAAAGCGCGAGAAGCGTAGGCAGGCTCCGCTCCGTGGTTACCTTGCGGCGGGCGCTCCAGAAACCATCGCTCAAATGGACAGCCTGAACGGGCACGCTGTGCAACCTCGCGTTTAGCGAGTGATCCAAATAGATGACTCCCTGGTCTTTCCACGCGGCATGCTGTTCCGGCTCCGTGGCCGAAGCGACGAGCGACGTAGCGAACACGAGGCCACTGGCAACAAAGAGCTTCATAGGTCCTTCAGGTGATGGTAAACAAGCGAGACGGGTAAACCCACAACATTGTGGTAGCAGCCCTCGATCTGCGTCACGAATTTGGACGCGAGTCCCTGGATCGCATAGGCTCCGGCTTTATCGCGCGGCTCCCCACTGCGAGTGTACTCCGCAATTTCATCATCGGTCAGCCGGGTGAACCTCACTTTCGTGCTCGAAACGTCCACAATGGAGCGGTTTTTTGAGCGAAGACAGATGCCGGTATGGACCCAGTGGTGGCGTCCAGACAACAATCGGAGCATACGCACGGCATCCTGGTCATCGGCAGGTTTTCCGAACACCTGGTTATCTATACAGACTATGGTGTCCGCGCCGAGCACAATTTCTCCGGGATTGCACGGAATTGACTGAGCCTTTTCACTTGCCAGCCGGCGAACGAAATCGACCGGCGCTTCGCCGGGTAATCCGTCCTCAGAAACTGACGCGGGCTGTACCCGGTGAGGAATGCCGGCTGCAAGTAAGAGCTCGTGCCGGCGAGGCGAGGCGGACGCGAGAATCAGCACTTCTATTGAAGATAACGTAGGCGGGCTTACGTCAGGGCCCGAAAACGGACCATGGACAATGGCGATGTGCACGGAAAATGATGAGCCATTTCGGAATCTGGGTTATCGCGGCACTGACAATCCTCGGCATCCTCATTCGGCCGAAAGGTTGGCCGGAATTCATCTGGGCCTGCCTCGGCGCCTTGCTTCTTCTCGTTTTTCGGCTGCTCAGCGGCGAACAGGCAGCGGCAGCCGTCAGGAAAGGAACCGACGTCTATCTTTTTCTGATAGGAATGATGCTGCTCGCCGAAATGGCGAGGCGGCAGGGTTTGTTCGACTGGCTTGCCGCAAAGGCGGTTGCAGCGGCCCGGGATTCCTGCGGACGATTGTTCTCTTTGCTGTACGGCGTGGGCGTTGTGGTGACAGCTCTGCTTTCGAACGATGCAACC
>JAFAMD010000067.1 GCA_019233755.1 Acidobacteriaceae bacterium | reverse complement strand
CTGCTATGTAGCAGCCGAAACAGCGAAAATCGACGCACCGGCGCCACATACTCCACCTCAGCCTCTATTCTGTTTCGACGAACTTACTCATCTCGGCCCTGCTGTTATCTCAGAAATTCCAGGGGTTCTGCCACGGGCTGCTAGGCTCGGGCGTCTATCCGGTAAGGGGATCGGACGGGCGGATTCATCTTGCGTTTGCAATGCTATTCACAAATCCGTGGAGCCAGCCCACAACGATTCAGTCCGTCGAAGTAGTGGACCCGTCGCGAAACAACCAGCCAACGGGTACGAATCGCGTACTCTCCATAAAGGACGAAGATGTCACAGGCGAGATAAGGCCGCTACCGTCGAACTCGAGCGGCGATAAAGCAGGTTATTCGAAGGCGCTCACGGGCGGCCAATCGGGGGTAATGTATTTCGACGTAAGTTACGCGAGTAGTAGCGACGTGCCATGCTCCATCGCTTTGCGCGTCCATTCCGTTCAGCCCGAGATCAAGGCCATGCCGAAATCTACTCTGCTGAGCCCGCCGCTGAAGCTGAGCTCACAAACGCCCATTCTCATCGCACCCCCGTTTAAGGGCGACGGGTGGGTAAACGCGAACGGGTGTTGTCTCGAGGTTGGCCCTCATCGCTTTGTTGTCAATGCAATGAACGGAACGCTTGATCCGTCCGAGGGTTTTGCAATTGATTGGATCAAAGTAAACCGGGAAGGGAAAGCGTTTCGGACCGATGGAAAGAAATCAGAAGACTGGCTTTGCTACGGCCTGGATGTGCTGGCAGTAGCACCGGGCACAGTCGTCGAGACAATGCGCGATTTGCCGGATGAGGCGCCAGGCGCAGCGCCAACCGGCTTAAAGGTGTCCGAAATTGCTGGTAACCACGTGCTCCTTGAGCTTGCTAATGGACGTTATGCCATGTACGCTCATCTTGCTCCACACAGCCTGACCGTGCACGTGGGCGATCACGTAAAAGCGGGAGATAAGCTTGGACTGCTTGGCAACAGCGGCAACACGACTGGTCCGCATCTGCACTTTCAGATCAGCGACCGACCCTCGACGCTCGATGTCACATCCCTACCATTCGTGTTCGAAAGCATGATGCTGGAAGGCCGGACTTCACTGAATCTGGACGACATTGACAATTATTCGATTAAAGGAACTGCCCTGCCAATTGATAGGACAGTCGCCAAACGACTGAAGGGCGCTATGCCTTTATCTCGCGACGTAGTCGATTTTCCGTGATCCTCGCTGCAGGCCTAAATTTTCGTTCAGCGAATGAAAACCGATGCGGCGGCCGCGACACATTGTAGAACTTAGTCGCCCGCCCTATCCGCACCGTGGGCTTGTGAATTGCTCGGTAAAAGGCATCGCCGTCGGGGTAGCGAAATCTGTTGGAAGCTCGAAGCTGAAAAAGCCGAATTTGAAAAAGTTCGGACAAGAGTTCGTACACGGTCCCGGGGAATGAAAGGACGGAATCCCAGAATCCCTACGGATTCAATAAGTTCACGTGGTGAGCGCGGTAGGAATCGAACCTACAACCTGTGACTAAGAGTCCGTACATAGGGCGTCCACCGCGCTCCGCCCTGCTGTGCAGAGTCCGAACATTCAACAATTTACGTTCCGTTCTGTCCTCTGCGCACTCCTGCTTCTGCTCCTCTAGGCTACTCGTTGGCTACCCGAATCTACCCCGGCCCCGGATTTGCCGCGGCCACTGCCGATGCGCCAATACATGCACCAGCAGCCATTGCAGGCACCGAGCGGGCCGAAGAGGTCCTCTAGGGCAGGCCACAACTCCGGCGTGAGGGGTCGGACTTTCAGCTTCATAGGCTTTAGGCGGCGGTCCAAGAATATCAACGGCGCAGGCGGGAGGCGATGCCGCCCCAACCCGGTCGCAACGTCGCGCGACCGCGATCTTCCCAATGCGTGAACGCGATGTTTGAGTTGACTATTTGAAGACAGAACCCGGTGTAAACTCTACACGCCAGCGACCGTGATGATGTGCATCAATTCCGAAAGTTGTTGCCGTCGAGAGGTGAGGGTCAGATGCGGTCGTTTACCAATACGCTTCGCAGCGTCTTCGGCCCTTCGGCGGTAGCGCGCCTCCGGGACCTCATAGCGGCTTGCGAAGGACGCTTTGCCCCCTGTGCCGCCACCCGGAAACCGATCATAGCTGCGGTACGAGCGATACTTTTTGGTCGCGATGAACGGTCTATCGGCCTATCGTTTGAAACGGACATCGACGTAGCAGAGCTGTCCTGGCTTTGCTGCTGAGTTGTAGTAGATGCTCACATTTTCGTAATCTTCCGAAGAGCCTGCGCAATCATTTTCAGGCAGACAAAAAGCGTCTACGAATCCAGCGATGACAAACTTTCCCCTCCTTGAGGGTGGGACCAATTCATCCAGGAGATTCTTGGCCGTTTCGTAACTGAAGGTCAGACTCCTTGACTGAATTAGGCTGTCTGCCCGCATCGGGAAAATGAGCATCTCAGCTATAGCCCCGTTTGGCCCTTTCCTCACTCTCACGCCTATACCATCGCGGACGGTGAAGGTCTCCGATACCGCGCTGGTCTCCGATACCGCGCTGCCGTATTTGGCCCTCAGGCCATCAACGGATTGGGCGAACATCGCAATCGAAGCGAGAAATGCAAAGAGAAGTATCCTCACACAACAAATTAGGCACGGTGATGAGCCATTCGAGCGCCTTGCCTCAAACTTATCGGAACCGTCAGCGTCGTCTCCTCGTAGCGGCTTGCGTGGGGGGCCAAAGTTAAACCGATTCAACAGACGCTAATTAACCGGGCTGTGGTCGCGATTATCCAATCGGTTAATCGCAATTGAATGGAGGCATCGAGCCGAGCAGATTTAATCGAATCTGTTTACCGCAAAGGCGAACAGCTTCAATGCGTTCGGTCACCCAATACTCGGGAAGAGCAAACTGCTTAGCCAACTCCGCTGGCGACGAACCCAACATATAGTCCGCGTAAAGCCTGAAAGGGAGATACGAATCGTAAAGCAAATCGAATACGGTACGCTTTGACGTGAGGGGCGAACTGCAAGACGAACTGGGCTTCTCAATCTTCCTCAGGATCCCCAGTTGCGCGCGCGGCTGCGCTGCGGTGGAGAGAGTCGGGCGCGAACGCAAAGAACGCATATCGAGAGCACTGTGGGCCATGGTCGCGTTTCACGAAGCACGCGACGTTCCACTTCGCTTTCGGTTCGGCGTAATAGTGCTCCGACAGTAGTGCCAGTATCGCCCCTTGCTGCCCGCCGCGTCCTACGATTACCTTGATACTCGCTGTAGAGGGTGCTGCTGGGTGGCTCCGGTCGGGCGCGACGGCTGGAAACGCCAAACTCGCGCACTGCGCAGCAAGCCCTGCTCCCAATCCGCCGTGCTGAGAAAGACCCACAGCGTCGGCACTAGCGTCATGATTGATAGTTGAAAGATGTGCGTTGCCGCACCTTCGTCTGGTTGGGTGCTGAAAGTATCCGCTATTGACGCGAGCAGCGCCGTAAGAGACAAGATGATCAAGATCACGCCGCTAACACAGGGTTGATTTGATGACCATTCATCGCGTTCATCGCTTCCGCCATGCTAGCGCGCTCCGCTCGCATCCGTTTAGTCCGCTTCAGCCCACATCAGGCGCCAGTCAGCACGAGTCCAGAAAAGCTCTTGGCTACCCGGTCTGCGATTGAATCGGTCCAGTGATTTATAAGTAATTGAAAACGCTGGTGAGCGCGGTAGGAATCGAACCTACAACCTAGTGATTAAGAGTCACTTGCTCTGCCAATTGAGCTACGCGCCCGTTCTCGGTGGGATCGGCGGCGAACCGCCGCTCCTCCAACTATACCATCCACGTCCCGCTGCCACAAAAATCGCTCCAGCGAATCATCCAATTCTTCGAAGAAATCTTCCGCACCAAAGCTATGCCAAGGGCCGCGTAACAGTACCATCCGGATGCACGTTTGCGATCGTCTCAGCGGCAATTTGCGCGATGTCCAGCAGTCGAGGTGGATTCGGCGACGCCGTTGCCAGCGCATCCCGGAACATGCTGTTGCAGAACGGGCAGGCCGCGCCTACTGTTTCCGCTCCCGTGGCGGCCAGTTCTCTTGCCCGCGTCTCGTTGACGCGCTGGCCAGTCTCTTCGCCCAGAAAAACCAGCCCGCCGCCCGCGCCGCAGCAGAACGACCGTTCCCGCGCCCGCGGCGGATCCACTACCTCCGCCGACCGCGCAATTACTGCCCGAGGCGCGTCATAAATGCCGCGATACCGGCCCAGGTAGCACGGATCGTGGAACACCACGCGGCCGCCGTCGGTCTGCCGCGGCAGCTTCTCGGCATGGCGCGCCAGAAACTCGCTGTGATGCTCAATCTCCGCCGCCACTCCGAATTCGCGCCAATCTTCCTGGATGGTTCGCACGCAGTGCGGGCAGATCGAGACAATCTTCTTCACACCCGCCTGCTGGAGTACTCCCAGATTCGTTTCTGCGAGTTGTCCGAACACGAGGTCGTTCCCCAGCCGACGCGCCGGATCTCCCGTGCAGCGCTCCTTCTTGAGTACGCCAAAAGAGGTCCCGAGGTGCTTCATCACCGTTGCGAATGCCGACACGATTTCCCGGCCGCGAGGATCGTACGCGCCCATGCACCCGAGCCAGAGACAGTATTCCTGTTTCCCGTCATAGATCGGAAACTCCTGCTTGGCAATGAACTTGTCCCGCTCAGATTGCGAAAAGCCCATCGCGTTCCCGTTCCGTTCCAGGTTGAGGAACAGCTTCGTCCCGTAATCGTCTTCCCACGTGCCGGTATTCACCGCCCCACGGCGCAAGCCGACAATCATCGGCAGATGCTGGATTCCCACCGGGCACTGGTACTCGCAGGCGCCGCACGTGGTGCATTGAAAAATGGCGTTCTGTGAAACCGTCGCGCTCAGAATCGGAGTCTCGCTCGCATTTCCGTACTCGTTCAGGTAGCGCCGCATCCCCAGCGCGATCAGCTTCGGGTTCAGTTCTTTACCGGTGTTATTCGCCGGGCAATGCTCCGTGCACCGTCCGCACTCCACGCACGAATAGGCCTGCAGCGCGGTGATCCGGGTGATGTCTTTGCCACTTACCAGACCGAAATCCTCATCGCCGGAAAGCGGCGGAATTTTGCTGAACTGGTCGCGGTCCAGGAAAATCGCGAACGGGCTCAGTATCAGGTGCAGGTGTTTGGTGTGAGGGACCAGCGGGAGGAACGCCAGGATGGTCAGGATGTGGATCCACCACAGCGCCTGCCCCGCTGCCGAACCCTCCGCCACCCACCATACTGGCATGTACGTAACCATCAGCAGGAAGATGAGCGTCGCAATCACGCCTGATTCCGGCGACAGCGGTTCCAGCCACCTGGGCCGAAGGATAAACCTGCGAAACGCGAGCGCCGCAATCGACACCGCGCAGCACGCCGCGAACGCGAACGCGAACCAGAAGTAGAACGCACCGAACCCGGTGTGATAGTTCAGGAACGGAACTCCAAAACGGGCCGCGAAATGATTCAGCGTCACCAGGGCGAAAGCGCAGAAGGCCCAAAACACAAAGGCGTGCGCCAGTCCCGGCAGCGGCCGCTCGCGAATCACTTTCGCCTGGCACATCACGTCGCGGAAGAATCGCCACACCCGCGGTCCTAGCGGCCGGAGTTGGAAATCGGGATCGCGCTTCGCCTGCCGGATTCGCGCGAGCACGTTGCCGAAGCGCATCCAGAACAGCCATGCCGAGACGGCGATGAGGATCAGAAGCACTGCTCTTAAAGCAATTACTGTTGCGTGCATGATGGAATGCCCAACCGCTCTAGTAGCATAGTAGAGCGTGAGATACGTCATTTCAGGAGCAGCCGGTTTCATCGGCTCGCATATATGCGAGCGCCTGTTGAAAGCAGGCCATCAGGTAGTCGCATTAGACAACCTGATCACGGGACATCGCGATAACGTCGCACACTTAGCCGGTCAGCCGGGATTCGAATTCATTGAGCACGACGTGTGCCGGCCCGTTGCCATCGCCGGGCCGGTCGATCGCGTTTTTCACCTCGCTTCTCTGGCCAGTCCCGTTGACTATCTGGCTCATCCAATTGAGACGCTCGAATCCGGTTCCACCGGCACGCAAAACATGCTGGAACTCGCTCGCCGCCATGGCGCGCGCCTGCTGCTCACTTCCACTTCGGAGTGCTACGGTGATCCGTTGGAGCATCCGCAGTCGGAAACGTATTGGGGTAATGTGAACCCAGTCGGCCTGCGCTCCTGTTACGACGAGAGTAAGCGCTATGCCGAGGCGCTGACGATGGCCTACCATCGGACCTACGGTCTGCCCACAAACATCGCCCGCATCTTCAACACCTACGGGCCGCGCATGGCCCTGAATGACGGCCGCGTGGTGCCGGCGTTTATTGATCAGGCGCTCAAACGTCAGCCGTTAACCGTTTTTGGCGATGGTTCGCAGACCCGCAGTTTCTGCTTTGTCTCAGATCTCGTGGAAGGTCTGCTGCGGCTGAGCGAATCCGAAGAGCGCTATCCAGTGAACCTCGGTAACCCGGCCGAAATGACCATTCTGCAGTTTGCCGAAGAGATCCGGGCGCGGTTCGACAACGCGGTTGGTATTGAGTTCAAGCCACTGCCGTCGGATGATCCGAAGCTGCGCCGCCCCGACATTACGAAAGCGCGCCGCATCCTCGGTTGGGAGCCGCAGGTGTCTCTTACCGAAGGACTCAGCGTGACGATCGAATACTTCCGCAACAAGGTGCAGCGCAGCCCGCACGGTTTCCCTGTCCGGACAAACGCCCGCCCCGATCAAGTTGACTTCGCGTAAGCCCAATGAAATTGGGGACAGTCCACAAGGGACAGTCCCCATTTTCGTTGAACCACTTAGATATGGCAATGCCGCAACCCGCGCTTGGCCAGGTATTGCTGGTGATACTCTTCCGCCCG
Source organism: Acidobacteriaceae bacterium (assembly GCA_019233755.1). GTDB lineage: Bacteria > Acidobacteriota > Terriglobia > Bryobacterales > Bryobacteraceae > Bog-105. The sequence continues at coordinate 22,509 of JAFAMD010000067.1, read as the reverse complement.
GTAGAACGTCTGTGCCGGCTCGATAGCCGTCGCAATCGGCTTCCGGAAGCGCCCTGAAGCATCCAGTTTCGCTTTCGACTCCCGCGCGGTCTTCTCTTGCTCCGGCGAGTGATAGAAAATCACCGTCCGGTATTGCGTTCCGACGTCCGGCCCTTGCCGGTTCACCTGCGTCGGGTCGTGGTTGTCCCAAAAGACGTTAAGCAGTCGCTCGTAGCTCACTTTTGCCGGGTCGTACTCTACTTCGACTACTTCCACATGCCCGGTCTGATCGGTGCAGACATCTTTGTACGTCGGGTTAAGTGTATGCCCGCCTTCATAGCCCGCTGCGGCATCAATTACGCCGTCCACTTCGCGGAAGGTGGCTTCAACGCCCCAAAAACATCCTGCGCCAAACGTAGCTTTCTCGCTCATGCTTCTATTGTCTCGAAAGCCGGACTCCTGAACCGGGTTGCCGCTTCACGATATCCGCACGCACCGGGGGCCACCATTCATGAGGCTCCATTCGCCGTCGCTTTTCTTGAGAACGAAAAAGGCGCCGCTTCCGCAGAGACCGCCGCATACTTCGTCCATATACACAGCCGCGACCGTTTTGTCGGCGTTAAATCCCACCGCTGACAATTCGATAAATCCGCCCGAATTGGGATACAGCCCGTAAAAGAACGGAAAATCGCCGCCATTCTCACTGAAGATATCGTCCAAACGCTTGGACGGTATCAACTCATATGCTCCGGACACACTCAACATGGGCAGGAGTGTCCATCTCTGCTGGTTGACGCGTTTCCAATCTCCAATTGCCGCACTAACGATCCTAGGAAAACCTTCTTTCGGCAAAGGGCACATTTGGTTCTCATGCGAAACGGTATAGGAGCGAATTACCAGATACGGGCGGTTGTGGGGTAGTATCGCCGTGTACACCGCATACGCTTCTTCGTCGGTATAGTTCAGCGGCGCCTGATTTTCATTCATCTCCTGAGTGCACAGCAGAGTCGGAACCGCAGCCACTGTCAAGATGGAGAATACGAATAACCGCTTCACACTACGGCTCAGACGCCGCCGGGCGCTTGCCGGTTCCGGTCACCGCACCTGAATCGTCAGCGACAGCGACTTGTGGTTCCCTTTGGCGTCAAACGCCGTGATCGTGTAGGTGGTTGTCTTCTTCGGTGCGACCTCGATGCAATGGTGATACATCGGCTTGATCGCTTCCACCGGCGGATCCAGCTTCACCGATGTCGCATTCTCAACGCCGTAGCAGAGCTCGGTGGTCTCTCCCCGCCGCAAAGAACCGTTGTCGGCCGAGAAGTTTTGGAACCGGATCTCGCCTGAGCCATACACCTCATCGATGACGCGCTTTCGCTGTGCTTCTTCCTTGGCCGCCAGCGCCTGCTCGGCCCGTTTGTTGCTCTCGTACCGCGAATAAAACACCCACGCTACGTAGAGCGCCGCGATGATCAGCACGATGGTCGTATACGGCAAAAGAGCTTGGAGAGGCGAGCGCCGTGGCCGCGGCGGCTCTGGAGATCCATCGGTCAACGCCATACGATAATTGGATGAGCCGGCGGGCCTTCCGCTACCTTCTATTTCACAAGCCCGTCCACGTTCTGTGCCAGTTCACAACCGGCACCGGTGACCCAAACGCCAATCCGGAACGCCGCACGCTGGCCGACTTTATTCCCGTGCCCGGCGTCTATGCGGTCGGCCGTCTCGATTTCGATAGCGAAGGTCTGCTGCTGCTAACCGATGACGGGCCGCTGCAGCATCGCCTCACCGATCCGCGCTTCGAGCATCCTCGGACGTATTGGGCGCAAGTGGAGGGCATGGTGGCGGCCAAAGCGATCCGCGCGATTGAAGCAGGCGTGATCATTCAGGGCGTCCGCACGCGCCAATGCACCGCGCGAATCATCGAAGAACCGAAGCTTCCACCGCGCGATCCGCCCATTCGTTATCGCAAGAGTATCCCGACCAGTTGGCTCGAAATCACCCTCACGGAAGGCCGCAATCGCCAGGTTCGCCGCATGACCGCTGCGGTAGGTTTTCCGACGCTGCGTCTCATCAGGGTAGCCATCGGGCCGTTGCGGCTCGATGGCCTTGCCCCAGGTGCGTTCCGCTACCTCACACCCGGCGAGCTTGAACAGATCCGCCGCTAAACTCCGTAGCGGTAACCCAGATCCCAGGTTCTGCGCAGGCGCCGCAGCTCGACCACATCGTGGTTGAGTATGTCGCGTGCCCGGCCATCCATCGGGTTCTTATTGAGAACGTTCTGCACATCGTCGATGCCTCGATCGAGTTTGCCTTTATCGAAAAAGCCTTCGTGTAAGCGCTCGGCAAACTGCGACAGGTGAGTCATCGCGGTGTCATACCGCTCCATCTCCCTCCCGGAATATGTGTTGTGCTGGGCAATCACTTTCAGATCGTGAATCGTCGCATCGACCGGACGCCGATGCTCCGGATTGTAGCGATACATCTGCGCCTGCACTGCTTGCGTTCCCACTACTGCCGCAAACAGTGCCCCTGCTGTCTGAGTTACAAACTTTCGGCGGTTCAATCTATCCATTCCTCCCGTTCTGCATTCAAAGACGAAACTATACCTGAGTCAGAGTACATTGATCCACTTATATGAGCGGAAATTAACGTGTGGTGCAACCCGCGCGACATGCGCCCGGTCTATCTGAGTACATTCACTTCTATAAAGGAAGCCGCTCCAGCCGAGCGGTATACACGTTCCGTGGCCTTCACAAAATCTTCCGGTTTGGCCGAAGGTATATTCGTGAACGTCTGCGGATTACGGTCCGTCAGCGGGAACCATGAGCTCTGCACTTGGATCATGATCCGGTGTCCCTTCTGGAAACAGTGGTAAACATCCGGCATCGTGAAATGAATCTGCTGCACGGCGCCAGGCGAGAAGCCTTCCGGATGTTCGAAGCTTTTCCGGAATTTGCCGCGAAACGGTTCGCCGCGCACCAGTTGCTCATATCCTGCCAGCACGCCGGGTGCATCCTCCGGATACATGTCAATGACCTTGACATCGAAATCCGAATCGGTTCCCGTCGTGGAAACGAACAGCGCCGGCGAGATAGGGCCCGCGATCGTGACGTCTTCCGCGAGCGGTTCCGTTTCGTACGTCAGCACGTCCGGCCTGTTGCCGGCGAATCGCTGATCCGCATCCATGTAATCGCGAGCCATATCGAGCGTCGGTTTGCCGTAAAACGAAACTGGTTTGTTCGGGTCACTTATGTACTCGTCATAACTCTTCGTATCTGCGGGCGCATTAAATGACAGCTCTCCATTTGCGTGAAAGTACAGCCGGGCCGGCTTCGCCTCTGCCGGAGGCCACTGCTCTAACTTGCGCCACACATTTTTCCCGGTCTCAAACACATATGCCTTCGGCAGCGCCGGATCGGGCGCGTCTTTCAGATAGTGCCGGAAGAACGGCAGTTCCATCTCGTCCTGAAAGAACACCGCCGTTTTCGCGCCAAAGGCGATGTCGCCGAGCTTTTCGCCGCTTTCGCGCTGCCATCCGCCATGTGCCCACGGCCCCATCACAAGCTTGTCCGAGGTCTGTGGAGACTGCTGGTCAATCGCTCGAAACGTTTTAAGCGTGCCCGAGAGATCCTCCGCATCGAACCAGCCTCCCACCACCAGCACAGCCGGAGTCACGGATTTCAGATGAGGTAGAACGCTCCGTGTTTGCCAGAACTGGTCGTAAGTGGTGTGCTCCATCGTGTCGGTCCAGTATGGATTCTGGTAGTGCAAGTAGAGCTTGTCGGCGTTGTCCAGATTGCCCATTCGCAGATAGAACTTGTAGCCGTCTTTGGTTCCGTAATCGAACGGCTTTTCCGCGGGCGGCAAGGTGGGATTGTTCTGCTTCCCGAAACCTGTGAAAAAACTGAAGTTCGCAACCAGCATGAAAGCGCCGTTGTGGAATGCGTCATCGCCCATGTATTCATCCGAGACCGGGGCCTGCGGAGAAGCGGCGACCAAAGCCGGATGCGAATGAATGAGCCCGCAGTCGGTATAGAAACCCGGATACGAAATGCCGGTCAAACCAACCTTGCCGTTGTTGTTCGGAACGTTTTTGACCAGCCAGTCAATCGTGTCGTACGTATCCGTGGCTTCGTCGATGTCTGCGGCACCGTTCGCCTCGTCATGCTCAGGCCGCAAGTCCATGAACGTGCCTTCTGACATGTAGCGCCCGCGAACATCCTGATACACGAAGATGAACCCGTCTTCGGCGAATTTTTGCGAAGGTCCCAGATGGTGGGGAAACTCATCAGGACCGTACGGAGCCACGCTATAAGGCGTCCGTGTCAGCAAAATCGGATACTTCTGTGACGTATCTCTCGGCGCATACACGATCGCGAACAGTTTCACTCCGTCGCGCATCGCAATCCGCACTTGCCGCTTTGTGTAGTGGCTTTTCACGTCAAAAGCAGCCTGTTGCGCTGGAAGGTAAGCGGCATAACATAGCAACAAAAAGGGCAGCGCGGGGCGAATCATCCTGGTCTCATCGTATACTGGCAAAGAAACGGCGAATATTTTAGAACAGGCCCGGATGCTCGACGTAGAGGAACAGTTAGCCCGACTGCGGCGGCGCATTGCGGCTATTGACCGTAAGTATGACCGCAGGTACACCGCTCCCAGGACACCCGCTCAAATTCCAGTTCTTCCGCCGGAGCCCGATGCCAGGAGCTTCATCGAGGAATGGTCCGAAGGTCAGGTTGTCTCGAATGATCTCGGCGCGCATTTCCAGACGGAGCGCCTTTACGCTGCGCACAAACAGCACGGCTCTGCCGACATCGGCGCGCTCGCGGAGCTTCCGCACAGTCTTCTGGACGCATTGGGGGAAAACGAAATCCCGGCCGTCCCGCCGCATCGCTGGGCGTTCCTCGATACCGAGACAACCGGATTGGCCGGCGGCTCGGGAACTTATGCCTTCCTGATCGGCGTTGGCCGTATCACCGCGGAAGGCTTCAGGGTGCGCCAGTTTTTCATGCGGGAATATGCGGAAGAACCCAGCCTGCTTGCCGCGCTCACCGACCATCTCAAAGATTTCGACGTTCTGATCACTTATAACGGCCGCACGTACGATCAGCCGCTGCTCGAAACGCGCTACCGCATGACGCGCCACAAGCCGCCCTTTTCGCGCCTCGGCCATCTCGATCTCCTCTACGGTGCACGCCGGCTCTGGAAACTGCGCCTCGAAAGCTGCCGGCTCATTCAGCTTGAACAGGAGATCCTCGGCGTGTACCGCGAAGGCGACCTGCCGGGCGAACTCATCCCGTACGTCTACTTCGAATATCTGCGCAATCGCGAAGCGCAGCGGCTGGTGCCCATTTTCCATCACAACGCGATGGATATCCTCACGCTCGCGTGTCTAACCGCGATAGTGCCCGCGGCGTTCCGCACCACTGATTCCGAATCGCTGTCGCGGGTGGGCGTAAAGCGCGGAGAGGAACTGGCGGGCATCGGCCGCTGGCTTCTTTCCGCCGGTGAACAGGAGCAGGCGCTCGCGCTCTACAAGCAGGCCGTCGACGCCGGGCTGCCGGACAGGCATCTTTTCCGCGTTTTGTGGGATATCGCCATGCTTGAGAAGAAACTGCAGCGGCCGCATGCTGCCCTGAGCATCTTCACGGAGCTTGCCGGCTGCCGCAACGAGTATCGGGTGAACGCACTCGAAGAGCTTGCCAAGTACTATGAGCACGAAGAGAACAACTACGGAATCGCGCTCGAATTCACGAAACAGGCGTTGGCGTATGCCCCGTCCGTGGCGCTCGAGCATCGCCGCGAGCGGCTGGAGCGGCGGCTTGCGAAACCCCGCACCCGCCGTTTGCTCTAAGCGGATTTGATCTCGGTCCAGTAGCGGTCGCGCAAGCGCTGCGCGGGCCCCGGCAGTGGCGCAAACCATTCGCCCCGCGCCAGCACTTCCGGCGCAGGATACAGAATCGTGTTTTCGCGCTGTGTCCGCGGCAACGTCGCCCGCGCCGCACCGTTGGCCGTTGCGGTCCGCATATCAATCGCAATGGCCGCCGCCACGTTCGGTCGCAGCAGGTAGTTCACGAACTCGTATGCCAGCTCTCGATGCTTGCTCTCCCGCAGGATGCAAATGTTATCTGCATAAAGGGCAAACCCCTCTTCAGGAAAAGAGAACGCCAGGTTCGCCGAATTGTCCATCGCCACCTGCGCGACTTGCGCCCACATCTGCGCTGCCAGCACATCGCCCGCCACCACCTGGTCGCGTACTTCTTCGTTGAGATACGCGCGCAGCAATGGCTTCTGCTGGATGGCGAGATCGCGCGCCTGTTTCAAGGCGCGAGGATCTCCCGAGTTAATTGATTGGTCGAGCCGTCTGAGGCAGGCTGCGAATACTTCCGCGGGGTCATCGAGCATGGTCACGCGCCGCTGATAGGAATCGGTCCACAGATCGGCCCAGGCCAGCGGCCGGCGCGATACCGACTTTGAGTAAACAATTCCTGTTGCGCTGTGCATGTAAGGCACGCACCATTCGAGAGGAGGATCCCAGGCGGGGTGCTCGAAGCGCGCGTCCAGGTTGCTCAGATTTGTAAGTCGTTTATGGTCGAGTTGTGCCAGCAGATCGAGTTCGTGCATCGGTTGCACGAAACTATTCGAAGGAAAAATTACGTCCCAGCCGGAGTTTCCGCTCATCACCTTCGCGAGCATTTCCTCGGCGCTGCCGTACGTCGCGTAGCGCACCCGGCAATCGAACTCACGCTCGAAATCGGGAATAGTCGAACTCGCGACGTAGTTCTCCCAGTTATATACATTCAGCCGCTGCTTGTGCCCGCGGGTGCAGCCGAGCGCCGCGCCGGCAACCGACATCAGAAAGATACGGCGGTTCACGCCCGCTGCTCCAATCTGCCCGCGACTAGAATGAACACCCCGAGTCCCATCGTAATCATTACCGAGAGCGCGTTCACTTCCGGGCTCACGCCCTTGCGGGCCATCGCATAGATGATCATGGGCAACGTTTCGGAGTTGACGCCTGCCACCAGGCTCGTAATCACATAGTCATCGAAGGAAACGGTGAAGCACAGCAGGGCCGCCGCGATGATCCCGGGCAGCAGCAATGGGACAGTGATGCGCCGGAACACTTCCCACTCATTCGCACCGAGATCGAGCGCAGCTTCTTCGAGTGCCGGATCAAGCGTGCGCAGGCGCGCCAGAATCACAATCACTACATAGGCCAGCGAAAACGAGATGTGAGCCAGGATGACAGTGTGCATCCCGAGCTGCACATGCAGAAAGTGGAATGCCCATTCGAAGAAAGCGAGCAGCGAAATTCCGGTTACGATCTCCGGCGTCAGCAGCGATAGATACAGCGAATTCGTGAGCCACGGCAGACGCTTCTTCCAGAGCGCGTAACCTGCAAGGGTTCCGATTATCGTCGAGACGATCGTAGCCACCAGCGCTATGGTGAGGCTGTTCATAGTGCCATCGAGCAGCGCTGGATCGTGAAAGACCTTCGCGTACCAGTTGCAGGTGAAGCCGCGCCATGCGGCGATTTTTGAAGCGTTGAAACTGAATACCCCGAGCACGAAGAGCGGAGCATAGAGGAACAGGTACGCCGCGCCCGCATACAGCGCGAGAAAGCGTTTCATAGCAGCTCCTCGGTGCGCCGCATAAGTGCGCGGGTAACAACCAGGACGAGCACCATGAGAACCAGCGACACTGCCGCTCCAAATGGCCAGTCGCGCGCGGTGGTGAACTGGTTCTGGACTAAATTGCCGGCCATTACGGTTTTGCCTCCGCCCATCAGATCGGGTGTAAGGTATGCGCCGAGGCAGGGAATGAAGACCAGCAGGCAGCCGGCGACCATGCCCGGTTTTGCAAGCGGAACGACCACGCGCCACACGGTTACGAATGGCGCCGCGCCGAGATCTGCCGCGGCGTCAAGCAGATAGGGGTCGAGCTTCTCGAGCGTGGCGTACAGCGGCAGCACCATAAACGGCAGATAGCCGTACACCAGGCCCAGAATAACGGCCCCCGTGTTGAAGAGCAGCGGCAGCGGCTCGCGAATGACGTGCAGCGAGAGCAACATGCTGTTGATCAGACCGGTATCGCGCAGCAGAAACATCCAGGCGTACGTGCGGATCAAGAAGCTGGTCCAGAAGGGCAGCATGACAAGGTTCAGCAATAGACCCTTGTGGCGAGCGGCTCGCGCGATGTACAAAGCGAGGGGGAATCCAAGCGCCAGGCACAGCGCGGTCGACACGCCGGCGATCCATACCGACCGATAGAGAATTTCTCCGTAGAGCGGATCGAAAACGCGCGCATAGCTCTCTCCCGTCCACGGCGGGACTACGCCGCCGTAGGCCCCGCGAGTCAGCAGACTGTAAGCCAGTACGATAAGCAGCGGCGCGAAGAACAAAATCGCCATTACTGCCACGCCCGGCGCGAGGAAGGCGGCGCGCAGGTGTTTCATCGATCAGGCGCTGACCCGCAGCTCGTCCGAAGCATCCCACCAGAGATGCACCGGTTCGCCAAGCTCGAAGGTGCAGCCGTTCAGCGGCAGTTGTGCGGTGCAGTTTGCGCCATTCGGAAGGCGCGCCGCCAGGTGTGTCACATTGCCTAAGAAAGTCGAGCTTTCGACGACTCCGGCAACGGACCGTGCGCCGTTCGCCGGATTCTCCTTTGAAACGCGAATCGCTTCAGGACGTATACCCGCGCCGTTCACCCAGTTCACTTCGCCGAGAAATTCGGCGACAAATCGCGACGTGGGCTCCTGATAGAGTTCCCGCGGCTTTCCGATCTGCTCAATCGATCCCTGGTTCATGACGGCGATCCGGTCGGATAACGACAACGCTTCTTCCTGATCGTGCGTAATGAAGAGGAACGCAATGCCGACCCGGCGCTGCAGGCTTTTCAATTCCTGGCGCATCTGCTTGCGCAGTTTGGGGTCGAGTGCAGACAGGGGTTCATCGAGCAGCAGGACTTTCGGCTCTACTACAAGCGATCGCGCAAGTGCGACACGCTGGCGCTCGCCGCCTGAGATCTGATTCGGCTTGCGGGCTTCTTTGCCTGAGAGTTGAACCAGCGCGAGCGCCTGCTCGACTCTGTTCCGGATGGTGCTGCGGGTGACCCCGTTGCGCCGTTCCAATCCGAATGCTACGTTCTGCGCCACCGTCAGGTGCGGAAACAGGGCGTAATTCTGAAAAACCGTACTGACTTCGCGCCGATAGGGAGGCAATCCCGCGACGGGGCGGCCGGCCAGGGTGATTTCGCCGGACGTCGGTTCCTCGAATCCACCGATCAGGCGCAGGGTGGTCGTCTTGCCGCAGCCGGAAGGACCTACGAGCGAAAAGAACTCACCTTGGGTGAGAGAGAACGAGATGCCTTTGAGGGCGTGATGGTTCGGGTAATGCTTGGTAAGAGCGCGCAGCTCCAGGACCTTGTCCACTTCGTAAACAACAATGTAACGCAGAAACACTTTTCCTAACTCGCCGTCACATTTTAGAGAGGGTTGTGCGTATTTTTTGCAGTCCCCGGCCTGGTGTTTTCCGGCCTGGTGTTTTTGTGTTGGTGTGCTTTACATTAGTCGGGCTGGCGTTGTCTCTGCCGCTGCCTCAAACCGCTGACCGTCAACCGCCGGACAGCAAGCTGAAGAGCATGACCAAAATGGTCGTGCGCCTCATGGGGCCCGGAATCAAGCCCGGATCCTTCGCGGCCCTACCCAGGACGATCTATCGCGCCGGTCCGCACTATGCCCGTATCGAAGATCCGCCGGATGCCCGGCAGCATGTGCGGAAGCTGACTATCATCGCGGAGCCGGATGCCTACAGCGTGAATTTGATCGACCGGAAAGGAACGCACGCCATCGATCAGGGCGGCCCGAACGATCTGCATCTGCCGGTGGTCCTCCCGCTCGATCCAAAGCGTGAACTGCCGGCGCTCGATCATCTCGAATTCGGAGATGAATTCGATTTTTTCGAGCAAGCGGGCGCAACCAAAGAAGCGGGGCCAATTATCAACGCGAGGCCGACCGATGCCTACATTTTGGACGCACGCTACGGCAACGCAAAACTGGTTGTGAAGGGCGGAAGCGAGATCCCAATCTTGGTGAGCTGGCAAGCAAAAGACGGCATTTATAAGTACGAATACTTCACGTACCAGGAGATGCCGTTCAACCCCGCCCTTTTTGCGAGGCCGGCCGGCATTGAGATCAAGGAAATTGCCCCTGACAACAGCTCCGAAGAGAAGTAGCGTTTAAGCGGGCCGAACATCTAACGAGCATGGCGGACCAACGCGAAATTCCTTACCGGACGCTTGGCCATACGGGCGAGCAGGTCTCCTGCATCGGGATGGGCGGCTTTCATCTCGGCAGTCCCGAGTTAACCGAGGCTGAGGCTATCAGGCTAATGCATGCCGGTGTGGATCGCGGTATCAATTTTCTGGACAATTCCTGGGATTACAACGAGGGTGAGAGCGAACGGCGCATGGGGAAGGCGCTACGCGAGAACGGCTCCCGGGATCGTGTTTTTCTCATGACGAAAATCGACGGCCGCACCAAGGAATCGGCGGCGAAACAGACCAATGAATCCCTGAAGCGTCTCGAGACCGATTATGTCGACCTGCTGCAGTTCCATGAAATTATCCGTTTCGATGATGCGGATCGTATCTTCGCACGCGGCGGTGCCATCGAAGCGGCGCTCGAAGCCAAGAAATCAGGAAAGGCGCGTTACATCGGTTTTACGGGCCACAAAGATCCGCATGTTCACCTTTACATGCTCGAAGTAGCGGAGCGACACGGCTTCACGTTTGATGCCGTCCAGATGCCCATCAACGTGATGGACGCGCATTTTCGCAGCTTCGGCAACCTGGTTATGCCAGAACTGCAGAAGCGCAACATCGGCATTCTCGGAATGAAGAGCATGGGCGACAAGGTCATCCTGAAAAGTAAAATCGTGACCCCGATGGAATGCCTGCACTACGCTCTGAACATGCCCACGTCGGTAGTCATCACGGGGATCGACAAACCGGAGTTTCTGGAGCAGGCGATCACGGCAGCGAACACTTACCAGCAGGTCACTGAGGACCAGATAGCCGCCATATTGAACAGAACCCGGGACGCGGCACGGAATGGCGATTGGGAGCTCTTCAAGACGAGCGACGCGTTTGACAGCACGGCGAAGAACCTGCACTGGCTCGGTGGCCCAAGCGAGCACGTGAAGGCTAATGCGCCCATGTAGTCTGAGTCTTCGGGCGGGAAGCGACGGTTATCTCTGCTACTCTGATGCCGAATGGCTGTTCCAAAAATTGCAGTTACTGCAATTTCATTATTTTCACTTCTTGCTGCGAGTCCGTTACCGGCCGCGCCTCGTGCCAAGCCCAAGCTGGTTGTCAGCATTATTGTCGACCAGTTTCGGTATGACTACCTGACGCGCTTCCGCTCCGACTATCACGGAGGCCTGGACCAGTTGCTCACGCAAGGCGCGGATTTTACGAATGCCTTTTACGAGCAAGTGCCGACCGTTACAGCGGTGGGTCACAGCATATTTATGTCCGGCGCGATGCCGGCCGTTAGCGGAATCATTGGCAATGCCTGGTACGATCGCGCCGAGCACCAGGTGGTCACAAGTGTCTGCGACTGGAATGTGAAGACGGTAGGCGGCACGCAGGAAGAGAAAGGCGCGGCCTGCACAGATGCCGATCCGGCATCGCCGAAGCGCCTGCTCGTAAGCACCGTCGGCGACGAGCTGCGCGATGCGGACAGCGATTCAAAAGTGATCGGCATCTCAATCAAAGCGCGCGGAGCGATCTTGCCTTCGGGACACCGGGCTGCCGGCGCGTACTGGTTTGATGACGTGAGCGGCCACTTCGTCAGCAGCTCCTTCTATATGGAAGAACTGCCCAAATGGGCCCAGCGCTTCAACGCCGAGAACCTGCCGGCGAAATATGTCGATCAGAAGTGGGAAGGTTTCCCGCAGTGGGATTTTCATGCCCCGGCAGGAAGCAGGATGCCGTACGCAAAGCTGCCTGCGAGCCCGTGGGGTAATGAACTGATCGAGAAATTCACCGAGCAGGCGATTACAGGAGAAAAACTTGGCCAGCGCGAAGCAACGGACCTTTTGACAGTGTCGTTCTCATCGAATGATTATGTCGGGCATGCTGTGGGGCCGAACGCGCCGGAAGTGCGGGACATGGCGGTTCGCACTGATCGACTGCTCGCGAAACTTTTTCGCCTGATCGATGAAAAGGTCGGGATGAAGAACGTGATCGTTGTGCTTTCGGCAGATCATGGTGCTGCCACAGCTCCGAGTGTCGCGGAAGCGAATAAGATGCCGGGCGGGTATCTTGTAGCCGATGTGGAAGACGCTGTGAAATCCGCGCTGAACCGCAAATACGGGAACGCCGACTGGATCATCCCCGGCGGCGAGACATCGATCTACTTCAACTATGAAGCGATTCAGAATGCAAAGAAGCCCGACGGCCGGGCAGTTACCCGGGAAGATGTGTATCGAACTGCAAAGGAGGCACTGCTGGCGATACCGCAGTTACACGTTGTGCGGGTATACTCGCGGGAACAACTCGATAACGGCATCGCGGGTGATTTTATTGCTCGTGCGGAAATGAATGGCTACTTCCCGCGGCGGAGCGGCGATCTCAACCTTGTCTTCGAGCCGGGATATGTTCCCGGAACAAAGGGTACGTCGCACTTCTCACCTTACGCGTATGACCGTCGCGTGCCGGTGCTGTTCATGGGCCCCGGCATTCGGGCCGGGCGCTATGACGCTACGATCAAGCCGAACGACATTGCGCCAACGCTTGCGACCTTGCTTGACATACAAACACCCAGCGGGTCGTCCGGCCGTGTGCTCACCGAGATCCTCCAGTAGAGAAAGAAAAAAACCCGGCAGCCTTGAAAGGCTGCCGGGCTCAGCTTCGCGAGCTCTGGTTAGAAAATATAGTAGTCGACTAGCGAAGCGGAACTGAAATCATGCTGGCGATGCCTATCTTATGCGACAGTTCGCGATCGATCGATGCCGCGCTGATTGCGCTCGCCGAATTCTGTCCGGGCATGGAAACCTCGGCAAGTACGCAATCACGGCCGTAGCACGCAAACGTCAGATGCGGCTTTGCTGGGTCAGCATTCTTTTTGATCCCGGTAGACCAAAAGGTTGAGCTCCCGGTGCTATCAGTCAGCTTGTAGGCTCCTCGGCCGTCGAGTTCCTTGACAGTTACGTTGCCAGGCTGAAGCATTCTTCCCTGGGCGTGAAAGGCAAATGGAACCTTAGCGATCTCGCTCAGGTACTGAGCACCGAGGCCTCCCGCGAAAGCGGAGAGTGCCGCGGCCAGAATAATGCTTGTAAAGTGGCGTTTCATACGAGTCTCCTTTGGGAATTTCGGAGCGTCCTGGTTCTCCGTCTCTCTCACGTTTCCGCTCGAGGGATGCCACCTTCTAAGCGATTCCCATGCCAATCCGCGGTGATCGGACTTACAACAACTTACTGCCGGGATCGGCTTTTTTATAGAACAAAAAGGTTAGTGGAAAGGTTAAAACGTAGTTAAGAACCGCGGCCGTTAGAGAATCTTCTTTCCCATGGCGGAGGTAACTAACTCGACTCCAAGAAGCGCGGTTCGATTAGCTTCATCAAGTACGGGGTTCACCTCCACGACTTCCATCGACACCATGGATCCGGAATCGCAGATTGTTTCCATCGCCAGGTGTGCTTCGCGGTAAGTGATGCCTCCGCGCACGGGTGTGCCCACGCCCGGTGCTTCATCGGGATCCACCACGTCCATGTCGAGCGAGAGATGAAAACCGGCGGTCCCGCCGGTTGCTCGCGCGATCGCCTGCTCCATAATGCTGCGGAGGCCGCGTTCGTCGATATCGCGCATAGTAAACGCCATGACGCCGGATTCGCGTACTATTTCGCGTTCGCGCGGGTCCACGTCGCGGAGCCCAATGAGAATCACATTGCTGCCTTCGACCTTAGGCGCATAGTCGAGGATATGGGTCAGCTCGCGCGGGCCGCGCCCGACACAGCACGCCAGCGGCATGCCGTGCACGTTGCCGCTCGGGCTGATTTCAGGCGTGTTCATGTCGGCATGCGCATCGATCCAGATGAGGCCGATTTTCTCCCCCCGCTCGTGGAATGAGTGCGCCACGCCCGCTACCGTACCTGCGGCAACCGAATGATCGCCGCCGAGAACCAAAGGAAATTTGCCGGCCCGCATGACCTTGTCAACCGATTGGGCGAGCAGGCTGCACGTCTTCGCTATCTGCTGCAGGTACTTCGCGTTTTCGAGGCCAGTGGGCGTACTCTCCTGCTGGACCACCTGTACATTGCCCAGGTCTTCGACCTCATAGCCGAGGGACTCCAGCTTGGCATTGAGGCCGGCAAGCCGCAATGCCGAGGGGCCCATATCTACCCCTCGCCGTGCTGCTCCGAGATCAAGCGGCGCCCCCAGGATGGCGATCTTAGATTTGCGCATAGCGGGAGCGAGCTAAGGCCGCGTCCGGTACAGCATGCGCGGGTAGGGAATCGTTTCACGGACGTGTTCGAGTCCGCACATCCAGGCGACGAAACGTTCGACGCCCATGCCGAAGCCGCCATGCGGAACTGTGCCGAAACGGCGAAGATCGAGGTACCACTCGAACGCTTCACGCGGCAAGTCGTGCTCGGCAAGCCGCTGCTCGAGCAGGGCCAGATCGTGTATGCGCTGGCCGCCGCCGATGATTTCGCCATATCCTTCCGGAGCGATCACGTCTACGCCGAGGGCCAGTTCGGAACGCTGCTCATCGGGTTGGAAATAGAAGGCCTTGATGTGCGCAGGATAATGATCGACCATCACGGGCCGGTCGAAGTCCTGAGTCAGCAGGGTTTCGTCGGCGTTGCCGAAATCGCCGCCCCATTCGATTTCGCTTCCTTTGGACTGCAGGATTTTGACCGCCTCATCGTAGCTCATGCGCGGGAACGGAGCCCGCACGGTTTCGAGCTTCGACATGTCGCGCTCCAGAACCTTGAGTTCTTCCTGGCGATTTTCGAGGACGCGGCCGACCAGGTATACCACCAGATCTTCCGCCACGCGCTTCACCTCTTCGAGGTCGGCGTAAGCCATCTCCGGCTCTACCATCCAGAACTCGGTGAGGTGGCGGCGTGTTTTCGATTTCTCCGCGCGGAATGTGGGTCCGAAGCAGTACACTTTTCCGAATGCCATGGCGTTCGCTTCGTTGTAGAGCTGGCCGGATTGCGTGAGGTACACTTTCTCGTCGCCGAAATAATCCACTTCGAAGAGGGTGGTAGTGCCTTCGCACGCGGCGGGCGTGAAGATCGGCGTATCGACGAGGGTGAAGCCGTGCGAATCGAAGTAGTCGCGGATACCCTTCACCACCTCATGACGCACGCGAACCGCAGCATGCTGGCGGCGGCTCCGCAACCAAAGGTGGCGGTGATCCATGAGGAAATCCACGCCGTGGTCTTTCGGTGTGATCGGGTACGGTTGATCTTCGGCGACACGCTGGACGAGCTTCGCATCGGTTACGTCGAGCTCAAAGCCGCCGATGGCGCGCGATTCAGCGCGGATGGTTCCGGTGACGGTGAACGAGCTTTCCTGTGTGAGGTTCTTCAGCGTGTCGAAGATCTCCTCAGGCAGGTTGTTCTTGACGGCGACGCATTGCATCAAGCCGCTGCCATCGCGAATGATTGGGAAAACGATCTTGCCGGATTTTCGCAAGTTATAGAGCCAGCCCTGAACTTCTACCAGCTCACCCACGTGCCGGTCGGCTTCGCTGATGCGAATAACCCTCGGTTGCCGTTTCAGGCCTGCGGTTTCCGAGGGACCCGGCGCGGCCGAAACAATGTTCGGATCACTACTCATATACGGTTTCAGTCAAATACTTTGTTAATTGATCGACGCTCTGCTTGGCCTCTTGCAGTGGATGTTCAAGCGTGGGAACTTCCTTCAGCTCCAACAGCAGCGGATACTGGCCGCTTCCGCCCCCGAGCAGGCGCATGGTTTCCTTCCAGTCGATGCTGCCCTGGCCTGGGAACAGGTGCTGGTCATCGTGTCCGTTGTTATCGTGAACGTGCGTGGAGCGGATACGGTCCTTCATCAGCTCAAACTCGGCTGCCACGCCTTCGGACATGTGCGCGTGACCTAGGTCGAAACAATAATTCAGGTTCAGATGCGTAATCGTGAGCAACTGGTTCAGGCGTTGCGCCGAGGAGAGCTGATTAGGCGTGTTTTCCAGCAGCAGTTCCACGCCGCGCTGGCCAGCGAAGACCCTGAGTTCGTCGAGCGATGAAAACGCCGATTCGATGCGCCACTCATCGAACTCCTGGCCCGTGACTCCGACGTGTTGAATGAGGTAACGGAACGGTACGATCTCCGCTATCTCCAAAGCGCGCTTAATTTCGTCGACGGCCGCCATGCGCCTGGCCTTGGTTGTATCGGTGATGTCGATGACGGCGTGGGGCCCGGACCGTCCCCAGACATCGTCGGTGTACATCGGCGCGTGCAGCGAGTGTACTTGCAATTCAGCATCCCGGAACCAGTGGCCGAGTTCCGTGATCTGCGCTTTATCGCGATAGTCAATATGCTGCCGGGCGCAGAATATTTCGACCGCCGGGAAGCCGGCGTCCCACACGCGATCCAGCCAGACGGTGGTCAAGCGGTGGGCAACAAACAGATGGGTAGACAGAACGTGCTGCATTCTTTTCGTTTTCTCGCTGGATGTATCAGCCGCTTTGCGGCGGGCGAATGGCTCTAATACCCGGCGACTTTACCGTTGAGCCGCGACTCGGTTCCCCCTTCGAGTATGCCGTTGTTCACCACAATGGCTTCTACCCGCGCTACTCCCTCAGTTGGTTTCACTTCGTAGCCCATAGCCTGGAGCGCCCTGGCACTCTCTTCCGGAAAGCCATTCTGCAGATACAGAATGTCCGGCTTCCATTGGTGATGGAAGCGCGGCAGATCCACTGCGTCCTGCGGATTCATGTGGAAGTCGAGAACATCCAGGATAACCTCTGTGACACCGGTCGTGATCCGTGACCCGCCGGGGGCGCCGACCGCCATGAAGACCTTGCCGTTCCGCGTAATGATTGTCGGGGTCATCGCGGAGAGCGGGCGCTTGCCCGGCGCTATCGCGTTCGCGTCGCTTCCCAGCATGCCGAACATGTTGGGTGAACCCGGCTTGGCGGCAAAGTCATCCATCTCGTCGTTTAGCAAGAAGCCGAGCCCGGGAGCGGTAATACCGTTTCCGTAAGAGTTGTTGAGCGTATAAGTGACGGCAACGGCATTCCCTTTGGCATCGATGACGTTATAGTGCGTGGTCTGGCTGCTTTCGTGAAACGATACTCCGGCATTCAGCGTTTTCGGCAGGCCGGGTTCGACGAGATCGCTCGGAGTGGCTCGATCCGCAGCAATAGTTGCCCGGCGACGCGCGAGGTAGGCGGGATCGAGCAGCGGCTTCACGGGCACGACATAGAAATCGGGATCGCCGAGATATTCGCTGCGGTCGGCGTACACGCGACGCATGGCTTCGGCTTCGTAGTGAACTGCCTTGGCGGAATCGGGTCCGTCGCTCGCGTAGTTCGTGTCTTTCAGCATGCCGAGGATTTGCAGAAGCCCGATACCGCCTGCGCTCGGAGGAGGGGCTGTGATGATACCGAAATTTCTATATGTGCCGGTCAGCGGCTTGCGGTCGATTACCTTGTAGCCTGCAAGATCCTGCAGGGTGATGAGACCGCCGTGGGCAGCCATGGCGGCAACCAGACGTTCTGCGGTTTCACCCTCATAAAAACCCTTGACGCCGCGATCCGCTATGCGCTCGAGGGTTGCGGCGAGTTCGGGTTGCTTAAAGAAATCCCCAAGCTGATAGAGATTGCCGTTGCGCAGAAAGATGCGCTTCGATTCCGGGTCGCTCGCCAGCATCTGCTGAGCGCGCTGCAGTGATTCTACAAGAGTTTTACTGACAATAAAACCGTCGCGAGCCAAGGCGACCGCAGGATTGACGAGATCGGCCCAGGGTTTGCTGCCAAACTTTTCGAAGGCGGCTCCAAAGCCGGCGACCGATCCAGGCACGCCAGAAGATCGCCATCCAAGAATACTATCCTTTGTGGCATTGCCATCGGGGCCAATGTACATATCGCGAGTGGCCTTCTGCGGGGCGCATTCGCGGAAATCAAGAAACGTAGTGCGGCCATCGGCAAGCCGGACCAGCATGAAGCCGCCGCCGCCGATATTCCCGGCGACGGGGTGCGTTACTGCAAGGGCAAAGCCAATCGCGATTGCGGCATCCACTGCATTGCCGCCATTTTTCAAAACCGCGAGCCCCACGTCGGCCGCGAGCGGCTCCTGCGCGACGACCATTGCATGTCTGGCGCGTACCGGTTCTTTGGCGGGCAGGGGTGGAACTATAAGAAGACTCGCGAGCAGACACACGACGCCTGCCCGGCCACAGCGGCATTGCATATGCAAGCCAGTCTAACAGGGAGAACAGAGAGGGAAGGAGAGTCGGAAGCGCCCTGCCTCAGGCAGCGATGCTGCGCAGGCGGAGCGTCAAGCGGCTCTTGTAGCGCGCGGCGGTATTCTTCTTGATGATGCCCCACTTTGCGGCACGATCAACCAGCGAGAACGTCTCGGGGAGCATCTTGCCGGCACCCTGCGTGTCTTTTTGATCGAGCAAACGGCGCATGGCGCGAATCTGATGCTTCAAACGGGACTTGCGCATGCGGTTGGTGAGCGTCCGGCGCTCCGTCATGCGAACGCGCTTCAGCGCGGAAACTGTATTTGCCATTAACCTACGGACCTGATTTATTTTTCTAACTAAATTCCAGAGTTACACATCTAGGATAACCAAGCGGCGGGCGGCACGCAAACTGGAGGCTGGAGGGGCCAACATTTCTCGAAGGATTTGGTCGACAATAGGAGAGGTTTACCCAAAACAGATGTCTCGCAAAATGATTCAAATATCGCGGACCCTCGGAACCACCATGCTTGCAGGGGCGGTGGGATTGTGGGCTGCCTCGGCGCCCGTTGCCACCACGCCGGCGCCCGACTGGAAGATAGCCGGCCCGTTCGGCGGAACGGCCACTACGCTCGCGCTGGACCCTGAAAAACCGTCCGTGCTGCTGGCCGGGGGTTTGAATTCCTTGCTGTTTAAGAGCGAGGATTCGGGCGTGAACTGGGAACTGCTGAATTTCCCGAAGCTCAGCCTGAGCGAAGTGACTTCGGTGCTGGTGGACCCGGCGGATTCCAATCACTACCTCGCGGGAGTCATTTCGGCGTTGGGCGGCGGGATGTTTGAAAGCGCCGATGCAGGCAAAACCTGGCACGGCGTGAAGGGAATGAGTGACGTCGGAGTCCGCGCGCTGGCAGCCTCCGCGAGCAACCCCTCGCGCTTTGTCGCGGGAACTCTTCGCGGAGTGTGGCTCAGCGACGATTCCGGAAAGACGTGGAGTAGAATTTCCGATCCATTGAATTTTGAAATGGCGGCCTCTTCCGCGGTTGCGATCGACACAAAGGACCCGAACATCATCTATGCCGGAACGTCCCATCTGCCGTGGAAGACGACCGATGGCGGGAAGACTTGGGAATCGATTCACACGGGCATGATCGACGATTCCGATGTGTTTTCCATTTATGTGAACCCGAGCGATCCGGGTGAGGTTCTGGCAAGCGCTTGCAGCGGCCTCTACTTGAGCGGGAGCCGCGGTGATCAGTGGAAGAAACTGATGGGCATTCCAAACACCTCCCGCCGCACCCACGTGGTTCGCGAAGATCCGACGAATGCCAGCACGATCTATGCGGGCACGACAACAGGGTTGTTTAAATCAACGAACCGGGGCGGGACATGGCGAACACTGAACGACACGCAGGTGAACCTGCTGGTGTTCGACCCCAGCCGTCCTTCGACGATGTATCTGGCGCTCGAATACTCAGGCATTGGCAAGAGCAACGACGGCGGGGAAGCGATTGACCTAACGAATCATGGCTTTGTCGATCGCTCGATTGCGGCGGTGGCGCGCTCCGGCAATAAGCTGGTGGCGATTGACGGCGCGACCGTGGACGGCGCCAGCGGCATGTTCGTCAGCAATGATGCCGGTGAGACCTGGACCCAGCTCCACCATATGCACGGTGTGGAGGGTGTCCACCTGAAATCCATTACTGGTCTGTCCAGCGAAGACCGCATTCTGCTGGCGGCGAACAGCCACAATATGTATAAATCGATCGACGGCGGACTAACCTGGAAGCCGCTGCCCGTGCGGCTGGTCGAGACCATTGCGCCGCCGGTTGAGAGTACGAAGAGCACGACAACGAGCCGTTCGGTCGCGCGAGGAAAGCAGGCGGCAAGATCACGCACGACACAACCGGCGCAGCCAACCGTGAAAACTCGCGAGGTCAGGCTTTCCGAGATAAGCGCGCTCTACACCATCAAAAACGGCACAAAGGATTTCATATTCGCAGCAACCGACCTTGGACTTCTGCGGAGCGATGATGACGGTGAGCGCTGGACGGTTGTGAACCTGACGGGCAGTCCCGCTGTGACCGCCCTTTTTTCGTCGCCGAATAACGATGGGCGATTGGTTGTGCGGGCGGCCGGGGCGCTGTTCCTTTCCAAAGACTACGGCGAGCATTGGGACGAATTGCGCTTCCCCGTACCTGCTTCGGATGTGCACAGCGTTGCCATTCCGGCGGACCCGGATTGCCCGTTGCTGATAGCGACTCGCACGGGTTTGTATTCGTCATCGGATGGCGGCACTCGCTGGTCGCTGAATACCAGCGGCCTTCCGGCGTCTACAGTAACCTCAGTTGTCTACGCAGGTAAAGATCGGACCGCCTATGCGGTGGAATATGGCCAGTTGTACGAAACGACCGATGGCGGCACCGCCTGGAAACCGGTGCCAACCGCAATTCCGAATCTTCATATCCGGCAATTGTGGATGCCGGACAGCGCCTCGGGAAGACTCTATGGAATTACCAGTGACCTAGGTATCCTCTTTCGCGACTGACTTATTTCCGCTAAGATCAAGAATTGGTGTTGGTTAGAACTCTGTCTGGGAGGGGCCAATGAATTCGCGGCTGTCTTTTGAGCCGACCACTTTACTCCTGCCAGCGGAATTTATCAATCGTTCGCGCGTAGTGACGGCTGCTTGCCTTACGCTCGCGCGGCAACAGGCACCCGGTGCCATATGTAACCGCCGCCCTACAGTGCGGCGTATTGCAGAACGTCACCGGGTCCATAGACAGCCTGCCGTAAAGGCTGCTGTCGTTATCAGTAACAAAAGCACGTGCGCCCCTCTCGACGCCGCCCGGTCCAAACTAAATTGGCCTGGCGCCGAGCAGGGATTGATTTCTGGTCGGAGTCTGCACGGAACCTCGAGCCCACCGGCTTCGAAGCAACCGTGTGGCCCGGCGCTAAATGCGGCCGGCAGGGAACATCGCCTGGAAGTACACCTCGAACTGAGGAACCATCAGACGGTATCTGCCGCCGTAAACAACGTAGACCAGAATTCAGATGCTGAAGTCAAGCTCTGGATTGTCCTCGGTGCAGTTAGAAAACTTGAATGGGCAAGGCCAAAAAAGCCTGGTCCTTTCGTGCTGTTTTGTTAAGAATCTTAAGGATTCGCATAAAGACGTAATCAAACGCGTCTAAGGTTCATCAATCACGTGGTGGGTACAACTCTCGTTTTGGAGGAGCAGGATGACTACTCGGCTAAAAGCAAAGCCGATCAGTTCGGCTATCCTGTGCGCCGCGCTGTGCTTCGGTACGGCCGCATACGCCCAGGATACGAACGCGACTAATACACCAACAACCAATACCGCAAAATCCTCTGGTGAGGATCAATATCCCGACAAGTACGAAATCACGCCGTTTGGAGGTGTGAGCACCTGGGGGGTGGTCGCTCGCGGCCTCAGCACCAAACTGGTGGATGGCGGGGATGCAGGTATCTTTTTAACGTGGAACCCGGCTGCCTACTTCGGTCTCGAACTATGGGGCGGCTGGCAGCACGCCAATGTGGAGTTCAAGGTCTCGAGTGGGGTTTATCCGCCGGGCGCCGCCGCTCTCGCCGGAACTCCGCTGCCGACGTACAGCTTTGGCGCGCACAACTGGCTCTGGGGTCTGGACCCGGTGTTCAATCTCAAGCCGCGCGGTTCCAAAGTTGTACCCTACCTGACTGTGGGTGTAACTGGTATTCAGTTCACGCCCACCAGCGGGGCGATAAATAAGGCGCGGTCGCCGGTCAACGAGGCTCTGTACCACGCCGGCCAGTTGAGCAGCAACCTGCAGGTTGCACTCAACTATGGCGGAGGCGTGAAATGGCACTTCACGGACCATATTGGTCTGCGCATCGATGCCCGCGGGTTCTGGTCGAAGAATCCGACATATGGCTTGCCGAATTTTCCGACTGGCGGCGTTTATATCCCTTCCAATGACAAGATCAACGGCTTCATGGGCAGTCTCGGTCTAGTCTTCTTCGCCGGTACGGCGAAGTGCCCGCCGATGCCACCTGCACCTCCGCCGCCGCCAGCGCTGCCAACGCCGACGAT
>JAFAMD010000022.1 GCA_019233755.1 Acidobacteriaceae bacterium | reverse complement strand
ATCTGGAAGAGATGATGGCAGAACGTGGTCTGAGTGTCGATCATTCCACGATCGCTCGCTGGGTGTTGAGGTACGCCCCCCTCCTGAACGAGCGGCTGCGGCGCCATCTCCGACATCCGAATCGGTCCTGGCGAGTGGATGAAACATCACTTGTGTCCAAATTAGCCTAGAGTGGCGATGCAGATCTCAGGCCACAAAACCGCGAGCATGTTGTGGCGGTACAACATCACCGATGCTCGCGATATCAAAGACGCAGGAAAGCGCACGGAGCGGTATCTGGAGACACAAAGAGGACAACAACATGCACAAACACCTACACAGTACTTTGGTACTAATGTCGGCTAAGTGGTGCCCGGGGGGACTTGAACCCGCACTCGCCTTGCGGCGAAAAGTATTTTAAGACCGGCTCCGAGTCGTGATTGGGCCGGATGCTTGATTAGTTTGCTGGGAGTAGGGGGTTATCGAATGACGGATAGCAATAGCGGTCCGGTCGTTTTCACTGTTGGTGAAGTAGCGAAGATTCTCAGAATCGGGAAAAATTTCGGCGTATTAGGCGAGATCGCGTGGCGATGTGCCCTGCATCCGAATCGGGAAGGCGCATACTGATTCCGCGACACGCATTGGAACTGCTACTCAACCAGTTCCCGGTTTCCAAGGGTGTGACTGCTCAGCATTACAGTGGGTAACCATGAGAGGCCACGTCAGGAGCTATCAGGTCAAAGGCGGTGAGAAGCGCTGGGCAGTAGTCGTGTATCAGGGCAAACTCTCTCAAAGGATGGCAAGCCGCGAAAATCGTATCGATGGGTTCGTGGCCTTCGAACCCGGAAAGAGGCGCAGACCGAACTGAACAAGCTTCTGAAATCGATTGATGATGGGGCCTATGTTGAAGTCTCGAAACAAACGGTTGCGGAATACCTTGAGCGCTGGCTGAATACAGTCAAACCTAACCTGGCCGGCAAGACATTCGAAAGGTATAAACAGATCGTCGAAGTCAATATCAATCCTGTCTTTGGACTCACAAAGCTTGCTAAACTGCAGCCTGTCCAAATCGCCGAGTCGAGTTCTACACGTGGTCGCTGACCGCTGAAAAGAAGGCGACAAATTCGGGGTTGAGCGCTCGCACTGTCTTGCATATCCCTCGTCTGCTCCGAAGAGCTCTCCAACAAGCTGTCCTATGGCAAATGCGTCCCTCAAACCCTGTCGATGCAGTCGAAGCGCCACGACCGGCGCAGACGGAGATGACGGCGGTCGATGAGGCGCGCGCGGCATGGCTCATTCAAGCGGCCGAGGGCACCCCCTTATACCTTGCGATTTTGATGGCCTTATGCACTGGAATGCGGCGCGGCGAAATTCTCGGCCTACGCTGGAAAGACCTCGATCTGGAGAATGCGCAATGACGGTGCACCAGTCCCTTGAGCAGACGCGTGCCGGAGGGGCACGCTTTAAGAGCCCGAAGACGAAACGAGCGCGTCGGACAATCGCACTCCCGCAGATTCTAGTAGCCGCGTTACAGGAACACCTGAATCGGCAGCAGAGAAATAGGGAATCGTTTGGGAACGACTATCCCCCTCACGATTTAGTGATTCTGCTCGCTGACGGCACTCCGTGGCCGCCTGACCGCTTCACAGATGCGTATGTTGCCTTCACGCGCCGAATTGGCGCGGAAGGGATCCGCTTTCACGACCTTCGGCACACCCACGCCTCCGAATTGCTACGGCGCGGCATGCCGATCAAAACCGTCTCCCAGCGGCTTGGGCACAAAGACGCCTCGGTCACGCTGAACGTCTATGCGCACGTTATGAGCGGCGATGATGAGCGAGCGGCCGACGTAGTCGATGATGTGATGCGCAAACAGATGAAATCGCAGTCTATGGGGAAGGCAAACTGATGCGCGGATTTGCACAGCGCGGGAAATCGCAAGATTTCGCTGCGCATCCCTTCGAAGCTAAGTCCTTTATTTTCTGGCGGTGAGGGTGGGATTCGAACCCACGGAACCCTTGCAGGTTCAACGGTTTTCGAGACCGCCCGATTCAACCACTCTCGCACCTCACCCTATATCTAACTTACCAGTTTCCCCATATTTACCGCCACTGTCACTATGCTGATTTCGTCTCCGGTTTGGGCAATGTCACTGTTTTGTCACTCTCTGTCACAACGGGCTTCCAAAAGGCGCACCGCCTGCTGTTTGGCGTTGCGATTTGTATGCGCGTAGCGCATGGTTGTTGTTATATTCGCATGGCAGAGCAGTTCTTTGACTGTCACTAAATCCGCTCCTTCGCGGGTCAGCCGTGAAGCAAACGTGTGCCGGAAGGTGTGCCATGTGACGGCCTTGAGCCCGGCGTTGCGGCACGCTTTTTTCAGCCCCAGCCACAGATCCTTGAACTGATCTCCGGTTTCGGGGTTGTAGAAAACATACGGCGATTTCCGCATCCCGTGCCAACACGCACCACTCGCGCTGCTTCATCGTTGAGTGGCAGTTCGAGAATTCGTCGCGTCTTTTGCACGAGAAACCGGATGCAGTCCTGCCCCATATCCGCCTCCTCCCACTTGAGTTTGAGAATGTCACCAAGCCGCACTCCGGTATGGAATGGCAAACGTTACCAGGTCTTGAAGATAAGGCGAGCAGCATTTTAGCAACCGCGCCTCTTCTTCTTCCGTGATGGAACAGAATTGAAGGTTATTCTCTGCAAGAAACTTTACCCTCTTCACCGGATTGCGACCGCGGTAAATGTCCCATTGCTCTGCCATGTTGAAGAGATGCTTCAGCAGCGGTATCTCCCGGTTCACCGTAGCAGGGGCTGCGGCCTGCATTCGGTCGAGCTTGTAGTGCTCGATCGAAAGCGGGCCAATATCAGTGAGCAGCACGCTTCCGAAGAATCCGTTCAAATGCTTCATGATCTGCTCGTCGCGCAGCCAGGATCGCTTGTTCGCCTTCGCGTACTCCAGATACTGTCGACCGAATTCAGAGAGCGTGATTTTAAGCGGCTTGCCGTATTCGCCGCGGTCAATCTCTGAAATGCGCCAGGCGTAGAACTTTTCCGCCTCACGCCGGTTGCCAGTTCCAGTGCTTTCCTGAACCCGCTTGCCATGAGCGTAAAAATCCGCGTACCAGATGCGGCCGCGTTGGTAGAGTGCCATCGAGTGCTCCTTCTACCTCCTGCCAGCCTCTTCCAGTGTAGTGGAGCTGATCCTGGCAAATTCGACGAAGCCTTTCGCGGCCGGCGCTGACGACTCGTTCCACGGCTTCCGCGACAGCTGAGAGAAAATAGCAGCGGTCGGTGGTGCCATGACCGGCATTTATCAGCAAGCAGCCCCAAGATGCCGTGCCGCGAACAGAAAGTGAGTTAAGGTTGACTGATACGAACGGGGACATTCCGCTCACCGCTGATCCGCGAGTAGATGCTGCGCTGAAGCGTATTCGGGGAAAGTTCCAAGACCTGGAAGACGCCATGCTGGTGCAAGCGCACCTGGAGAAACGTGCCTGGGAGCGCATCAAAGAGCATGCCCAGGCCTTGGCCGATCACGATAAGTGGATGCTTCATTTTCAGCAAAAGCTGGATGCACTCACCAACATTGTGATGAGGCGCGGGGGCGGACCAAAAACGAGCTGAGCATTCCTGTCGAGCGCGTTAGGGATATTCTGCCGACAACCGGGCCAGCGAGACGCATCGACCGCCGCCTGCTTCGTTAACTATAATCCGTGTCCGACTCGGATGCGTTCGAGCGATAAATCCCTTGCATGAGCATGCGGCTATGACTGACGAGCGGTATGGTTCCAGAAGCGCATCGGGTGGGAGGATAGCGTCGAAAAACTTCGCGACCCGCTGTCCGTTACATTCGACGGCAATCACGCGCCACATCGGCACTACGCCTCTTACAAAACTTCGACAATGATTCATTCCTTCTCCGATTTGGGCAGTGTCACTGTTTGTCACGACTGTCACGACGGGCTTCCAGAAGACGCACAGCCTGCTGCTTGGCGCTGCGATTTGTATGCGCGTAGCGCATGGTTGTTGTTATATTCGCATCGCCGAGCAGTTCTTTGACTGTCACTAAATCCGCTCCTTCGCGCGTCAGCCGTGAAGCAAACGTGTGTCGGAACGTGTGCCAGGTAATGCCCTTCAGTCCAGCCTTCCGGCATGCCTTTTTCAGGCCCAGCCACAGATCCTTGAACTGATCGCCAGTTTTGGGGTTGTAGAAAACATACGGCGATTTTCGCATCCCGTGCCAAGCACCGACCACTCGCGCTGCTTCATCGTTGAGTGGCAGTTCGAGAATTCGTCGCGTCTTTTGCACGAGAAAGCAGATGCCGTCCTGCCCGATGTCCACCTCCTCCCATTTGAGTTTGAGAATGTCACCAAGCCGCAGTCCAGTATGGATGGCAAACGTTACCAGGTCCTGAAGATAAGGCGAGCAGCATTTTAGCAACCGCGCCTCATCTTCTTCCGTGACGAAACGGAATTGAAGGTTATTCTCTGCGAGAAACTTTACCCTCTTCACCGGATTGCGACCGCGGTAAATGTCCCATTGCTCTGCCATGTTGAACAGATGCTTCAGCAGCGCTATCTCGCGGTTCACTGTAGCCGGGGCTACGGCCTGCATCCGGTCGAGTTTGTAGCGCTCGATCGAAAGCGGGCCAACGTCGGTGAGCAGCATGTTTCCGAAGAATCCGTTCAAATGCTTCATGATCTGCTCGTCGCGCAGCCAGGATCGCTTGTTCGCTTTCGCATACTCCAGATACTGTTGGCCGAATTCGGAGATTGTGACTTTAAGCGGATTGCCGTATTCGCATCCTCGTCGGAGAGTTGCCGTGCTCCGAAGGCGACGACATCGCCCGCCGCGTGCATACTGGTGCGCCAGTTGCTGCTTGCGAATCTCCGCTTGCGGATCGACTGGTTGCGTTATCGGCTGTGGCGGTGGGTACCAGATGGCCGGCGCTTGCGGCTGACCAGCAACTGGCTCGCTTGCCCTACCGTTCGGGAACGGATGCGCGACGGTTTTTGCGGCGTTGACGAACGGGGTCGTGACAGCACTGCTCTCAGGCGACGGAGTAGAACCGGCGGCAGGCGGCTGCCCCAACGACGCGATCGGTACTTCTCCTTCGACCACTTTGCGGTTGCTCTCGGCGGCATCGGAGGCAACAACCTGTTCCTGCACTTTCTGGCTCCGCTGCTCCTGTCTCTTGAGCCGATAATGAAAGCCGAATACAACCGCGGCCACTACGACAAGAAACACTCCGACTGCAACGGCGATGAGCCGTGGAGAGATCGCGCTCAAGGACGACCGGGCGGCGGCCCCACAGGTTAACGGTTGCCACTGCTCCCTCCCCCCTGGAGGCCGTGATTCTTGATGCAGGCCCGCTGCTGTTTCTCGCCGACGCTCTCGAGGAGGCAAGCCCGTTCGAATACTGCATCGATCACGAGTTCGTTTCCCTGCCAATGCGCATTGGCCGGAATCGGGCCACGTTCATCGCTGATTTCAATGACAGGTAAACCCCGATGCCGTGCTTCTTCTGGGAGCGTGATGTAGGTATGCACTCCGTCATCTCCGATCGCGGAAGGCTTGAGATACCCGGCATCCAGAGTCCGCCAGCGAAAGTTCGCGAGTAAGGGGACTTACATCACGCTCGCGCTCGGCACGTAAGGTTTGATCCGCGGTGCTTCTTCCCGGATTAAATCTCGCTGCGACCGCGCCACCCATTAGTCCGAAGTTTCACTAAAGCCGATAAGAAGTAAGGTTGAGACGCCACCCCCAACAGGGAGCCTCCTGGCAACCGATTTTCGTCAACACCTAGTAAACACCTGTCAACACCTGAAAACCCAGAAGCCCGGGTATGTTACCTGACCAGAGTACGCACTTACCCGCCGGTCGGTGCACGTAAATTGCGAGAAAATCCCTTCCAGTGTTGCCGTAATCTTATTCCTAGACTATAAACCCTGGGAAGCCTGGCAGCTTGGATTAGGGCGTAGACAGGCTGGTATTAAGAATTGCCCATACAACCCAGATTCCCCGTACGCGGCGCCGCAGCTGTTGGTCCGGCTGGGTCGAAGGAAAGACGGAACGTCTGAAGGAGCTGCGTCAATCATCTGCTAGAGAGGACACGTGTCTAGCGGGAATAGGTGGTAGTGGAACATAACGGAAATGGAATGCGGGCCCGCTTGTTTTGATCGCTTATCTCTTCGTGTTCAATGCGGCAGTGCAATGCGTTTTCACTAACGTGCATCCCGGTTGGGATGCGCAGTGTCTCCCACCTGGCGTGATGGTCGGAAACGCCAAGCTCACGGACGAAAGCTTTAGGAGATCAGGCTTCGCTTGCAACAGTTTGTCAACAGTGCGTGTGGTCAGAGGTTGGTTGGCGACAGAGCACAGCCTGCTAGTGGAACATAAAGGAAACGTAATACCCGCGCATTGGCTTTTAGGTCACTACTTGTTTGTTTCCAGCAACTTCGACCCGAATACCTATTGAAGCTGCCGTATTCGAAATATAATACGCTGGTCTTTCAGTCAACCAGCGCCGTGGTCGGAGAGCAAAGATCGCGATGATGCCATAGTGGGCAGGCCTAAATGGTCCGAGACGCGTAAGCTCCCGCTTTGCCTGCGAAAGCAGCCTAGCTCACGGAAACACAGTGACCACGTCAAGAAGTCCCAAAGTTTTGAAAATTGCGACTAGTCTGAATCTGCTGAGATGAAGCCAAGTCAGCCGAGAACCATGACCGCTGCCGACAGGGAAGAATTGAGAATTGGCCAAGTTTCGGACCAGCAACGCAGCGCCCCTGTTCGTATTGGTTCTGCGATGTGACGCTTTGGGGTCGCTACCAACGTCAGAATCACGATACCTGGGGTTAAGAGATCGCGAACTCGAACTAAGAGCCAAATAAATTTTCGACAAGACTCGCTGCACGCGGCAGTAGTTGCGCTTAGCGTTGCTATAGCTCGACGGGTCACAAAATTTGGCTGTTCGGAAAGATCGAGCCCAAACGTATGGCAGACCAATTGCAAACCCTCACGTCAGGCGTCACACACCGCGTGCTGAGTGTGACGTTTCAGAGGCTAGAAGATCGCTCAGTTGGTTCGTTTTGCGAAATCGGTCGGTGGGACTGAAAGGGCGGCAGCCTGCGTAATTCGATCATCGATGAGACGTCCAACATTGCTGGGATGGGCGTTAGGAGCAGCAGTGTACGCCAGATTACCGCTGCGGTCGGTTCGGACGATGCGGAATAATCGCGCAGACGACGGTCTTCCTTCGGAGGGTGTCCGTCCTGTCCGGTGAATTAGGAGCCGCCGTGCCCGTCGCATTGTCCGGCCCAGTGTCTGTACTTTCTCATTCGGCAGTACTAATGATGATCGCCGAATATGTTTGCTATCTCGCTGTGTTTTTCCGCCCGGCATCACCGGTCTATGAGATGGTACGCCTCAACGTGCGCTACGTCTCCTCACGCTCACTCTGACTCGATGTAATAACGCTGCTCGAGGCACCGCGCGCGGTGCTTTTCGGCGAAGGAGCGCATTAAGATTGATGTCCTCAGCGACGATCGAAACAGCACCTGTCGAAGTCCTCCCGGTGAAAGGCCGAGAGGGTAATTCGTACACACAGATCCTGAAGTCCTCCGCCTGGGTCGGCGGTTCGACAGTTCTCAACATTGCGATCGGAATCGTGCGCACGAAAGTCATGGCGATACTGCTCGGCCCCGCTGGCTTCGGCTTGAACGGGCTCTATTCGGCGGTAGCAGATGTGGCCCAGAGCGTCGCCGGAATGGGGGTCAACAGCAGCGGTGTGCGTCAGATCGCCGAGTCTGCCGGAAGCGGCGACCGGCAGCGTATCGCACAAACGGCAGCGGTTTTGCGCCGCACGTCTTTGGCATTGGGCTTCGCTGGTGCGGTTTTGCTGGTCATCTTTTCAAAGCAGATTTCCAGCCTGACCTTTGGCAATGCCGGTCGTGCGAGCGCGATCTCGCTCCTCGCATTGGCGGTCTTTTGCAAGCTTGTCTCAGCCGGACAGGCGGCGTTGGTTCAGGGCATGCGTCGCATCTCCGACTTGGCGAAGATGCAGATTTCGGGTGCGGTTGCAGGCATCCTGACGGGAATCCCGCTGGTCTATCTTTGGGGGCAGGCGGGTATTGTTCCCGCTCTTATTGCGGTGGCCGCCAGCATGCTGATGACATCCTGGTGGTACAGTCGCAAGATCCCGGTTCCGCGCCTGAGGGTCGGTCTGGCCGAGATTGGGCACGAAGCGGCGGCTCTGCTGAAGCTCGGCTTCGCCTTTATGACGAGCGGGTTTCTCACGATGGGCGCTGCTTACAGCGTGCGCATTCTGCTCGCGAGACGGGCGGGGATCGCGGCTACCGGCTACTACCAGTCCGCTTGGACCCTGGGTGGCCTGTATGTCGGAATCATTCTGCAGGCCATGGCGGCGGACTTCTATCCGCGCCTAACCGCAAGTATCCGAGACCATCGTGTTTCGAACCGCATTGTCAATGAGCAGACGGAGGTTGGGTTGCTGCTCGCCGGACCCGGCGTCCTCGGTACCCTGACGTTTGCACCACTCATCCTGGCGCTCTTTTACAGCCCGAAGTTTTACGCCGCCGTTGAGATTCTGCGTTGGATCTCCCTCGGAACGTTGATGCAGGTTGTGAGCTGGCCAATGGGCTTCATTGTTCTGGCGAAAGGCCGGCCGAGTATATTCCTTGCAAGTGACTTAGGCTGGACGATCGTCTATTTGGGTCTGGCTTGGTTTCTGGTCCACAACTACGGTCTCGAAGGGGCCGGAATGGCCTTCTTCGCATCGTACCTGTTCCACTTGCTATTGAATTACGCTATTGCGCGGCGACTCAGCGGTTTCCGCTGGTCTAAATCCAATCGCCACACGGGCGTACTCTTCTGCGGTCTTATTGCGCTCGTCTTTTGCGCCTTGCGTCTCCTGCCCCAGACGGTGAGCGTAAGTGTGGGTGGGATCGCCCTCGTGGGTGCTACGTGGTATTCCCTTTCGTGCTTTGCACAGCTGGTCTCGGCGGCACAACTTCCGGCTCCCATTAGCCGTCTGCTGCTTGCCTTTCATCGGCGCGGAGACGCCGCATGAGTCCGCCATTCGCTCCACCATCGGCAGGGCTACCGCAACGCAAGCCGCGACTGGTCTTTTTCCGTTATCAGTATCCGCCGGATCTGCCCGCCTTCCTGCTGCGGCATTTCGCCGAGCATGTGAATTGCCTGCGCGAATTTTTTGACGTGATTCTCATAGATCGCGACTGCGATTACGCCTGGGTTTGCGATGAATACCAACCTGATCTGGCGCTGTTCGAAAGTGGCTCGAACATCTCGACTTCCCGGCGTCTGCATATATGGAACACCAACCGCAACCGGCAGGTAGCGAAGGCCGGGCTCTTCAATGCTGATGCCTGGGCCGAGACGCGCGCTGGCACTTTGTCCGAGATGGAGCATTGGGGCGTCGAGACGTTTTTCGCTATTTCGACGACCGCGCTCGAGCATGCGCCCGAACTTGCCGGAAGCTTGTATATCTGGCCTAATTTCATCGACGGCGGCATTTATCGGGATTACGGAGCTCCCAAGCTTATACCGATATTGCTGACCGGCTCGACCGGCCCGCAGTACCCCTGGCGCCATCGCATATTTGCCCTCGCTTCCCAGCATTACCCCACTCTCTCCTGCCCGCATCCCGGTTACCTCAAGGATCCAGCGGAGGCGCAGTTGCTGGCTGGAGAGCGCTATGCTCGGGCAATAAACGGCTCCTTCTTTGCGCCGGCATGCGGCACGGTGGCGCGCGAAGTGGTCCGCAAACATTTCGAGATACCGGGAGCCAAGTCCTGCCTTATCGCCGAGCGTTCACTAGGACTCGAGGCCGCCGGCTTCCGCGACATGCAGAACTGCGTCTTTGCACACGAAAACGATCTTCTCGATAAACTCGCGTACCTGTTCCGCCATCCCGAAAAACTGCACGCCATCACTGAGGCTGGTTATTGTTTGGTCCACGAACGCCACACCATGCGTTCACGAAGTCAGATTCTCGATTGGCTGTACCTTCGTTCCGGTCTCGAAGCGGCACAAATCATTGTGCAGGACGATCCCTTTGCGCCACTGCGTGTTGTTAACTCTCAGCGGAAGGGAACGGCTCTGCCTTGCGCAAACGGGCTGCACCTGCAATTACTCGCCGCCGGTGATGAAAGGCTGCGACGCGGACAGTTCACCGAAGCCGAGAGACTTTATCGTGAGTGCCTGATGTATATGCGCCGGCTGCCGGAAGCACACTTGCGGCTGACTCTTTTTTATCTGCTCGCGGGTGATGCCCAGCGCGCCGAGAAGTGGATTCTCGAGCCGATTACCTATACGCTCGCTCAGTATCGCGCGTTCTCGCCCGAGCCGGTCGAATGGGCGTGGTTCTTAATTACTCTCGTCTGCCGCGGCGCCTTGCGCCGCGCTGTACGGCGTAGTCGGGAATTCGGTTGGCTCATCCACCCGGAACTCGAGCGCGCGCGCATTCTGATCCGCTTACTAGCCGGAGAAGAGAACGTGGGCAGCCCCGAAACTGCGGGCGAACAGCGCCGCAGTCAGCCCAGTATCCACACGGTTCCGTTCAAAACTACTGGTGAGTGGACAAACGCGGTCTGCGCCATGCTGCGGGCCTGCGGCCGCGAGCGCCAAGCCGCGCTGGCTGAACATCGACTGCCGTACTTGCTCGAGCGCGCTGCGCTGGGAAATGCAGTGACCGAGAATCGCTCGAGCGCCAACGCCCTTCGTTACTTTCGCCGACGACATTGGGGCACAAAAGTGATAAGCAGATTGCGTGTACTCCGGTCTTCGCTCAAGCGCAACCTCAGACCGTCGGCGATGCTCTCGAATTCCGCTTCGTCACCTACGGCTGAGCCGAACCCGGTTGCGAGGAACTCGTAGATGCCTAGCCTCTTGCGCCAGATCGAAAACATACAGGATGTCGTTGACTGGGATCTCTGCACCGGCTGCGGCGCCTGCTTTTCGCATTGCGAGCGCGGCGCCGTCACGCTGATCAACATCGGCTCGGTGGGCATTCGGCCACGCTTTGATTCCGAAACCTGCCAGAATTGTACGCGCTGTCTGGCGGTTTGCCCGGGCTACAAGCTCGAACTCCCGGTACCGGCAGAAACCAAGCGGGCTCCTGACTTAGGCGCCGAGGAATTCGGGGAAACGCTAGAGATCTGGGAGGGCCATGCAACCGATCCGGAGATTCGCTTTCGCGCCTCCTCGGGCGGCATCATCTCCGCACTCGCCTTGTACTGCCTCGAGCGGGAAAACATGCAGTTCATTTTGCACAGCACAGCGTCGCCCGACGAGCCGTGGGTCAATCGGACCGTGGTCAGTTCCAGCCGCGATGAAATCCTGGCTCGTGCCGGATCGCGCTACGCTCCTGCTTCGCCCTGCGATGGTATACGGCAGATTGAAGAGAGCGAGGGCACGTGCGTCTTCGTCGGCAAGCCCTGCGATGTTGCCGCAGTTTCGCTGCTGCGCCGCGAGCGTAAACAGCTCGATGAGCGCCTCGGACTAGTACTGACATTTTTCTGCGCGGGGACGCCATCAAGCGAGGGCAGCACCAATCTGGTTCGCTCGCTTGCCATTGACCCGGCGAGCGTAGCAAGCGTGCGCTATCGCGGTGAAGGATGGCCCGGAGAGTTTCGTGTTTTCTCCGAAACCGGAGCTGCACAAGCGTCCCTTAGTTATCAGGAGTCTTGGCGACAGCTGACCAGCTACCGCCCGCTACGCTGCAATCTCTGCCCGGACGGCCTGGGCCGATTTGCCGATATTGCCTGCGGCGATGCGTGGCACAAATTCTCCGGCACGGATCGAGACACAGGCCGGTCATTGGTGCTCGTACGCAGCGCCCGGGGCCGCGAGATTCTGCGCCGCGCGCGCGAAGCCGGTTATGTGAGACTGGTGCCGGCCGGTGCCGACGCTGTGTTCGCGGCGCAAGGGAGTCTGCTCGCTCGCCGACGAGAGCTCTTCGGACGCATCGTTGCTTTACGAATGCTTCGCATTCCTGCACCGCGCTTCGCACATTTCAGCCTGTTTCGAAGCTGGATCAAATTACCCGCGCTCCGCAAAATTCAGACTGTCACCGGCACTCTGGGGCGGGCCTGGACGCGCGGCTGGCGTGCTCGTCGCCCACTTAGGGTCCCTTCCAGTGGATGTAGGCCGGCCTGAATCCATGCGCCTCGACCGCTTCTTGAGCGTTCACATTGCCCGGCCGCTCGTTCGGATGCAGATACGCGCGGTGCGAAGCATTCCTATCCTGATGTACCACGGCATTCGGCCCGTAACGGGTCCGCGGCGTCCGTACCGGGCAACCTGCACTGCCCCGGAGGTCTTCGCCGCACACCTGCAATTTCTGGCCGAGGCAGGCTACCGCGGTGTTTCGCTGAAGGAAGCGATCTCCTCTCCTCCCGCCATCGAAAAGATGGCCGTGCTCACTTTCGATGATGGCTTCGACGACTTCTACCGTACCGCATTTCCACAGCTTGCACGCCATCGTTTTTCTGCCACGTTGTTCGTGGTCTCGACGTTTGCGGCGTCGGGTAGCCGACGACCGGCCGACTTTGCAACCGATTGCTTTCTCGATTGGAGCGAAATCCGTGCACTAGATCAGGCCGGAATTGAAATCGGCTCCCATACTGCCACCCATCCTAGGCTTTGGACAATGAGCGCCCGCGCGCGTGAGTCGGAACTGCGCACTTCCAAAGCGGAAATTGAAAATGCGATTGGTCGCCCGGTCGAGAGCTTTGCGCACCCGTTCGCCTTTCCTGAACAATCGGCCGCGTACGCGTCAGAGCTGTGCGGACTCTTACGCGACTGCGGCTACCGCGCTGGGGTCTCAACGCGCATTGGCATAGCGCAGCCAGCCCCTGGCGAATATCTGTTGCCGCGGCTTCCCGTGAATACGTACGACGACCTGGCGCTGCTGGCAGCCAAGCTCGAGGGAGGTTATAACTGGCTCGAACCCATACAGCGCCACTACAAGCGCCACCTGAAGCCACTCTTCCCCCATATCGGATCTCACCCGAGAGGAGAAGTACATGAGTAGCTTGGCGTCCGCTCCGGAGCTTTCGCTGATCATTGTTAACTGGAACTCGGTCGAATATCTACGCGGCTGCTTAGTCTCCGTTTACGCACATACGGCAGGCATCGAATACGAAGTGATCGTAATTGATAACGCCTCGGGTGACGGGTGCGGCGAGTTTCTCGCACGCGAATTTCCGGCTGTTCGCTTCGTCGGTAGCACTGAAAACGTCGGCTTTGCGCGCGCCAACAACGTTGCCTACCGACAGGCACAGGGAGAGATTCTGGTCTTCCTCAATCCCGATACCGAAATCCGCGAGAACGTACTCTTGCGCATGGCACAGCATTTGCGTGCACATCCGGAAGCAGGCGCGGCCGGAGCGCGTCTGCTCAACAGCGACGGCTCGTTGCAAACGAGCTGCATACAAACGTATCCGACGATCCTCAATCAGATCTTGGATTCCGATCTGCTGCGGCGACTGTTTCCACGGTCGCGCCTGTGGGGTACAGAGGCTTTGTTCGCGCCTACGCGCAAAGCGCAGGCAGTGGACGCTATCTCGGGTGCGTGTTTTGTTGCGAGGCGGCAAGCCTTCGAGGCGGCGGGGCTGTTCACAGAAGACTATTTCATGTATTTCGAGGATCTAGACCTCAGTTATAAGATCTCCCGCGCCGGTTACCGGATCGACTATCTCTCCGACTGCCCGGTCGTCCACCACGGCGGCCGCAGCTCGATACAGCAACGAGCGAACTTCGTGAGTTTACGACAACGTGAGTCCGTTCTGCAGTTTTTTCGCGCACATCGCGGCACCGCTTACTCCCTCTGTTACCGCGCGATGCTGGCTGTTGCGGCGGCTGCGCGACTCTGCCTGATCCTGCTTGCCACCCCGCTTGGGAGATTCCTCTTCAAGTGCGGCCAGCAGCCCGCCTTTTCCCGCTGGTGGGCGAATCTGCTCTGGGCGCTCGGCCGCTGAATCAGACGAGGTCAACTTTGAACAGTAGCACGCCCATCCTCTGTCCACCACCGCGCATTGCGCTGATCACACCGGTACGCGATGAAGAGGCGTTCATCGGCGGCATGATCGAATCCATTGCCGCCCAGCAGATTCGACCGGCGAGATGGATCATCGTCGATGATGGTTCTTCTGACAAGACACCGGAGATCATCGAGCGGCACGCCCGACGATACACGTTTATCGAACTTCTTCGCCTTGCGCCGCACGGTGTGCGAAAACCGGGGGGCGAAAATGCAATCGCGCACGCTCTGAACCGGCTCGGTCTGGAGCAATTCGAGTTTCTGGCTCGTTTCGACGCGGACCTGCTGTTTACACCCGATTACTTCGTCCGGCTGCTCGAGGAGTTTTACTCGGATCCGGCTCTCGGCATCGCCGGCGGCGGCCTTTATGTGGAAAGTGCTTGCGGAGTTCGGCTCGAACGCGCACCCGAATATCACGTCCGGGGGGCTGTCAAAATGTACCGGCGCGAATGCTTCCAACAGATCGGGGGACTGGCACCGCAAATTGGCTGGGACACGATCGACGAAGTCCGGGCCTGGACGAAAGGCTGGAGCACGCGCAGCTTTTTTCAATACCGCGTCATCCACCGTCGCCCGACCGGCGGGGGACTGAAGCTGAATCGCATCTACTTCGAGCGTGGCAAGGCGGAGTACTACACGTGGAGTCATCCTCTGTTTGTGCTGGCGAAAGCCCTGAAGCTTACTCGTGAATTCAAGCGCTGCGACGCTCCCGCCTGCTTTGTCGCGGGATTTTGCGCCTGCTATTTACAATCTCTGCCACGCCTTCAGGACCGTGATTTCGTTCGCACCCGGCGGCGGCAGCAGCTAGGACGAGTAGCAACCCTTGGCGCATCCAAGCTACCGCGCGGAGACTCCTGATTCGGCATGGACCTGGCACTCGTCATTGTTATCGATCTCATCGCGATCATCACGGTCGCGGTGCTCGCTAACTCGCGCGACGGACTCGAGCGCGCGCTGCCGTTTGTGGCGTTTCTGATGGCGCTCGTGCCCATCGAATCACTGCTGCCGCTCGGCTTTTTCAGCCTGACCACACACCGTATTCTGATCGGACTGCTTGCGGTCTTCTACCTGGCGCGTCGAAAAGGAATGCCCAGCATCCCGCGCGCTTCGCTTCCGTTCAAGGGCTTGATCGCCGTGCACGCGCTCTGGTCGCTGGTTGCCACCGCCAACTCGATCGTGCCGGAAATGAGCATCAAAAAGCTTCTTTCGGTCCTGCTCGAGTATTATCTGCTCTACTTCTTAATGTACAAATGCATCACGAAAGTGGAAACAATTCACCGCATCCTGTTGGGTATCGTCTTAGGGCTCATCGTGTGCTGCACCTGGGGCTCGTTCGAAGCCTATAACGGTTGGGACATTCTCGACTATTTCCCCAGCGTCGGCCACCATTGGGGCGCTCTCACCGGGGCCGGCGAACAGGATCGCGAGGTACGTGCCCATTCCACTTACGATCACGCCATCCTCTATGGTGCCGCGCTTGCGATGAGCATCACGCTCACGCTCTATCTGCTGACCATTGTCCGAAAAAAGAGTCAAAGGGTCCTGCTTTGGGTCGGCCTCTTGTTGATGTTCCTTAACATCTACAAAACGAGCAGTCGTGGCCCGTGGCTCGATGCGATGCTCGGCTGTCTGCTGCTGTTGCTCTTCGGTAAAGGTCAGGTCCGCCGCACCGTTCTCTACATTGCTATGCTCTCCGTCTCGGTTCTCATCATTCGTCCAGGAGTATGGGCCACCATCGCGGGTATCTATGACAATACCTTTGATGGCGATACCGCAACCGCCTCGTCTTATGCGTATCGTTTCGCCCTGCAGCACGCCGCGGTCGACCGTCTCAAACTATATCCGAGCTCTCACGCGCTCTGGGGCTACGGTCCGGAGTCCTTCTACAATGTGCACCTCGAAGGGATGCTGCTCGGCAAGCATCACGTCTTTTTGAGCTGCGATAACGCCTGGGTGGAATTTCTGATCGAAACCGGTTTTATCGGACTCGTAATTGTAATACTGCTGCTCGCGCAGCCAATGTGGACCGCACTGCGCGGGTCCCGGCGAGGACCTCCTGCCGCCCGCGAGCTCAACTTTCTGCTGTTCGTAAATTTCGTCATGTTTTATTTCCAGATGTACAGCGTCGGCATGTACTCCTGGGGCCAAAACGGCTATTTGCTCTGGATACTTATTGCCGTGACCATGGCGCATGCGCGTCTCCATGCTCGTCGTCGTACCGCCACGCCAATTGCCCTGCCCGAACTTCAAGTTGAGCCTGTGTACGCATGAACCCCATGCCCCTAAAGCGATTCGCCCTCTTAGTGCCCGCCGTTTTGCGGCGGCACGCGCGCGAGCACCTGATTGCCATGCAGGTGCGCTATGTGTCCGGTCCACGCCGCATTCGCCTCGATCGTAACGAAGCCGCGGTTACTTGTGTGGTCAAGAATGGCGAATTCTACCTTCAGGCATTC
The DNA here is from genome assembly GCA_019233755.1 of Acidobacteriaceae bacterium. GTDB lineage: Bacteria > Acidobacteriota > Terriglobia > Bryobacterales > Bryobacteraceae > Bog-105. The sequence continues at coordinate 43,735 of JAFAMD010000022.1, read as the reverse complement.
CTGCATCACTACTTCGAAATGGGCTTCCGCCACGTTTTTCTGCTGGACAATGGATCAACGGACCGAACCATCGCCATTGCCCAGAAGCACGCGAACGTTACGGTTTGCCGCTCGCCGCAACCCATCGATACCCATCAGCGGCTCTTCAAGCGGTATCTTGCGCAACACTCGATCGAGGATGGCTGGTGTCTGGACGCCGATATTGACGAGTTCTTCGATTATCCCGGTTCCAACAAAGTCCCGCTCTACCGGTTTTTGGAATATCTAAACAGTCAGGGATACACGGCCGTACTAACTCAGCTACTCGACATGTTCTCCGACAAGCCGCTGGCACAAGTCTCAACTAACGAGAACGAGACATTGGCGGAAACGTATCGTTTTTACGATCTCGCTCACATTCGTCGAACGGGCTATCAAAGCTCTGAAATTGTCGCTCAGTACGGAGCGCGAAACGTAATTTCGCACCCCGGCACTGCACTTCTTTGGGGCGGCATTCGCAAACGACTCTGGAATAACGACTGCCTGTTAACCAAGCATTCGCTTTTCCGGACCGGCTCCGGCGTCGATACGTTTCCGCATGTGCACTTTATGAATCACGCACGCCTTGCAGACGTCTCCTGCCTCATGCGGCACTATAAGCTGACCAGGAATGCTCTCGCGATGGCAATCCAAAATCGCGAGGCATTTACTTCGAATTACAAATCCTATTCCTCTTGCGTAAATTTCCTCGAGCGCCACGCCGCGGAAGGTATCAAGGAGGCAACCGCCGAGCGCTTTACAAACGCGGCCAGCCTGCTCGAAGGTGATTTTCTCTTCGCATCGCGTGAGTACCGCGAATTGATCTTTTAGCCATGAGCCGCCGCTTGCATTCCTTTGCGTTAGTCTCACTGGTTGCGACGTCGCTAGCTGCGGCTGCACCCGTCGTACTCGTAGACAGCGGGCCGCATCCTGTTCTTGGGCCGGTCCAACTCACCGGGCGCTTTTACGGTCTGCCAATTGAGGACATTCCATTGTCCGGCGAAAACTCTGACCGCCTCCTGAAACGCGCTCTCGCCGCTCCCGATACGCTCGTGCTCGTGGTGAATGCCGATGCCCTACCGGCGCTCAGCCCGCAGCTGACCTTCGCAGCCCTGGCCAGCAGAAACAATCCCATTCCGTTGCTGATCCTGTGCCGCAATGCAAGCAACTCGCACTCTGTTAGCGCGTGGACTGGTATAGGCTTGGCTGCAAACTCTGGCAGTCAGCACTGGCAGTTGCATTTCTCCCGATCATCTGCGGCAGCCGCTTTGTCAGGAATCAGCTATCCATTTTTCGGCATGCCGGCGGCAAGTCTCGAGACCTCTGGCTCTTCCAGCACCGTTCTGCTCGAAGCGCGCCACGGGTCGGAGTCGTTCCCGGTAATGGCCGAGGTCGCGCGCGGAGGCGTTCCCGTATTTGTCGCCGCTGTACTGTCGCCTATCCGGGACTCGGGTGCCGATCCGCTGCTCGAAAACTTTTCCGCCATCGCGCCCCTGGCGATGTTTCTATGCTCGGCGGCCGGAGATCGTGCCTGGCATTCACCAGGCGTTTACGCGAACTTCACCGTCGATGATCCCTGGCTGTCCCGCCGCTACGGAAGCCTCGATTACCAGGCGCTCTTAGCGGAAATGCAGCGCCACGACTTTCATACCACAATCGCCTTCATTCCCTGGAACTACGACCGCAGCGATCCTGGGGTCGTTTCGCTCTTCCGCAGTCATCCGGATCGATTCTCCATTGCCATTCACGGCAATAACCACGATCATCGTGAGTTCGGCGATTACCGGACCCATCCGCTCGACGAACAATACGCAAATCTCAGGCAAGCGCTCGCGCGCATGCGGCGCTTTGAACAGCTTACCGGTATTCCGTACGAGAGGGTAATGGTGTTTCCTCACGCTGTTTCGCCCGAAGCCACCTTCCGGCTTGTGAAGACTCTCAATTTTCTGGGCACCGTTAACTCCGAAAATGTTCCTCTCGACGCCCTCGCTCCCGCAGACCCGCTGTTCTTTTTGCGCCCAGAAACCCTCGCCTATCAGAACACGTTGAGTGTCCAGCGCTACTCTGTCGAAATACCGGTTTCCTCTGGCAGGGCTGCCGTCCAGGCGTTTATTGGCAATCCGCTGCTGTTTTATGCTCATCAGCCGTTCTTTAAGGACACAATCTGTGCTTTCGATTCAGTCGCGGATATGGTTCACGGTATCGCGCCGGCTACCCACTGGACCAGTCTCGGGCAAGTACTGGAGCACCTTTATCTCCTGCGGCTTAGGAGCGACGGAGATTACGACGTGATGGCATATTCCCCGCGGTTGACTCTGGCAAATCCGGAGAACCGCACCCTGACATTCCATATCCGCAAGCCAGAGGATTTTAAGCCGGAAATACGCAGCCTTTTTATAGATGGTAGGCCCGCTGCGTGGCACGCGGAAGCAGGTGAACTCGTTACCGCCGTGCCGCTTGGTCCCCACCAGACCTCACATATCGAGATTGCCTATCGCAACGACTTCAACCCCACGGCGACCCCCATAGCGCGTAGCAATCTGCGAGTAGCATTGCTGCGCTATTTATCCGATTTCCGCGATATCGCGCTCTCGGAAAGCGACATTGGACGACGGATTGCCGCTCTTTACGCGCGTCCTACGGTTACTCCTCTGGAGGCGACGATCGGATTGCTGTTCACGGCCACCACCGTTTTGTTACCGATTTACTTCAGCAGAAAGAAGCACTTCCGATGCCGTGTTTCCTCCACCGTCAGAAAATCCGGTTGATGGTGTTCGGCGTGGTGCTGCCGTTGCTCAATTTAACGTGTGCGTGCTCTGCTTCCGCTGTAAACACGGCCTATTTCTTGCGCCCAAACGCTACTGGTGATGGGAGCAGCGGGGTAATACCGACCGTATCGACTGGTATCGCCTTGAGCCGGGAGATGTTGTATGCACGCCGGCATGCAAACTCAGACGGGCGGCTATTCAAAACATCCGATCGTCATCCGGTACGCAGCCGACTGGGACCGAGGCGCCATTCGCCGCCGGAACTCTAACTTGTTAACTCCAAGGCTCAGATCTATGAAACCTGCCGTTGATCTATGAAAATCGCTATTCTAGGAGCCGCCTTCAACACCCCGAATATGGGCGTGAGTGTGCTCGCCGCCGGCGCCCTTCGGGCCACTCTCGAACGTTTTCCAAAAGCTGAACTCGTCCAGCTGGATTACGGTCGCAAGCCCTTCACTTTCCTTTTTCGGCATAAAGATAGGTCGGTGAAGGTTCGCTTTGTAAATCTTCGTTTCTCGAAAAGATTTTACCTTACGAACAACGTCGCACTGCTGCTTCTGCTCGCCACACTGGGCCGGTTGATTCCCGGACGACGTGCGCGCCGCGCATTGCTTTCGGTAAATCCATATCTTCGCGAGATCCTCGCCACCGACCTCTTCTTTTCGCTGGCCGGAGGTGATAGTTTCAGCGATATTTACGGGTTTCGCCGCCTGCTGTACACGTCGCTGCCGCAGCTGCTCGTGCTGATCGCGGGAGGCCGCCTCATTCTCCTGCCGCAAACCATCGGTCCCTTCCGTGGTAGGATTGCGCGCCTGATTGCTTCGCTTGTTCTCTCTCGCGCCGAACGCATCTACACTCGCGATGAGGCCAGTCAAAGCGTTGCCCGCCAGCTCGCGCCGCGCGCCAATCCGGAGCGATTCCGCTTTTGCTACGATCTCGGCTTCGACGTCGACCCAACGGCGCCACAGGATACTAAAGTGCTCGGGTTTGCCGCGTCTGAGAGCGCGCCCTCCCCGCTCGTCGGCGTCAACGTCAGTGGTTTGCTGCTCATGGGCGGCTATTCCCGAAACAACATGTTCGGACTGAAGGTCTCCTACCGCGAGCTCGTTTTGCGCGCTATTGCTATGTTGATCGAGCGCAAGCAGGCGCGCGTTCTGCTCGTCCCGCACGTCCTCGGCTCCGCCGCCGAGAGCGACTCGAGCGCCTGCGCCGCGCTCTTCGAAGAACTCAAGGTGCAATATCCCGGTCGTATCGGCCTTCTTTTCGGATCGTGCGACTACGGCGAGATCAAATATTGGATCGGACAGTGCGAATTCTTCATCGCCGCTCGCATGCATGCCTCCATCGGAGCGCTTTCGCAGAACGTTCCATCAGTCTCTATCGCATACAGTGACAAATTCATCGGCGTTATGCACGCCATCGGCTTTGTCGATCTGGTAACAGATCCACGCGAAGCCGGTCAAGACGATACACTCGCCGTAATCGAACAAGCGTTTGAGGACCGGGCTGATCTGCATGCCGCGCTGGCCAAGAGGATGCCTCTCGTCAAAGAGGCAATCCGGCACGCGCTGCTCGATCTGGAGATTCATCACACCGCCTGAACGAGGAGCCACACTATGAAAGCTTGCATGGTGTCCTACAGTTTCTATGAATCGGATAATCGCGTCCGCCGCTATGCAGAGGCGCTCGCCCAACGCGGCGACGAAGTGCACGCTATCACTCTACGGCGTCCGGGTCAGCCGCACTCGGCGATCATCAAGGGCGTGCATGTGCACCGTATTCAAAAGCGGGCACGCGATGAAAGGGGTCCGCTCAGCTATCTACGTAAGATACTCGCATTCTTCTTTCGCTCGGCGTGGCTGCTGGCATGGCAGCATCTAAAAGCTCCGTATCAGTTCGTACATGTTCACTCGGTACCAGATTTCGAAATTTTCGCCGCCGCTCTGCTCCGTTTCCTGGGGGCTAAAGTAATCCTCGACATTCATGACATTGTGCCTGAACTCTACGCCAGCAAGTTCCGGGTAAGCGAAAGCTCAGCGGCATTCCGCCTCCTTCTGCTGCTCGAAAAACTCTCGACGGGCTTTGCCGATCACGTCATCATCGCCAACCATCTCTGGTACGGGAAACTTGTCGCGCGAGCCGTTGCAGCCTCGAAATGCACCCCCATCATCAACTATCCCGATCCTTCCCTCTTTTACCCAATTGCTTGTGAAAAACCACAGAGGAACGACTTCCTGCTCTGTTACCCGGGCACTCTAAATTCCCATCAAGGCCTCGATGTCGCAGTGCGCGCGGTTGCACTCCTGAGGCAGCGTATCCCGACTCTCCGGTTTCTCATCGTCGGCGATGGTCCCGAGCGCGAAAACCTCGCGTGCCTCATCAAATCTCTCCGCCTGGAGGACCATGTCACGCTCGCGGACTTTGTACCCATAGAACAGATCGCCGCGTATATGACCAAAGTCGATCTGGGCGTGGTTCCCAAGCGCAGTGATTCCTTCGGAGACGAAGCTTTTAGCACAAAAATTATGGAATTCATGGCCACGGGTGTTCCGGTCATTGCCTCCAGCACGCGCATCGATCGCTATTATTTCAACCCCGATATCGTGCAATTCTTCGAATCCGGCAATCCAAATGACCTGGCCGAAAAGATCTTTTCTCTTTGGAGCAATCCCTCGCGGCTACGTGCGCTCGCTGCTAGCGCCCGCGCTTTCATCGAACAAAATAACTGGAGGGTGAAGCGCGCCGAGTATCTCGAGCTGGTGGATCGGCTGCTTAGTAAGCCGGCCCACGCACGATCGCTGCCCTCTGCCACTCCGGCTAGTGAACCGAAGTAGTCAGATTCGCCGGCGCCGCTGGTGCCGACGATGAGCCATATTGATATGCGCCCCGGTCCCATATGCCGTCCAAGCCGCGCGTTTTCCCGTCCGGATCGATATTAAACGGCGAGGGAAGTGCCAGGCCCGATTGTGTATGAGAGGCTAGCTGATAGTCTTGCCCGCTGAGATCGACGAACGGGTTGGGAGCCGAACCCTGGCCATGCACTTCACCGGACAAGCTCTGGTCTGAGTAGTCGTTATCTTCATCCGGCAAGCCGCACGCTCCTCCGCTCTTCCAATAGATATTGTTTCGCCCGCGCGTCCCTGAAGCCCATGTGCCGCCCGCTATGTTTGCGCAAACAAAGTACAGATTACTGAACGTGTTGTTGTACAGATATACCGGACCTTCCGATCCATCTTGTGTTTCCACCACCCGCGGATAGCTGCCGCTCATTGGATCGTGCCACACGTTTCCGTAAACGTTCCACGTCCCCGATCCGCCGAGCAGCATAATGCCCTCGACCTGCCAGTTCGTTACCTCGTTATACCGCCAGGTCACGTTATTCGAACTACCAGTATTTACCACGTTCGGATGACAGTACGAAGTGCTCCCGGTGGTATTCGAATCAGCAAAGCGCGAGTGCTCCACGACGAGGTTCTGAGCGCCGTAAATGACCATGTTGTTACATGCGCCATGCACATTCGCGTACTGGATTAGCCAGTCACTCAGCGCGGCCCAGTTGCTGCCATTCCACGACTCCATCTGGATTCCGCGCTGATCGCCATTCTGCGCGCATCCCTGTCCATTCGCACACGGGCCAGCGATCTCGATATACCGCAACGTGACATTCGAGCTCGGAGCCCCGGTACTCACTCCCGCGTAGGAGTCGCTAGGGTTCTGCATAATGACGGAAATTCCGTTCGGCTTCATGCCGTCGATCGTGATATAGCTGTTCTGAATATTAATAGTGCCCCGCATCACTACCTGACCGTCGTAGACGCTGTTCCAACCGCTCGTGCTGGATCCACAAGTACCGTCAGAGGCCGCAGCACGACGTAAAACAATTGGCGTCCCCGAAGCACCGTTCGCACCCGTGGTAATCGAACCTGAGTAGGTCCCACCGGCGATACAAACCGTATCGCCAGCTGACAAACTGCTCCACTGGATCGAGCTTAAGTCGCCCCATGCGCTAGCCCAACTCGAGCCGTCGCCTGAAGCGCCCGACCGCACAAAGTGAGTCGCCGCTTCTGTCTGGCCTGCCCAGAGCACCAGAGCCGCCGTAATCAATGACGCACGGATGATATTACGATTCACCACACTGCTCAACTTGTATTTCATATCTACTTCCTCCCTGCTCGCTAGGGAACGTTTTCGCCACCGCCTGATTCGAATAACTGCTCTATATAACGCCGCTGTTTACCGCAGTTGTTGCCTAGAAATGGACAGTCCAGCACTAACGCTCAAGTCCGCGTAAGCCCTCGTTCCCACCGAAGCGAGCAGCGTGTACAATCCGCCGCTCGTAGTCGAGCGGTACACCTTATAGAAGGTGATATTCGCTGAGCGTTCGGACTCCATTTCAGCGACACCGGATGCGAGGACACTAAAACCGTGAAGTTCATATTGCTCACATTTGCGTCATTGATCGACACGACCGCTGTGTAAGGAGTAAAGTGTACCCCAACACGCTCAGGACAACTAGATACGTTCCGTTCGCCACGCCAGGGAACGTGTAGTTGCTGCAGGCATTCGTGTGTCGATCCCGAAGCCGCTCTCGGTAAGTTAATAGTCGCCAGTAGCGGGACGAGTCCACTTACTTTCCCCGAGATGCGGTATGTGCGCCGATCAGGCGGCGCAAACACAAGGTCGTCATAGTAATGGCTCGCCTCCCACGCCTGGTTGGGAAACGATGCGCTACTAGTGTACTGATACATTTTCGGTGCTGCCCCCGATACATCTAGGGGCCGCGCACTCAGCCCGCGGAACGGTGCGAGGCTATTCGGCTTCGACCTCGTGCCGCTGGCCACCACTCCTCGCGCGGCTCTCTTCAAACTTTCGTCTGAAGTTGGCTCACTGAGCCGGTGCTGCCGATAACAAATCCGCATCGCCCATCCATAAAAGTTAGGCATAGTATACAAACAAATGCTAATAGGATAAGCAATATTTTCCCGGCCTCCCAACATCGATTCGTGGCGGGTCGGCTCGTCTAATAAACAAACATTAGAATCATGTCGAGGCGACTGTCGGCGCACGGCGCGACCAGAATGGTGCAAGTGTCCTCTTTTGCTTGATTTGCGGCTGCGGCAGCACTCGGTGCTTTTCACCCGGCAGCCCGGTCCGAAGCGCGGTGATGAGCTTCCAGATGTGGACACCTTGGGAACAAATGGGTCGGGAGTCATCAATGGTGATGGGAGCCGGAAATGCATCCTAGGATCGCAAACCGCCGTCGCAACACGTGAGGCCTCCAGGGTGTTTGGCGTCCGACAACGATTATATGAGCACGACTTGGACCCCTAGTGCTGGCCGTGGGTGATTCATCAGGACCTAAGTCCGACAGGTGACACTCTCTGGGTTCAGGATGACGAATTTCGACCAATCCATCGCTTGTGCGCCGCAGTTGCGACTCTGCCGAAAGCAAAACAATTCCCTCTGTTTACAGCAAAAGGTTTCCGCTCCGCTATAGTGACAGTCTACCCTTCTGCAGGACCAAAGAAGACCCGTCAAAAACGGTGAAATCCAGGGACACTGACAACAGCCAAATTCGAGCTAAGTTATTGATTGGCAAGAGAATTTCTTGAATTTCGTGCTACTTGCGAAAGTGCCTGATTCGCGTTTCGAAACCTGTTTGCTCCGAAAACAGCGGAGGCCCGGAGTTCGTTTCGCAAGGTGCCGGGCTTATAGCGCCGTTCCTCGACTTGACGTTGTTTGCCCGGCATCTGGACACACTACTCCAGTCTGGGACCGCCTCTCTTTCTGTTTCTAGTCGGATCCGCTGTTCCACTTTGGACACACGCAGAAGGTTTTGGACGGCCTATTTTGTTACACGCAGCACCTTTTCTCCCCCGGGCGATCGCCTCGGAGTTTTCCTCTTCCGTCCGCGGCGGACGGGCAATCGCAACGGCCCAGAGGTATGTGCTGGCACGTCGAAGTACAAATAATACGAGGGCCCATTACGCTCCCATTACGGCATCGGGTGTCGCCTGAACGACCGGGACTTACCCCAACCGGACTTGCACACCTTAGAGACACTGCTCGAAGCGGGCTGTGTGTGAAACGTTCGAAAGAGTGACTCGACAAGGCATTCTTCGATTCTGAGTCTGCCCCGCGGCGTCTGCCCGCATTCGGCCCCTATCAGGGTGCGGGCAAGATTTCACAAATGCTCAAATTGTATCGATCGCCGGTGGGTGCGGTATCGTTGATGGTCACCGTAGTGCCGCTAAGTGGCGTTGGATTGTTTTGCATCTGTACCCAGTATGTGTCTCCGCTCGGAGCCAGATCCTGGTGCACAATCGTCTGACCTGTGCCAGGCGTTAGTGCCACCGCTTTATCGTAATCATTCCCCACGCCGAAGACCCATGAGCCGTTACGGGTTGTCACCAATTGCGCGGTCGGTGCTCCCGTACGCGCGTTACCGCTGGCCGTAGCGCCGATGGCACCCGAGCCATTCGTTCCGGAGGGGTCTACACCGCTGAAACTCGCGACCGTCATCGACGCAACAACACTATGCGAGAGCGTTGCCGTGACGGTCACGTTGTTTAAGGCGGAACTGGCGAAGGCGCGCCAGATTTCCGCGGTGCCGCTTTGCACATTGGTCCGCAGCACAAGAGTCCATGTCAAACCAGCGTCGGTTATCTGGGAAACAGTTGTGTTGGTGCCTGAAAGATAGTCAGTCGCTACAAACGCGAGAAGCAATTTGTTCGAAGACTTAGTCGAGAACCCCGGCGTGGTTAGTGTCGAACTTGCCGTTCCGCTGTCTAGGAAACTTCTCGCATCCATTGAGAGCGTAGGCGTCACTGAACCGGTGAACTTTACGTTCGCTACGCTTGCCGAAGCGATTGTGACGGCTTGGTTCGTTGGATTGAACGCCGCTCCAGCTTTCGTGGGGGTGACAGTATACATGCCCCCTAAGAGCCCGGCGAAGCTGTAGTTTCCCGAACTATCCGCCGTCGTAGTCCCCGTTGCTGCACCCGTCAGGGTGACAGTTGTCCCTGCGCCGACAGACGTGGGGCTGATCGTGCCGATTATGCTGTACGTGGGCACCGGCGTCGCGGTGAAGTTCACGCCGCTGACATTAGCGTTACTTACTGCTACTTGTTGACTTGCGGGTGTAAAGAGGAACCCTGCTTTGGCCGGCGTGATTGTGTAGGCACCACTCACTATCTGCCCGAACACGAAATTACCGCATCCATCTCCGGTAGTCGTTGTATTTACGCCGTTCTCGCCGCTGGCCGCTGCCGTCAACAGGCGCCCCCGCGCCGGCTGTCCCCGGTGTGATCGCGCCAGAGATGGTATATGTCGGCACTGGAGTGCCGGTAAAATCGACGTCGGAGATGTTGCCGCCGCCGATGGTGACTACCTGGTTCGTCGGGGCGAACGTGAAGCCCGTGTTGCTGGCGGTGATCGTGTACGTGCCGTTGTTTAGATTGGAGAAAACGAAGTTGCCCGAACTGTCGGGAGCCACACTAGCGGTCGCGGATCCGGTCAGGCCTATCGTTGTGCCGGCAATCGCTGATGATGGGCCGATCGAGCCCGAAACGCTGTAAGTAGGAGCGGGCGCGGGCAGAATTTCCACCATGCTGAGGTTGTATTGATCGGATGTTGGCGCGGTGTCACCGATGGTAACTGATGTACCGGATTGTGGAATGATCGCGTTCTGCATCTGCACCCAGTAGGTGTCGCCTGTGGTCGTTAACAACTGGTGTACTATCGTTTGGCCGGCCGCGGGTGAACGCGCAATCGCGTTGTCGAAGTCATTTCCGACGCCGAACACCCACGAACCGTTCCTGGTAGTGACGATGGTGCCGGTCGGGGCACCGCTTTTGGCATGACTGCTGACTACCGCGCCGATCGCGCCGGACCCATTGCTCCCCGAGGTATCGATTCCGGAGAAACTCATCACTGTGATCGAAGCGACTACACTCTGGGAAAGCGTGGCCATAATCTTCACGTTACTCAGCGGGGATGGAGATAGCGCGCGCCAAATTTCTGCGTCGCCGCTTTGGGTGTTTGTACGCACAACCGGCGCCCAGGTCAGGCCTCCGCCGCTCACGTTTGTCACGGTAGTATTCGTTCCACTCAGATAGTCAGTTGTGATGAACGCGAGCAATAGCTCGTTTGTCTGACTGGTAGAGAAACCCGATGTACTTATTGTCGGACCGGCAGTCTGGCCGTCATCGGAAGCCGTCGCATCAATGGAGATGGCTTGTCCGAGCACTGTAATCGTTGATCCAGGGCCCGGAGTCTCGAGGTTTGCGCTGTCGTCCACTCCGCGGCTCTGTATAGTCACGGAACCGCGAGTGAGCGCAGTAAAAGTGTAACTCCAGTTCGTCGTCCGTGTCGCCCTGTGCCAGGTCTTCCCGCCATCGATTGAAACTTCCACCGCAGTCACCACACCACCGCCAGAATCGCTGGCCGTGCCGGTGATTGTAACGGCATCCCCGAACGGGATCGTGGTGCCGGTCAAAGGGTACATGACCGTAGAGGTGGGTGGAGTTGTATCCGTCGACATCGTTGCTGGTACGAGCCCCGACTGTCTGGTGGTGGGCTGCACGCCCATATCGGCGAATAAATTCAGAGTTGCCTGTTGTATTCGGATGTCGGTCGGTTCGCTGGCGCCGTCATGAAAGGTGTCTAGGCCCCACGACCATTGCACCGTGCCGGCGCCGAACACCAGAGCCCTGCTGGGTGCCCGATACATCGTCAGGCTGTGCGTGGCTGTGCCGGCACCGTATGTGGAGCCGTAGTCGAGCAGAAGATCTTCTGTAAGGGGATACGTCGCACTCGATAAGTCGAACAAGCCGGCAGGACGGAATCCGTTGTCAACGTCCGCGTCCCATTCGTAGCCAAGCGATCCGGCCACCAACACGGCAGTCTGACCCGGGGAGAGACTCGCAACCGAAGTGTTGCGCCACAAGCGCATCGGCGCAAATTGCGCAGGAACCTCAATAGACAGAAGATCATTGTCCGGGCCGGGCCCGTTCACCTGAAACAGCGTACCCGTGAGCGCATTCTGAGGAAGACCGCCATCGGCCGGCGGGCTGAAACGCGGGTCGGCCGAAGTGCCGGTCCACGTGGGCGGATCAAGCGGATCTATGATGCTGTTGGCCAGTGTTTCTTTGTAACAGACCAGAGTCCGATACGCCGTGTTCGTCCCGTCAATGCTATTTTCCCAGCGGGTCTTCCAGAACACTTCGTTGCCGCTGAAGAACCCGTTTGCCTCGAGCCACCGAATCATCGGATATTCGGCGTTCATGAACCACGTCGCCGCTTCGAGATTGCGCGTGTCGAACGGGCGATTGTAGCTGACTTTATAGGCTCTGTCGGGAAGATGCCACGTACCTAACTCGCCGTAGAGACTGTGACCGCCATAGTCGTTGTAAGCCTGCCAGGTTTCATCAGAGGCCTGGAACAGTATGTCCGAATGGCTTGTGTCGTTACGCACAATAAATGTGATCTGACTCGCCCCGCCCGTACTGGCGTTATAAGGCTGAGCGATATAGAACCCTAAAACGGCGTTGGCTGGTACCTGCCAGGAGGCCGTTACGGCCCAGTTTCCACAATCGTACAGCTTGGTCGTGGCATCGTCACACATGCCGGCTGGGTTTGCGGCAGCGGTACGGATGGATTGATAGTGGTGATAAGGCGCCCACCCGCTCCGCCGTAGTATCTAAGCCGGTAAATATTGATGACGTAGCTGCTTGCCGTCGAGTTGATTTTGAAGCTGATTGTCTGCCCGGCGTTAACGCTGATGTCGGTTGCGAAACCCTGCAGATTCGGGTCCCCAACACCGGAAACGTTCCAATCGGGGATTCTGGGCAATTGGTTCTCGCAGGCGACAGGATTGGCGCAGCTCTGGCCGCTCGCAGCGAGGAAACCTCCGAACAGGACCATCATCGACGAGCATAAGAGTGTAAGAAAACGGCCCGTTTCGCCAAACCGGGATGTTGGCCGCATACTGCGGAAACGTCGAGCGCTGGCCTGATGCCCCCGGCACTGGACGCACAGGCGTAATGGTTGATACGGGACTACGACAGTTTCGTCGGGCTAAGTACAGCGTGCTCGCAAGGCGGCATACGCAAGTCGACAAAGTGATCCGACAAAATCGGATTGACTCCCTATTTTGTTCGTAAAGTGCCGCTGCCGGATGCTGGGATGACCCTCTTTCTAATAGAAAAACGACGTGTCCCGACCTGTTCTTAGACTGCCCCTTCGACAGGAATACGGTCGGCTTCCAAATTGCAAATCAATTCGTCACCAGCCCTGTAACAGGCGCTCAGATGTTTGCAGATTGCAGAGGTTAGAGGGAGTGAGCATGCCAGCCCCGGACGTTTCATCTGTCGGAGTGAGAACGGATTCGTATCTCATTAGGAAATTACGGGGGTCGCTGGCTTCGATCTTCGTTCTATCCATACTCTTAGGCGTCTGTGCCCGGGAATCGAAGGCGCAATGCAGCGCGCCGCCCAATCCGATCGTTGCTGAGAACTGCCTTCCCGGCAATGACAGATCCGAGTGGGACATCCAGTACAGCAACCTCGCCGGCGACCCCAGCATTCAAGGATTTGGGACCGATATCAGCGTCAATGTCGGCGGGACCATCTCCTTCAAAATCAATACCTCTGCGAAAGCCTACTCGATCACCATTTATCGCATGGGCTATTACGGAGGCATGGGCGCCCGCAAGATCGCCACGATAACCCCATCCGTTTCTCTGCCACAAACTCAACCTGCCTGCCTGACGGATGCGAGTACCGGTCTCTACGACTGCGGCAATTGGGCTGTCTCGGCTTCGTGGACGGTACCGTCTACTGCGACATCGGGCATCTATTTTGCCCATCTGGTTCGTACCGATACCGGCGGCGACAGTCACATCGTGTTCGTTGTTCGCAATGACTCGAGCACTTCCGATATTCTCTTCCAAACGAACGACGAGACCTGGCAGGCTTACAACTACTATGGCGGCGGAAGCCTTTATGGGCCGAACACGCCTAGCTACGACCTGACGCAGCGCGCATATAAGGTTAGCTATAATCGGCCTTTCGACACCCGCGGATTCCAATTCGAATCGGCCACCTGGGTTTTCGGTGCAGAGTTTCCGATGGTCGAATTCCTAGAAGCAAACGGATACAACGTAACTTACTTTACGGGTGTGGATGCAGCGCGTAACGGCAGCTTGATCCTCAATCATAAGGTTTACCTTTGCGCGGGACACGATGAGTACTGGTCGGGACCGCACAGGACCAACGTGGAGGCCGCGCGCAATGCAGGCGTCAATATGGCTTTCTTCACCGGAAACGAGGTGTTTTGGAAGACACGGTGGGAGAGCAGCATCGACGGCACAAATACGTCGTTCCGCACCTTAGTCTGCTATAAGGAGACCCTTGCATTCGCGCCGCTCGATCCCAATGATCCGCCAACCTGGACTGGCACCTGGCGCGATCCAAGCTTCAGTCCGCCGGCCGACGGCGGACGGCCCGAAAATGCGCTCACCGGAACATTGTTCATGGTGAACGGAATCGGCAGCGACAATCCAGGAAACGAAGCGATCACAGTTCCTGCAGCGGACGGCAAGATGCGATTCTGGCGAAATACAGCCATCGCCAACCAGGTAACCGGCGCGAGCCATACGCTTCCGGAGGGGACCCTCGGGTATGAATGGAATGTGGACGTAGATAATGGCTCCCGGCCCGCCGGTGCATTCCACCTGTCTACAACTACATACACTCTGACAACGGACTACCTTCTAGACTGGGGCGCTACTTACGGAGCTGGAACGGCGACACACAATCTGATGATGTACCGCGCCTCGAGCGGCGCGCTCGTCTTTGGCGCGGGAACGGTTCAGTGGTCTTGGGGGCTCAACGCTAATCATGACAACCCGTTCGGGTTTGACAATACGGCGCCGGATCCCAACATGCAGCAGGCTACCGTCAACCTGTTCGCGGACATGGGCGTTCAGCCCGCAACGCTGATATCCGGCCTGGTGCCCGCAACCGCGTCGACGGATCGTACGGCCCCAATTTCCGCCATTACTTCACCCACCGCGGGAACAAATCTAGCGGTTGCCGCTGCGACCACCATTACGGGCACGGCGACCGATAGCGGCGGGGGGATAGTGGCTGGAGTCGAGGTCTCTACCGATGGCGGCAATACCTGGCATCCGGCAATCGGCCGAGGCAGTTGGTCGTATACCTGGACTCCAACAGTAGTGGGTAGCACGACGATCCAGAGCCGCGCGGTGGACGATAGCGGAAATTTGGAAAACCCGTCCAGCGGTGTTTCCGTTACTGTCATGGAGCATGACTGTCCTTGTGAAACCTGGCCCGCCTCCGCCGTACCGGTGGACGTTGACAGCGGCGATAAAAGCTCGGTAGAAGTAGGTGTCAAGTTCCGGACCGACTATAGCGGCTACATCACCGGAATTCGCTTCTACAAGAGCAGCGCAAACACCGGCACTCATATCGGCAATCTCTGGACGAGTTCGGGAGCACTGCTGGCGAGCGCGGTTTTTACCGGTGAAACGAGCTCAGGATGGCAGCAAGTAAATTTCAGTACTCCGGCGGCTGTCAGTCCGAATACAACCTACATAGCATCTTATTTCGCCCCATCGGGCCATTACTCCGCCGACTCAAATTACTTCGCGACAAGGGGCCAAGACGATCCTCCGGTACATCTTCTCGCGAACGGAGTCGATGGCTCCAACGGCGTATACGCATACGGCAGTTCTTCGGCGTTTCCCACCAAGAGCTATCTCTCCACGAACTATTGGGTCGATGTCGTGTTCGTTCCCAATACAAGCATGGTAGATGCACCGCCCGCGCTGCTGCTCACAAATGGGAACCTCAGCTTCACTGCGTTCGTCGGATCGACCAATCCGCCGAGCCAGTCGTTCACCGTTTTTAATGAGGGCACTGGGGCGCTGAATTGGACGGCATCTACGAATGCCCCCTGGTTGGTTCTATCCGCTACATCGGGTACTACGCCACAGTCGGTTGCCGTTTCCGTCAACCCCACGGGGCTCGCGGCAGGCACTTACACCGGCACGATTACCCTCAGCGCGCCGGGTGCGACCAATCCGCCTCAAACCGTCTCGGTGACCTTAACTGTAACCAATCTTTTGCTTTCGTCCAATTTTGCCAGCCAAGGCACGCAGGGCTGGGTCCTTTCTCCGTTCGGTGTCGCCTCGAGCTGGTCGATCGTGAACGACGCGCTGGAGTACAACGGCAGCGGCAACTCGCAATTGTTTGCCGGAAACTCCGCCTGGACCAACTACACGGTCAACGCGACATTTATGCTTTCCACCCTGCAGGACTGGCCGGGCGGTATTCGCGGAAGAGTGAATCCGAGTACGGGGGCCGGCTATATGGTCTGGGTGTACCCGGCTCTCGGAGAGATTATTCTTTATAACGCCTCTGCATGGAACATCAATCAGCCGCTGACGCAGCTCGGAGGGGCCTCGGCTTCGTTTGATACCACGAACTCCCATAATTTGGGACTCTCTTTCACAGGCAGCCAGATTCAGGTCCTCTATGACGGGAAAGTAATCATTACGGCCACCGATTCCACATACGGGAGCGGACTCGTCGCGCTCGAGGGCGATAGCCAGGTCATCAACTTCCAGCAGGTTCTGGTTACTTCGTCGACTACGGCGAATACCGGCTCCATTTCAACCGCAAGTAACTCTCTCACGTTCAGCACTAATTACGGAGGTGCTAATCCTGCAGCGCAGAGCGTGGCGGTATCGGCCGGAGGTGGCGGAGTGCTGGCATGGACAGCAACCAGCAACGCGTCCTGGTTAGGTGTCTCGCCGTCGAGCGGCACTACGCCGGGAACCATTCAGGTAAGTGTCAGCTCGTCGTCGCTGGCGGGCGGAACTTACACCGGAACCATAACCGTATTCTCGCTGGGCGCGGTGAACCAGTCCCAGCAGGTCACCGTGACGCTGACGGTGACCACGGCGCCGCCATCCCTCGTTTTAGCGCCGGCTGCGATGTCTTTCGTCGCAATTACCGGTCAACCCGCGCCCGCGGCTCAACCTCTTTCAGTGGTCAATGGCGGATACGGAAGCTTTAGCTGGACAGCTTCGACAGACTCGTCCTGGCTCTCTGCGACACCTTCGTCTGGATCCACGCCGGGGAGTGTGAGTGTCAGCTCAAATGCGGCGGGGCTCGGTACCGGAAACTATAACGGAAACGTTATCATTACGGCGCAAGGCGTCTCTAATTCGCCAATCTCGGTGCCGGTCAATCTCCAGGTTTTCGCCCAGGACATGAGCGAGAATTTCTCCGACCTCGCCAACGGCTGGATCATCTCCCCAATGGGCCAAGGAAGGGGTTGGAGTGCGTCAAACGGGGTGTACTCCTACAGCGGTCTGGGCTTGAGTCAATCTTGTACCGGCAACAGCGCCTGGTCGAATTACACCTTCGACACCAGTATCAAGCTGTCTTCTCTCTCGAACTGGCCGGGTGGCGTGCGCGGCCGTGTGAATCCTGCTACCGGCGCTGGCTACGCCGTCTGGCTGTACCCGGGATCGAGCCTTGCCATTCTCTATAAAGTGGGCCAATGGAACATCAACGGCAGCACGCTCACGGAGTTGGCACAGGCAAGCCTGAGCTTCGATACCAGTAACTTCCACGATTTTCGGATGGCGTTCAATGGGAGCACTATTTCGGTGTCCTGGGACGGAACCGTGCTGATGTCTGCCAGCGACCCGAGCTATACAAGCGGATTCGTGTGCCTGGATGCCGACAATCAGCCAATCGCCTACTCGAACGTTCAGGTCGCGGCCGTCCAAAACCAGGTCACATTGGATGCGCCGTCTCCCTCGACTGTCGTTCTCAGCGCTCTGCCAGGTTCCACGTCTCCTAACCAGACAGTAAACATTACGGCAGCGGGCACCACAACGGCGTGGGCGGTTACGAGCAGCGCTTCCTGGTTGACTGCAACCGCATCAACAACGCTTACTCCCGGCACTATCACGGTCTCTGCCAACGCGGCGGGCTTGGCAGAAGGAACGTACAGTGGAACGCTGACCATCTCTGCCCCTGGAGCGACGAATTCGCCGCTCACCATTCCCGTTACCCTGGCGGTCAAAACCGCCGTTCTATCGGTGAAACCGGGATCCCTCGCGTTCTTTGGTGCGACGACTGTCAACCCGATCCCGCAGAACGTCCAGGTTACGAATCTGGGAACCGGAAATCTGGGATGGTCCGCAAGCGCCACATCTTCTTGGCTTGGCTTGAGCGCCACCACCGGCTCTGCGCCTTCCACTATCTCTGTCCAGCCGAACACCACCGCGCTGGCCACGGGCGCCTACACCGACACGATTACGGTCACGTCTCCAGACGTGGCGAACAGTCCGGCTACCGTTCCTGTCTCTGCGCAGGTAGGGACAATGCTTTTCAGCGATAACTTCAGCTCAGGCGCCGGCAACTGGACCATTTCGCCGCTTGGGCATGCTTCCGGCTGGTCGGTGATCAATGGAGCGTATACATACAACGGCGAAGGACATACTCAGGTCTGGGCAGGCAGCAACTCATGGACGAACTACACAGTCGCCGTGAACTTCCAGTTGTCGACGCTGAATGATTATCCAGGCGGGCTCCGCGGTCGCGTAAACACCAGTACGGGTTCCAGCTACGGCGTCTGGATCTATCCTGCTGAGGGGATATTGAAGCTGTTTCGCATCGGTCAATGGGATATCGACGCGGACCTCTCACTGCTCGGGCAATCCGGCCCCGTGACCATAGATACCAATGTCCATAACCTGCGGCTCTGCTTCCAGAGCTCCCAGATCCAGGTTTATTACGACAATGTGCTGGTGATCACAGAGACGGACAGCAGCTACACACAAGGGGCAATCGCTTTGGATGTTTCGAGCCAGCCGATCGCTTTCTCCAATGTGCAAGTGATCGGATTCTAGCCAGTCTGCCGAGGAGCGGAAGCTCTCAGCCGCATTGTGCCGTGGTCAGTTGCGACCACACCGTCGGGTCGGCCTCGTATCTACCAATGCGAACGATACCGGCTGCTGCTCCCGACGCAGCCGCTGACGCGAGCTGTAGAACGAGGGCTCACCAAGCCCACGCTCCTTGCAATACGCGAACAGAAACTCCGCTTTGCTCCTGCTCCGCGATGCGCCGCCGCCACGCTTCTCCTCGCTCTGCCTGCTTAACTCATGCCTCCACTATCAGCGCTCCGGTTTAAGCCGCCAGTGGTGTTTATGTGATGATTTCCTAAAATCCTGGCATCATCAGGAGGATTCTCATTCGCCTGTTTCGCGGTTGTGCTAGGTACGGCGCGTCCAAGTGTTCATGCTTCTTAAGACCGGTACACCTGCGCGTGGAAGGAAGCGAACCGGCGACGTCCTGTAGATGATCGCCGGGAGTTCCGATTTTGCCGCGGCGGGGCTGCGCACAACCGAGTGAATCGGGCGCACTAGCGGAAAGTCCGATGTCTCCTGCTCGCAAGGCCCCCTGCGTGACGCGCCAAATCACCGTAACCAATTCACAAATAACGACTTCCTGGCCCGGATAGTGACACCTAATCCTTCTACAGGAAAACTGTCACCATTTTGTCACTATAGAGCCGTCAAAAACGGTGAAATCCAGGGAAATTGGCTAAAGCCAGATTCGGGCTAAGTTGTTGGCCGGCAAGAGGATTTGTTGCATTTACACTACTTGCGAAAATGCCTTGAATCATTTTTCGAGACCGCCCGATTCAACCACTCTCGCATCTCACCGGATGTGCGCCTTACTCCAGATCGCAGGCACCCAACTCACTTCTCTTCCGCCGCGCCCTTCAAAGTGTTCAGCCGCCTTAGGATTGAATCCCTACCACCCCAGCACGTACGCAAACACCAGCGGAGCCACAATCGACGCATCGGACTCAATTACGAATTTCGGCGTGTGAATGCTCAGCTTCTCCCAGGTGATCTTCTCATTGGGAATCGCGCCGGAGTACGAACCGTAGCTCGTCGTGGAGTCGCTGATCTGGCAGAAATATCCCCAAAGCGGCGTGTCTTCCCGCTCCAGGTCCTGCCGCAGCATCGGAACCACGCAGATCGGAAAATCACCCGCGATGCCGCCGCCGATCTGGAAAAACCCGATCGATGCGTCCTTCGCCCTCTTCGTATACCATCCCGCCAGCTCCATCATGTACTCGATGCCGGTCCGCACCGTGTGCACCTTCTTAACGTCGCCTGAGATGCAATGGCCTGCGTACATGTTGGCCAGCGTCGAGTCCTCCCAGCCCGGAACAAAGATCGGCAGGTTGCGCTCCATCGCCGCATAGAGCCAACTGTTCTTTACATCGATTTGAAAACTCTTCTGTAATTCCGGCGATTGCAAAATCTTGTAAAAGAACTCGTGCGGGAAGTAGTGCTCGCCCTTCTGATCGGCCGCCATCCACTCCTTCAGAATCACGCTCTCAATCCGCCGCATCGCTTCTTCTTCCGGAATACATGTATCGGTCACGCGGTTCATATGCCGGTCGAGCAGTGCCTGCTCATCTTCCGGCCTCAAATCGCGCCAGTGCGGAACGCGCTCGTAAAAATTATGCGCGACAAGATTGAAAACGTCTTCTTCCAGGTTTGCGCCGGTACAGGAGATGCCGTGAATCTTCCCTTGCCGGATCATTTCCGCAAGCGAAACACCCAATTCCGCCGTGCTCATGGCGCCGGCCAGCGTCAAAAACATCTTGCCGCCTTTGTTTAGGTGTTCGGTATAAGCTTCCGCCGCTTCCACTAGCGCCGCCGCATTGAAGTGACGAAAGTGTTGCTTGACGAAAGATGAAATAGGACCCTTATTCATTTCTCTCTATTCACGGTATCTTCACACAGCTTTTTTGCGCAACCGGTCCACGGGAAATGCCGAATAAAGGAAGGATTGTTAATCGAGCTGTAACGGAACGTAAAGCATGTGACCGTCGCGCTCGACCAGCAACACCGCGGCATCGCCGGATTTCATCGCCGCCAGTGCCTGTCTGAGCTGCGCCACTCCGGCAACCACATGCCGGTTCACCGAATAAATGACATCCCCTGTCTCGAGCGGCGGCCCGGAATAGGGCGCATTCGCCTTGCGAGCCGCAACCACCACACCTGCCGGACGGCGCAATTCCGGCATCAGCGCCAGAACCTGCTTCGTGATATCCAAACCAACGATGCCCAGCTCCGGCACCATGTTCTTCACCGGGTCCACCATGTCGGCCAAAGCATCCAGTTCGTCCGACTGCTCCTCGGTCACAATCGGCACATCCAGTTGATCGGCACCACGCTGCACCCGCAGGCTCACCTTCGTGCCCGGCGAGAGCCGGTAAACATTGGCCTCGAGCTGATGCTTGCTGAACACCGGGCGCCCGTTCATCGCGACGATAATATCGTCTACCTGCACTCCCGCGTGCGCGGCCGGTCCGTCGGGCTCGACGTCGGAAATAATGATGCCGTGATCGGTTTCGAGGCCGAGCCCATCCACTATTTCCGGAGTGATCGTCTCGCCTACCAGTCCCACTTGTGAGCGGTGCACATGCCCTTGCTTCTGGAGCTGTGTATACACCTCACGCGCGATGTTGCTTGGTATGGCAAACCCGATGCCCTCGCTTCCTCCTGACTGCGTCAGGATGAACGTGTTGATCCCGACCACATGTCCATCGGTGTCCACCAGCGGTCCGCCGCTGTTGCCCGGGTTGATCGGAGCGTCAGTCTGAATATAGACCATCGGATTGTCCGGCTTGACCTGCCGCGCAACAGCGCTCACCACTCCCAGACTCACCGAATTATCGAGGCCCAGTGGATTCCCCAGAGCGAGCACTATCTGTCCCTGCTTCAGTTCTCCGGAATCACCGAATGCCAGGTAGGGTAGATTTTTCTTCTCTACCCTGATTACCGCCAGGTCGCTCTCCCGGTCCACGCCGACGATAGTCCCCGGCAATGGGCGGGTCGCCGAACGGTCACCCTGTTCCCTCGCTTCAGCGCCCGCTCGAATGTTTAGCTGCACCCGTACGGAATGGGCGTTCTTCACTACGTGTGCATTGGTCAGAATGTATCCGTCCGGGCTCACGATAATCCCGGAGCCGCTGCTGTTCTCGGCTGTCAGAAGTTCGCCGTTCTCGTTGTCGGAATTATCTCCTCCCGTCACATAACTGCGAACAAAAATCTGCACAACGGCGCGGCCGGAGCGCTGTGAAATCTCCTCAAACGAGCTGCTAAGCTGCTTCAGCACGTCCATTTTTTGTGCGTTCGGAGTCGCCGGAGGCTTGCCTTCCTGCGCCGGCATCGGCCCGGCAGCCAAAGCACCGCTTGCCAAAATCGCAGCCACAACGCACTTCCAAACACCTGACTTACAGTCCATCAACGCTCCCGTCCTTCTTGGATGCTCCATCTTGCGAGTTGAGTTCGAGTAATTGCTACTCTCAGACTGAAGATCCGCAATTTGCAAGTTCGTATTCGCATCTCTCGCCTGCCGAAATCTCCGGTGCCAGACCGGAGAGATGCAGCACGCCGCACGGGCAACAGTGTGGCCGAGGCTGTCGAACCGCCCGCTGCCGCACCGGCGCGCGTCCGGGCCGGCGGGTCGTCACGCGTAGCGCTGGGCATTCTGCTTAGCCGGATTACCGGTCTTATCCGCGAGCGTGTTATTGGACATTATTTCGGCGTCGAGTCCATCATCGCCGATGCATTCCGGGCCGCCCTTCGCATCCCGAACCTGCTCAGCAATCTCTTTGGCGAAGGCGTCCTCTCCGCCTCCTTTGTTACGGTTTATTCAAAGTTACGGGCTCGCAGGCTGGACGACGAGGCGGATGATCTTGCGGGAGCGGTTTTCGGCATACTCTCGCTCATCTGTTCCGTGCTGGTCCTCTTGGGCGTATTGCTGACGCCCGTCCTGATCGACCTTATCGCCCCCGGCTTCACCGGTGAAAAGCGGGCGCTCACCATCCATATTGTTCGAATTCTCTTTCCCGGCACAGGTCTCCTCGTCATGAGCGCCTGGTGCCTGGGTGTTCTGAACAGCCATCGCCGCTTTCTGCTCTCCTACACGGCGCCCGTCGTTTTGAACGCCGCCGTAATTGCCGTCGCAATATTCTTTGGCCGCTACACACCGGAGAACCCGCTTGTCCTGTACGTAGCCTGGGGATACGTCGCGGGCAGCGCTCTGCAATTTCTCGTGCAACTGCCGCGCGTACTGGAACTGCTGCCGTACTTCCGCCCCGCTCTCGATTTCCATTCCCAGCACGTCCGTACGGTGATCCGGAATTTCGGCCCCATTTTCGTCAGCCGCGGCGTTGTCCAGATCAGCGCCTATATTGACCAGATGATTGCGAGCAGCCTCCCTACCGGTGCGGTCGCCGCCCTCGGCTATGGCCAGGCGATCTCGGTGTTGCCCATAAGCCTGTTCAGCATGTCTATCTCGGCGGCGGAACTCCCGGCTCTCTCGAGCGCCATCGGAAGCGAGGAGGAAATCGCAGCCGTTATCCGTGTGCGGCTTTCTGCCGGCCTGCGCCGCATCGCGTTCTTCATTATTCCGTCGGCTGTCGCGTTTCTCGTTCTGGGCGATGTGCTGGTTGCTCTTCTCTACGAATCCGGCCGCTTCCAGCGCGACGGCGTTGTCTACGTCTGGTCCGTCATCGCCGGTTCGTCCGTCGGTCTGCTCGCCACCTCGCTGGGCCGCCTTTATTCATCCGCCTTCTACGCTTTGCTCGATACAAAGACTCCTCTGCGCTTCGCCGTGATTCGTGTCATCCTGACCACGGCACTCGGTTTACTTTGTGCCTTCCCCTTGCCGCACTGGCTTGGTATCGAACAGAAATGGGGCGTCGCCGGACTCACCGCCTCCGCCGGCGTAGCAGGCTGGGTCGAATTCGCGCTTCTCCGTCACGCCCTCGCCCGGCGCGTGGGCAAAACACCGCTCTCCGTCGACTTCACGCTCAAACTCTGGTCCGTCGCGCTTCTCGGAGCCGGTCTCGGCTACTCGCTCAAGCAGGCCTTAGGAACGGCTCACCCGCTGCCGCTCGGGGTGATCGTCTTGTCTCTCTATGGTGCCGTCTATTTCGGAGGAACCGCGCTGGCCGGCGTGCCTGAATCGAAGACAACTCTCGCGGCCATTTTCCGCCGCATAGGCGTCAAGCGGTAAGCCTGCCGGTTGTGCGCGCAATCTGCAGATCTTCCCCGGGGGCACCACTTCCATTCGGCACTTACCTAAGAAGCCGAGTCCGGAACAAATCGCGTCACGAATCTCCGCCGCGTGCTCTCCGATTCCGCCCGTAAAAACGAGCATGTCAAGCCCTCCAAGCGCCGCTGCCATTGCCCCTATCGTCTTGCTGGCCTGATAGCAGAACATCCGGATCGCCAGGTCCGCATTCGGCTGCTGTGCGCGCAGGCCCATCAAATCGCGCATGTCGCTGGTGCCGCCCGATATCCCCTTCAGGCCTGACTCATGGTCCACGATGCGTTCCAGCTTCCCGCCATCGGAATAACCGCTCCGCAAAAGAAACAGCATCACACCGGGGTCCAGATCGCCGCATCGTGTGCCCATGAGGATGCCTCCGGTGGGCGTCAGCCCCATCGACGTGTCCACGGAGACGCCGTTGCGAATGGCCGTAATACTGCACCCGTTGCCCAGATGCGCCACCACCAGCCGCTCCGGCACCGGATTCAGCCGCGCAACGATCGATTCAATCGACAGGCCATGAAACCCGTACCGCTCGACACCCAGCGCGCGAACGTCCGCCGGTAGCGCCAAGGTCTGCGCTACGTCGGGCATGTTGCGGTGGAAAGCCGTATCCAGGCATGCCACCTGCGGCACCTGCGGTAAGCGCGCTTCAACCTCGTCCAGCACCGAAAGCGCAATCGGCACGTGCAAGGGAGCAAACAGAGCGGCGCCACGCAGTAACTCTCGAACCTCAGGAGTGATGCGGCAATGCTCCCTGACCTTCGGCCCGCCGTGTACGAAGCGATGACCCACCGCGTCCGGCAGCGGCAGCCCCTGCTTTTGCAAAACCTCTCGCGCATGTCGCAACGCGGCCCTATGATCCGGAATAGCGAGTTTTTCCTCTTTCTTGCGATCACCCCGCTTGAACCAGAAGCTCGAGGAATCGTGCCCCACTTCCTCCGCTTCGCCGGAGCAGCAGAATTCTGCGTCACTACCGTTCCAGACGTATACGCTGAACTTCAGCGAAGACGAGCCGCAGTTCAAAGCGAGAATATGGCGTGTGCTGTTCTGCTGTCCGGTCATTGGGTCCGGTCGGTGATACCGCTCAATTATGGAAGCGAATTGTGAACCGACCGTTACAGCGTCTTAGCCGTTCATTCCTGCCTGAATCAACTGCTCGGCCTGCTGTAGTGCCTCGGCCGTGACCTGCTCGCCCGACAGCATCCGGCCGATTTCCCGCGCCCGCTCCTCGCGCCCGAGTTCCTCTATCTGCGTCGCAATCCGCCCCTTCTTTTCGCGCTTTGAGACCGCATAGTGATGGTCCGCAAAGCCAGCAATCTGCGCCAGGTGGGTCACACAGATTACCTGGTTCGCGCGTGAAAGTGCCTTGAGCCTCTTCCCTACGGCCGCCGCCGCTGCACCGCCCACTCCGGCATCCACTTCGTCGAACACCAGCGTTGGAATACCCGCATGCTGATCTGCGCCGCCTATCGCCGTCTTCAATCCCAGCGCAATGCGCGAGAGCTCGCCGCCGGATGCAATCTTCTGCAGGGGCTTCAACTCTTCCCCTCGATTTGGGGAAACGAGGAACACCACTTCATCCATGCCCGCCGCAGTCCACTCGCCGTCGGTTACTCCGATCTGAAACCGGGTCCCGCCCATCGCCAGGCTTTTGAGTTCGTCCTCGACGTGTTTGGCAAGCGAAACCGCCGCCGCTTTTCGCATCCGGCTTAATTCCTTCGCCAGCTTCTCGTACTTTTCGGCCGCTTCCTTCTGCTGCTTCTCGAGCGCGGCCCGGTGCTCGCTCGCGTTCTCCACTTCGTCGATGCGCTGCGCCGCCTCATCGCGGAACGCGATCACTTCCTCGAGCGTGTGGCCGTATTTCCGCTTCAGCCGGTCCAAAGCCGCCAACCGGCTTTCGACATCTTCCAGTCGCGCCGGATCTCCCTCCAGCTTGCCCAGATAATCCCGCAGGGTATAGGCCGCTTCATCCAGTTGCACTCCCGCCTGCCGGAGCGAAGCCGCCGCCTCTTCGAGCGTCGGATCTATGCGCAGCAGCTCATCCATTCGCTTCAGCGCGTGTCGCAACTGCGTGGACGCGCTCTCCGGCGATTCGTACAACAGCCCGAAAGCCGCATTCGCGCTCTCCTGCAGCCGCGTCACGTTCTGCAGGATTTTGCGCTCCGTCTCCAGTTCCGCGTCTTCCCCGGCCTTCGGCTGCACCGCGTCGATCTCTTTCTTCTGGAAGCTCCAGAGATCCAGCAGCCGCAGCTTCTCCTGCTCATTCCGGCTCAATTCCTCCAGCCTCTGCCCGATCTCGCGCCATTCCGCAAACGCCTTCCCAACGGCGTCGCACACCTCCGTCGCACGCGCATACTCATCCAGCAGATGCCTCTGTAATTGCGGCGCAAACAGCAGTTGCTGCTCGTTCTGCCCGTGAATGTCCCCCAGTGCCGGCGCCAACTGCCGCAGAAAAGCGGTCGTTACCGGATGATTTGCCACGAACGCACGCGACTTCCCGTTGGCGCCCACCTCCCGCTCGACGATCAGCTCGTCTTCGCCCGAATGCTCGATGCCCGCTTGTTCGAGGAGTGCCTCGATTTCAGGAGTCTCATGAATCGCAAAGATTCCCGATACCCGCGCCCGCGTTTCGCCGCTTCGCACCATCTCAGCCGAGGCCCGTGCGCCCAGCAGCAGGCTCAACGAATCCACCACGATCGATTTCCCGCTGCCGGTTTCGCCCGTCAGAATGTTCAGTCCCTCTTGGAAACGGATGCGGGCTTGCTCGACAACGGCATAGTTCTCCACAATCAATTCCAGCAGCATGTGAACGAATTATACGGTGCATGCCCGGCAATACCGAAACCGCGCGCACCCTTATTCCGTCAAATTTACAGGCCCTCCTGTGTCTTCTCCCTATAATGAGTAGAACGAGGTAATGAAAGGACATCGATCTATTGCCCTTTGTGCTGTTTCCCGCTGAGCTCAGCCTGTGGGACATCATTCAAAACCTTCGCCCGGTTCCGTTAGCGATCATTGCCATTTTGATTCTTTTTTCGCTGTTCTCCTGGACGATCGTCTTCTCTAAGAGCAGCGTCTTCGGCCGCGCGCGTCGGGAGAACCGCAACTTCCTGCGAGCTTTTCGGAAAGCCGGCAGCCTGCAGGCGGTCGCCATCGCCAGCGAACAGTTTACGTCTGCGCCGCTGGTTGCCGTCTTTGATTTCGGCTACGGTGAGATCGAGCGCCAGGTCAAGCAGCGCGGAGCGCTGGTGAACAAGCCCGCTATCGAGCGCAGCCTGCAGCTTGGCATTAGTGAAGAGGTAGCCAAGCTCGAGATGAATATGAACTGGCTCGCGACAGTCGCCACGGTTTCACCCTTCATTGGCTTATTCGGCACCGTGTGGGGCATCATCGACGCGTTTGAGGGACTTGGCAATGCCGGCAGCGCCAGCCTGCGCGCCGTCGCGCCGGGTATCTCGGAAGCGCTGATCACCACCGCTATTGGTCTTGCGGCAGCGATTCCGGCCGCTATTTTCTATAACATCTTTGGCGCCCGTATCAAAGAGCTGGGAACCCGCATGGAGGATTTCGCCATCGAGTTTCAAAATCTGGCCGAGCGTGATTTTGGTGGATAACTTCGACAACATTAGTTCAGTAACTTCGATCTACTAATTGAGATGGCTTTTACGTTCAGAAACGGCGGCAAAATACAACGGCGCTTCGGCGGTCCGACCGCCATGTCTGAGATCAACATTGTTCCTCTCGTGGACGTCGTGCTTGTGCTCCTGATCATTTTCATGATCACGGCTAATGTTATGGAGTTCGGTCTCGACATCCAGGTTCCGAAAGTCAAGCGTGTCGAGAACACCGCTCAGGATTTACCGGTTATCAGCATCACCAAGAACGGCGAGTCGTTTCTCAATGAGAAACCCATCAATATCAATCTGCTCGCGCAAGGCATTCACCAGCGATTCCATAACGCCACCGCCGTCTATGTCCGCGCCGACAAAGAAACTCCCTGGGATCCTATCGCGCAGATCGTTGCCGAGTTAGGGGATGCGCACTTCGAGGTCCGGATGGTAACGGCGCCCATCGATTCCGCTGCCCGTCAGCAGCGCCGTTGAACCGATGGCCCAGCCGCTCGACATTCTTGACCAGCGCGATCCGCTCGTGGGTCCTTTCATTGGCTCCCTTCTTATCCACGGGGGCGTTGTCGCGCTGCTCTTCTTCGGCTGGTATTGGATGAATCGCCCGAAAGACAGCCTCGGCGACATACATCCGGCCGGCGGTCCCGCATACGCGGTTGCCCCTGTCCACACCATTCCCATTCCGCAGCGGCCCGCTCCGCAGAACCCGGTCGCTAACGATACGCAGTCCACGGTTCCCACCGCGCCAGCAAAAGAAGAGGTGCAGAAAAAGCTGTCCGCGCCTGACAAGAACGCGGTGGAGATTCCGGAGAAAATCAAGAAACAGGCGCAGCGGCCTCTTCACCGGCAGCAGTACACCCAGCCTCCGCCGCCAAACCAGGTCTTCAGCCGCTCGCACCAGGCTCTTTCCAGTCCCATGTACGCTCCCCAGAGCGGAGCCGGACAGGTGGGTATTGGCCCTAACTCGCCGCTGGGCAATCGCCTCGGCTGGTACGCCGAACTCGTACGGCAGCGCATTGCTCAAAGCTGGCACACCAATGGGCTTGACGTCCGGAGCCAGAGCTCGCCCGCGATCGTGAGCTTCACCATTCTGCGCGACGGAACCATCCGCGATCCGCGCGTCATTCAGAGCAGCGGAAACCCGACAATTGATAACACCGCCCTTCGCGCTGTCTACGACTCCAGCCCGTTACCGCCGCTTCCTCCGCAGATTTCGGAAAGCTATATCTCGGCCCAGTTCACTTTCAACCTACGCTGATGCGAATTCTTACTGTTTCTGTACTACTTTTTGGAGCCTTCGGCTGGCTTCTGGCGAAGCAACAATCGCAGATTCAGGGCAACATCGTTGCCCACCCCGGTAAGCCCCTGATCGCCGTTCCCGACTTTCGCGGCAGCGGCGCGGCCGCTTCGCTGATAAGCGCCTTCAACAGCACGGTGGCGAGCGACCTTCAGTCTTCGCCTCTGATCAACCTGGTTCCCAAGACTGTCTACCCGCTTCAGATTCCGCAGCAGGCAAGCGATCTCATCGGCGGCGTGGCGCCCCCAAGCGCGCGAGCCGTAAACCCGCAAGGCAACCGCCTCTCGGATTGGAGCCTGCCGCCAATTAACGCCAACTATCTCGGCATCGGATACGGCGCTGAGAACAAGGGCATGCTCGTCCTCTTCGGCTGGTTCTATACCACCGCCCCGAACATGCCGTCGCTGCAGCAGGCGCAGGTCTTCGGCAAGGTCTACACCGCGTCGCTCGACCAGACCGGTGCAGTCGACGCCGGTCATCGCTACGCAGCCGACATCCTGGCCCAATTCGGCGGCAAGAGCCTTGTCGGCACGCGTATCGTGTTTGTGTCAGATCGCACCGGCAGCAAAGAAATCTGGGTAATGAATTGGGACGGCACGGAACAGCGCGAACTTACTCATTACCGCTCCATTTCTACCTTCCCGTCGGCTTCGCCCGATGGCCGGACAGTTGCATTTACGACTTATGCCGCCGGTTATCCCGCCATTCAAATGCTTTCCATTGACACTGGCCGTAAATTGCCGTTTTATAACCAACGTGCCTCAATGAATGCATTTGTCACCTTTACGCCAGATTCAAAAAACATCATATTTTCCTCTACTCTTGCCGGCGGTTCGGCACAACTCTACATGGCAGGCGTAAATGGCAGTAGCTTGCATCGCCTGACTTCGTCGGGCGCAATTGAGGTAGAAGCGAAGATCAATCCAAAGACAGGCGCGGACCTCGTCGATGTCTCCGGCCGCACCGGCCTACCGCAGATCTATCACATGAATATGGAAGGCGCGGACGTGGAGCGGCTTACCGCCGGCACGGGCGAAGCAACAAATCCTGCCTGGAATCCCGACGGAGATCACATTGCCTTCGCCTGGACCCGCGGATTTGAACCGGGCAACTACAACATTTTTGTTATGGACGTGGCCTCCAAGCAGACCACGCAGCTAACGGCCAATGAAGGACGCAATGAGAACCCCGGCTGGGCGCCCGACGGAGCTCATATCGTCTACGCATCCAAGCGCGGCCGTCAATCACAGATCTGGGTCATGAACGCAGATGGCACCGGCAAGCATCCCCTCACCCAAGCGGGAAGTAACGAAAAGCCGGTGTGGGTAAATGCCGAGCAGTAAAAAATAAAGAAAGAAACAAGCACAAAGAAATGCAGGAGGGAACTTCACTGATCATGAGAAGACGCAGGCTAACGCTGACGTTGTCTTCAGCGCTGATGTTAGTTGTGGCCGCCGGTTGCCACAAAAAGGCTGCGCCGCCACCACCACCGCCGCCGCAGGCTGCACCACCGCCCGCCGCGAAACCGGTGGTCAACTTCTTCACAGCTGAACCGGATACGATCAACAACGGACAGCCATCCTCGCTACGCTGGTCCGTCACGGGTGCCAATACCGTGGAGGTCGATAATGGAATCGGACAAGTCAGCCCTGACGGCCGCCGCGCTGTCTACCCGACAAGCACTACAACATACAACTTAACCGCTACCGGCCCGGGTGGAACCGCGACCGCTTCCACGACGATCACCGTCAGCACCCCGCCGCCGCCGCAACCCGCTCCGCAGCCGCAGGGCCCCACGGTTCAGGACATCCTGGCGAAGCAGGTGCAGGACATTCATTTTGATTACGACAAGAGCGATATCCGTGCGGGAGACCAACCGGTTCTCCAGGCCGATGCAAATGCCTTGAAGCAGATCTTCTCGATGGATTCGAACTTCATCGTGATGGTGGAAGGCCATTGCGATGAGCGCGGCTCCGCCGAGTACAACCTCGCGCTCGGAGACCGGCGCGCGGCCGCCACGAAGGACGCACTTGTCGCCCTGGGTGTTCCCGCCGATAAGCTGAAAACCATCAGCTACGGCAAGGAGCGTCCGCTCTGCACGGATGCCACGGAAGAGTGCTACGCCCGCAACCGCCGCGCGCACTTCTCTGCTGCCCAGTAGAGTGTTAGTCCCTTACACTAGTAGCAATCGGAGAGGGGAGACGGATGAACCTCCGTCCCCCCTTTTCATTGAGGAGTCACTCACATGAAATTTCTGCGCGCCGCCGCTCTCTTGTTAATCTGCTCCAGTTTTTCCTTCGCCGTAAACAAAGATCTCGTCCAGTTGCAGCGGGATCTCGAAGATCGCATCAACACTCTTCAGAACGATGTCGATTCTAAGTTGAGTGAGCTGAATGGCCTCATTACAGCCCTGCAGAATGAAAACCGCCATACGGCCGACCAGCTTGCAGGCATGCAGGATCAGGTCAGCAACGGCGTGGCCAAGTCGTTGACTCCCGTCGCCGGCTTAGGCAGCAAAGTCGACGGCATGACGAATGAGGTGCAGGCCCTGCAGGCCTCCATTGCGGATCTCAGCGCTCGGCTCGAGCGCATGGATGCCAAGATCACCGACCTGAAGAACCAGATTCAGGTTATCCAGAATCCCCCCGCCGCGCCCGGTGCAGCCGGTCCCCAAGGGCAGGCTTCCGCCCCGCCCCCCGGCATGAGCGCGGACCAGGCCTACACTGCTGCTCTGCGCGACTTACAAACCGGTAAGGCGGACTTGGCACAGCAGGAGTTTCAGCAGTACCTTCAGTACTTCCCGAACACCGAACTGGCTGCCAACGCGCAATACTATCTCGGCGAGATCGCCTACAACCACGCCGACTACAAGGGCGCTATCGATGCCTTCGATGCCGTTCTGGAGCGCTACCCGGACAACCCGAAGACGCCTGACGCGCACTACATGAAAGGCATGGCCCTGCTGAAGGCGAACGAACGCAGCCGCGCAGTCCAGGAATTTCGTGTTCTCGTCCAGAACTACCCGCATACCGATGACGCGCGTAAAGCACTCCAGCAGCTTCACTCGCTTGGTGTTTCCGCCGGCACCCCGACCGCCCGGCGGAAACCCTGATCATTCGAAACAAACGCTATAGTCATTCCCAAATAGAGCGGATCTCGGTCATCGACGCGCTGATCCGCCCGCCCCGGCCTCCTTTCGCAAGCGTTTCCAGTCCGTTTGCGCCCTCCGGAGGGAACACCAGATTCGTGCTCGTCACTTGCCCGCCGTCGGCAAAAACCTCTACCGAGCACCGGTCCACTAAGATATCCAGGCTCAAGGTGTCGCCTTGCAATACGAGCGGGGCTTCGATGGTAGCCGGAAAATCTTTGCTGAAACTGGTAAGTCCGGAATGTGTCCTGTCGACGAACAATTTGTGGCGCTGCGTATCGTATCCAACCAGTGTGTAATGTGAGGAGTCCGCCAGCAGCCGCCAGCCGATCTGCTGCGCGTCGCCTGTCTTCATCTCGGAATGCAGCAGAAAAGTATGCGTTTGAAGCATGTCGGTATTGCCGAAAGACTGTGCATCGCCAAAGCTGGCGGCAGCCAGGCCAGTACCAGATTGCGGGCCTTTAAGACGCTTCAACCCCTCGTACGGCTCCTGAACCAGCCGCAATCCCTCCGCCGTCTTGCGCAGCGATAAACTGCGCGGAAAAGTCATTTGCCCCCTCCACGGACTCGTGGGCAACTGAGCCGCGTACTGCCAGTTATCCATCCAGCCGATCATTACCGCGCGCTGGTTGCGCGGCAATCCGTTGAATGTGAGCGCGCAGTAACAGTCCTTCCCATAGTCGGTCCACAACTGGAGCGAAGCCGGGTTATCATTCTGAAACTTCGTTCCATCGAACTGTCCTACGAAGTACTGCTCACCCGATCCTCCTTGCAAAGCCCCGGGATTCAGGCCTACCTTGAGCACCCACCGTGTAGCGCCGCCTCCTCCCTCGATCGGCAATTCGAAGAGTTCGGGGCACTCCCACTGTCCGTCTGTCGCGCCTGCCGGTCCGAATTCGCTGATTTGCGTCCACCGCTTCAAATCGGCGGAACCGTAGAACCGCACCTTGTGATCGTTCGGCAGCGAGACGCCCATCACCCACCGGCGGCTTTGCTGTGACCAGAACACTTTGGGGTCGCGAAAGTCGCTCATGTTCAGGTTCAGCACCGGATTGCCGGAATACTTCTTCCAGGTGCGTCCCCGGTCATTGCTATAGGCGATATTCTGCGTCTGCAACGCCGGCCGCGCCCCGCTCTCCGGCGTGTGCCCGGTATAGATCGCGACCATGCATGGCTTTCCACCTGTGCAAAAGCCGCTCGT
The DNA here is from genome assembly GCA_019233755.1 of Acidobacteriaceae bacterium. GTDB lineage: Bacteria > Acidobacteriota > Terriglobia > Bryobacterales > Bryobacteraceae > Bog-105. Next base: position 10,486 of record JAFAMD010000022.1, on the reverse strand, counting down.
GTTGTGCTCGTCTATGACCGTACTGCCGGTGAAGATCATGACGCCGTTTTTCTCCGCTAATGCGACCGGCAACTGCTGCCAATGCACCAGGTCGCGGCTCACCGCATGACCCCAGCTCATGTGCCCCCATTGATCGCCGAGCGGATTGTATTGGAAGAAGAGATGATATTCGCCTTCGAAATGGACCACCCCGTTGGGGTCGTTAGTCCAATACTCGCGGGGCGAGAAGTGGAACTGCGGGCGGTACGGCTGATTGTAAGCGGGTGGGGTCGCATTCTGCGCCCAAAGCGCAATAAAAACGAGCAGCAACGGCCAGATAAGCACGATTCCTCCTCATGGCAGCATTCTCCGAAACCCTAGGTCGGTGGCTGATATCCTATCGGGGACACGCCCCTCAATGGTCGCTCTTCCTCGATCTCTTCCCCGCGTTTGTGTCGCGCTCGGCTTTCCCACGGCTGCACAGCTCGGCCAGGCGGCAGAACGCGAATACAAAGACGGCAATACCTTCTTTGAATTTCGCCTGGATCATTTGCCCGATCCGCAAAAGGGCCTGCGCGTCATCCGTGACTTCCGCAAAAGTGCCCCGGAGGCGCGTATACTTGCAACTTGCCGCCATCGCCACGCACAAGGCGGTTTCGGCGGCACACTGGCCCAGCAGACGGCCATCCTGGAAGCGGCCGCACGCGAGGGTGCATGTTTAGTCGATCTGGAGATCGAATCGCTGGAGCAGATTGAGTCCGTTCCCGAATCGCTTCGCAAATCAGCCGCCCTCATCGTCTCGTATCACAACTTTCGCAACACCCCGGCTCTCAACCCTGTTCTCCGCCGGCTTTGCCATTTTCCTGCGAATGCCTATAAGATCGCCACTACCGCTCTCAAGCCGAGCGATAATCTGCGCCTGCTCGAATTCATTCGCGAGAATCACGACCTTCCGCTGATTGCCCTCGCCATGGGCGAGATCGGCACGGCCAGCCGCGTGCTCGGGCCTTCGCTCGGGAGCGTCTTTACCTTCGCTGCTCCGTCCGATCATGCCGGTACCGCGTCCGGCCAGATGTCGGCAAAGCTTCTGCGGTCGCTGTACCGCTCGGAGAAGCTGACCCGCCAGAGCCGCATCTACGGCGTAATCGCGAGTCCCGTGGCGCACTCGAAGAGCCCGCTCATTCACAACCGCGCTTTTCAGGCTCGCCGTCTGGATGCCGTCTACCTGCCGTTTCTGGTAGGCCCGCAGCAGCTCACTGATTGGATGAAACTCGCGAAGGAATTGCCGGTTGCCGGTTTCAGCGTAACCATCCCGCACAAACAGCGCATCCTGCGCTATCTCGATTCCATTGATCCGCTGGCACGGCGCATCGGCGCGGTCAACACGGTGTGGCGCAAAGCGGGTAAGTGGCGCGGGACTAACACCGATACGGACGGAGTTATCAAGCCGCTGAGCAAGCATCTGCGGCTCGCAAACTCATCGGTACTCATCGTCGGCTATGGCGGCGCAGCGCGTGCTGCTGCCTTTGCCCTTTCAGACGCGCATGCGAAAGTGACCATCACTGGACGCAATGCCAAAGCCGCTCAGGCGCTCGCCCGCGCGGTGAAAGGAGAAGCACTAACGGTTGCCGAATCGCAGAGCCGCCGTTACGACGCGCTGGTGCATGCCACCCCCGTCGGCATGTTTCCCAATTCTGAAGAATGCGTCTTCGAAGATCGAATCCCTGCAGAAGTGGTTCTTGACATGGTGTATAACCCGCATGAAACGCTGCTTCTGAAACGCGCCATGAAGGAAGGCTGCAAGGTGATTCCGGGCGTGGAAATGCTTCTGGAGCAGGCCGCTTCGCAGTTCGAGATCTGGACTGGCGAGCCTGCGCCGAGGGTCGTCATGCAGAGCGCGTTCGAGCAGCACGGCTGAACCGCTTCTATAATGTGCCCATGAGTATTCGCCGCTCGTCCGCGCCGCGTATCACACGCCGGCAGTTGACTGCCCTGCTCGGAGCCTCGCCGCTTCTGGCGCAGGTCGCCTCAACGGCGCCGCCTCAATCACCGGCTACGCCGCAGGAGCGGCTCCAGAAAGCCTATGCAGACGTGCGCGGCATCAGCAATCGCCTGGCAACTATCGAAGTGCCGATTTTCGTTCACCCGGCCTTCGCATTTCGCCCATAAGGAAGCACGCGAAGCCTGATGGGGAAGCCTAAGCTTGACGAATCCACGCTCCCGTTCGCAACTATTCGCGAACTCAACCAGGCGCTCCAAACCCGCCAGATTTCGTCGGTCGAACTGACAAAATTTTTTGGCAACCGGCTCAAAAAATACGGCCCCGATTACAATGCGCTGGCGCTTTCGCTGGTCAAGCAAGGGCATCACGCCGCCAAAGAGGCGGATGCGGACCTGAAAAACGAGCGTTTTCGCGGTCTGCTGCAGGGCATTCCTTACGGTGCGAAAGATCTGTTCGCGGTGAAGGACCACCCGACCACGTGGGGCGCCAAGCCCTACGAAGATCAGGTCTTCGATTACAACGCGACAGTAATTAATCGCCTGAACAGACTGCAAGCCATCCTCATCGGCAAGTTATCGATGATTGAACTGGCCGGCGGCGGCGGCTACAGTTCCGCTTCTGCGTCGCTGCAGGGGCCCGGCCTCAATCCATGGAACAAGCTCTACTGGTCCGGCGGGTCTTCGAGCGGCTCCGGCGCAGCCGTTGCCGCAGGACTGGTTCCCTATGCGCTCGGCTCTGAAACTTCGGGCTCCATTCTGACGCCGGCCTGCTATTGCGGTGTCACCGGGCTGCGCCCAACCTTTGGTCTCATCAGCCGGCACGGCGCCATGCCGCTTTCCTGGACGCTCGACAAAATCGGCGTGCTCGGCCATTCCGTGGAAGACTGCGGGCTGGTTCTCGAGGAAATTGCCGGCGGCGATGAAGCCGATGTGGGTTCGGCGCGTAAAGGCTTTCGCCATGCGCCGGAGCATTTTCAAAATTTTCACGAGCTCAAGGTCGGCTACGCCGAAATCGATTTTGCCGAATGGCCCGACGAGCCGCTGCGTCCGGCATTCGCCAACGCTCTTTCCATTGTGAAATCCATCGGCGCCCAGATGGTAGAAGCCAGGCTTCCGGATTATCCGTACGGTCCGGTCATCAGCGCCATCATCGATTCGGAAGCCGCTTCGGTTTTCGAACCGTTCATTCGCAGCGGGCGTGTGGATCAACTGCAAGACCAGAGCCAGATCGCGGGCCTGAAGGCGGCACTGACATACTCGGCGGTCGACTATCTGAAGGCGATGCGGATACGCTACCAGATCCAGGACTCTTTCCGCGACTTGTTCATGGGGGTGGATATGCTGGTCGCCCCCACCAAATTCAGTCTGCCCGATCGCGCCGATCAGCCGTTCCCCGACACTCCCGAAAAACGGCCCGATGTGAAAGGCGTGGGCGCGGGCCTGGTGCAGGCGGGCAATCTTTGCGGCTTACCCGCCCTTACGATCCCGTGCGGGTTCGTGAACGGGCTTCCTGTCGGCATCGTGTTTGTGGCTCCGCCGTTTCTCGAAAACAGGATCCTCGCGTTCGCGCACGAGTTCCAGAACAGAACGAACTTCCACAAACAGCACCCGCCGGTGCCGGCCTGATCAGACCGCGCCGGTTCTTACCAGACTGGCGCATGCCACGAGCACCAAAGTACCGACAAAAGCGCCAATTACGCTGGGGCGTTTTCTGTTGGGCAGAATTGCGTGGAGTCCGAGAAACAGGAAGCTTCCTGCGATGACGGAAAGCACGCCGGCGGTCCACCAGGGCCCAAACGCCGCCGTGCCGGACCGGCTCGCGGCCGGTTCGATTGCGGCCCCTACCAGGGTGAGAAGTTCGATCGACACGCTGATGGCCGCCGCTTCCCAGATCGCCGGCAGGGACCGCCGGCAGATCCAGCCTAATGCCAGGCCTTCCGGCGCCTTATGCAAAGCGAGTCCTAATGCGAGCGCCGCGTCCTTCAAGGGATTGCCCGCAATGGCGCGAACACTCCATCCATCTACAAAACTGTGGACCGCCGCGGCGGCGAGCAAGGGTCCGACGACGTGTCCGGCCTCTTCAATTTCGTGCAAAAGGACGCGGTCAGCGAACACCAATGCGCCGCAGACGGCGACGACAAGCGACCAGGCGACCGCATGCCCGGCGCTTTCCGCGATTTCTGGCACCACCCAGAACAGCGATAGGCCGAACAATAAGCCGCCTCCCGCTGCCGCCAGATGGACGGGCAGGAATCGCACATGAGCCATAAAAAGCCCTGCCGCCACGCCGGCAAGCGCCAGCAAGGTCAATAGCGATGCAATCGCCATTTATTGGTTGGTGACTTTCACAACGAAGTACGTGAAGGATCTGCCCTTCTCAATCAGAAGCTGGTGAGGAGTTCCGGCCGCTATATGAATGATATCGCCCGCACTGACCGAATGCTTTTCACCGCCCTCGATGGTCGTCCCGCGGATTTCTCCGGGCTTTTGTGTGTGCGGGTTCACAATTTTTCCACCCGTCACGAGGACCGCACTTCCGGTTTCAATCACGAACACGTCGGCCTCATGTTCATGAAGCTCGGAGGAGCCGGTTGCCTCGCGTTCCGCCAGCAGGAAATAGTGATTGCCGTAGCGGGCCAGGTCCTGGCTGGCAAACGGGCTTCCTTTTTGCGCGAGCTTCTGTCCCATCGCCTGCAGATCTTTCGCTGAGTAGAAATCGACGCCGGGCGTTTCTGCCGCTATTAATGTGGCGCAGCCAACAACAAAGAGGCTGAATGTCGTTTTGACTACCGTTTGGATGTGTCTCACTACCTCATTTTGCAGGAACGAAGCCAAATTACGAAACGAACTCCCTCGGCAGGGGACAGGATACGCGCTTCGGTAAAGTGAAGGCTGCCGAGATCAAGTAAAAGACCCAAAAGTGAATCGCCGATCATTTATCAAATCTGCTGGTGGTCTGGCCCTCGCCACGCCGGGCATCCCCTCGCCGAGTCCTGACGCGGCCGATCACCCCAACAAGCGTGCTTATCGTCCAGGCCGCATTCCAAACGAGTACAGCCTGTTGCTTCCAGGCGAAGACCGGGCACTTAGTGAGGCGCCACGTGTCACCAAAGTTGCCGGCAACAGCGTAACCGCGCAGCTTGGATCGACAACTCACACGGTGCACTCGGGCGAGGGAATCGACGGCTGGAACCTGCTAACGGTGGCCAACATCAACGGCAAGATTGACGGATCTCGAGTGATTTTGCAGCGAAATGAACTTACCGGGAAGCGCAGCTTGACCGTTCAAGTTTCGACCTAATTGCCTGAGAGGCTAAACTTCTAACCAGTGGTTGTCCAGTTCCTGAAAGCCGCGCGCCGGCCAGTTGTATTGCGTCGTGCAACGGTTCGTTGTGTTTTCGCTCTGTGCTTCGCTCTTGCTTTATCCGGTCAGAACGCTCCACTCTCTGCCAATCCGCAGTTGCAGAAACAGCTTGTGGCGGGCTCTGAGGCTTTGCAGAAAGGCGACAACGCAGCGGCGGAAGCTGCCTTTCGCCAGGCACTGGCGCTTGCTCCTGAATCCATTGAGATACTCAACGACCTCGCGATTTCTCTTGCTCGCGAAGGCAAGACAAACGCCGCGATCGAGATTTATCGCCGGGCGTTGAAAATCAGGCCGGACGATCCCGCTACGAACCGGAATTTAGGCCTCGCGTACTTTCGGGCCCAGCGCTACAAGGAGGCGCTGCCTCCGCTGGAATTGACCGCGAAATCGACGCCTGACTTCCAGTCGCTGGAGCTTACGGGACTGACGCTCTTTGCACTTGACCGTTATGCGGAGGCCGCACAATACCTGGAGCGAGCCAGCCGCCTTCAACCTGGCGATTTACAAACGTTGAACCTGCTCGGAAAGGCCTATTTCCAGTCGAAGCAATTCGACCGCGTAGCGGAGGTATTTTCGCGCATTATGGCCGTGAATCCGAATTCTCCTGAAGCGCACGCAATGATGGGCATGGCATACGATGGGACCGGTCACGAAGAGGAAGCGCAGGCCGAGTATGAGGCGGCAGAGAAGGCCGATCCAAACTTCATGGGCGTACATTCCGGCCTTGGCATCATTTACTGGAAGCAAGGCAAGCTGGATGCCGCCGCAACCGAATTCAGGGCCGAGCTGAAAAACTATCCCACCGATCCGGTTTCAAACTGCCTGCTCGGTGAGATCTTACGAAAACAAAACGACCCCGCCTCCGCCGTACCCTACCTTAAGGCTGCCATCGCCGCAAACCCGAAGTATAAAGAGGCGTACTTCGAACTTGGGAAGTCAGAGGTAATGCTGAATCAGCCCAGTGAAGCCGTCGAACCTCTTCGCAAAGCGATTGCGCTCGATGCAAACTATTACGAGGCGCACTTTGTGCTCGGGACGGCGCTGAGACAACTCGGCCAGGCTGAGGATGCCAATCGCGAACAGCACCTGGCAGAACAGATTCAGGCGCAGGTCCGAGCGGGTCTCATTAAGGAAGTATCGACGGACGGCGTGAGCCGGTAGATTCGAAGGCCTCTGGCGGATTGCCTTGCCCGATCGAGCGCGACTGAGTGTATTCTCATTTACAGCGATGCACACCCAAATATCGAAATCCCTCGTGTTTGCAACTCTTGTTGCCCTGGCCCCCCACCTTTCCGCTCAGAAGCCGGCAGCGCCTCAGGGCGTGAAATCACAAGCAGCCGTGGCAATGCAGGCCACCGCGGCGAAACCTGAAGACACGGAAGTGTGGGAGCCGGTGCCCAAGGTGGTCACACCGGGCGCCACCTGCACGGCGCCTCCCTCCGACGCAATCGTGCTGTTCGACGGCAAGAACCTGGACGAATGGGTATCGGTGCGTGATAAGTCTCCCGCAAAATGGACTGTCGCCGACGGCGTGCTGACCGTGAACAAGGCGGAGGGAAACATCGAAACCAAAAAGACCTTCAAGAATTACCAACTGCACATCGAGTGGAAGATTCCCGAGAACATCACCGGCACCGGCCAGGCACGCGGCAACAGCGGCGTGTTTTTAGCCTCCACCGGGACCGGCGACGACGGATATGAGCTGCAGGTTCTCGATGCGTACAACAACAAGACCTACGTAAACGGCCAGGCCGGCAGCATCTATAAGCAAGCAATTCCGCTGGCGAATCCGGCTCGCAAGCCCGGGGAATGGCAGACCTACGACGTAGTATGGACGGAACCCACGTTCAACGCCGACAGCTCGCTGAAAACTCCGGCCTATGTCACGGTATTCTTCAACGGCGTGCTGGTGCAGAATCACTTCGAGCTGAAGGGCGAGACACGGTATATCGGCAAGCCGTTCTACAAAATGTATAGCAGCGCTCCCATTAAACTGCAGGCGCACGGCGACCGCAGCGAGCCAATCAGCTTCCGGAATATCTGGGTTAGGGAGCTCGATTAGCGGCCGTCGGAAGGACGCTCTTAACGCAAGGCGATACCCTGGCGTAATGAGAAGCGACCTGTCCTTCGACATTGCTCACACCGCTCTCGTTGCGATGGATTGTCAAAGCGGCATCGTGTCGATCTATGCCAAGCCTCCAGAGGAATTCGTGGATCGGGCCTCTCGAGTACTCCGAGCGGCCCGAAGTGCGGGCATGCTGGTCATCCAGGTTCAGGTCGGGTTCCGACCGGGATTGCCAGAGATTGGCGAACGGAACAAGTTTTTCGCTGCCCTAAAGGCGTCTTCGCAGCACCAGGAACTGTTCCAGGGCGCAGCGGGTGCAATTCACCCGGCACTGGGACCCGAGCCTGCCGACATCGTTATTACGAAACACCGGGTGAGCGCGTTCACCGGAACCGATCTCGAGATGATCCTACGCGCGAAGGACATTGAAACGATCGTTTTATTCGGCATCTCGACGAGCGGCGTAATGCTTTCAACGTTGTTGCACGCCGGCGATTCCGATTACAAGGTTGCGGTCATCACGGATTGCTGCGCGGATCTCGACGCACAACTTCACGAAGCTCTGCTCGGCCGCCTGTTCCCGCAGCGAGCAGAGGTCCTGACGGCTGATGAATTCGTGACGGTCCTGGCGTAGCCGTAGAAGGACGAATGGGGACAGTCCACAAGGGACAGTCCCCCATTCGTGAATGAACACGAATTGCGAAACGAACTTTCCCACCAAAAAAGAATGGGGACAGTCCACGTGGGGACGGTCCCCATTTAGCGGAATGAAAAAAGGGGACAGTCCACGTAGGGACAGTCCCCCTTTTTTCTACTTCTTTCTACTTTCTTAGATGGTGGCGGAGGACGGGGTCGAGTTCTTCGCCGGGGCGCAGCAGGTTTTGCCGGGTGGAGCGCGGCAGCGTCAGGGCGTCCCGTTCGAGAGCTTCTTTCGGCGTCACGCGACCTTCGAGGACGCCGCTGATGGGCGCCGGGAGATCGAAAGATCTTTCACCGCGCAGCGGGCTGAGTTCGCCCGATGGGGTGAGGATTTTGAGTTTACGCATGCGGACAGGATGAGGCCTCCTGCGTTCGGGGGATTGGGTGGCGGGCGGGAAGTGATTGAGAAGGAAGGGAAAATGGAAGGGAGAAAAATGGGGACAGTCCACGTAGGGACAGTCCCCATTTTTGAAACAACGCGACTTACCTTGGTAAGATTCAACCATGGCTGACACCGTCACTGTCTCATCCAAGGGTCAAGTGGTCATTCCCCTGGCTGTACGCGAACTATTGCATCTGGGCCCTGGAAGCGCTCTCCGCCTGGAAGTCCATGGGAATGACATCGTGCTCTCAAAGGGCCGTGATTGGCGCGAATTCGAGGGAATATTCAAAAGGGGAGACTCGCTTACGGAAGCACTGATCGAGGAGCGGCAGCTTGACAAAACACTCGAGGACTGAAGTCCTCGACGCCTGGGCCTTGATGGCATGGTTGAATGGCGAAGCCGCAGCATCGACGGTTAGAGACGCCTTCGCCAGCGCTCGAGCCGGGCAGCTTACGTTACAGTTCAGCGCCATCAATGCGGGCGAAGTCTATTATTTGTTGGCAAAAAGGAGATCGCGAAAGGCTGCCGAGCAATGGCACACGGAAGTGCTGCCATCCTTGCCCATTCGCGTTGTTGTTCCTACCCTCGATGACATCCTCGAAGCGGCAAAATTGAAGGCGGCGTTTCCTATCTCCTACGCCGACTCGTTCGCTGCCGGATTGGCATTGAAACATCATGCCGCGCTGGTAACAGGAGATACCGAGTTCCGGAGCATCCCCAATCTACAGATTGTGTGGATCGGACCTTAAACCTTGTTAGAGCCACGAATGGACGCGAATGAACACGAATGGGACAGTCCACAAGGGACACGGATCCCCAGCAACAATAAAGGGGACAGTCCACGAGGGACAGTCCCCATTTTTTTCTTAACTGAAGTCGGCGCGGAGGCGGGCGTAGAACTTTTGCGAAACGAACTTCCCCAGCAGGTAGCGCCAGCCGCCGGGGACTCGGAGGATGTCGCGGAGACGGCGGGTGCGGGGCAGGGGGCCGGCGAATAGAAGATAGATGGGATCGATGAAGCGCAGCAGGGGTGCCCGGCGCAGGACCTGCCGGCGCCACCAGCGAAGGCGCGTGAGCGGGTTTAGGCGGAGGGGGATGGGCCTTTCGAGTCCGAGCACTTTTTCGACCTGGAGGAGATACAGGGCCAGGACGGGGTACTGGCGGTGCCGTTCGAAGCGCGCCTGGATGGCGGTCCAAGGGATGCGGGCTCCGAAATGCCGCTGGAGCAGCAGGAGATCATACATGCCGCGCAGGGAAGGCCAGATGCGCTGGCGATAGAAGTCATGGATCTGCGAATGGACGATGTGGTGCGTGACCAGGTGCTCGGGCGAGGGAAGGCGGAGGCGGACGCCGTCAAACTCGTGGGGCACCGAATCGCGCAGCACCTCCGCGGCCGGGAGGAGCGACCGGGAGAGGCCGAGGCCGAGGTAGCGGTGGAGGTCGATTTCGATGGAGTCCGGGCGGACGAGCGCGGGGTAGGTGTGGCCGATGGCCAGGTCGATGGGGTTGTCTTCGATGGGTGAGTAGCCGAGGCCGGTGAGGATCTCGACCGAAGCGGCGAAGTCGCTTTCCGGGACTAAGAGATCGATATCGGCGAGGAAGCGCGTGCCCCGATCGGGGTAGATGCCGGCGAGCAGGCAGGCGAGGCCTTTGAGGGCGACGGGTTCGATGCCGGCGCGGTTGAGGGCTTCGATGGCGGCCCTGGCCTGGGCGAGGATGCGCTGGTTGCGCTCGCGGTTGAGCTCTTTGACGGCGGAGAGGAAGTCGGCGACGTCGGCGGGGAGGTGGGGTGTGAGGTTGAGGGCGGTGAGGGAGTCGTGGAGGGCGGGGAGGATTTGTTCGCTAGAGGCGAGGTGGATTAGGGGTTCCCAGCCGCCGTTGTGTTGGAGATCCGAGTTTACTGCGTTAGCGTGGCCAAGTAGGACGGCTGAAAGCGGCCCTTCACACATGTTGCGATACAGCATGCGTAGGCTTGTTTCGTGGCTTTGCAATTAC
>JAFAMD010000035.1 GCA_019233755.1 Acidobacteriaceae bacterium | reverse complement strand
CTTTGACCGCATGGGCATTGACCATATCGACTCACAAGCTCAAAGAGGGCGACTGGCTTCTGCAGACGGCGGCTGCATCCAGCGTGGGGAAGTTCGTGCTTCAATTGGCGCAGCAGTATCAATTCAAGACAATCAACGTCATCCGGCGGCGCGAGCAGGAAACGATCATACGCAGCCTCGGGGGTGATGAGGTAATCTGCACGGGCGACGAGGACCTGAGAGCACGCCTGGAAGAATTGACTGCGGGCAAAGGCGTTGAACGAGCGATTGACTGCGTTGCCGGGGAAGTTGGAGCTGAGATCGCCCGCAATCTCGCTCCCGGTGGGACCATGCTTGTGTACGGAGCCCTTTCCAGTCATCGGCAGACGGACCCCGCGAAATTCCTCATGCCCCTTTTGGCTCCGCGTTTGATTTATTCGACAACGACGGTTCGCGGGTGGTGGCTTCCGCGTTGGGTGAGTTCCCAGCCGCTCGCCGAAGTGCGCGCGGCGACCAGCGATCTCCTCACCATGTTGTCGAACGGAGCGCTTACGCCGCCAGCGATTGTTCGGTATTCATTTAAGGACTTCCAAGAGGCAGTACGCCTAGCCGATGGTGAGGCTGGTCAGCAAAAAGTCGTGTTGGACTTCTCCGAAAGGGCACCATACATAAGCATGGTTCCAGCGGGAGCGAGGTTGCGGGCAACCTCAGCGCCAAGTTCCCCGGCAACGCAGTCAATCGCTCGTTCAACGCCCTTGCCCGCGGTCAATTCCTGCAGGCGTGCCCTGAGATCCTCGTCGGCTGTGCAGATTACCTCATTGCCTCCGAGGTTGCGTATGATTGTTTCCTGCTCGCGCCGCCGTATGACGTTGATTGTCTTGAATCGATATTGCTGCGCCAATTGAAGTACCAACTTCCCGACGCTTGATGCAGCTGCCGTCTGTAGGAGCCAGTCGCCCTCCTTGAGATTGTGACTTGATCTCGTCAATGCCCATGCAGTCAAAGGATTCGTGTAGGCAGTGGCGGCGGCTGGATCGTCGAGGCGGTCTGGAACGGGCACGAGTCTGTCCACCGGGCACACGATCTGCTGGCGCCAGGTGTTCCACGTGTGAACGAAAACTACGCGAGCTCCAACAATTGGACCTTGCACGCCCGGACCTACAGCCTCCACAATCCCCACGCCTTCAGCGCCCGGGCTGGCTGGCAATTCCGGCTGATAGCCATAGCGCCCTCGCACCATGTGCAGGTCCGATGGGTTGATCGGGCTCAGCAGCACTCGGACGAGCGCTTCGCCAGGCGCCAAAGGCGAAGTAGGGATCTCTGCCAGTTTCAATACGCCGTCCGGTTCACCGGTCTCGCGAAAGATCAATGCTTTCATCAATACCTCCTGGGTCTTGAGGCGAGGGCTGATTCCGGCCGGATGTTCTAAGACTTCACATCGTCTCTGCGGCACTGACGGCCGGCGCGTTGGTGGTGGCGGCGGATTCGTACCGCGGTATGCCCTTGCGCGCCGTGAACAAGCGCTAGCATCTCTTACCACTTCAGCCCAAAAACCAAATCCATTGCATTCACAGTATCTGGCGCCACGACTGATGCGCGAAAGACCGTGCTCGTTCTGCCATCGGCGGGAGCGCGGCTTCATCGAGGCCCAAGCTTTGAACGATCGTTGCCGTTACTAGACCCTCACAGTAGGCTGCGCTTGAAGCGGTAGCTCAGTTCAAGTTCGATCTTGTTGTCCAGGTTGCCGGTCAGGACAACTGAGGCCGCGTAGGTCGACCTGTAAGCTTCGATCCCGGAGCGATGGCTCCATCTGGCTGGATGCTGAGAGTACCAGACACGAGGTTGGTTGTGCCAACCGCGTCATTCGTAAAGGCCACCAACAAACTGCTCGGTGACGCGGTAGGTGGCGGAGGAGCCGCCTTCGATGATGTCGAGCTTAGCTCCGGCAGTTGGGGCCGCGGTGGGTTCTGCGGGCCGGGCCCCTGGGCCGGCAACGAGTAGCACCGGCAAAGACCAGCAGGCTGGCGAATAGAACAGCAGATGTGCGAAACATGCATTCTCCACAAAAATTCGAGTGTCTCACGATTATAGCGGCGAAACTCCTGAATGTCGATCAACAATATGGTGATAGGGGCGCCGCCAGGCTGACCCGGCGCGCATAGTCCACTATATCTATGGACAATAAGATGAATACTAATTTAACATAGCATTTTATATTCTTCATGCGTTGTGATCCGAATTTCAGCTCTCGAGCGACCATGCCGGTTCTCAATTCGTGAATGGAATTCTCGTGTGTCCGTTTTTTTGTTCGAGTTTGGGAGAGGCCATGACAGTAGATACGCAAACTGATAGGGAGATCAGCACGACATCGGAAAGAGCGGCGGGCTTGATTGACATGCCGACTCCGCGAACCCCTCAGGAACTCGCGGGCATCGTTCAGGTATTTGCGTCGTCGGTTCAATGGCTGGATCGGGTGCGGCTGCGAGCGGATCGGCGCTGGTATCAGCGTCTGTATCACGGGCCCGAGTACGATGTGTGGCTTATCAGTTGGATGCCAGGGCAATCTACCGGCTTCCACGACCATGGCGCGTCCTCAGGGGCATTTCTCGTGACGGCAGGAACTCTCGAGGAGCATCGTCCTGGTGAGCGAAGCCGGGTCATACCTGCGGGAGATTCCCATGCCTTCGGACCGGATTATGCTCATGATGTCCGCAACGTCTCGAAAGCGCCGTCTATCAGCATTCATGCTTATTCACCACCGCTTACCAAGATGAACGAGTATGAACTCAAAGGTGATCGATTGGTTGCACGCATGCGCGAGGCTCGACAGTCCGAGATTGGCGACGGTCAGCGGCGCATACAGGAGCAGGAACCTGAGGCTCGGACCACCGGGGTGCTGAGTATCAATGACATGTTGGCGGCAGCACGAGCGCGACTCCAACGGTTATCTCCAAGAGACGCCTATGAGGCGGCGGCGAAGACCAAAGCCGTCCTCGTCGATATCCGTCCTGAGAGTCAACGTGCGCTCGAGGGCTGTATTGATGGCGCTCTGGTTGTCGAGCGCAACGTACTCGAATGGCGCTTCGATCCAGCCTCCAACTCCCGGCTGCCGGTCGCGACCAGTCATGATCTTCAGGTAATCGTCTTCTGCTCCGAGGGCTATACTTCGAGCCTAGCGGCCGCTGCTCTGCAGGAACTCGGACTCTGGCGTGCGACGGATATCGTCGGCGGAGTCAAGGCGTGGCGTGAGGAAGGTCTGCCGATAGCGTGGCACCTGTAACGTGTAGGATCTATGACGTAGAGAAGCCGAATGTGAGCTTCTGTGCAGGTCCATCCCGATCACTTGATGTCGGATTCAACGCCTGCGACTAGCCGCAGCGCCGGCGCCCTCGAGCGTTCCAACGTCACGCGTCGCTGGGCGATCGCGCTTCATCCCGAGCAGTCTTGCTGGATGCACTCTCGTTAGGATAGTTGAAGAAGAGCTGATTGCCGTCGGGATCATCAACCACTAGGAGCCGGTAACCCCACGAACCCTCCTTGACAGGAACGCCCTTGGCCTCGAGTTCTGCGCGTAGCCCATCCAGCGCGGCGATCGCGGCCTCGCACGTCCCCGGTTCGACGTTCAGGGAAATGAATAACAGCCCTTTGCCAATCTTCTCTGGCCACGTGTCGGCCAGGATAAGCGCACAGCCCTGCCGATCGACTTGCGCGACGCGAACTTTGCCGTCCTCGTTGTAGCGCCAGGGATTTGTGAAGCCGAGCTGGTTAACGTAGAAGCGGAGTGAAGCCTCAACGTCGGTCACGTTTAGGACGGGACGCGCGAACCAGTCTGCCATCGGCTATGTATCCTGGAATGAAAACAACCTTAGATTCGCAAGGATCGCATGCGGCGGTCAACCGCTCTACTGAGAGCAGGCAAATCGCTCATTGAAACTGGTTTCTGCACCGAATACACGATAGGTATCGGGAAACGCCGTTGGGTCTGCCCGAATCAATCACTCCATTCGGCGGACCTGGCCTACCTCAACTCCCAATACGGCCCAACTACCGGTGTTCAGCGAAATCGAAAAATCTTGCCGCCTTTAACCTGAATTCCGAAATTAACTGAGCAAAGGGTGGACATCGACCTGAGACAACAGGGAGATGAGCTCACGAGCAAAGGACGATTTAGTTCCACGCGATATGCTTGCTCTGCTTTCGAACGAGCGGCTTATCGTGCGCGAAACGAAACGCCCCGTCACGCCATTGGGCGGGGTAGTAGTGTTTGTCGAATTTCTTCGGCGGATCGACTTGGCTGGCAAGATCCGAAATCACATGCCGATTTGCTGGCGCTCGCCGAATGCGATTGATCCCACGTCTACGTTCATTGCGTTCTTGATGGCGGTGCTGGCGGGCGCAAAGCGTTTCGCGCATGCCAACTGGTTGCGGGGTGATCGGGCGCTACATGCGCTGCTGGGAATCGAGCGTTTTCCGATCGACGACACAATCCGCAATCTGTTCCGGGCGTTCACCATGGGAAACGTGCAGCGTTTCTTCGAGCCACTTTCGGCGTGGCAGATGGAGCGCTTGCCGGTTCGTGCCGAAGGTTACAGCCTGGATCTGGATTCGACCGTGTTCGAACGTTACGGACAGCAAGAAGGTTCGCTTAAAGGACACAACCCGCGCAAGCATGGCCGCCCCAGTCATCATCCCTTGCTGGCTGTATTGGCTGAGGCTCACTTCCTACTCCACGGCTGGCTGCGCAGCGGCAACTGCGGGCCAGCGCGCGGAGTAGTCGAGTTTCTCAAAGAAGCGCTCGCGCTGTGGGAGCAGCGCCAAACCATTCGCGTCGTACGTGCTGATTCCGGCTTCTTCGATGACGAACTGCTCAGTTTTTTAGAAGAGCGCCGTCTGCCCTACATTGTAGTGGCACGCATGACCAAGTGGGTGCAGCGTGCTGCCCAGCGCGTCGAGCATTGGCAGACACTGGATGAGAATTACGCTGTTGGCGAGTTCCGTTTGCAGCTCTGGGGTTGGAAGGCCGAGCGCCGCTTCATCGCGGTACGCGAGCGCATCCGCGAAGCGCGCCACAGCGTGGGACGCAAGCTGATAGAGGTGCCCGGCTACACCTTATCGCCTCTTCGTCAGCAGCCAAACGCAATCCGCCGAGGAAGTCTGGCGCGACTACAACCGACGCGCGGACGTCGAGAATCGAATCGCGGAACTGAAGCATGATCTCGGAGCTGACGGATTTTGCATGCAGCAGTTCTTCGCCACCGAGGCCGCGTTTCGGGCTGTGCTGCTGCTATTCAATCTGCTAGCTGAGTTTCAACGCGCGGCCGGACTGCCTGGCTATCGAGAACCGGCCACGCTCCGCACTCAAGTGCTGACCTGCGGTGCGATCCTGGGCCGTGCGGGCCGACGCCTGGTGCTTTATCTATCCCAAAGCTGGGGTGGTCTGAAAGCACGAAGCACTTTGTTCGACAACATCTTGCGCTGGCAGATCCCAACTTCGCCGAAGTTGGGTCCAGTCCTCCCAACGTGATTCCCTCTTCCCTCTTACATGTCCTCTCGATCTCTAATTTCGGAATTCAGGTTTAGTTATTGACGGCGGTCATACCGGTTTGCCGACCAACTGTACACGATTCATAGACATCGTGCCCCGTTTGCGAGTACATCCCGAGTGGGCAGCTGGCGCTATTCACTCGTGCCGAAGGCCGTCAACGGATCAACGCGTATTGCTGCCCTACCGAGGACATAAGCAGAGAAGAGCGCAATCAAACGTCGCGACCAGACGATTTGTTGTGAGGCAAGCGTGTCAAGGCATTCTGCCCAAATTCATCGTGAGAAGTAAAATAACCATGTTCAGCGCGGTGCCCACTGCCAAGCCAAGACACCAGACGACGGCACAGTTTCGGGAGAATCCCCGATACAGGATCGCGCTGCCAAGCGGCAGCCAAAGAACCAATCCAGAGGCGGTGCCGGGTGAGTAGGAATGTGTTCCGAGGCTACCGACGAGGTGGGTAAGGGCGTTTGTAAGGAAAATCGCCGCGAGCGCAAAAAGCAACCAGTCGTATCGCTTTCGTCCAACCCAGGAAGCGATTGTGATCGACAGAAGGGCAACTAAAATTGCGGACGCGAAGCGGGCCATGCTGACGCGACTTCCACCGATGGAGGTCACCCAGGTATAGAAGCCACCGCCTACGAACAGCTCATCGCCAAAGTGCACGATGCCAGCGAGTGGGAACAGCCACCATCGGAACCAGCGCGGGCGTGGACACGGCATCGATCCATCCTATTTTTTGCGGGTCGTTATAAGTTGTGATTTCCAAGCAGTATTTCTCCCGGCGCGCCTGCTCAGCCCATATGCAGATCCAGCGGCGCGGACCCTAATGGCGGTGGGGAATATCTCCCCCTGGAGAATGTGAACATAGCGCCCAAAAACATTCCCAGAAAGCTCGACCCAAGAACGGCGGGGCGTGTCGCCTGACTGAGGCCAAACGATTTGGTTAGTACGGTGCTAAGCACGCCCGCACGGGATACGTCGAAAATATCGAAAAACAGCCCCAGGACGATAACCAGCGTGATGCACCAATGACGCCGGCTGACGGGCGCCTGGTCGAGCAGTTCAGGAACGGGCAACACGGTGAGTCCAGTGCCGCTGACGGCGCGCGGATTGCAGCGTACCTCGAGAGATTTCAGCCGCCATAGAACTCCGTTTCCTTGCGCCGCAATTCGTTAAGCCCGATGATCGCGTTAAACTCCTCGAATTCCATCGTTTCGGCTAAACCGGCTGTTGTGCCAGCACTCTGCAAATGCGCTAGCGCGCGCTGCATTGATCGAGCCATCGCGTACGTGAGCATGGTTGGATACGCTGCAATGGAGAATCCAAGATCCTGAAGTTCTTGTGCCGTTAGAATCGGGGTCTTACCGCCCGCCAAAATATTAGCCATATTAGGCGCTGGAATCTCGCGCGTGATCCTCTGCATCTGCTCGATGGAGGTCGGCGCCTCCACAAATGACAACTCCGCGCCGGCCTCCAGGTATCGGTGCATCCGCTCAATCGCATCGTCGATGCCGTTGATGCCAAGGGCATCCGTACGCGCCATAATGAGCAGATCGCGATCGATCCGAGCATCGACTGCGGCTTTGATCTTGGCGACCATCTCGTCTGCGGGAATCACCTGCTTGCCGGACATGTGCCCGCATCTCTTGGGAGAAACCTGGTCCTCAAAGAAGATGGCCGCCACACCGGCACTCTCGAATTGCCTCATCGTACGCATGACGTTGGTGGCATTCCCATGGCCGTTGTCGCCGTCCGCGAATACTGGAATTTCGACGGCATCGACGATCCTGCGCGCACATTCCGCCATCTCCGTCATCGTCAGCAGTTCCACGTCCCGCGCGCCGAGTAGTGAAGCGGTTGCCGCATATCCGCTTAGAAAGACCGCTTTAAAACCCGCCTGTTCGGCCAGCCTCGCACCCAGGGCATCCGGAACTCCCGGAATCATCAGGATTTCAGGCGCCTCGACGTACTTTCGCAGCAGCGTGGTGGTCTTCATGCGCCTTCATTGTATTTGGCCAGTCATAGGGAAGCGGTCTCGGAAGTGCTGCTCCAGCACAAAACGGAAACTGCTGCTCGCACGCACCCCATGCTCCCGCACGTGCGCGAGGCCATCTCGCGGCTAAGCTCCCGATGTCTTCGCCGACTAACAGGCGGCGAGTTTGCCTCGCGCCCGCTGCGATCGTGCTGTCTACGCAATCGCGTCTGCCGGCCATAGAGGCGAAATGAGGGCGGACGTGCGAATAGAGTTTTGCTATCCTCAAAAGACAAGTCTTCACAGGAGGTGTGCGTTGATAGTGCTTACAGTCGTTACCCCAATGAAAAGCTATCGAGCGCCGTCCTCTCGGGTGTCTCGCTCGCACTGAGCCTCGACACTTTCGTTTTTCCCACTAAAGCAGCGCTCGTCGCTTTCCTGAATTACTAAATCCCTGGTGTGTTTTTGCGCCATGTGGATCTCCCGATCCCCTGGGCGCCCGCAGCCGGCACTGAAAACAGCTCTTGAGGAATGCATGCCGAAAGCCCGAATGAAAGGTTCTATTCCACAAGTTCTCGCGTTTGTCTTTCGACACTGGAAGCAACAGCGGCGGGCCGCCCTAGTCATCGTCGCGGCCATGGCCGTCGCAACCGTCGCTGATCTCTTCGTGCCCGTGTTCTGCGGGCGCATGATAGATGCGATTTCCGTGCCGGGTGGTCCCTCACGCGACGCGCTACACAGAGCGGTTTTCGCAATCGCAGTGATGGCTGTTCTCGGCGGTCTGTTGACAGTCGCGCGCTTTGTCGCCTTCCGCGCGCTCACCGAGTTCACTTTGAAAATGATGTCGCGCATGGCCGCCGATGCATTTTGGCGCGTTCAGCGTTTGTCCACCGACTGGCATGCGAGCACCTTTGCCGGTTCGACGGTTCGGCGCATAACCCGCGGGATGTGGGCGGTTGATTTGATGAACGATACCATTTTGCTCGCATTGTTGCCTGCGCTCATCGTTCTTTTTGGTGTTTCCATCACGCTGGGATTCCGATGGCTCAGCATGGGACTGCTGGTCACTGGTGCAGCCGCGGTTTACATCGCGATTTCGGTCTCGCTATCAGTGGGCTACGTCGCGCCCGCCGCACGGCTATCGAATGAACAGGATTCACGGATCGGCGCCGCATTGGCGGACGCAATTACATGTAACTCGGTAGTCAAGTCTTTCGGTGGCGAGGCCCGCGAGGAAGCGCGGCTTGCACGCGCATTTCACAAATGGAGAGCCCGTACCTGGCGGCACTGGATTCTCGGTACACGCAGTGGCACCGCACAGCTTGGAATCCTGGTCTGTCTTCGCACGCTCGTGCTGCTCTATGCGCTCCGGCTATGGTGGCTGGGTACAGCCAGCATTGGCGACATAACGTTTGTTCTGACAAGCTACCTCATCGTGCACGGGTATTTGCGCGATATCGGCCAGCATGTGGCGAATCTACAGCGCAGCGTAAATGAAATGGAAGAATTGGTGCGGATCCAGCACGAGCCGCTCGGCGTCGAGGATCACCCGGAAGCACGCTCCCTGAATGTCACGTCAGGCGGCGTCGTGTTCGAACGCGTGACCTTCCAGTACGGACGCCATGTTACGCCGCTATTTGAAGATTTCTCCCTCGAAATCCGGCCTGGCGAGCGTGTGGGGCTGGTGG
Organism: Acidobacteriaceae bacterium; assembly: GCA_019233755.1. Taxonomy (GTDB): domain Bacteria; phylum Acidobacteriota; class Terriglobia; order Bryobacterales; family Bryobacteraceae; genus Bog-105. The sequence goes on along the minus strand of JAFAMD010000035.1, from coordinate 8,391 downwards.
GTCACTCGGGCTCCGGCAAGAGCACGTTTGTAAAACTGCTTCACCGCCTATACGAAGTGAACGGGGGCCGTATTCTGATCGACCGGCAGGATATAGCGCGGGTAACCCAGGCTTCTCTGCGAACGCAACTCGCGCTGGTTTCACAAGAGCCCATTTTGTTCCACCGGTCGCTGGCGGAAAATATCGCGTATGCCCGGCCCGATGCGGGCTTGCGCGAAATAGAGGCGGCTGCCGACCTGGCGAACGCCCACGGATTTATTAGTAAGCAGCCGAAGGGTTACGCGACGCTGGTTGGGGAACGCGGAATCAAGCTCTCTGGCGGCGAGCGCCAGCGAGTTGCTCTTGCGCGTGCATTCCTGGCGGATTCGCCGGTCCTGATTCTGGACGAAGCCACTTCGAGCCTCGATGCCGAGTCGGAAGCCGCGATTCAAGAGGCAATGAGCCGGTTGATGGCGGGTCGCACTTCCATCGTGATTGCTCACCGCCTCTCAACGGTGCGAATGCTGGACCGGATTCTTGTCTTTGATAGCGGACGCGTCGTGGAAGAGGGCACTCACGAAAGCTTGCTCGCCAAACCGGACGGCACTTATAGACGCCTGTTCGAAAAGCAAGCGCTCGGGTTGGTCTCCGAGCCTGAGGTTGTGGTATAGATGGCCGCAGGTACGATTCATCTCAGATTGTCGCGTTCCTTGGTGGCCGCATGCCGAAGTTGTCGCGGTAGGAACGGCATCGCTGGACGCCCTACCGCCGCAGTTGACCTGGATCGGTCCTCAAAGGTCAGGATCGATCCGCTCATTTCCGGATCGCGGGTGATCAAGGACGCGTCGGCGTGTTCACGTCAGCCTCGCCGTGCTGCCTCGATGTCCGCGATGTCGATCTTCTTCATCGTCATCATCGCCTCGAAGGCACGCTTGGCCTCACCGCCACCAGCCGCAAGCGCATCGGTTAGGGCGCGCGGGGTGATCTGCCAGGAGAGGCCCCAGCGGTCCTTGCACCAACCGCACTGGCTTTCCGTGCCGCCATTGCCGATGATCGCGTTCCAGTAACGGTCCGTCTCTTCCTGATTGTCCGTCGCGATCTGAAAGGAAAAGGCCTCGCTGTGCCTGAACGCCGGGCCGCCGTTGAGACCGAGGCAGGGAATGCCCAGGACGGTGAACTCCACCGTCAGCACATCGCCCTTCTTGCCGCCCGGGTAGTCAGCGGGGGCCCGGTGAACAGCGGTTACTTCACTGTCCGGAAAGGTGGCGGCGTAGAAGCGCGCCGCCTCATACGCGTCTTTGTCGAACCAGAGGCATATCGTGTTCTTTGGCTTCATGTTTATGTGCTCGGTGTGCTCGATCAGGGTGAACGCCGCGGTCTGTACGTCGGTCGTACAGTAACCCAGCAGTTCATCTGCTGAGCTGCCGCGGCCGACGTCTCAAATTGGTCGCCACCCATCCTGTCCTTGTCCTAGGCAACCTCTACCCGGTCGGGACTGCTGGCGCACGTCGGCTCGCCGCAATTGGGCTCGTAAAGCTGGCGCAGCTCGCACTCACCCTGTCCAACATGGCCGAGAAAGATTTTAGCAAGCTCGATTGCCTCTTCTTTGGAGTTCGCCTTCAGGATCGCGAACCCACCGACCACCTCCTTGGTTTCCGTGAACGGCCCGTCAGTCACCGTCACCTTCCCCTCGGACCCTTTCGTAAACGCGTGCCAGCGGGCCATCCGTTTCTGTCAGGCCGCGCCAATACCCTAGTTCTCTTTCGTATTGAACCGCCTGCGCATAATCGCGACCGGCCTGTTTCAGATCTCTCATATCCTCAAAAATATGGGCTCGTGTCTCAAGGATCTGGTACAGACGCCCGCGTAAATGGTTGCTCTCGGGCACCTGTATCGCCTGAGCAGAAGTCCGTCAAGACTCGCTTGTTCTTGCGCCGTGTGTCGGGAGACTTGCTTTGTTTGAGCTTCAGAAAATGCTCGATGGGGGCCGCTCTTCAGGAACAAGTACGCGAGCTGGTGCTTCAAGGTCGCGCAGAACCTCGCAGGCTCTTGCCCGGTCGCGGATTCCACTGCCGGTGCGCGGATCGATCAGAGCTTGCGGTCTATGGCGCACTCTCTGACCCGTCGAGAGCCCTTCGTAGTGAATTGGGCACGGCGGTCTTTGGGGGCACTTTTGCCCGCTTCGTTTCCCGTGGTTTGGGCATGCTGATACATGACGGCGAAAGATGTTCAGCACCGAAATACTAGATTGCCAATAGAGAAAGGGATAATTTGGTGGAGGCGGCGGGAGTCGAACCCGCGTCCGAAAAAGTCCGCCATGCAAAGCCTACGTGTGTATCCGGTTCTTTAGATTCAGCGGCTTCCTATAAAACCGGCAAGAGCGAAAGCCGCCTAGTCCGATTGATCTCGGCCCAGGGCTCCGGACCGAAGCGCTGGTACCTATCCTGCAAAATGACGCTCACTCGCTAACGCGCAGGCTCATTAGCGCGAGCGGCTACCTAACTTAAATTAGGCAGCGTAAGCAAACTGCTGATTGTTGGCAGTTATGGTTTTCCGATCGTTTTACGGGAGCTCGGAACCCGACACGCCTTCACACAACGATTCAATCCCGTCGAATCCGTTGCGCCCCCACATCGGAGGACTGTCTTTACTCTATCACTTAGACGCCGCCCGGCTCTAATCGGTTCCTATTGCCGCGTGCAGGAAGCGTATACTTGCGCGGTACTTGCCTCAGATGCTCCAATGAAGGGAATCCCCTGCCACGATGCAGAGTTCTGTTGTTGTCCCGCTACCCACTCCGGCTATCGAGGAAGGGCAGGGCCAGGAGCATGGTCGCCTTTTCCATGTGGTCTTGCTCGACGACGATGAGCACACCTATGACTACGTAATTGAAATGCTCCAGAAGCTCTTCTTTCTCCCGGTCGAAACCGCCTTACAACATGCGGTCGAAGTCGATACCACGGGCCGCACCGTGGTGATTACGTGCGAGCGCCCGGAAGCCGAGTTCGCCCGCGACCAGATCCACGGCTACGGGGCAGATCCCCGGATGCCCAAATCGAAAGGATCGATGTCCGCCGTGCTCGTCCCGGCCGGCAACACTGCATCGCAATAGCAGGCTGTAACGCTGTCCTTTATGCGCGTGCTTGGGCTACCTAGTCTTCTGACCAGATCGTCGGAAACGTACTCGACATGTGGTCATGCCATGTGAGGCTGTCCTCATCGACCAGCGCCCAAACCAGTCCAATGCCGGCCGCCAGAAAACTGATGAAACTGCCGAACAAACGTTGATAGCGCCGATCTCGCGAGGGTGGATTGCCATCGAAATCCACCAGGTGCAGCCCGGCGGATTGCATCCCGATGCTGTCCCGCCCTGCAAATGTCCAAAGTAGCTTGTACAGAACCGGAACCGTCACGAAGGCGGCCAGAAGGAACGGCAGAAGATGTTTGTCGGCCGGGATGTTGCCACCCTCAAACAGGAATAGCGCCACGCCGAACACGCATCCGGCGGCCATCAGCAAGCCGTCAATCAGCGCCGCCTGTACCCGCATTGCGGGGGGCGCAACAGGGGCATCACAAATAATGTGGGTCTGCGGTTGGCTGAGAACTTCTTCCTGTCCGAGAAAATCCAGGCGGCGCTGATCTGCAGACTGCACCCGTTTTGCCCGCGCATGCCGGACTTCCACCTTGGCATTGCGCAGGGGAGTCGGCCTCGCCGCTTCCGCGGCCCGCGAACGGATCGCTTCGCGCTCTGCCGGCGAGGTCAATGAATCAAACGGAATGACTCGCGGTTCCGCAACCGCATTCGCAAACAGCGGCTGCTGGCCGGGTTGCGGAGGCTCGGCCGCCGGCGGCGCTGCGGGCCGCGTTTCCTCGGCGGTATCGAAATCGTATGCCCGTGCCGTCGCAGTCGCCGCTATCGGGTATGTCGCGGGAGAAATTCGCGATGGCGTGGACCGAACCCTTCTGCCGCAACGGCGGCAGCGGTGATCGTCGTCCAAAATCCAAGTCTGACAATGTTGGCACGTCATCTCACGCCTCTTCGAATTCTGCTCGCCACGTCACACGGGCGCTTGCCCTGGCACCGCCGGGCATGCTACGGTTTTCGGTTGAACCCCTGTTCGGCGCTGCAAATCTCCCCAGTTTCTCTATCTACCAGAAAAGGTAATGCTTGTCTAGAACATTTCTCATTTAAGTTGTTCTCTCTATTCGTGGCTGCGATGTTTTTCCACACTCCCTGCGCCTTTTCGCAAGCCGCTGCCCACGGCGTGAAAGCAGATTTGCCTCCCGCAAACGAAATTTGGATGTCCGCCGTCAATCAGGATTCCAACGACGAGTGGCGATATCTGAAGGGGTCCGCCAAGGTCGAAACCACCGAGATGGTGATCACGGCGGACGAGATCGACTACAACTCCGACACGCATTGGGCCTACGCCCGCGGCCACGTCCACCTGGAACAATTCTCTACAAGTGATAAGCTCAACGCCGATCACGCCGAATACAACCTCGAAACTGAAGAAGGCAAGTTTTACACCGTCGACGGTACGGTGCCCGCAAAGATTGTTTCGAGCCCGTCCGTACTCACCACCACGAATCCGTTTTATTTCAAAGCCGATTGGGCCGAGCGCATTAAGAATCGCTATATCCTGCACAAGGGCTTCGTCACCGATTGCAAGTATCCGAAGCCTTGGTGGACGTTTCAGGCCCCGGAGTTCGACATCATCCCGGGCAATCGTGCCATCGGCCGGCATACGCTGTTTCGGCTAAAGCGCATCCCGATTCTGTATTTGCCTTACTTCTACCGGCCTCTCGGAAGGAACCCCCGCCAAAGCGGGTTTCTCACGCCGAACTTCGGGCACAGTTCCATCTACGGCTATATCTACGGGCTTGGGTATTACTGGGCCATCAATCGCAGCTACGACATGACCGGCGTCGTGCAGTACTTCACTACTCGCGGGCCGGCTGTCACATACGATTTCCGCGGCAAACCGAACGAAGTCACTGACTACAACTTCAGCCTCTATGGGGTGGACGACAAGGGAATCCCGCAGGGAAACGGGACCGTCGAGAAACAGGGAGGGGTCGAATTTGAAGTCACCGCCCGAACACAGATTATGGGCTTTAACGGCCGCCTCGACTACAACTACCTGAGCTCGTACCTGTTCCGCCAGGCGTTCTCCTACTCGTTTTACTCGGCCATCTTGAGCCAGGTCACTTCGGTCGGCTACCTGCAGCGCCGCTTCCATGACGATCGGTACACGTTTACCATCGCTTTCTCGCGCGATCAGCTTTTTGAGAGCACGACGCTCCTCGATCAAACGCCAAACCAGGTCATTATTCAAAAACTGCCATCGTTCCAGTTCAGCGGCCGCGATCAGCGGTTGACCAGCGACTCGCTGCCCGTCTGGTTCTCCTTCGATTCAAGCGCGGCACTGCTTACCCGCAGTGCCCCGACCGGCTTTATCAATGCCTCGGGCGGCGTTCCTTCGCAGATCTTTAATTCCGGGGCAGTGGGTCGCATCGATCTGGAACCGCGTGTATCCACCGCTTTCAACTTCGCCGGCTTCTCTCTGAGCCCGAGCGTGACGTTCGGCGCTACCGACTACAGCAACTCGTTCTCGCAGAATACAACCACGTATGGGCCGATCGTCCCGTGCGGCGGCTACTCCGGCTGCCCGCCGAATGCGGTCAATACCGTCGCACTCGCGAATGCGAGCTACTTCCGCAATGATGCCGATGTAACTGTCGACCTCAGGCTTCCAACGCTCGAGCGCATCTACACGCCGCCCAAGTGGCTGCACCTCGGAACCAAGCTCAAGCACACCATCGAGGTCGGGGCTGAGTACGAGTACCTGACAGGCATCAACGCATTCCAGAAGATCCTCCTCTTCGATACCACTGACATTCTGTCCAACACGAACCAGCTCACCTACTCAATGACCAACCGGCTGTATCGCAAAGACAAGAATGGGAACGTGAACGAAGTGCTCACCTGGCGTCTCGCCCAGGCTCAATATTTCGATCCGACGTTCGGAGGGGCTGTTCTACCGAATGTACGAAACGTTGTGCTTGCGACCGAAGAGTTGACGCCGTATACCTTCCTCGGCGGCCCACGCACGTATTCGCCGGTAGTTTCCACCCTCATCTTCAGCCCGTACAGTTTTCTGAACGTGGAGTGGCGCGCTGACTACGATCCCTTTTACCGGAGAATCACTGAGAACACCTATAGCGTAGGTGTTCGGCGCGGAAAATACTTCGCTAACGTCGGAGACAATTCGATCAATACGAGTCCGCTGCTGCTGCCGCAGGCGAACCAGATCACTTTTGGAGGGGGCTACGGCAACACCAACCGCAAAGGTTGGAATGCCGCGGGGCTCGTGGACTATGACCTGCTAGTGCACAAGACCCTTTACGAATTTATTCAAGCCTCTTACAATACCGATTGCTGCGGCTTCAGCATTCAGTTGAGGCGAATCAACGTCGGCATCCGGGACGAAAACCAGTACCTGTTTTCGTTTTCAGTGGCGAATATCGGCAGCTTCGGCAGCCTGCAGAGACAGGAACGAATCCAGTAGCTCCGGCTACTGGGATTCGTTCTCTTCGAACGCGCTGTCCAGCAGCATCGAGAGATCGCGCGTTTTATCAGTAATGGACTCTCGAAGGGAATTCAGCTCCCGCTCGGCCGTTCGCAGCCGGTCCGCTAAATGCAGACAGGCGAGAACAGCCGTCCGCGTTGAGTCAAGATTGCCGGCGCGCCTGGCGATGGTTGACATGAGATCGTCGATCTCTTGCGCCAGTTTTTCCGTGTCGGCCGGATCGCCGGAAGTCGAGACGGAATACGACTGATTGAAAATTGTAACCCGGACAACTTTTTTGGGACCGTCCGGCGCGTGCATCGCAGCAAGTCTCTTTAACTGGCGCTGAGCAGATCGAGTTGATCCAGCAGTTTCTCGATCCGACTCTTGACCTGGTTGCGCTCGCCGCGCATCGTTTCCAACTCTTGCGAGAGGCTCGCGACTTTTTGGCCCAATTCGCCATTCTCCTTCTGGAACTCGGCGGAGAGCGCCTGGGTTTCTTCCAGCTCGGATTTTGTCGAGGCCAATTCGTCCTCGGTAGCCTTTAGCCGCTGCTGCAACTGGCCGTTCTCGCTGCGCAGGCCGGTGATGACCTGGACGGCGCGGGTAATGCGCTCCTCCAGGTTCGCCAGCTTATCGATGCCTTCTTCTTGAACCGCTTCCATACCTGTTCAGGTTAACAACTGCACGGCTACTGAATTTGAGCTTGATGGGCCGTCTTCGCCTTCTGGACAAGCGTGGCGAAACCAGCCGAGTCATTCACCGCGATATCGGCCAGAACCTTGCGGTTCAGGTCAATTCCGGCGCGCTTCAAGCCGCTGATGAACTTGCTGTAGGAGATGTCCAACCCGCGGCAGGCCGCATTGATGCGGACAATCCACAGCGACCGGAAATTCCGCTTCTTCAGCCTGCGGCCCACATAGCCGTAGCGCAGCGCCTTTTCTACCGCTTCCTGAGCGGCCCGGTTCAGCTTTGACTTGGTAAGAAAAAAACCCTTCGCTCGGCGAAGAGTTTTGTGGCGGTAATCCCGCCGGTTAGTACCTCTTTTTACTCTTGGCACGTTTTCTCCTTATCTGATTTGACTGAGAGGCGGCAGGCACGTGCGGCGCTCTGCTCCTGCTCAAAAAAATGCAAAGCTCTTCCGCTTAATACGGAAGCATGCTTTGCAGCTTCGCCTGATCGGCTTCGTCGGCTACGACGCCGTGACCGAGCCTGCGCTTGCGGGCACGCGGTTTCGACGTCAGGATGTGGCGGCCAAACGCATGGCGCCGGGCAATCTTGCCCGTCCCCGTCTTTTTAAAGCGCTTGGACGCACCCTTATGTGTCTTCAACTTGGGCATAATCTGTCCTGGAAGTTCTGGTTTCGGCGGAAGCCGGTGAAGAACCGCACAAAACCACCTAAGGTGTGGAAATGAAAGCGGAACTACTCAGAGAAGTATAACACGAATACCGGGGCCGGGCCCGTCTGGCTGGCCGCCCGATAGGCTTTGCTGACGGGACCGAGACAGAAGTAGTTAGCCCACCCGATTATCATTCGGTTGAGGGTCGCTACCACCGTTTCTACACCGAGGCTTCAGCAGCTTCGTTACCTCCACCACTGCTCCGATTGCTACCGGGTGGAGCGAACCAGTTCCCGGGCGGGACTTCCCCGCTGTGGACCAGCGCTTTTTTCACGGCGCACGCGAAAGTCAGATTAGGGGCTGCTAAACAATAATCTGTACAAGACAGAAGAAGTTAGTTATGTTTTATTCAGTGCGGAGCTACGGTCCAGCCCACGGTATCGTGACTACTCCATCCGAGAAAACATGGCTGCGTGTGCTTGGAACAATGAACGAGTACC
>JAFAMD010000005.1 GCA_019233755.1 Acidobacteriaceae bacterium | reverse complement strand
TGCTGCTATGTAGCAGCCGAAACAGCGAAAATCGACGCACCGGCGCCACATACTCCACCTCAGCCTCTATTCTGTTTCGACGAACTTACTCATCTCGGCCCTGCTGTTATCTCAGAAATTCCAGGGGTTCTGCCACGGGCTGCTAGGCCGCACGTTGAACGGCGGCAGGCGCGAAGGCGTGACATCCGCCATTGGCACATTTGTTGGAGGGCTAGTTCACGCTGTTGCTGCCGCGGTCGGACTGTCGGCCGTGTTAGTAGCGTCCACCACTGCGTTTCAAATGGTTCGATATGCCGGGGCAGCGTACCTGATTTATCTCGGCATCACAATGATCCGAACTCGCCATCTTCAGCTCGCGGCATGTGATGCAAGTCCGAAAGGTTATCAAACGCTTATTCAAGGAATAGTGACAGAAGTTCTAAATCCCAAGACGGCTCTCTTCTTTCTTTCATTCATTCCGCAGTTCGTAGCTCTCAGCAAAGGACACGCTGCTTTACAGTTTCTGCTGCTCGGCAGTATTTCGGTTGCGCTGAACACTGCTGTCGATCTTCTTGTTGTACTGTTTGCAGCTATGATCGCAAAGCGGGTAAGGACGAGCCGGAGTTTTAACGCTAAGCAGCGTGCTGCGTCCGGAATGGGAATGATTGGGCTTGGGCTGTATGTAGCCATGGCCGACAATCGTTGAGCTGGCATCACGCTGGGAGTAACTGTCGGCCATCCTTACATTGGATCGGATGTGGATCGGAAGTCGGCTGAACTCGCCGCCGCCAGCGCCTTGCATGAGCGCCGAAGATTGTCATTATGGAGGCATGCGCACTGTCTTCGAGGCGGTGGGTGGCAACGAGGGGCTGCAACGTTTGGCGGACGCCTGGCATCGTCGGGTGATGGCCGACGACGTAGTCAGCCATGCGTTCAGCCACGGTTTCCATCCCCAGCATGTCGAGCGGCTTGCCGCTTATTGGGCCGAGGCTCTCGGCGGACCGAGCACGTATTCAGACTCCTATGGCGACGAGACCAGCGTCGTCAGGATGCACAGCGGAAACGGAGAGCACGACGAAATGAATCGCTGCGCTATCGCTTGCTTCGATCAGGCTCTGGTTGATGTTGGACTAGCCGACGACCGTGCGCTGCGACGAGTGCTGCACGACTACTTCGCTTGGGCGACCGCAACAACGATGTCCCGCTACCACCGGTCCGCTGATGATGTGCCTAGCGGCCTCAGCATCCCACACTGGTCATGGGACGGACTTGAGGTGTAAGACTCCACGGCTCACCTGCACCACACCGGCATTGCGCCCCACGTAGAACCCTTCGGGGAATTGATATTGGCCATTGTAGTGGAACTATCCTGGCAGCCGAAGGAGCAGGGCCTCCCGAACAGCGCTGCGTCTACGAGTTGTATCCGGGCCATCGGCAACCCGGACAATGAACTGTCGGAAGCTCGTTTTTCAGTTCTTATCCGCCATGCATTTGGAAATCCATTTTCGATTCAAGAGTTACGATTTAGCCGCATAAACGGGCTGAGTACGACGAAGCGCGCGGGGCTGCCTTTTCGCATCCGGCACATCATTGGCACAGGAGGGAGTGCCCTTTGCGGGGCGCAACTGCGGTCCCAAACAATACCATCGATGAAGTCACTGATGGTCAGGCTCGCAAGGTCGTGGCGAACAACCGATAGCAACTGAATCAGCTTCTGCGCGGGCATTCTGAGATTGATTGGATGACCCGCTGCTGTGCGTGCTGTACGAGCGCTTTGCGAATGGAACACCACGCCACTCCGGACAGTGCGCGAGTGTGAGTGGTGTCTCGTTTGGAGGAATCGCCGCGTCCTCAAGCGACCCACACGTCTTTAAAAAACCCTAAGATAATGGCTGGTCTCCAGGTTGAGCCGAGTCGGTTCCAGACAGCATTGAACGTCGGGCCTACAATTCCTTGGAAGCCCGGTCCCGGCGAACATTGCTCATGGACGTGCGCTCTCCGGGAGCATACCAGCGGGTGTGAGGGGAATATGTGGATTGTTAAACTCGCTATCGATCGGCCGTACACCTTCGTTGTTGCCGCCATACTCATCCTGTTCCTTGGGACGGCTGCCATCATCAACACGCCGACCGATATATTCCCAAACATCGATATTCCGGTGATCAGTGTGATCTGGACCTACACCGGCCTGCCTGCCGAAGAAGTCGAAAAACGCATTACGGTGTATAGCGAGTTCGTGATGGCGATTGTGAACGATATCAGGAGCATCGAATCGCAGAGCCTGAACGGTGTCGCAACGCTGAAAATCTATTTCAATCCGCAAGTGCGCGTGGATGCGGCGACCGCGCAGGTGGGCGCGGCTGTACAGGCGATTCAGTTCCACTTGCCACCCGGAATCCATCCTCCATGGGTTCTTCGCTTTGGCGCCTCCACTGTTCCTATAATCCAGTTGGCCTTGAGCAGCAAGGTATTAAATGAGGCAGCATTGTACGACTACGGACTGTTTCGTGTGCGAACGCAGCTATCCACCGTGCCCGGTGTTCTGCTACCCGCGCCGTATGGCGGCAAGCAGCGCCAAATCATGGTCGACCTCGATCAGAACAAGTTGCTCTCAAAAGGACTGACTCCAATCGACGTGAATAACGCGATTCAGGCGCAGGACGTAACGCTTCCCTCGGGTCAGCTAAAGATAGGGCGCCGCGAGTACACCGTAAGCACGAACAGCAGCCCTCCCGACGCACTCCAATTGAATAATGTGCCCGTTAAGTACGTTAACGGAACCGTCGTCTACATGCGCGATATCGGTAATGTCCGGGATGGTTACGCCGTGCAGCAGGAGGCCGTTCGCGCCAATGGCTTGCCCGCGTGTCTTCTCACGATCATGAAGCTAGGCAGCGTCTCCACGCTCGAAATTATTGATCACATTAAGAATAAAGTGCTCCCGATCACTCGAGCCGCGGCGCCCAAAGGGCTCGATATCAATCCGCTCTTCGATCAATCAATCTTCGTTCGGGGATCGGTTCAAGGCGTGCTCCGGGAAGGCTTGATCGCCGCCGGTCTAACCGCGGGCATGATCCTTCTGTTCCTCGGAAGCTGGCGCAGCACTTTGATAATAGCTGTTTCCATCCCGCTGTCCATTCTTTGCTCCATCATTGCGCTGAGCGCCACGAACAATACGCTGAACGTGATGACTTTGGGTGGTCTCGCCCTGGCGATCGGCATTCTGGTTGACGATGCCACCGTAACGATCGAAAACATCCATCGGCATATGGGCCGCAAGACATTGCGCGATGCCGTACTGGATGGGGCCTCGCAAATCGCGGTACCCACTTTCGTTTCTACGTTGACGATCTGCATTGTTTTCGTGTCCGTGGTCTTCCTGACGGGTCCTGCAAAATATCTCTTCACGCCAATGGCTCTGGCTGTAGTCTTCGCCATGGTCGCGTCGTATTTGCTCTCCCGGACTCTGGTACCCGTTATGTCCAACTATCTATTGAAAGGCGAGCAGCAGGAGGTCGATCCGGAAACCGGAGTAAACGTTCGTTCGGAAGCTCAAGGCACCTTCGAACGTTTCCATCATCGGTTCGACGAGGCGTATGTGAGAATCCGGACCCGCTACACGGCCGTCCTTACTCGATTCGTAGGAAACCCGAGACTTGCGTTTACCATCGCAGGCGCGATTATGGCAACGCCTTTTTTGCTGCTTCCCTTCGTTGGTCGTGATTTCTTTCCTGACGTCGATGCAGGCCAGATGCGGTTGCATGTGCGAGCGCAACCTGGAATGCGGTTAGAGGAAACCAAGATCATTTTTTCCCGAGTCGAACAGGAGATTCGAAGAATCATTCCGCCCGAGGAACTCGATCTCGTTCTGGACGACATTGGGGTTCCGCCCGATTCGTTCAACCTCGCGTTTGGCGACGGGGCGACGATTGGTGCATTCGACGGTCAGATCCTGCTTTCACTGAAGGAAGACCACCGTCCGGTGCGCCACTACATTGCAGAAATGCGCAAGCGGCTGCCTCCGGTATTTCCGGATCTGACGTTCTACTTCCAGCCGGCCGACATGGTGAGTCAGATCCTGAATTTCGGACTGCCGGCGCCGATTGACATTCAGATCCAAGGATTCAACCCCGCGAACTATACGATTGCGAAGCAGATACGACGCAGGATTTCCGGCATCCCCGGCATTGTCGATGCTCACGTCCATCAGGTCCTGAACGGACCCGATCTGCATTTCGATGTAGACCGAATAAAGGCGGCCGAGTTCGGCTTGACCCAGCTCGACGTCGCGAACAATCTGAACATCGCGTTGAGTTCCAGCGCCCAGGTCTATCCGAATTTCTGGATGGATCCCAAGATGGGAATCACATACCTGGTTGCGGCGCAAACCCCGCAGTACGTTCTCAATTCCGTCAATGCCGTCGAAAACACGCCCATTCTTACCCGCATCGGCAATGGCCAGCCTCAGATCCTCAGTAATCTGACGCAGATGACGCACCAGATTCGCCCCATCGTCGCCAATCATCACAATGTTCAACCAGTGTTCGACGTCTTCGCCAATGTTCAAAACGCGGACCTGGGATCTGTTGCATCGGAAGTCGACAAAGTCGCATCCCAGTTCTCCGGCAAATTGGCGCCCGGTAATCTGATCACGGTTCTGGGCCAAGTGCAGAGTATGCAGGAGGCTTTCAGACGCCTTGGCCTCGGATTGATATTCGCGGCGGTGCTCGTCTATCTGCTCATGGTTGTGAACTTTCAGAGCTGGACGGATCCCTTCATCATCATCACCGCCCTGCCTGGAGCCTTCTGCGGTATTATCTGGGCTCTCTTTTTGACTCAAACGACCTTAAGCGTCCCAAGCTTAATGGGCGCGATTATGAGCATTGGCGTCGCAACCGCAAACAGCATCTTGCTTGTGACCTTTGCGAATGACCGTGTCGAGCTGGGCCGCACTGCGAAGCAGGCTGCGATAGACGCAGGTTGCACTCGCTTACGGCCGATTGTTATGACGGCTTTGGCCATGATCATCGGCATGCTTCCGATGTCGCTCGGGCTCGGCGAAGGCGGTGAACAAAACGCCCCGCTTGCGCGCGCGGTCATTGGTGGCCTGTCGCTTGCCACCTTTGCCACGCTCTTTTTCGTTCCGTTAATGTTTAGTGCCATTCATTCCAGGCGTGATGCCGCTAGAGAGGAGTCCAGGTAATGTCTGCGACCGTTGATGCTCCCCAGCCGGACATGTCTTCCTCAGGCCCGCCACCCCAGCAAGGCAAACGACGCACACTCACACTTGTAGTGGCCGCCGCAGCCCTGTTGATGCTTCTGGCGATCGGGATCATCCCACGCATCCGCCGCCGGCAAGCCGCCCTCGACCAGGTAAGCGCTGCGCAGAACCGTATCGCAACCGTCAGCGCCGTAAGAGCACAGACAGCGGCGCCTACCTCAGAGCTAACTCTCCCAGCCAATGCGCTGGCCGTTTCCGTTGCATCCATCTACGCCCGCTCGAACGGTTATATTCGCGAGCGCTACGTAGATATCGGAAGTAAGGTGAAAGCGGGTCAACTGCTTGCCGTGATTGAAACGCCTGAGCTGGATCAGGAATTGGAACAGGGCACCGCCAATTTAGCCCAAGCCAAAGCTGCCCGCGAACAGTCCCGTGCCGGGTTGGCAGAGGCACAGGCCGCGCTGAGTCAAGCTCGCGCGAATCTGAGGGAGGCTGAATCGAACGAAGAGATCTCTCGCATCACGAATACACGCTGGCAGGTTTTAGTCGCCAAAGGCGTTATTCCCAAGCAATCGGGTGACGAACGCCGGACCGATTTCGACGCGCGCCGCGCAGCCGTGGCGGCAGCACAGGCCGCGGTCGAAACGGGCCAGGCGACCGTAAGTGTGCAACAAGCCAACCTGGTTGCAGCGGAGGCTGCCGTCGAGGCCCAGCAAGCGAATGTGCGGAGGCTTGAGCATTTGCGCGCTTTTGAACGCGTAGTGGCTCCGTTCGACGGCGTCATCACGGAGCGGAAGATCGAAAAGGGAGACCTTATTACAGCGGGTAGCGGGTCAGACCGGAATCTATTCAGCATCGCTCAACCGGACGTCCTCCGCGTGCAAGTCAATGTTCCGCAGACTTATTCCGTCGACATCACACCCGGCGACGTCACAGACCTCATCGTGCAAGAGCGGCCCGGCGAGATCTTCTCCGGAAGAGTCATACGCACTGCGGACGCTCTGGACACTCTTGCACGCACTTTGCTCACCGAAATCTACGTCGAGAACAAGAGCGGCCGACTCCTTCCTGGAATGTATTCCCAAGTCCGATTTCACATCAGACGATCACATCTCATCGAAATTGTTCCCACTGACACGCTGATTATCGATTCCCAAGGTATGCGGCTCGCCACCGTGACTTCGGGGAAGACCATCCATTTCGTACAGGTAGAGGCCGGACGCGATCTTGGTGCAAATATCGAGATCACGAACGGGCTTCATCCCGGTGATATCGTCGTCTCCAATCCTTCCGACTCGCTCGAAGAAGGACAGCAAGTCGAAGCAGAGTTCCGCTAGGCAGATAAAGCTAAGGCTAAGTAGGCCAATCATATGATTCGTAAAACGCTAGTTGCCGTTTTGGCCGCTTGCCTGACCCACGGCCAGGACATTCAGAATGCCTCCCCATCCGCGCAAGAAGTGAAGGCTCTTACCGATGGTTGGGGCACCATCATTCGCGGCTACAAAACTCCTCCAATCGATCCCGTGCGACTCCTGAATTCACCGCGGTTCGGAGATCTCGTTCGAGAAGGAAAACTGTATCTGACACTTCAAGACGCAATCGCCCTGGCCGTCGAGAACAATCTTGATATTGAGTTGGAGCGATACACGCCGCAGATCGCTGAGACGGAAGTGTTGCGCGCCGAAGCTGGAAATCTATTGCGCGGAATTCCCACAACCGTGCAAGAGGGGCCTCCTGGAGTGGGACCGCCTCAAGTTGCGGGCAACATCGAGGAGAACGGCGCGCTTCCGCTTCTAGGTGCAAGCGCCCCAGCGCTAAATAACCTGACCGGGCCAGGAACCACTACGGACCTGTCCATCATCGGCTCCATTCCGCTTTCAACGGGGCCTGCGCTCCCGGATCTCGATCCCACTATCGTCGCGAACTCGAGTTGGAACCATACATCCGATCCCCAGAACACTGTGTTCTTACCCAACCTGCTTTCCCTGAATGCAAACACAACTATCGGGAGCCTCGGCATACAGAAAGGCTTTACGTCTGGCGCGACGGTCAGCCTGACGTGGAACACGACTTACCAGACCATCAACGATCCGCTGTACCTCTATAACCCGGCAACTTACTCCAACATCAACCTGACTTTCACTCAGCCTCTTCTGCAGGGGTTTGGGGTGGCCGTCAACGAACGTTACATTCGTATTGCCCGCAATAATCGCAATGTCTCGCAAGACGTCTTCAAACAACAGGTCATCACCACCGTGTATGCGGTGATCAGACTCTATTGGGATTTTGTCAGCTTAATGGAGGACGTCAGAGTGCGAGGAGAGGCTGTCTCCTCGGCAGACCGCTTATTGGCAGATACCCGCCAGTCGTTGTCGGAAGGCACTGCGGCACCGATCGACGTTAGCCGGGCACAAGCGGAAGTAGCGAGACGCCACCGAGACCTCGATGTCGCCCGGACCCTCGCTCGTCTCCAAAGCCAGATCTTGAAAGACTACATCACACGTACGGCTGTTGATCCGGCGATCGCCGCAATCGAGGTCGTCCCGATCGATCGCCCGGAGTTTATTGAAGATGAGAAACTTCCGGCTCTCGAGGAACTGGTCGCAACCGGCCTGCGCTTGCGCCCCGATCTCGCTCAGGCCCGTCTTCAACTTGACAACTCTCAGATCACGTTAAAAGGCAGCCGGAATGCGGTGCTACCACAGTTGAACCTTATCGCAACTGCCCAAAACAATGCGCTGATCGGCGACCCGAACGCAAATACTCTAGGCCTGGCCGGCGGGGCGAGGCCGGGTCCCAATCCGTTCTTTCTTGGTTCGTACAGCGATGCGATGAGACAAATCTTCCATCGTAATTTCCCCGACTACGGAGCAGGTGTGTCTCTGAACATACCTCTCGCCAACAGATCTGCCCGGGCAGATGTAGCTCGCGATCAACTGCAGCTTCGGCAACAGGAGATCCGCCTCCGTGAGTTGGAAAAACGGGCCCAGCTCGAAATCACTAACGCCTTGATAGCCGTCCAGCAATCACGAGATACCTATCGCGCTGCACAGCAGGAGCGTATGTTCGAAGAAGTGAATGTACAGGCGGAAACGGAGCGGCTCACAGTCGGCGCCTCAACCAGTTATCTTGTAATCCAGTATCAGCGCGACTTAACAGCAGCGCGCTCCGCCGAAGTATCCGCGCTGAGCAGCTACGTCGAGGCGAAGGCTACGCTGCAGCGTGCTATCGGTACCATTCTCGACGAAAACGGAGTTCGACTCGATGAAGCATTGCGGGGTACTGTTGAACGGCCCAGTTTGCCGCCTGGCAAGCGATGAACGGAGGTTGCCATGTTTCCCAGTGAGCCAGTGCTAACGGCAGCGAAGCTTGCAAAGTTGTTCACTGCGAGGCTCGCTGAGCGCCTCCCTGGTACGGACACCGGGGACCCGGAGATCACGGATAAGCGAACTTGCTGGAACAAAGCGTGTCACGCTGCGGTTGACTCGCTGGCACGCTCGCTCGAATTTCGAATGATCAGTTCTCCTGTCAGCGAATTCGGCCCGGAACGCGAAGTTGACGCCATACTCTACAAGAATGATGCTCCGGTCCTTGTCATCGGCTCGGCCTGGAGTGACCGGGCAGAACTCGACCGCAGCTTCCATCGCCTTTTACTGATGAAAGCTCCTCAGAAGATGTTGATCTATTCATGCAAGAAGAGTCAGAAAGATGTGCTTGACCAACTCTCACACGCGGCAGCTTGTTTCCCCTATCATCTTGCGGGCGAAGAATACGTTGCCATAAACATCGCCGGCGCGGAGCAGCAATCGTTCGCTACCGCGCTGCGCTTAACGAATGATGGGCCGGTTTCGCCCTCTGGCGCCCAGTTCTATGACGTGGAAGGTTCGCCTTTCCCGTTACGCGTGGCGCGCTTACACCATTAGGATCTTTGTACCCACACTTCCGAACAGCGGCGACGTAGCCAGAACTGAGACGCCTCAGTTTCTCGCATTACGTACAAGAACCGACACAAAAACTGACTAGTTGCTTGTCTAAATCGTCGCCGTCTTTGCGATTGTCACGGATTGCTTGGGGTGCCGAGATTAGGACTCGCAACTCATCCAGTATCCACTAATCGGGGACTTGCTGCGGCGGAACTCTTCGCCGACATTCGGCCCGAAGTTTACGCTGCGGGTTTTCTGGCGGGATGCGCGCAGTCGCCGAAAACCGCGTTACGCGGCTCAAAGGCATTCTGAACACGATTTCCCTGCGGAAGAACAGCCAGGACTCGCTGATCCTGACCGACGCATCGAAACTTCCAAACGAGTTCTGGCGGGTCTCGCTGACGATGAGCGCCGCCGAGTGGTAGGAAGCACTTTCATACTTACCGGAACAGCATTGTCTACGCCCAGAAGCCTTCAGCCGGGAGCCGGATAACGCACGAGTTCGAGCTGCTCTGGCTGCATGGACAGTGATCGAGGAAGCCGGGTTGCGGCGATCATCACATCCGGCTTACATCATGCCTTCGGTCAGCGGCTTCTAGGATCAGGTCTTACACACCCGATAGGCGATATCTACGAGCTCGCGAAGATTCTCGGCCACTCAAATATCAAGATGACGGAGTCTGCCAGGCTGGCGCGCCAGCATATCGCCCGGACCCGAAACACGGCGCGTGAGATGTGGATTCTGCTCAGAGGCCCAAATGGAGAAACGAGGACGGGCACGCAATGAGGATTTCGCCGATCTGTTCGGTACTGTCATCGAGTGAAAGTGAGGAAAAGTGGCCACCCCTAAGTGCTTTAGAATGTGGTGGCCAGGGACGGAATCGAACCGCCGACGCCAGCCTTTTCAGGGCTGCGCTCTACCAACTGAGCTACCTGGCCGCTTGCGTCGAAACCCCAAGGATATCACGGCCCCTTCGGAGATCTTGCCCGGGCCGTATCCCCAGTGATCAGTTCTGCCGAATCTTGATATACTCCGCTTGTTGGCCCTCTATACTCCTATTCCGTGTGCTGGCTTTCGTTATGAGTGAAATGCGATTAGGTGATGTGATTGATGACCACTGCATAAAGTGCCGTCGCGTCACTAACCATTCAATCGTCTCTCTGGTCAACGGCGAAGCGGCAAAAGTTCGGTGTCGGACGTGTTATCACGATCACGATTTCCGCCACGGACAACCTCCGCCATCGAAAAAAGATCTCAAGAAAGCCGAGGCACAAGCGCAGGCTGCGCTTACTGGCACACTCACAACGCCGGACGGAGCTCAGGGCGATTCGGCGAAGCAACGCACAGCGAAGACCGAAATAGCTTAAGTTTGCTATCCAATAGATAGGGACTGCGCCCGTACGTGCCTATGGGAGAAACGCCGTTTGCCGCGCGAGAAGTGTTGGCCATGGAGATTATCCATGCTCTTCGTAACCGCGGCCACAAAGCATATCTCGTTGGCGGCTGTGTTCGTGACCGCCTGCTTGGAATTCGCCCGAAAGATTTCGATGTAAGTACCGACGCCACTCCCGAGCAAATCGCCAGCTACTTTCCGCAATCGCAATTCGTTGGCGCACACTTTGGTGTCGTAATGGTTACTCGCGATAGCGGAGTACAAGTGGAGGTAGCGACGTTCCGCAGCGAAGGAGCATACGCTGATGGCCGGCACCCCGATCAAGTGCGCTTCGAAACAGATCCAGCTCTCGATGCGCAGCGCCGCGACTTCACCATCAACGGCTTGATGGAGGACCCCGTCGGGCACACTATTCTCGATTACGTTGGCGGCCAGGCGGACTTGAGGAATAAGATTATTCGCTCCATTGGCGACCCCGAGCGGCGCTTCGAGGAAGACCACCTGCGTATGCTCCGAGCGGTTCGCTTCGCGGCTCGCCTCGAGTTCTCGATCGAACCGAATACGCTCGAAGCGATTCGTCGCCAGGCTGCCTGCATCTCCAAAATCTCAGCCGAGCGAATCCGCGAGGAGCTCGTCCGCATCCTCATTGAAGGAGGAGCGCGGCGCGGCCTCGAACTGTTGGATGAAACTCATTTGCTCGTCCATCTGGTGCCGGAAGTGAAGGCCTTTCAAGGCGTCCAGCAACCGCCGGAGTTCCATCCTGAAGGCGACGTCTGGACGCATGTACTTATCATGTTGGAGGCGATGCACCGGCCCACCCCCACGCTTGCCTTTGGCGTTCTCTTGCATGACGTCGGCAAGCCCCCCACGTTTCGCATTGCAGATCGCATTCGTTTCGACGGCCACGCAGAAATCGGCGCCAGGATGACGCAGGACATCCTCTCCCGGCTTCGTTTCTCAAACGAAGATGCAGATCTTATCACCGCACTCGTGGCGAATCATATGAAATTCAAGGACGTGCGGCAGATGCGCCTCAGCACGCTCAAACGCTTTCTGTGTATGCCGCATTTCCACGAGCACCTCGAGTTGCACCGCCTGGACACCCTCGCCAGCAACGGGTACACAGATGCCTATGACTTCGTTTGCGCCAAGCTTGCCGAATTCAGCGAGGAGGAGCTTCGTCCCATTCGGCTGATCACCGGCCGCGACCTGATTCAGGCAGGCTATAAGCCCGGCCCGCATTTCGGGCGCGCACTGGAAGCTGTTGAGACTGCACAACTGGAAGGAGAAGTGCAAACGCGCGAATCGGCGCTTGCTCTGGCACGTTCCGTGCTCGATCGGCTCGCGGCATAGATTACGCATCATGAGAGAAATATTGCTAAGTTAGTCCCGCAGTCAGGCGTCAGATAGCAAGACAAATTTGCCGCAAAAGGAGAACTACGTATGCCAGTCCTGGAAGCCACCGCTCAGAGTCTGCTCCAGCAGCTCCAGGCGGCTCGGGCGGAAAGCGACCGCCTTTTTAGCATGCTTAAGAGCGATGCCATCTATCAACGGCCCATTGCCGAACGGCATCGCGTGATTTTCTACATAGGGCATCTCGACGGATTTGATTCGATTCAAATTTGCCGCGAAGGGGCTGGCTTGAAGTCGCCCGACCCTCAACTGGACGATCTCTTCCAAGCCGGCATTGATCCTGATTCCTCCCACCTGCCCGCCGATACTCCTGCGGATTGGCCTACGCTCCAGCAGGTGCTGTCGTACGTCGAGCGGTGCCGCAAGCATGTCGACTACAATCTCGAGCGGGCTCCGGAGGATGTCGTCTGCATGGCTCTGGAGCATCGCCAGATGCATCTCGAAACGCTCGCGTATATGTTTCACAATTTCGGGTATGACAGCAAGAATCCGATCGCTGCGCCCATGCTCGAGAATCACTTTGCGCCTGGCAACATCAACGATTGGTGTGATATTCCTGCCGGCGAGGCGCTTCTCGGCAAGCCCCGCGATGACACTTTTGGCTGGGACAACGAGTATGATGAGATCGTTCGCGCCATACCCGCTTTCCGCGTTCAACGTAACAAAGTAACAAACGCCGAGTATCTGCGCTTTGTTCAGAACGGTGCCCCATTACCCCATTTCTGGGTGAATCGCGGAGACTCGATCTTCTTGCGCGGCATGTTTGAAGAAATCCCTTTGCCTCCCGACTGGCCCGTGTATGTGTCACTCGAAGAGGCGCGGGCGTACGCAAACTGGAGTGGTAAAGACCTTCTCACGGAAGAGCAGTTCCACCGAGCGGCTTACGGGGGATTGGAGGGCGGCGATCGGCCATATCCGTGGGGATCTGCAGAGCCTTCGCATTTATTCGGCAACTTCGATTTCAAACGCTGGGACCCCGAATCGGTATATGCGACTCCGCTCGGCGCGAGTGCTTTCGGCGTAAATCAGTTGGTCGGAAATGGTTGGGAGTGGACTAGAACCGAGTTCGCTCCGTTTCCTGGCTTCGAACCGCGCCCGACATATCCCGGCTACTCTGCGAACTTTTTTGACGGCGCACATTTCGTGCTGAAGGGCGGCTCGCCAAGAACCGCCGCGAGGCTGCTCCGGCGCTCCTTCCGCAATTGGTTCCGTGCCGATTATCCCTACGTCTATGGGGCTTTCCGGTGTGTCGAGAACTGATACATGGCCGTCTACTCTAAAACTCAGTTGTCAAAGTTCGCGTTGGATGTTGTGGAGGGCCTCTCACGAAGCGGCCAGAAAACTCTCCCATCGCGCCACTTCTATGACAACCTCGGCAGCGCGCTGTTTGAAGCGATCACTATGCTCCCCGAATACGGGCTCACGCGGGCGGACGAGCGCCTTTTGTACAAGCATGCCGCGGATCTTGCGTTCGCCACGAACGCACCGCATCTCGTAGCTGAACTTGGCAGCGGCAGCGGCCGCAAAACACGCTTCATTCTACGGGCGCTTGCCGACAACAATAACGCGCTGGTGTATCGCCCGATCGACGTCTCCTCAGCCGCCCTGTCTCAATGCGAGAAGGAGCTATGCGACATCGCGGAGGTGCGGCCCGTGCATGCGGACTGGCTCGACGGGTTGAAGCAAATAACGTCTTCCGCGAGGCAGCGGCAATCTCTCCTCTTGCTTTTTCTGGGAAGTTCGATCGGCAACATCGACCGGCAGTGCATACCCGACTTCTTGCAGCGCATCCGGATGCTACTGAACCCCGGCGACTTTTTTCTTCTGGGCGCGGACCTGCTCAAAGATGTGGATACGATGCTCGCCGCCTACGATGACACCCTTGGCGTAACAGCCGCATTCAACCTCAACATCCTGCGCCGCGTCAGGGATGAGTTGGGCGCAGACCTCGATTTGCGATCATTCGCACACGAAGCGCGCTGGAATGAAGAGCAGCACCGCATTGAGATGCACCTGCTCTGTTGCAAAGATCAAATCGTCCACGTGAGGGCGCTGGAACAAGAGTTTCGCTTCCGTGCCGGCGAGACGATCTGGACAGAATCGTCGCACAAGTTCACGGAAGATGAGCTGAACGAATATGCGCGAGTCGCGGGTTTCACGCCCGCCGCAATGTGGGTGGACGCCGAATGGCCCTTCGCAGAGGCCTTGTGGTCAATCTGACTTCAGAATAGAGCCCACATCAAACTGACCGGACACGCCAGCTTAGGAGCCGTCTTCCAATTGCTTGCCGATTTCCCAATGGTGTCCAAATGGATCGACGATTCGTCCTAAGCGCCAGCCATACTGGTCACTGACGGGCCACACCACAGTGGCTCCCGCTGCTACAGCCCGATCGAACGCAGCGTTCGGATCCTCCACGGTCATTACTATCCGCACAGAACCGCCGCCAAGAGACTCGGGGCTGAAGTTGAGGTGCTCCGGAGACTCGTCGGCGAGCCAGAATTCGGCTGTGCCCACCGACAGCCTGGCGACCACTGCCCCATCCTCGCTGTCGACACGGAACAATTCGGCAGCTCCGAACGCCGTCTTGTAGAACTCGATCGCCCGCGCTCCGTTTCGGACCGAGAGCATCGGGGCAATAGCCGTTTTCTGATTCGTGACGCTCTGCGACTCAACGCTCACAAAGAAGCCTCTTCTCTCGCTGACTTCAATAGCTGAGCTGATGTAGAACCCTCGAAACCGACCGCGCGCCCTACATAGTGCTTATCTTGATGTACCGTTTGATATCGGGCAGGCTCAGGATCACGCCGGCAATTGCCGCCGCTACGATCAGATAACCAAGTGCCTTCATGCTTCATCCTCGCTTTTGACTGCGCTCATAGGTTACCTCTTTTCGAATCGGCGCGTTCAGTCATCTTGTTTCGCCAGATCCCGCGCGTAATAAAATACCCGGGTCGGGACCGTTCTTGTGGCGGATATCGTTGCCAGCATCGCTGAATCGGACGGGACAGCTTCAGGCGATCTGCACCCGGTTAGCGCGGAGCCAAATGCCGCTCTTGTACCCATAGACAGCGTCACGGCGCCGGTCGCGATTCTTGATCCATGTGGCCGGATTATTCGACTCAATGGTGCCTGCGAGCGCGCGACCGGACTCTCCTCAGCAGAGGTTGAGGGCAAGTATCTCTGGGATATCTTCCCGCCGCTTTACGAGCAACCTGCTCCCGGTTTCGCGCGCACGGAGAGAACGCTTACATCCGGCGAGTATGAAGGCTATTTCAAGACGCAGCGCGGTGCTCCGCTGATAATCCATTGGTCCATGTCACTGCTCCCTACCAGCGACGCTGCAGTCCGGTTCATCATTGCAACAGGTGTCGACAGAACAGAGACTATCCGCCTGAAAAAAGCCGTTCTGGAGATCAGTGAGCGCGAACAGCAGCGCATCGGCCGCGATTTACATGACCGTTTAGGTGAGCACCTGGCGGGCATTGCGTTCTTGACCAAGGCTCACGAACAAGTGCTTGCCGCAAGATCGCTGCCTGAGGCCGCGGAAGCCGCGCGAATCGTTCGTCTCGTGAACCGGGCCATTCATAAAACGAGAGAGCTGGCGCGAGGGCTTGTTCCCGTCTTGTCTGAATCCCGCAGTCTCACGTCTGTGCTGCAAGACCGGGCGGCGGAGGTGCAGGATCTTTTCAACGTCCGGTGCCGCATCGAATGTGACGATTCGGCTTTACTTAGCGATCATCCGGCCGCTATCCACCTGTACTACATCGCGCAGGAGGCTGTGCAGAATGCGATTAAACACGGCAAAGCCGAAAGCATCAGGATTTCGCTAACCGCGAACGAATCTCAAGGCAGCCTGACAATCCTGGATGACGGATGTGGAATGATCAGCGTCCAGGCGAGCGAAGGCGGATTAGGTCTTCGCATAATGGAATATCGAGCCGGCCTGATAGGCGGGATTCTGCGGGTTGAACCCGCTGCATGCCGTGGAACCCTGGTCTCTTGCAGCTTTCCTTTGCGGAGAAGCGCCGTTGCGGCGGAGGAATTGATTCCATGAAGCGAAAAGTCTTCGTTGTCGACGACCACCCCATCGTTCGAGAGGGTCTCGCTCAGATGATCAATCGCGAGCCCGATCTGGTGGTTTGTGGAGATGCCGGAGACATGCACGGTGCTTTGGAGAAAATTCACGTAATCAGGCCCGACGTACTGATCGTCGACATATCTCTGAACGGGCCCGACGGCCTTGACGTGGTCAAGAACATCCGAACCAAGAATTCAAACCTTCCCATCCTCATACTCTCCATGCACGACGAGTCGCTCTATGCAGAGCGAGCCCTTCGCGCCGGTGCGAACGGCTACGTGATGAAGCAGGAGGCGACCGAAAAAATACTAGCTGGGCTTCGCCGTGTCTTGAATCATGAGATCTATGTCAGCGAAGCGATTGCCAACAGAATGCTTCAACAATTTGTCGGTGGAGGCTCCCCGCACACCAAGCAATGCTCTATCGAAGATCTCTCCGACAGAGAGCTGGAGGTTTTGCGGTTAATAGGCGGTGGTCATGGCACCAGGCAAATAGCGGAAGAACTGCACCTCAGCATCAAAACGGTCGAGTCGTATCAGGCGCATTTAAAAGAAAAGCTCTCGCTGAAGAATTCCCGTGAGGTGGTCCAGTACGCCGTGCAATGGGCTCATGAAACGCGACGCCAGAACGGCGCCGCGGCCGCGCGAGAACGTATGCTGGCTGCCAGCGCCACCGGGGATTCCCTGACGGCCTCCGTCTCAACTTCCCCTAAATAGAAAACCGGCACAACCCGATTCGCCAAACCCCAGCGATTTGAGTCCATGGAGCGAGCCGCCACGTAGCGTGTCTGTGCCGGGTTCGAAGCGTCTCCGTCGGCTGGAGATGGAGTGGCGGTGCGCCCTTTCGAAAGGAGCTCGTCCATGCCAGAGCAGATTCCGTACGGTCGCTCCACTCAGCGGCCCTCACCCGTGCCGGAAATCCACATCGTGTGGATGACTTCCGGGCTGGGGTGCGATGGGGATTCCGTCTCCATTACTGCGGCGATGCAGCCGAGCATTGAGGATGTTGTCCTCGGCGCTATCCCCGGACTGCCCAAAGTGTATGTTCATAACCCGGTCATTGCTTATGAGGTGGGCGACGATTTCCTCAAGCATTGGTATCTGGCCGCCGAAGGAAAGCTCGATCCTTTCGTCTTGGTAGTCGAAGGCTCGATTCCGAACGAAAAGATCAAGCGCGAGGGCTATTGGGCGGCTCTCGGAACTGATCCCGCAACAGGTCAGCCGATTCCCACCGCCACTTGGATTGATCGCCTCGCGCCGAGAGCCCTGGCAGTTGTTGGCGCCGGTACCTGCGCCACCAACGGAGGAATCCACGCCATGGCCGGTAATCCTACTGGCTGCATGGGGCTGCAGGATTACCTCGGCCAAACTTGGAAATCGAAAGCCGGCTTGCCCATCGTCAACGTTCCCGGATGCCCGGTGCAGCCGGATAACTTCATGGAGACGCTGCTCTACTTGCTCTACCAGGTTGCCGGCCTCGCGCCGATGATCCCCCTCGATGATCAGAATCGGCCCAAGTGGCTCTTTGGACGCACCGTTCATGAGGGGTGCGACCGCGCCGGTTATTACGAACAAGGCGATTTCGCTGAAGAATACGGCTCACCCAAATGTATCGTCAAGCTCGGCTGTTGGGGGCCGGTGGTGAATTGCAATGTCCCCAAGCGCGGATGGATGGCCGGAATTGGCGGCTGCCCCAACGTAGGCGGCATCTGTATCGGATGCACGATGCCCGGCTTCCCTGATAAATTCATGCCGTTCATGGATGAACCACCTGGCGCCAGGCTCTCCTCGAACGCTGTCGGAGTCTACGGGCGCGCGGTTACCGCCTTGCGCTCAATTACCAATCACACCGTAAACAAAGAACCGAAGTGGCGTCATCCCCGGCGGGAGCTGACGACCGGCTACTCCCCCGTCTCTTACTAGCGAGAAGTCGTCAGGCACAGGAGGAAAATCATGAGCACGACAACGGCTCCGGCAGCGGAAATCACCAGAAAATCACGCAACCTCGTGGAGATGAATTGGGACCCCATCACTCGCATCGTCGGCAGCTTGGGAATATTCACCAAGATCGACTTCGAGAACCGGGAGGTTGCCGAATGCCACAGCACCTCCTCCATCTTTCGCGGGTACAGCATTTTCATGAAGGGGAAGGACCCGCGCGATGCCCACTTCATCACCAGCCGCATTTGCGGAATCTGCGGCGACAATCACGCCACGTGCGCGACCTACGCGCAAAATATGGCTTTCGGGGTCCGGCCTCCGGCGCTGGGTGAGTGGATTGTCAATCTTGGTGAAGCAGCAGAGTATATGTTCGATCACAACATCTTCCAGGACAACCTGGTAGGCGTTGATTTTTGCGAACAGATGGTAAAAGAGACCAACCCCGGCGTTCTGGCAAAAGCCGAGACCACCCAAGCCGAGCACGCCGACCTCCACGGCTTCAAAACGATCGCCGATATCATGCGCGCGCTCAATCCCTTCACCGGATCGTTCTACCGGGAAGCGCTGCAGATGAGCCGTATGACGCGTGAGATGTTCTGCCTCATGGAAGGGCGCCACGTGCACCCGTCAACTCTGTACCCTGGCGGAGTCGGTACAGTTCCAACCGTCCAGCTTTTCACCGACTATCTCGTCCGCCTTATGAAGTATGTAGAGTTCATGAAGAAGGTCGTACCGCTGCATGACGATTTGTTCGATTTCTTCTACACCGCACTGCCTGGTTACGAAAAGGTAGGACAGCGCCGCATCCTGCTGGGCTGCTGGGGCTCGTTCAACAACCCTGCCGTCTGCGACTACACGTACAAAAAGATGTCAGACTGGGGACGCGCCATGTATGTTACCCCGGGAGTTGTGGTCGACGGCGAGTTAGTCACAAATGATCTTGTCGACATCAACCTCAATATCCGCATTCTCCTGGGCAGCTCTTACTACGACGACTGGCAGAATGCCGAAACCTTTGTAAGAACGGATCCTCTGGGCAATCCGGTCGACAAGCGGCATCCCTGGAACCAAACTACTATTCCCCGCCCGCAAAAACGCGACTTCAAAGGCAATTACACCTGGGTAATGTCCCCGCGCTGGTACGACAAGCGCACGGGCCACTATCTGGCGCTAGACACTGGCGGCGGACCCATCGCACGCTTCTGGGCAACGGCATTAGCCGGTATCGTCGATATCGGCTACATCAAGGCGACAGGGAGCAGCGTCAAGATTTACCTTCCCAAAACAGCCACGCTCCCGGAGGTCGAGTTCGAATGGAAAATTCCGAAATGGAGCAACGCGATCGAACGAGACCGCGCCCGAACCTATTTCCAAGCCTACTCTGCTGCCGCTGCTCTTTACTTCATGGAACAGGCTATGAAGGAACTGCACGCCGGCCGGACCGCAACATGGACAGACTTCACAGTGCCCGACGAGGCAATCGGCTGCGGTTTCCATGAAGCTGTTCGCGGCGTCCTGTCTCATCATGTGGTGATTCGCGAGGGGAAGATCGCGAACTATCATCCATATCCCCCCACCCCGTGGAACGCCAATCCTCGCGATAGCTACGGCACGCCTGGTCCTTACGAAGATGCGGTGCAGAACACACCCATCTTCGAGGAGAACGGGCCGGAGAATTTCAAAGGCATAGACATAATGCGCGCCGTGCGTAGCTTCGATCCGTGTCTGCCGTGCGGCGTTCACATGTATCTCGGAAACGGCAAGGTGCTGGATACGGTCCATTCACCGATGTTTGGCCTCCACTAGCAGGCTTCGATGACAGACCGGAACGAAGTACGGAAACAGGTTGAGCGGATCGACGAACTCGTTCGCGAGGTTGAGTCGATTGCGGACCCCGCGGTGCGCGCTGCCGCCAAACAACTGGTGCAGGCTGTCACAGATCTTCACGGGGCCGCTCTCGAACGGATACTGGAGATCATCTCCGGGTCGAGTGAGGGAGTCAGGCTCATTGATTCTCTCGCTCGTGATGAAGTCATCAGCAGCCTGTTGGTGCTCTACGATCTCCATCCCGACGATTTCGAGACTCGTGTCCATCGGGGTTTAGAGAAGGCGCGGCAGTTGCTGGCCCGGCGCGGGGCCGAGCTTGAGCTGCGTGAAATAACTGATCAGATCGTTCGCGTCTCTATCAATACAGGTGGTCACAATTGTGGTTCGACGGGGGAAAATCTCCAGGGCGTTGTTCGCGACGCGCTGTTCGAAACTGTTCCGGACGCAACTGACGTGCTCATAGAGGCAACCGCAGACCGCCCCTCGGGATTTGTGCCCCTTGCCAGTCTTGAGCGCTCGAACGGTTCGGCGCCTTCAGCAGTCGTAAGCCGGCAATGAACTCGTTATGACATCGGCGCAGCATGACTCATTTGCAGTCCTGCGCAGTTTCGTCCGGCAGCAGGAGCCGAAGGAACGCTGTGAACTATGCGGAGCCGGAGTAGCGGCAGAACACCAGCACTTGATTGAACCCGTCGCGCGCAAACTGGTTTGTGCATGCGACGCCTGCGCACTTTTGTTCGATTCGGGCCGCGGAACCAAGTACAAACGCGTCCCCAGGCAGATTCGATTGCTGACCGCCTTTCATCTGAGTGATGCGGAATGGGACGCGCTCTCCATCCCGATCGGGATGGCGTTTTTTCTGGAAAGTAGCGTCGAAAAGAGAGTCCTTGCCTTCTATCCCAGCCCCGCCGGCGCAACCGAATCCATGCTCTCGCTTGCAGCTTGGGAAGATATCGTTCGAAATAATCCCGTTTTGGCGGGGCTGGAACCGGACGTCGAGGCCCTCCTGGTGAATCGGCTTAACCATACGCGGGACGCTCAGGCGAGCGAGTATTACGCGGTTCCTGTCGATAAATGTTACGAGCTCGTAGGCCTCATACGCATGCATTGGCGTGGTCTTTCCGGAGGG
>JAFAMD010000038.1 GCA_019233755.1 Acidobacteriaceae bacterium | reverse complement strand
CACCCAGCGCCTGTCCTGCTGTTCGAACTGATCACCCTTAACGGGGTCATCCAGGTAGTAAGTGAAATCAGAAAACAAGTCGAGGTCGTAATAAAAACCGTATGCCATGATTTGCGTTCTGGAATTTTCGTTTTGATGATGCCATTCGCCCTGCAAGCTATAGCGCTGTGAATTGCCCCCGTCCGTAGGGTTCAGTGCGCCGAAGAAACCGACGAGGGGAACGGCGGTAACGGGGATCTGATCGCTCGAGTTCCATTTGCCGTGGTAACCGCGGGCCGTGATGCTGAAACCATTGGCGTCGTCGCCCTGGCTGTAGGTGAGAAGCCCGTTGAATTTGGCATAGACATCCGGATGCGTCCACGGGCCGTTGTTGTAATATGCTTCTCCGCCGAATAGCAAATTGCCCGAGCCGACCTTTTGCGATACACCGAAAATGGCCCGCGCAAAGCCATACATGCCGCCTTCGACTTGCGCGAAGTTCTGCGGCAGCGTCTTGAAAAACAGCAGATTGGCATTTCCAGCTGAGCTATAGTTGCCGACATCAGCGTAATAAGGGCCTTTCTCGAAATCCAGGCGCTGCACAAACTCCGGGATGACGGTGTTCATGTCCGCGTACCCCTCGCCGTGCGCGTGCGACGGCAGGTTAAGCGGCATACCGTCGAGGAAAACAGCGAAATCTGTGCCGTGGTCGAGATTGAAGCCGCGAAGAAAATATTGGTTGGCCTTGCCGCCACCGGCGTGTTGAGTGATGATGAGGCCGGGAATCGTTTCCAAAATTTCTCCGGAACGAAGAATCGGACGATCTTGGATTTCCTTTGCGCCCACCGTTCCCTGGCTGGCGGATTCGGCGATTCCGATGAGGTCATCCTCCCGGCCCTGCACGTTTATGGTGGTGCTCACGCGGCTTACCGCCAGAGTGATGCCCAGTGGGGCCGGCGGCTCGGTGGTCTCTATCGTAACGGGAATTTCTTTGGTTTCAAATCCGGGATGAGACACGACGAGTAGATATTTACCCGCCGGGAGTTTAGAAATACTATAAGAGCCGTTCGTGTCCGACTGTGTCGTTATTTGTACAGCACCGTTCGCGCTCCGAACCAGCACGGTAGCCCCGGAAATCACCGCCTCAGACGTGTCAACGACGGTTCCTGATAGCTGAGGCGGATAAGCCTTATCACTCGTCGCGACCGGCGTCTTTTCCTGCCCGGGTCGGTCCGTGAGGCGCGTGTTCGCTGCCGAGGCGTAGCGAATGGAAACGAAAAGCAAGGATGCGATGGCGAGCGGCCGCGGCATGAGTTCCTCCCAGCGGTGCCACGAATGTCAGGAACGTACTACTGGTCTAAGATCGTATCACCAATCTCAAAAATGTATTACGTGCTAGTTGGCCTCTTTGGATGTTTCGTTGCGGCTAAAAAGAAATTAAAGTGGCATTCATCGATCGAGAGCAGTCGAGCGAGCCGTTTTGTAAGAAGCGCGCCGGCTATCCCTGCAACTTTTTCTTGCTGAGAGCCCGCTTGGTCGCCACAAGGTTATCGATTTCGGCTTGATCCGTGTACTCGTGGCCGCAATTCTTACACTTCGGATAGTCATCATATGCAAGCGGGCCTCCAAGGTACGTACCGAATTCAACAATGACCGTCGCTCCGCAATTTGCGCAGTCGAACGTTCGTTCTTGTTTGGCCATTCAAAGTTTCCAGCGCCGAGCAGTACTTTCCCTCTAATGCCGGAGTTACCCGCTAGCAATGATTTCACAATACGTCAGGCGTGGATGCCGTACCGGGCGGCTGAATGCTTGTGCGTGAGGTTGGGGCCGAGTGCCTTGCGAGCGGCTTCGAACTTGTTCCAGTCCGCCAGATCGGGTAGTGAGGGGATCGTGATGAGTTCACCTTGGTCCAGACCTGCAAGCGAAGCGTCTACCATCTCTTCCGCCGTCATCACGTTCCGTTCGGGCAGATTGTCAACGGGCAGCTTGGCGCGGTCCCAGAATGGAGTGCGGGTGGCCCCGGGAAGAACGGCCTGGACCCGGATTCCTTTGCCCTTCACCTCATTGTGAAGTGACTGAGTGAGATTCACCACGAATGCTTTTGTCCCACTGTATACGCCATTGAGGAGTTCAGGACTGAGGGCAACAATCGAAGCGATGTTGATGATGAGCCCTTTGGATCGTCCCAGAAAGCCGGGCAGAACTGCGGAGGTAAGCCGCGTCAGCGCGGTCACGTTGAGCTGAATCATGTTCTCCATTTCGTCGATATTGGAGTCGATCAGCTTGGCGGCGCCGCCAAAGCCGGCATTATTCACAAGTGCGGTGATACTGCTATCCGAGCGCAGGCGCTCCTCTATACGCTTGAGATCGGCCTTAATGGTTAGATCGGCGGCCAACGCTTCGGTCTTCCGGCCGGTCTTTGCAGCGATTTCTTTAGTCAGGCTGACGAGGCGCTGTTGATCGCGCGCAACCAGTATGAGGGCGTAACCTCGCTGAGCAAGGCGGTGAGCATAGATCGCGCCAATGCCCGTGGACGCTCCCGTTATAAGGGCGGTGCCGGGCGTGGAATTGGATGGCATGGGATATCTCCTTCGGTTACTGAATTTGTCCTTCAACCGGACTCACCCGGTTTGAGTAGACCGGTCGGTCTAGGGATTCAGTTATTTGAACTTTTCTTGCTTGAAAGTTTTTAGCCCTTCAAAAAGATGTTGAAGG
This sequence comes from Acidobacteriaceae bacterium, assembly GCA_019233755.1. GTDB lineage: Bacteria > Acidobacteriota > Terriglobia > Bryobacterales > Bryobacteraceae > Bog-105. Next base: position 25,893 of record JAFAMD010000038.1, on the reverse strand, counting down.
CGAAGGACATAAAGAGTTTAAGAGGTTTGTTGGAGCGGTCCGCCTTCGACCGAAGAACAGCTCCTTCATAGCTGTTCAGCAGGAAAGCAGCTAACTCTTCCGGTTTAGTCGATCTCGCGAGATCTCCTCGTTCCATCGCTTCCCGAAGAACGCCGGCGATGGCAGCTTGCCAGTTAGCAAAGGACCCGCTGAGTAACGATTGGATCGAATCGCTGTGGTCCGCTATCTCGAGGCTGAGATTGCCCAGCAGGCAGCCGCTTACGGGGTCAGTCGACCCGAAGACATCGACAAGTTCCTGAAAGTACCGTCGCAAACGTTTGAGGGGCGCGCCTTTCCCATCGCGAAGGATTTTCTCGGCTCGCTCACGTTCTCCGCGGACGTAGAGGGCCAGCACCTCTCTGGCAAAAACTTCTTTGCTGGGGAAGTAGTGGTAGAACGATCCTTTGGGCACATCCGCCTCGTCCAGAATCTCTTTCACACCGGTGGCCGCGTAACCCATCGCCCGGATGCGCCGAAGTCCAACCTGCAGGAGATGATCCCGTGTATCTCGAATTTCCATCTCTTCTGTGCCGTCGGTCCTTTGGCGGGGTCGACCGACCAGTCTATTCGAACGGACCATATGTCCATTTTAAGAGAGGGATCAGCAACAGCCGCACGTCTCGCCGCGCCACGCGCCCCTGGCTTCTTTGATTAGCAAAGGCACCGCGAGAAGCGCAGCGAGCGAATCAAGCCAGGCGATACCGAAAGCCGCGTTGGCCGCCAACCCTGCAAGGGTGATCCCAGCCAGGTACGCACAGGTCGCAGACTGAACCGCATCCGCCCTGAGCGCCGGATTGTGGCTTCGCACCGCTGCGCGGTTTTTCAGCCACGCCAGAATCGGCATGCCGATGAGCGCCGCAATCGTAATGCCGATACCGAGCAGGCTGGTCGCGGGGTGGGCGCGGAGTACCAGTGCAACGACCGCGATAACCGCAACAACACCGGCCAGGGCGAATAGCAGCAGCCCGGCGGCGCGGTTCGCTTGCTGTTGCGTAAAGGGAAACAGCGGAAAGAACTGGAGCAGGACCACGGTCGCTGAAAACAGCTCAATCAGGCTATCGGAACCGAATGCCGCTATGACCGGGCTTCGCGCCGTTGCGGCCGCATAGAGCGAACCAGCGCACTCGGCCAGCATCCACGCTACTGTGATTCCCTGAAGCCACAGAACGGTAGCGGTCGGTCGTCTGGAACGGACGCACGGATCCTGCGCGGTCCCTTCGAGGCGCGGTGATCCGAGCTGGACAAATTCAGACACAGAACTATTGTCTCGTCACAGGACCAGGAGCAGTGGCGCGCCGCGTGGGACCTTGTTGGTGATGATTTTCTACGGCCTCGCTCCCGAAGGGAGTGGCACAGGAAGATCAGCCGACCACCGCTCGGGCTTACTAATTTCAAAACCATCAGCACGAACGACGGGGTTCGGAAACTGGGAAGCTGCTAGGTCACTAACACTGATGCGGCGGATGAAACTCGAAATCCGGCCAAGATTGGAAGTGGGGTTGGGAACGGGGGAGAGCAAACCAACAGGCTTACCCAAAACCTGTGTAACTATGCGGATCGGTTCAACAAGATCGCTATCGTTCGAGAGAACCGCGGCAACATCGAAATTGCCTTGGAAAGCATCTAGGAGCAGGTGGCTAGCCAAATTCACGTCGCTGCCTTTTTCCTCGACCTTAATGACCTTTACAACATCGGGCCACGGTTCAGGAAGTGTCATGCGTGGGCGAAATTCCGGCGGTTTTACTAACCCCGCGAATTTCTCCGACGACAGAAAGGTGCCCATGTGAACAGAAATCTCCGGCACGGTTGCCAAGGCGTCCAGATAAATCTGCTGGCGCCCAGGAGCATAAGCGTCTGTGCGGCCGGACACGCGGGCCGTGTAATACTTAACCCCGACAATTTTGTTGTCCGGTCTAAGGAGTCTTTCAGCGAGTCTTCTGACGTTCAACCATTTTAATGATGGTTGCTTGCTCAACAATCTGAAATACAGGTTGAAGCCATCAACGTAAACAATGGTCCGCATGTGTCGTACAAAGCAAAGGCCGTAGAGGGCTTGCGCCCTCTACGGCCCTTGGATCGACAGCACGCTGCCGATGGGTTAAATTTTTTTATAACGTATAAGTATTCCGGGCCGCAAGTGATTTTGCTTTATACAGCATAACGAGGCGTTGTTTTGATAAGGAGACTGGCGTCAGCCCCGCCGAACTTGTCGCATTCGTCTTTGAACTCACCGGGACGCTAAGGACGGTAGCCGTCACAATCTAAAAATTCCCTATTTTCAGAGAGTTGCCGAAAATCATTTGGATCAGCCCCATATAATGGTTCACAGGAAGCCACCCGCTTCCAATCCATCCCGAAAAACGCCGAGCGTAGTCTCACGTCTCGGCGTTTTTCATTTTCAGGAGGCTCTACCCATGGCAACCGACGCCCAAATCGCAGCGAACCGCGCCAACGCCCAACTCTCCACCGGTCCCAAAACAGAAGCCGGCAAAGAAGCTGCCACCCTGAACAATTTCCGCCATGGCCTCGCCGGCGCGTTTCACATCCTGCCGTGGGAAGACGAAGAAGAATTCGCCACTCTGCGACTTGGTCTCCGTGCCGAATACAAGCCGCACACCGTGACGGAACAAATCCTCGTCGATCGCATGGCCCAGCATGAATGGCTCCGCCAGCGCGCGCTGCATCTGCAAAATCTCTGCTTTAATGCCAACGGCATGCTCGACGAACCCGGCCAATTCGCACTCTACCTCCGCTACCAGACCACCCACGAGCGCGCCTTCCACAAATGCCTGAACGATCTCCTAAAGCTCAGAGCCGAAAGGCGCAAGGAGCAAATTGGCTTTGAATCGCAGGAGCAGAAAAAGGAGCTCCACGAAGCCCGCGTCCGCTTAGCCAACGCCAGGGCCGCTCACCTCGAACTTAATACCGACATTCGGTCGACGATCGAAGCCCGCCTTCCCGCCCACGAAGCCATCCCCTTCAAAGAGGTCAAAACCGTCCTGAAGGTCGCGCTCGAAGAAGTCTTCGGAGATCGAGCCCTCAGTAAAGCCGCCTAGCGTCGCCTGTGGATCGCAAATTGTGCGAACGCTAAACCCGCACCCGCCAATCGCCCGAATAAATGTTGAATCGCTTCTCGCGCACGAAACCAATCAGCGTAATGCCGTGCTCCTGCGCAGCTTCAATCGCGAGGCTGGAAGGTCCGCCCACTGTGGCCAGTATGGGCGCCCCGGCCATGGCGGCCTTCTGAATCAACTCGAAACTGCTGCGGCTGCTCAGGAACAGTACACGGTCCCGCAGCGGCACTTGACCCTTGAGAAGACACCAGCCGGTCAGTTTATCCAGCGCATTATGCCTGCCGATATCTTCGAACACGGCCTCAATCCGGCCCTCGGCGTCCACCACTGCCGCAGCATGCAGACCGCCCGTCTGCGCGAAGCCCGCTTGCTCCCGTCCAAGCAGCGCCGGTAAGCGCTCGATCAACGAGCGGTCCACCTGAAACGCATCGGTCTCCCACGCCGGAACCTCGCTAGCGAGTGCCTCGCGGCTCCGCTTCCCGCAGATCCCGCAGCTCGAGCTCACAAACGTCGTCCGCGCCATCCGCCACGCTTCGAAATCTACATGCTTCTCGAGCTCTGCCAAAACTTCGTTCGATGGTTCACCACCGAGCGGATAAAGTTCCGCCAGATCGTCGCGGCTCCGAATGATGCCCTCGGCGAGCAGAAATCCGACAGTCAGCTCGCGGTCGTTCCCTGGCGTGCGCATCGTTACCGCGACGCTCTGCGTCATCGCCGTGTCCTTAAACCAGTAGCGGACGCGGATTTCCAGCGGCTCCTCCGTCGCCACCGCGTCCAGAACCCGCTCTGATTCGGAACCCCGAATACGCTTCACCGAAAACTGCCGCACGAAGGGAACCATGAAAACATCACGTTCTGGGGCTTAAGCCGGCTCCGCCCGCGCGGCCGCCAGCGGTGCCAGCGACTCGTCCTCTACCACCACCTCCTGCACCCTCTGCGTCAGGATTGCCGCCAGCGTAAAGCAGATCCCTCCAATGATCAGCGCCTTCATCCGGTCGTTGTTCAGCACATTGGCCATGATCCAGCCGAAGACCAGCGACGAGAGAATCTCCGGAATAACGATGAAGAAGTTGAAAATGCCCATGTAGACGCCCATCTTGTTCGACGGAATCGCGGCCGAAAGAATCGCGTACGGCATCGAGAGAATACTTGCCCACGCGATCCCGATTCCCACCATCGGCAGAAACAGGAGCCACTTGTCATGAATCAGCGCAATGGAGACCAGGCCCAGGGCCCCGGCGGACAGACACCAGGAATGCGTGCCGCGCTTCCCGATCCGTCTTGCCAGCGCAGGCAGAAACGGCGCCACGATAAAACACACCGTGTTATACGCGCCTGAGCAGTACCCCGCCCAGATCACTCCCTGGGTAAATGCGCGTTCATTCGTCGAAAGGGCGCCGAAGACATTGTGGGCTACCGCGACCGCGAAATAAAGGAACATGCAGAACAACCCGAGCCACGTCAGAAACTGAACCACCGCCAGCTGCCGCATCGTCCTGGGCATCTCCCTCAGCGCCTGCATGATCTCGCCGAAGTCGAATGCCTTGGCGTGCTTCAGCCGCTCCCGTTCGTGCTCGCTGGGCGGATACTCCTTCGTCGTAATCACGGTCACCAGCACCGCACTGATGAACGCGACCGAGCCGATCCAGAAGGCGATTCGCACGATCTCCGGAATCGCATGCCCTTTGGCGGACCCCGTCGGCGGAACCATCCGCGACAGCAGTAAGGGCAGGTACGACGCTGCTACGCTGCCTACTCCAATGAAGAAGCTCTGCATCGTGAACCCGCGTGACCGCTGCTCTTCCGGCAGCATGTCCGCGACAAACGCCCGAAAAGGCTCCATGCTGATGTTGATGGAGGCATCCAGAATCCAGAGCAGGCCCGCCGCCATCCACAAGGCGGCGCTCAGCGGCATCAGAATCAGCGCCAGTGAGCTCAGAATCGCGCCCGTCAGAAAGAACGGCCGGCGTCGCCCGAGCGGCCCCCACGTGTTGTCGCTCCAGTTGCCGATAACCGGCTGCACCAGCAGCCCCGTCAGCGGAGCCGCCAGCCAGAGAATCGGCAGTTGACTCGGCTGGGCGCCCAGGTACTCATAGATGGCGCTCATATTGTTCATCTGCAGCGTCCAGCCGAACTGAATTCCGAGGAAGCCGAAACTCATGTTCCAGATCTGGCAGAAGCTCAGACGCGGTTTTTCCATGTGGGCCCACTCCGTGGGGCAAGCGCTCGCGATTCGTTATCCCAAGCGCACGCGATTAAGTTATCAAAGATGGTCCCGTTTGTGCGCTACATTTGGCTTGAGTCCGCGCCCGTCCCCGGATCGCAGGCTCGGGAAAACGGCGCATGCAGCCCGCTGACATCAGTCACGTCGAAATCGTTCTGCTGCTGCTTCTCGTTTTAGTCGCCGCCCTGGCCCTGTTCGCCTCTCGCGTGCACATCGCCTACCCCATCATGCTCGTGCTCGGCGGCCTTGTGCTCAGCTTCTTCCCCCATATCCCGCGCGTCTCGCTCGACCCTAACGTCGTTATCTACGTGATCCTGCCGCCGCTGCTGTTTTCGGCTGCATTTCATACCTCCTGGCGGGATTTCGTCAACAACATTGTCAGCATCGTGCTGCTGGCGTTCGGGCTGGTCGGCTTCACCATCTACGGCGTCGCCGCCACTACCCGCTACCTGCTGCCCGGCTTTGATTGGAAGCTGGGGCTCGTGTTGGGTTCGGTAGTTGCTGCCACCGACGCCATCGCCGCCACCGCTACTGCCAAACGGCTTGGTCTGCCGCGCGGCATCACCGACCTTCTCGATGCCGAAAGCCTTGTCAATGACGGCAGCGGCCTCGTTGCCCTCAAGTTCACTTTGGCCATGGTAATTAGCGGAGTGACGCCGTCCATTTCTGAGGGCGTGGGCACGCTGATCTATTTGATCTTCGCCGCCGTCGCGATCGGCCTGGTCGTCGCCGTCATCATGCATCAGGTGCAGAAGGGCATCGATGATGCCCCCATTGAAACCACCCTCAGTCTTGTCACTCCCTACATCGCCTACCTGGCCGCTGAATACGCCCACTGCTCGGGAGTGCTGGCGACGCTAGCTTGCGGCATCTTTCTTGGAAGGCGTAGCTCGGGCTTTTACTCTCTTCACGCCCGCATTGAGGCGTCCGCGTTCTGGCGCACTCTTGATTTCATGCTGAATGGCCTCGTCTTTCTCGTTCTCGGCCTGCAGCTTCCGGCCATCCTCTCCGACATTCACGGGATCGGCCTGCCAAACCTCATTCGCTATGGAGCCCTGTTCAGCGCCATCGTGATCGCGCTGCGCCTGCTCTGGGTCTTTCCGGGTAGTTGGATCTCAGCACAGATTCAGCGCCGCCTCTTGCGTCGCGAACCGGAATTGAACTCGCCGCGCACGGCGTTTCTGGTCGGCTGGGCCGGCATGCGCGGCGTCCTCGCGCTCGCGGCAGCCTTGTCGCTCCCTGAGCATCTGCCCAACGGCGCCCCGTTTCCGCAGCGAAACTTGATTATCTTCCTGACATTCTGCGTTATCTTCGCAACCCTGGTCCTGCAGGGACTCAGCATGCCGGCGCTCATCCGGAAACTGGGGATGGCTGCCGGCGCGTCCGGCCGCGACGAAGAGATCTGGGCCCGTCGCGAGATGGCAGTCGCCGCGCGTAAGCGCCTTCAGGAACTCCGGCGTCAAGGTATAGCGGCGGCCGACATCCTCGACCAGATGGAAGCCTATTACCGCCGCCGGCTGGCTCGCGCTAACCACGCCGCTTCCGGCGATCAGGATGCTGCTTTAGAGCATCAGGAATTCGAACAGCAGCGCGCAGTGGCTCAGCAGCTCCGCGATGCCGAGCGGGCGGCGCTTCTCAGCCTTAGGAACAACAGAAGGATCCACGACGAAGTCCGGCGCGCGCTCGAATACGAACTCGATCTCCTCGATGCGCGCTTTGCCGAATCGGATTAAGCTGCCATCAGGCTGTTGCCCGATAGTAGCCGATCAGATCCAGCCCCGTCGGCTTGTGCCCCAGTTGGCGCAGCATCGACAAAATCTGCCCGCGATGGTGTGTTCCGTGGTTCACGATGTGCAGCACCATCTGCCAGATGGGCGTGTGATACGGCACGCCGGCCAATGTTGTGTACGAGAGTTTCGTCTCCCAATCCGCTTCGCCAAGCCGTTCCGCAAACGCGAGCATTCCATCCTGCACCGCTGCCCACTTTTCGCGCAGAATGGCAATCGTCTCCGGGTCCGGATAGTCTTCGAGGCGCTGCCGGCCACTCTGCTCCAGCCGCGCCAGCCAGAGCGAATCTGCCCGGTAAAGATGAAGCAGCGTGCCATAGATACCCTCAAAAGATGTGTTGAGGTTGCGCCTCAGCTCTTCGTCGGAAAGCGAACCGGTCTGCTCGAAAATGCTGCCTGTCGCCCAGCGGTGGTATCGCAGATGGGTCACACCGGTCAAAGAGAATTCCACATTTTTGGGTGTACCACGAATCTAGTGATAAGCTTTCAGCCGCCAGCAAATAGCCTTCAGCTATCAGCCATCAGCAACGGGCGCGCTTGGGGCGCGTGGTGAGTGAGAGAAACTGCTTCGAAGCCCTGGCGGTAGTGGCACAGTGGGAGAAGGTAGCGGAGCAGTTTCAGGAGAGCTATCAGCAACCGACCGTCCCCTTGGGGAGGTCGCTAAACGCTAGAAAACGCGAAAGGCTAACTCTTTGAAACTGCCGCAGTTGTGCGAGCGTTTTCTGGAGAGCCTTCAGCTGGATTTTGGAAACAAAGCTGACGGCTGATGGCTGATCGCTGATGGCTGATCGCTGAAAGCTCTCCTTTCAGGCATTGCGCAGCATCGCCACCACATCGTCCACCGTAATCACGCCGACCAGTTCGTTCCGGTCATCGACCACCGGAAGCGCCAGCAGATTGTACTTATCGAACATCTCCGCGATGCGGTCAAGCTTTTCGTCCGATGTGACGAACAACAGCGGGTCTGAGGCCAGGTCCGTGAGCGGCGTGTCCCCCGCCGCGAAGATGAGCCGCGCCAGGGGAACTTCATGGCAAAGATGATTGTCGCCGTCCACCAGGAAGATGCTGTGAAGGCTCTCGAGGCTCTCTTCGTCCTTCTTGAGCACCTCCATCGCCTGAGCCACGGAGGCCTCTTTCGGTAGCGAGACGTAGCCGGTGTCCATCATGCCGCCGGCGGTGTCATCCCGGAACTCGAGCAGTTCTTCTACTTCCTCGGCATCCTGCGGCTCCATCTCCTCTAGGATCTCTTCCGAACGTTCCTCTTCCAGCTCGTTCAAAAGATCCGCCGCTTCGGACGGTTCCATCTCCTCCAGAATCTCGGCGGCCCGGTCGGCGCCGAGCGATTCGATAATGCGCGGCTGAAGTTCGGGGTCCACTTCCGTGAGAAGCTCGGCTGCGCTCTCGCTGTCCATCGTCTGGAACAAGGCAGCCCGATCCTCGTGCCCGAGGTGTTCGACAATGTCGGCTAGATCGGCCGGGTGCATGTCTTCCAGCAGCTTGTTTGAAATGTTCAGGCGAACGCGCCGCTGCGGGTCCGCTTCCAGAACGTTGCAGAATTCCCATCGGATCGAGTGAGCCGGAATCCGCTTCTGCACTCTGCGGATCGCGGCAGGAGATAGAATTCCGCGAAGAAGGCGGCGGACAATCGACCGGATCCCGATGTCCACTTCGAGGATGTGAAGGACATCGAGACCGCCTTCGCACTCCTTGAGGAACGTAACGTCGTTGACGCGCACCAGCTTGCGGCCTTCCGTATCGATGATCTGCTGGTCGAGCAGATCGCGGACCATCCGCATCATGTATTCGTCGGAATGATACGGTGTCAGGCGCTCGTCTTTGAGGTGAATGCCCTCGGTTGTGATGGATTTGATCTGGTCGTAGCGGATGCTGAGCCAGCCCGGGCCGGCGCCTACCAGAAAACGGTCCAGCCGGACGGGATCAATGAGCGGAACCAGTGCGGCGTCGCGCAGCGTGCCGATATTCCGGCCCTTCAGATCATAAACCTGAAGGCCGAGCAGCTCCGTGAGATAGAGGACGTCTTCTTCTTCCGCCATTGCCCTCTTTGAGCATAGCGGGACATCCCGAATTTAAGACCCAAAAATATTTTCATCACCCGGCGGAGATGAGACCGCCGCCGAACCGTACTAAACTGAGGGTTCCAGAAACCCTCCGTCTTTCAGTGAGCGCCATTTCTCAAGCCGAAAACCGGGTCCACCGGCCCCCCAAGCTGACACCCCGTAGTTTCTTTGGACGGAACGGGCTGCTCGCCGCCGCGCACCCGAACTACGAGTACCGCGAGGGGCAGTTGCAGATGGCCGAAGCCGTTGCCTCCGCCCTGGAGGAACGCCAGCACCTCATAGTGGAAGCGGGAACCGGGACGGGCAAGACCCTGGCCTACCTGATTCCCTCCATCCTCTCCGGCAAGCGGGTCGTGATCTCCACTGGCACAAAGAACCTGCAGGAGCAGCTCTACCTGAAGGACGTGCCGTTCGTCCAGTCGCTGTTTGAGCAGCCGCTTTCGGTCTGTTACATGAAAGGCCGGGCCAATTACCTTTGCCGGCAGAAGGTGTACGACGCCGAACGCGAGCCCATGTTGGCCGGCTTGGATGAGATCAACGACTTCCGCATCATCCGCGAGTGGGAGAAAAGCACCGAGACCGGGGATCGCAGCGAGCTTCGCGAAATGGCGGAGACGAGCACGGCCTGGTGGAAGCTCGATGCGCGCAGCGATTTGTGTTCAGGTCAGAAATGTAAGCAGTTTGAGCGCTGTTTCATTACTGAGATGCACCGGCGCGCGCTCCAAAGCAACATCATCATCGTCAACCATCACCTCTTCTTTGCCGATCTGGCGGTGCGCGATCAGGCATTTAATGCGATCCTGCCGGAATACTCGGCGGTGATCTTCGATGAAGCCCATGAGATTGAGGACGTGGCCGGGCAGTACTTCGGTATGACCGTGAGCAACCTGCAAATACAGGAACTGGTCAAAGACACGGCCGCCATCTCGCGCCGGAAGCTGTTTGCCACGCCCGAACTGGATCGCAATCTTATCCAGATCACCGATCGTGCGGAAGAGTTCTTCCGGTTGTTTCCGCAGGAAGGCCGGCAAAGCTTTAGCGACCATGATCGCTTTCTGGGACAGCACGAAGAGACTTACCGCGAGATCCTGTTTGTACTCGATGCCCTTTGCACTCGTCTCGAATTAATCGAAGGCGTTGTGGATGAAACACTGCCCCTGGTGCGCCGCGCCAGAACCATCCAGCAGGGGCTGCGATTCTTCATGCAGTCCGGCGACGCCACTTATGTCTACTGGACGGAGCGGCGCGGGCGCGGCATGTATCTGCAAACGACGCCCATAGATGTTTCCCAGGTGCTTGCGGCGAATCTCTTCGGCCGTGTCGAGACCGTCGTCCTGACCTCCGCGACTCTCGCCGTCGCAGGCCAGTTTGATTATGCACTCGGCCGCCTGGGCCTGGAACACGCAAGAACGCTTCGGGTCGAGAGCCCGTATGATTACCAAAAGCAGGTGGTCCTGTACGTGCCGCCGCATCTCCCCGATCCGCGGCGGGCGGATTTCACCCGGCGCGCGGCGCATGAGATCGAACAGGTGATTCAGGCTTCGTCCGGCAGGGCGTTTGTCCTTTTTACGAGCTATCACCAGATGCGGCAGACTTATGAGCTTTTGCGCGACCGGCTCGAATACCCGCTTTTAATTCAGGGGAGTGCGCCGCGCACCGCGCTGATAGAAGCCTTCCGCGAGACAAAAGGCGCCGTGCTGTTCGGTACTTCGAGCTTCTGGCAGGGGGTCGACGTCCAAGGCGAGCAACTGAGCTGCGTGATTATCGACCGGCTGCCATTTGCCGTGCCCACCGATCCGATCGTGGCGGCACGCAGTGAAGCCGTCCGGCAAAACGGCGGCAACGCCTTCTATGACTACCAGATTCCGCAGGCCGCGCTGGCGCTGAAGCAGGGGTTCGGGCGATTGATTCGAGGAACCGCGGACCGGGGCGTGCTGGTGCTGCTGGATAATAGGATTAAGAGGCTGCCTTACGGGCGCGTCTTCTTCGACAGCCTGCCTCCATACCGATTCACTGACAAGTTAGGGGACGTTCAAGAATTTTTCGATGTTTGAGATTTGTGTAGAACACACGTTTGCCGCTGCCCATGCGCTGCGCAACTACCGGGGAAAGTGCGAGAACGTGCATGGCCACAATTATCGTGTCCAGGTAGGCATGGAGGCCGCGGAATTAGACCAGAACGGGATGCTCTACGATTTTACGGAGCTGAAACGCCGGCTGCGCGCCACCAGCGAATACCTGGACCATCAATTCCTGAATGAACTGAAGCCGTTTGACGAGATCAATCCATCAGCCGAAAACCTCGCCCGGTTCATCTTCGATGAGATTCAGAAGACTCTGGACAAAGGCTCGGTTGCGTACGTTAAAGTCTGGGAGACAGATACATCCTGCGCTACGTATCGGCGCTGAGCGTGTAGCCGGGCATTGCCCGGCCATTCATCGTAAAGAGCTAGCGGCCGAAAAATGCCGCGTTGCGCTGGGTGAATTCGGCCCACTTTTCCGGCAGATCGTCAAGGGCGAAGATGGCGGAAACAGGGCAAACCGGAACGCAGGCGCCGCAATCGATGCATTCGACAGGGTCGATGTACAGCATTTCCGCGCTTTCGAACTTCTCTTCATCTTTTTTGGGATGAATGCAGTCTACAGGGCAGGCGTCCACGCAGGCAGAGTCTTTGGTTCCAATACAGGGTTCGGCAATTACGTAAGCCATCTGATTCCGATAGGTCCTTAAGCTTAACTTTTAGGAGTAGCACACCGGCTCCGCGTGTGCCAAAGCGTCTTCGGCGAGTGGGGAGTTAAGCAGATTCAACCGCGTACAATGGCGGGTGATGATCCCAAAGGTGCACAAGGCAGTTTTTCCCGCCGCCGGGCTGGGAACCAGATTCCTGCCTGCAACAAAGGCCCAACCGAAAGAGATGCTGCCGGTTGTAGACAAGCCGCTCATTCAGTATGGAGTGGAAGAAGCGATGCATTCCGGCATCCAAGACATCATCATCGTCACTGGGCGGGGCAAATCGTCCATTGAAGACCACTTCGATGTCAGCTTCGAGCTGGAGCATTTGCTGGAATCAAAGAACAAAACCGACATGCTGTCGCAGGTGCGCGGCATTTCGGAGATGATCGACGTTTGCTACATCCGCCAGAAGGAAGCCCTGGGCCTCGGGCATGCCGTCTCGCGCGCGAAGGATCTGGTGGGACCGGAACCCTTCGCGGTAATCCTTTCAGATGACATCATTGCCTCTGAGATCCCGTGTGTAAGGCAGTTGTTGGATGTTTATGAGTATTACGGCGCTTCTGTCCTGGCGCTGATGGAAGTGCCGAAAGATCAGATCTCGGCCTACGGCGTGGTAGATGCCGAGCTCGTGGCGGACAACGGCCGCGAGAACCGGCTCTACCGCATCCGCAACATGGTGGAAAAGCCGAAGCCGGAAGATGCGCCTTCCAACCTGGCTATCATCGGCCGCTACATCCTGACGCCGGAGATTTTTGAGTGCATTGAAGCCGTTCCGCCCGGCAGCGGCGGCGAGATTCAGCTCACCGATGCGCTGAAGTACATGCTGCGTAATCGGCCGATCTACGGCCTGAAATTTGAAGGCAAGCGCTACGACGCCGGCGACAAGCTCGGGTTCCTCAAGGCCACTGTGGAGTTCGCTCTGAACCGCCACGATCTCGGCGATCAGTTTCGGGAATACTTGAAAACGGTGTGCGCTTAGTAATTCAAAATGCGGCGGGCGTGCTCTGCCTGGCGTTCGCCGCAGCAACCATTTTTGCCCAGCAGCAGAGCTACGGCCAGCCGCCGGTGCCGAAGGTGGTGGCCTATGTCGACCTGGCGTTGCAGAGAGGCGATCTGGAATCGGCGCGCGCCATGGCGGGTCAATACCGCAGGTTGTACGGTGATACCCCGGAAGCCCTTGACGCCTTTTCCTGGGTGGCGCGCGGCGAGCTCGCCAGTGGCAATATCGCCGAGGCGGTAAAGGATGCCGACGAAATTGAGCGCATCTCGCAGACCTTGCTGGCGACACGGAAATTGGACGCCGAGCCTTATCTGCCCCTCGCGCTCGGCACCGCCTATGAGGTCCAGGCGGAGGCACTGGCGGAGCAGCACAAGAAAGCGGAAGCGCTCGCGCTGTTGCGGGCCGCGCTACAGAAGTGGCGTGGCACTTCGCTTGCCGACCGCCTGCAGAAGAACATCAATCTCCTTACTCTGCAAGGCCGGCCGATGCCGCTGCTGCATGAAACACAGTGGATCGGAACCAGGCCGGAGCCCATCGCGGCGCTGCGCGGCAAGGTGCTGCTGCTCTTCTTCTGGGCTCATTGGTGCGTCGACTGCAAAGCCGAAGCACCGATCATCGCCAAGCTGGCAACTGAACTGGAACCGAAGGGTTTAGCAGTGATCGCGCCAACCCGGCTTTATGGCTACACGGCCGAGGACGATAACGCGCCCGCTGCGAAAGAGACCGCGTTCGTGCAGAAGGTCTACGAAAAATACTACGGTTCGATCCCGCATGCTCAGGTGCCGCTCGATGCCGGAAATTTTGAACGCTTCGGGGCCAGCACTACCCCCACGATTGTGCTCGTTGACCGGCATGGAATCGTCCGGCTGTATCATCCGGGCGTAATGGATGAAGCGAGCTTGCGCGCCGCCATCGAGCCGCTGCTGGCACCGGCAGTTCCGACGCGTTCCGGCCGTTAAGGGATAATCCAAAGCATGAAAGTACGTTTCGCGACTCTCGCGGTTTTGCTCTTGTTCTGCCTGGGTGTGCTGGCGAGCACGCCTGAAACCACCATCAAAGTGGTGGTCAAGAATCAGTACGACAAACCGGTGGAGAATGCGGCCGTGATTTTAGATTTTCTGGGTTCGCATCAGGTCATGAAGCTCGGCAAGCGCAAGCCGATTCATTGGGAAGTGAAGACGAACCAGCAGGGAATCGCTCACTTCCCGCCTGTGCCCGAGGGCACCGTGCAGCTCCAGGTGATCACCAAGCAGTATCAGACCTACGGTAAGAAGCTGGATGTAGAGGGCGACGAAAAGACCCTAGACATCACCCTCAACCCGCCGGAGAAGCAATACAGCGCGCATCCGCCCCTGAAGCCGGCGGACGCGCCGAAGGAACCTTAAGTCTTCGCCTCGCTGAGAACCGCGGGCTCATCCAGCCGCCTTCGCCTGCCTACTTAGCGAACGGGTATTTGTGATGCGGGTCGATAGCGATCGCTTCGATTTCGATCCGCACGTCGCGCGGCAGCCGCGCCACTTCGACCGTAGTGCGGGCCGGGGGAGTAGCCCCGAAGAAACCGCCGTACGTTTCGTTCATCTGGGCGAAATCGTTCATGTCTTTCAGAAAGACCGTTGTCTTCACCACATCGTCAAAGGAAAGACCTGCGGCCGCGAGGACAAGCTTCAGGTTCTCCAGCACGCGCGCGCATTGCTCCTGGATGGAGCCGGTGACCAGTTGATTCGTGTCAGGGTCGAGCGGAATCTGGCCGCTCAGAAAAACCATGCCATTCAGACGGACGGCGGGACTGTAGGGGCCGGCCGCTTTGGGCTTCTCCGGTGTGATGATTTCCTTCATTGCTCTATTTTGCACGGGGCCATTTCTTTCGCCTTTGCCGCCGTACCGCCGGGAGACTCGAGTGTGCCGACAAGCTGCTGAATGCTGCTGATGCCCAGGCGCCCGGCGACAGTCTCCAGTTCTTTCGCGATCCGCTGCGGTGCGCGTGGGTCGATGAACGTCGCGGTACCCACCTCGACAGCCGATGCCCCGGCGATGAGAAACTCGGCGGCGTCTTCACCCGTTCGAATGCCGCCCAACCCGATGACCGGGATGCTTACGGTCTCGGCCGCTTCGTAGACCAGCCGCAGCGCGAGAGGTTTGATGGCGGGGCCGGAAAGTCCCGCGAAACCCGCGCCGATACGGGATCGGCGAGTCCGGATATCCACCGCCAGGGAAACGAACGTGTTGATGAGCGAGATTGCATCAGCGCCGGCGTCCCGTGCCGCCTCGGCGAGCGGCTTAATGCTGGCAACGTTCGGTGAGAGCTTCACGATAAGCGGGCGTTTCGCGAGCGGCCGGATGCGGGTTACGAGGTCGGAAAGCAGGCCGGGATCGCTCGAGAAGAACATCCCGCCGTGCTTCGTGTTCGGGCAGGAAACGTTCAGTTCGTAGCCTGCAATTCCCTCGGAATCCTCGAGCGCCCGCACCACTTCGAGATAATCCTCCGCCGCAAAGCCGAACACATTCGCGAACACCGGTACCGAATACTTGCGAAGTTTGGGAAGCTTGTCGCGCAGGAACGCGGTGACGCCGACGTTCTGCAGGCCGATGGAGTTCATCATGCCGCCTTCGGTATGCCATAGCCGCGGGGCGGGATTGCCTGCAATCGGCTCGCGCGAGAGACCCTTTGTAACTAACCCGCCGAGAGAATCGAGGTCGAGAATCTTTTCGAACTCGATACCGTAGCCGAAGGTTCCGGACGCAGCAATGACAGGATTACGCAGCGGAATACCGCACAGAGTCGTTGCCAGCCGCTGTTGTATCATTTCGTCCGGCGATCAGCGCCCTGCCACGGTCGCAGGCTCGCCCGCTTTAATCCGTTCCGCGGTCTCGACGATTAGATTCCAGGTCTCGCGAATGTCCTGCTCGGTCGTCTGGAAGTTGCCGATCGCGAATCGCAGAATAAACCTGCCGTTCAGCACCGTGTGCGAGAGAAATGCCTTCCCGCTGGCGTTGATTTCGGCCAGCAGGCGTTCATTCGCAGCATTGTCGGCACGCAGCCGGAAGCAAACCAGAGACAGCGGCACGGGCGCGGCAAGTTCAAACTGGTCGCTCTCCTCAACCAGCGATTTGAGAACCTGGGCAAGACGCAACGCTTCCCGGAGCATCACGATGATGCCCTGGCGTCCGTAATAACGGAACACATACCAGAGCTTGAGAGCTCGGAACCTGCGCCCCAGTTGAACGCCGTAATCCATGTAGTTCACCACATGCTCATCTTCTGCCGTACGAAGATATTCGGCGCTAAGGGAAGAGGCACGGCGCAGTACTTCCGGAAAACGAGTGTACAGAACACTGCAATCTATGGAGACGTAGAGCCACTTATGCGGGTTCAGGATGAGTGAATGCGCGCGTTCGACGCCTTTCAGAATATGGCGCATTTCCGGCACGACTGCGGCCGGGCCGCCATAGGCGGCATCGACATGCAGCCAGACGTTGTAGCGTTCGGCTATATTGGCGATCTCAGGCACCGGGTCAATCGCGGTAGTCGAGGTAGAGCCTATCGATGCTACGATGCAGCACGGTTTCCTGCCGGCGGCGATATCGGCCTGAATCGCCTCCTCCAGCAGGTCGGCGCGCATCCGGAACTGATCGTCAACCGGAATCTTGCGCACGTTGTTCTGGCCGAAGCCGAGCGTGATGGCGGCTTTCTCCGACGAAGAATGAGTGTGCTCTGAGACGTAGATCGTCAGGCCGGGGCGCATCCCCTCGGTCCGGCAGGACGGATCGGCAAATTCGCGTGCCGCCCCGATCGCCTGCATGACTCCCACCGAGGCAGTGTCGTAGATGATGCCGAAGTGCTGGTCATCCAGTTCCAGCCACTGGCGCAGCCAGTTGAGGGTCACCTCTTCGAGCTCGGTGGCGGCTGGTGAGGACTTCCAGAGCATCGCGTTGACGTTGACCGTCGCGGCGAGAAAGTCTGCCAGCACGGACGGCGGGCTCGATGACACAGAGAACCAGGCGAAGAAGCGGGGATGGTTCCAGAGAGTCAGGGCCGGAAAGATCGAGGACTGGAAGTCCGAGAAAATATTCTCGAGCGGCTCGCCATGCTCCGGGGCCGAGTGTGGAAGGCTCGCAGTAAGTTCCCCCGGTTCTACTTTGGGGACGACACGCAGCTCCCGAACATGTTCGAAGTAGTCCGTGATCCAGTCGGCGTGCGCATGCGCCGCGCGGCGAAATTCGTCGAGATTCCCCACAACTTAAGTTTGCACAATCCGCTGCGGGAACCGCTCCACACGCCGGGCAAGCGATGGGGCAGGCATTCAGCCAGCCGTGACCTCTGCACAGGCCGCTAGGCGGAAACAGCCCCTGATTTTTTGCACTCGGCGAGCACACCGGGCAGCCAGGAGCGGAACCAGTGATGAAACGCGATAACCTCGGCCGCCATATCCTCGTCGAAAGGCACCGGGACGGGCGTGGGCATCCAGCCCCGCACGACTGCGGCCTGTTTGATGGCAACCGTTGCCGGGAATTTGTCGACGTAGGCGACGAACTCGAGAAGGCGCGCGTTCAGGCTCTCTGCGCGGTTCATGTCCGATTCGCGGATGGCGTGTTCCAGCGCGACCATCAGTTCGGGCAGAGCCGCGGCCACACCCGAAACAATGCCGTCGGCGCCTCCCTTCCGGCCGCGTAGATAAAGAGACTCGCTGCCGACCAGCAACTGGAAAACATGACGAGCGCGCAGCGCCCGGATATGCTCCAACAGATTGAAGTCGGCGCTCGAATCCTTTATGCCGGCGAAAGCTCCTCCCGTGAGCAGACGATCGAGCAGGAGTGGCGTCAGTGCATTCGTGTAGGCAGGCAGATTATACAGATAGACCGGTACCCTGTCGTCAAGCAGCCGCAGGAACTGCAGGTAGAACTCATAGATCTGTTCTTCCTGATAGCGGTAGAAATAGGGCGGCATCAGCAGCAGCCCGGCGGCGCCGCAGTCGACCGCATTCTCGGCCAGGTCAATGGCCCCGGCGAGCGTGGAATGAGAGACGTTGGCGAGAACCGGCACGCGGCTGCGTTTGATCGCGAGCGACAGGACGCGCATGCGCTCTTCCGTGTCGAAGTGAACGAACTCGCCGGTTGAGCCAAACAGCACGAGTCCGTCGACGCCGGCGCGTACAACGGTGTCAAGGTAATCGAGGAGCGCGCCCGTCTCCGCTTCGATCGAGTTCGGGCGGCGCGGTGTAGCCAACGCGGCGTACACGCCGCTTGCCAGAGTGTCGTCTTGTGAGTCGGCCATGTCGAGAGGTGCGAACCACGAACCGCGCCAAAGGGCTTTCGTTGTAAATAGATTGTACTTCCTGTCACGTCCGCGTTTGTGCGGCGAGTTCCCGCAGGTCCAGCAGATGCTTCGGCCGAAACCGTTCGCTCGACCATTCGTGACCCGGATCAAACTCGATTCCGAGGCTGTGGCCGACATCGCCGGACCGGCAGTAGCGGACGACGCCGGAGAGCGCTCCCGGTCCGCACAGCATCGTCACTGCAGTTCCGATCGGGATAGCAACTTCCATCTGGAGGCAAATTCCCGCCGGAGAGATGTCTTCGAGGTTGCCTATGCGCCGGCGCTCCCGTCCGGCATCGTCCCGCCAGATCACCTCGAGCAGCTCCGAACAAAGCAGGCGTTCGTGTGTTCGCCGATTTTTCGTCTGTTCCATACTGCTCTCATCGGACTCGAGGCTTATGGTTAGGATGAGATTGTCCTTCACTCCGTACCGTTCGTGCGGTAGTAAGCCTGTCTTGCAACTATGAATCAACAGCCCAGCCTGACCACTATCCCACCCGCTCCGGCGGACACGCGATGGGGCGTGGTGCTGCGCTTGGCTTTTTTCATCGCCAGCGTCATTATCGGCCTGCGGCTCTTCACCTACCTGCTGTACGTCATGTTCGGCGTGCTGGTGGCGGGGGCGGTCGGGCTCTGCGCTACAGCTCTTTTTGCCAATGTCCTCACGATGAAAATCTTCGACCGTAGGCCGCTGGTTGACATCGGGCTTAAGCTGGGGCGCGCCTCAGGCCGGAACTTTGCCCTGGGAGTGATTTTCGGCGCAGGAGCAGCGGCGTTGATGCTGGCCGCGCCACTCCTCGCAGGGACCGGGCATCTGGTAACGAAGCAGCATTCGGATTTCACCTGGGGCGGTCTGGTTTTCTACCTGGCAATACTGTTCATCGCTGCTGCCGGGGAAGAGATGATCTTTCGCGGCTATGGATTCCAGCTCCTGATTGAAAAGATTGGGCCGTTTGCCACCATCCTTCCGGTATCGGTCGTATTCGGCTTCGCGCACGCCTCGAATCCGGGTTCAACGTGGATTGCCGTCTGCAACACCATCCTGTGGGGATTTCTGCTCGGCTACGCCTTCTTCCGGAGCCACGACTTGTGGCTTCCGATCGGCCTCCATTTCGGCTGGAATGCGGTCCTTCCGCTGTTCGGAGTGAACCTGAGCGGGCTTACAATTGATGTCACGAGGTACTACTACCGATGGGATCTGTTGCCTATCTGGAGCGGCGGAAACTATGGTCCAGAGGGAGGATTGCTGACGACCATTTTTGCCATCGGCCTGTTCTTTGCCTTACGGAAAGCGCCCGTCGTACCGCAGGAAGCCTCAATTGCCCGGGTCCTCAACGACACTTTCTGACACCTCTGCTCGTCTGCGGCCTGCTGCTGGGGATTTCGCAGGTCTCGCGCGCCGATAAACTCAGCTTCGATGAGCGGATGGAGATCGAGCGCGGATTGACGGCTGAATTCGCGACGATGAAAATCACGCTCCCCAGGGCGAAGAAGCCGCTCGTCATCCACAGTGACGGAAAGTACGACGCGAGGGCTTGGGCCGATGCGTTGCAGGACGGCGGACCGGCGGCACGGCTGGGAGACGAAGTCCAGATTACGCGGGTCCTGATCGAAGCGAACAAGATCCTGTTCGAGATTAACGGCGGCTCGAAAACCGGGCATTGGTATGACCATGTGCAGGTGGGCATGAACGGATCAACGAGGCCGGTTTCAACCAACCAGAACGACCCGCCGAACGGTTCCAAAATCGTTCTGGTTTTTCAGGGAACCGTGCCATCTCTCAAATCGGCGGACATCCGACAGATGCTCGGGGCGGTTTTCGATTTCGAAAAGCGCTCGGCATCGCAGCAATACGTCGAAACTTTGCCTGAGCCGATCAAAAAGGCGATCAAAGACCAGAAGGCCGTTGAGGGCATGAACCGTGACCAGGTTTTGCTGGCGCTCGGGAAGCCCCGCAGCAAGAGCCGGGAGACCTCACCGGATGGCGATGAGATTGAGGATTGGATTTACGGTGAGCCTCCGGGCAAGATGACATTCGTTCGCTTCAACGAGGGC
Source organism: Acidobacteriaceae bacterium (assembly GCA_019233755.1). GTDB lineage: Bacteria > Acidobacteriota > Terriglobia > Bryobacterales > Bryobacteraceae > Bog-105. The sequence goes on along the minus strand of JAFAMD010000038.1, from coordinate 5,588 downwards.
AAAGTAGTAAAGATCGACCAGTCGTACGCCAACGTTGGAGGCACCACCGCACCTCCGCTACCGCCTCCCAGATAGCCTCCGCAAATAGCTGTCCCGGAGTCCGGCAGGCTGAATGCCTGCTCCACTGGACATCCCTGCAAGGCAATTTTGCGGGTCCGGATTTCGCCCGTTCGTAAGATAGAGATATATGCCAATCAAAGTAGGTATTAACGGCTTTGGCCGTATCGGGCGAAATGTCGTCCGCGCGGGACTCCATAATCCCGAAATCGAGTTTGTTGCGGCGAACGATCTGACGGATACGAAGACACTCGCGCACCTGCTCAAATACGATTCCATACTGGGTCAACTGGGCGAAGAGATCCGCGCTGAGGGCGACTGCGTCCGGGTTGGCGACAAGCACATCAAGATTTTCGCGATCAAGGATCCGGCCGAGATCGACTGGACGTCGCTGGGTGTGGAAATTGTGGTGGAATCCACCGGGCGCTTCACCGATGCCAGCGACGCCAAGAAGCATTTGCACGGATCTGTGAAGAAGGTCATCATTTCCGCGCCGGCTAAGGGCGAAGACATCACCATCGTTCTGGGCGTTAACGACAAGATGTACGACCCGGCGAAGCACAACATCATCTCGAATGCTTCCTGCACGACGAACTGCCTCGCGCCGGTGGTGAAGGTCCTGAACGACTCGTTCGGCATCGAGAAGGGCTCTATGACGACCGTTCACAGCTACACGAACGATCAGAATGTGCTCGACTTTCCGCATAAAGACCTGCGCCGGGCGCGCGCTGCGGCGCTGAACATGATTCCGACGTCGACCGGTGCGGCGAAGGCGATCGGGCTCGTGCTGCCGGAGCTGAAGGGCAAGCTGGACGGCTACGCGATGCGCGTTCCGACCCCCGATGTCTCCGTGGTCGACTTCGTTGCGGTGCTGAAGAAGAACACGACGGCGGAAGAGGTCAACGGCGCACTGAAGCACGCGTCGGAAAACTCGCTCACGGGCATTCTCGCCTATACGGAAGATCCGGTCGTTTCGAGCGACCTGCTGCGAAATCCGAACAGCTCGATTGTCGATGCGGAGCTGACCAAAGTACTCGGCGGCAATCTGGTCAAAGTTGTGGCCTGGTATGACAACGAGTGGGGCTATTCGAACCGCGTGGTCGACTTGATTACATTCCTGGGCAAAAAGGGATTGTAGCCAGCCCCAGCCCCCTGGTTAAGAGCGCCGCGTCTCGCGAGTCTTTCGCAGGCGCGGCCTTTTTTGTTTGTGGGGAAATGGGACGGAAATGGGGACGGACGCACATTTAATCCGATCCCCTACAGATTTATCAGCCTATCCGACCGGATTAAATGTGCGACCGTCCCCATTTGGGGTGATTTGGGGTGGCTAAGCCTTGATTGCGTGCAGGACGGCCTCGGTGAATTCCTCCGTGGATGCGCTGCCGCCCACGTCGCCCGTCAGATGCTTGCCTTCGCGGTAAACGGCTTCCACTGCGCTCTGCAGCTGGTTTGCGGCCTCGGTTTCGCCGAGGTGGATCAGCAGCATCACTGCCGAGAGCATGAGGGCGGTCGGGTTCGCCTTGCCCTGCCCCGCGATATCGGGTGCGCTCCCATGAACAGCTTCGAACACCGCGTGGGTCTCTCCCATATTGGCGCCAGGAACGATGCCGAGCCCGCCGACCAATCCGGCTGCGAGATCCGACACGATGTCGCCATAGAGGTTCGGCAGCAGCAGCACGTCGAACGTCTCGGGGCGGATCACCAGTTGCATTGAAGCGTTGTCGACGATCAGCTCTTTGTATTGGATCTCGGGAAATTGTTGAGCGGTTTCGCGGCAGCAGCGCAGAAATAGACCGTCGGCCAGCTTCATGATATTGGCCTTATGAATGGCCGCAACCTGCTTGCGCCCGTTCTTCTTGGCGTAGTAAAAGGCGTATCGTGCGATGCGCTCAGAGGCGGTTCGCGTGATGACTTTCAGGCTCGTGACTACGTCCTTGACGACCTCGTGCTCCAGGCCGGAGTAAAGGTCCTCCGTGTTTTCGCGGAAGATGACCATGTCGATGTGCACGTCCTCAAAGCGCGTCTTGATACCGGGCAGCGTGCGAACGGGCCGGACGTTCGCGAACAGGTCGAGTGTCTTCCGAAGCGCCACGTTGACGCTTTGAAAACCGCCGGCGACAGGCGTGGTGACGGGTCCTTTCAAGCCTACGCGAGTCTCGTTGAGTGAATCGAGAAGATACTGCGGCAAGGTTTTGCCGGATTCGAGGATGATGGCTTCGTTCAGTTCGGCACGGCGCCAGACGATATCCACGCCGGTGGCTTCCACCGCCCGTACGGCAGCCTGTGCTACTTCCGGTCCGATGCCATCGCCGGGAATAAGAGTGCAATAGTGGGGCACATTTCGATTCTAGTGGGGTGGCGCAGGGGACGATCCGGGCGCCTTGCTCTGTGACAATAGAGTTTTATGGCCGAGATTAAGCGTGCACTGCTGAGCGTTACCGACAAAACCGGACTGCTGCTGTTTGCAAAGGGCTTGCATGAGATGGGAGTGGAACTGATCTCGACAGGCGGAACGGCGAAGCTCCTCCGCGACAACGGTGTCCCGGTTCGGGAAGTCTCAGATGTCACCGAATTCCCCGAAATGCTGGATGGACGCGTCAAGACGATTCATCCGCGGATCGCGGGCGGGATTCTGGCGATCCGGTCGAATCCCGAGCACATGCGCTCGCTGGCCGCGCACGGCTTGCCCGCCATCGACATGGTGGTGGTAAACCTCTACCAGTTCGAGAAGATGGCAAACAAGCCGGGTGTGGCCCGCGAGGAGCTGATCGAGAACATCGATATCGGCGGCCCGACCATGATCCGGGCGGCGGCGAAGAACTTTCAGGATGTTGCAGTGGTTGTTTCGCCCGCGCAGTATGAGGGCATTCTGCGGGAACTCGAAGAGCGCGGGACCTTGAGCCCGGAGACACACTGGAAGCTCGCCCAGACCGCGTTTCTGCACACGGCGGCATACGACCAGGCTGTTTCCGGCCGGCTGCTGCGGATCGATCCGCAGGGAAAAACGGTCGAGGAAGAATTGCCGGCGAGACTGCACATTGCGGCGGACCGCTCCGCCATCCTGCGATATGGCGAGAATCCTCATCAGAAAGCGGCGCTTTACCAGCTCGGCGACGCGGGAATAGCGGGCGCAGAACAGTTGCATGGCAAGGAGTTGTCGTACAACAACCTGGTCGACCTCGACGCCGCGTGGCAGCTCGTCAACGAGTTTAGCGGGACCGCCGCCGCGATCATCAAGCACACCAACCCGTGCGGATGCGCTGAACAGGCGACGCTCGCTGAGGCTTATAAAAAGGCCCTGGAAGCCGATCCGGTTTCGGCCTTCGGCGGAGTGCTCGCGTTTAACCGCGAGATCGATGAAGAGACCGCCTGCGAAGTGGCCAAGCTCTTTGTCGAGGCGATTGCGGGGCCGGCGTTCTCGGATGGAGCGCTGCGCGTGCTGACGGCCAAAAAGAACCTGCGGCTCGTGAGAGTGAAGCCGGTGGAGAAACCGGAGCTCGTCATTAAGTCGATTTCCGGTGGATTGCTGGCGCAGACAGCGGATACGGCAGCATTGGACATTGCTTCGTTGCGCGTCGTGACCACGCGGCAGCCCACGCCGGATGAGATGAAAGCTCTCCAGTTCGGCTGGAAGGTTTCGAAACATGTCAAGTCCAATGCGATTGTGTATGCGCGCGCGGGCCAGACAGTCAGCGTGGGTGCGGGGCAGATGAGCCGCGTGGACAGCGTGAAGGTTGGGGCGATGAAGGCGCTGCTGCCGCTTGCGGGCACCGTGCTTGCATCGGATGCGTTCTTCCCCTTTCCGGATGGAATCGAAGAAGCTGCCAAGCACGGCATTACCGCAGTGATTCAGCCCGGCGGATCCGTACGGGATGAGGAAACGATTGCGGCGGCGAACCTGCTCAATCTGGCGATGGTATTCACCGGAGTGCGGCACTTCCGGCATTAGGCCGACGGGCCGCTAAGTGGCTAGATTCACGCAATGTCGGAACTTCCCGGATCGCTAACGACATTGAGCCGGTCTTCGCCATTCCGGTTAAAATAGCTTGCCTCCGCTAGTTGCGTAATTTTCAGTGTACGGCGATTTTGTTCCCATGCGCGGTCGACGAGGCCCCGCTCCGCCAGATTCTTGCCCCGCCGACCAACAAGTTGGTACGATTTATCCAGTTCGGCAGCAATCTCGCCCGGATACATCGCACGACGCTCTGTCTCGAGAACCTCCAGGATGCCCAGCTCTGTCGGAGGGAGGAGTAGCTCCGGCGCAACGCTAGCAAGTATGGACTCGTATTTCTTGGACAGGTTAATTACGATGCACCTGCCAGATCTGCATCCGGGGCAAAGCATGTCTATCATTTGTAGAGCCGACAGCATTTCGAGGTCGTAAGTCTTGCCGCAGGTTTGGCATCTTATTTCCTGGTTTTGCCGCATGAACTGGCGGATCAGAGAAGTATAGTCGAATATGCGCTCAATGAAGTACACGCGCTGCTCGCGACGTTCTGTGGGTCGGCCGAATGCAATCGAGTACTTTTGACATAGACCGTAGTTTAGGGCATAGACAGATACCTTATGACCGTCTCTGTCGCTCATCTCATAATACTTTGTGAGAAAGAAGTTCAATTCGAGTGTTGACAATAGAGAGTCGAGTTCTGCCGCGATATGGAAGTGACTCGTCGGTGGGGTTCCTACGATGTCCCGCATCACGGCTGACTCGCGATGCCGCTTTAGTTCCTTGGCGCGATTTACGATGTCTTCCAATAACTCCTTAAGGCTAAATATTGAAGCGCGCTCATTAAAGCTTTCCTGTAGGAACTTGTTCATCCTAAAATAGGGTTCTATCTTTTCCTCGTAGTACTTTTGAGCAGCATCCCGAATAGCTCGAGAACCAACTGTGTGACTGTAAATCAGATGGGACTCCTGAAGATAAAACAGTATGTATCCCAGGATCCGTGGGTTGCCGAGAGACGCAAAAAATAGGATTCGCCAAAGGGCCGTGTCTTCGGTCTCCGTGAACTGAGTTAGTTCGGATTTTGCAAAATACCTTAACCGTCCTTGCACTAGACGTTTCGTGAAGTCAGTTGCTTTTTCTTCCATGGCAGAGACGTCCGTCGTGCCATAAAGCCTGTAAAGATCTAAGTGAATCTCGTCTATTTTTGTCTTATCTATCTGGCCGTAGTACACACGATGCGGGTAAGCGGCCACTTTAAATTTGATCAGCTCATCAGACCAGTTGTTTAAGGGCGCGAGCAGAGTGTCAACGACCACGGACATAGCATCTTCCGGAAGTTCGGAGAAGTCATCCACAAAAACGTATAGATGACTGATTCCGACTTCACTGAGTATGCCTTTAAGGCGCTTAATCACGTCCCTTATGCTGAAGACCCGCATTAGTACGTCGCTGTATCTAATGTCCTGCGCGAGTTTAGACTCAGAAGTATCCTTTGAAGATGCACCTAGCTTTGCGTTTGGAATATGCGTGAAACTTAATTCGCTGTTCAGGTTTAGCTCATTTGACTGGCTCACGTGAGCATCTT
>JAFAMD010000037.1 GCA_019233755.1 Acidobacteriaceae bacterium | reverse complement strand
CGGTATCGCAACCACGCGTCCCGTCATGGGAGTATTCTTCGCCACCAGTTTTCGCACGCATCTTGGCCCAAGCCAGTTCTTCGGCATCGCCTTTTGGATCGGCTTCTCCATCAACGCAAGCGTTATCGAGCTTTGGTTGCACTCGAAACGCCGCGCACAAATCCACCAACTCCAGGCTGTGTTGTAACGCGTTCGTCTCCAACACGAACGTTGTCCGGAGTGGCCGGTAGCAGATTCGCCGTGAGTAACGGCCTACCGTTTACAAATCTGCGCTCAGCCCTCTGGAAGTCGGCTTATCGTAAAGTTGACTTGTTCGATAGACGGTGCCTAACGGACTTGCCCGGGGATTAAGGTCAGCCGGAGATGCAAAATGACCGCTTCTCACATCGTCGGGACTCGCCCTGAGCCGATTTCCAAGTGTGTTACGGGCGTGGTATGTGTGAATGACCTCTTGTATCGAGGTGGCCAGATGGTCGAGGTAAGGCCAAACGGGTCTGAATCGGGAGCCAAATCAGCGACCGAGTCGAAATTGGGAGGCAAATTGGGAGACGGGCCCTTCGATGGCCAGGCCTCTCAAAAAACGAGTTCTGGTGCTAAGCACCTGAAAATGGTAGAAGTTAAGTGGTGCCCGGGGCGGGACTTGAACCCGCACTCGCCTTGCGGCGAAAAGGATTTTAAGTCCTTTGCGTCTGCCGATTTCGCCACCCGGGCGTGATTGATTTCAAACGACTCGTGACGTAGCTGCACTCATTCTCCTCGTGGGACGAGAGACGGTGACCGTCGAATGATCCATTAATCTCATGATAGTGAATGCGTCTCCTCCGATTCACCTAACCTCGTCGCGAACGCGTGGCGCACCGAGTGCCGCACGCTCAAACGAAGAGCCTGGGATAAACAGTACTTCTACGCATCTGAAACGGGTGAACCCTGAGCAAGTCTAAGGATGTTTAATGAAAACGCCTCGTTCGCACTCTCACGAAACGAAGGCAAGTAAAATTCAATCGTAGGAATCAATGCATATCCAGGACCCTTGTGAAGGACTGCTGTCGGTTATCGTCCCGGCTTATAACGAAGAGGCGACCCTTGCCCAGATAGTGGAAAGGCTTCGGCATGTGCCGTATCTGCTGGAGATCATCATCGTTGATGACTGCTCTACTGATCGCACGTACGCCATAGCGGAGGTTCTCGTTCAGCGATATTCGAACATCCGCCTGCTCCGCCTGCCCGTCAACTCCGGCAAGACGGCGGCCTTAAAAGCCGGCTTCGCTGCCAGCCGCGGCGAAATCGTTATCGTTCAGGATGCCGATCTCGAGTATGACCCTGACGAGATTGTTGATGTCATTCAGCCAATTGTCGACGGGCATGCTGATGTCGTCTACGGCTCGCGGTTCCTCGTCCGCAAGGCCGCGCGGGTCCTGTATTTTTATCACTACCTGGCCAACAAGTCTCTGACCTTCCTCTCCAATCTTCTGACAAACGTTAATTTCTCGGACGTCGAAACCGGCTACAAGGCTTTCCGGGGCGACATCATCCGGAACATGATCATCACCTCGAGCCGTTTCGGCTTTGAAATCGAAGTGACCGCGAAGGTCTGCAAGCTGGGCTGCGCCACCTACGAAGTGCCCATCAGCTACTACGGCCGGACTTACGAACAAGGCAAGAAAATCGGCTTGAAAGACGGCATTGCCGCCCTCTGGTATCTGATCCGGTACAACCTCCTCACCGATCGAAAGCATTCCTTCCGAAGCATCCCTGTTGTCCGCCCTATCGCGGCCCCGAAAACTCACACCATCTAGCGCAAAACCCATTCTTTGGCCGCGCCCAAATGAAGCCTGTACGAGAGCAATGGCCTCGTGCTATACCCCGAGCGTTGCGCATTCGAGTGCACCCGGAGTGCTTGCCTGGTGTTCCCCAAGCCGCTTCGAAGCCCGTTTTTAGGCTTTTTTTCTAGCTCGCACTCCCAAAAACCCTATAAAACCGCGCTTTTTTGCTGTTTTGTCCTTTACAACGCAGTTGCAGTCCCGTATTATCAAGTTGACCAAGGGGAGCTTAAACATTTTTGCCGCGTTCTGTTTTATGTCCCGCTACGGGGCATTCCAAGCGAGCAAAGCGAAGTCTTCTCCGAAATCAATAAAAGACCCAGGGAGGTTTTTCAGATGGCAGAAGTTAAAAGAATGACCCAGACCGCAATCGTCAGGGAACTCGCGGAAACCACGGGTGTCAACAATCGTGTGTCGAAGCAGTTCATGGAAGCTCTCGCCGAACTCGCGGTTCGTGAAACGAAGAAGAACGGCGTGTTCGTGCTGCCCGGCATTGGCCGCCTCGTTCGCGCGGAGCGCAAGGCTCGTGTGGGCCGCAATCCTGCAACCGGTGAAGCAATCAAGATTCCGGCCAAGAAGGTCGTGAAGTTCCGCATCGCGAAGGCCGTTAAGGACGCGATCGTACCGCCGAAAAAGACCGCAAAGTAATAGCGGTTCATATGAAAAGCAAAACCCCGCGAGACGCCTCGCGGGGTTTGGAGAGAAGTTTGATGTTCTGATCCGGGCTCTTGAAATCAATCTCCCGCCTGTGTCTTTTTGTCTTCCTGACCCGGCTCTTGGTCGTTCTTCACAGAATTCTTGAAGTTCTTGATCCCCTCGCCCAGTCCCCGTGCGAGGTCGGGAAGCTTCTTTCCGCCAAAAAACAAGAGAAACACCAGGGCGACAATGATCAGGTCCGGCCCGCGGATGTTTAGCACCAGCGGATGCGCGAGAATACTCATCGGGGCTCCTTCATGACTCCATTGTAGAGCGGCCCTAGTGTTGGAAAAACGCTCCCAACATTCGAAATGCAATATTCAGCAGAATGAGCGGGACCACCACGGTGAAGGCCTTCCCCTTGTTCACCTTGAATGCCGCGCTGAAGATCAGGACGATCATCACGATCCACCAGATCTCGAAGACCGAGAAGTATCCGAGAAAAGCCGTCAGGTACTTGTTGGTTCCCTCTCCGAGGAAGATATCTAACCCGAGCGGCGGTTTCAGCTCCGCCATGGTTGACACGTCCCCCTTCGCTTTCACCACAACCACGGCGGCAACCGCTGCCAGCACCTGAATCAAGCTGCAGCCAGCCACCAGGTTAAACAGCTCGCCGAACTTCGCTTTTACGCCGGTTACCGCGCTCATTCCCAGCAGAACGGCCGATTGGATTGCGAAAATCACAAACGCATATACCGGCATCAGGTACACCGAGAACCGCTGGATCTTCAGGCTCAGCGCTATGCCCTTCTGATACTGTTCGGGCGATGCGCCCTCCGGCAGCGGCGCGATCTCCATCACGTGCTGTACGATCGGCATCAGCAGGTAGCTAGCCACCGCCGAGACGATCGAAAACACAATGAGCGGGCCCACCCAGAACCACTTGCTGTACACTCGCCTCGCCGCTCCCTGTGGGTCAAGGAAGAAATACCCCATACCCGCCAGATCGCTCGCGAAGCTCTCCGGTGGGTTTACCGGCAGCTCCGGTGCAAAGGTCGCCATAATTGGCCTCCTGGCTTTGGTGCATTATATCCGGGAGCTTTGCCGGGTGCGAGCCTGATACTTCTGCGAAGCGTGGCGGCGTACCAGCTACGCTGAGATGATGTACGCCAGGCTGCTTTCCGTTGCCGTCTCGTTCTGTATCGCCTTCCTGACCGCCTGCTCCGGCAGCTCGCATAGCAGCGGCCCGGAACGCCATTACGCGCTATCCGGCAAAGTCATCGCACTCAATGCAAAGGACCATACCGCCACGATCGATGCCGCTGCCATTCCTAACTTCATGGAGGCGATGACGATGGAGTACCCTATCAAATCGGCCGCTGAATTCAACTCTCTTCACGTCGGCGACAGGCTTACGGGAACCGTGAATGTGCGTGAGGAAGGCGTCTACGACCTCTCCGGCATCAAAGTGCAGGGTGCGGGGAAGTAGCTTTCGTGTTCCTTCGACGCGCAGAGGCGCTTATACCGCAAGAGGCCGCAGTTCTACAGCAAGCGCCGGTTGAGCAGGGCGCACCACCACCCGACCCGTTCCATCTAGGCCCGCGCGTGCGCGTACGCTCCTGGCGTGCGCTGTGGGCGAGTATACGGACGTCACTCCTGTTCCTGCTGGAGACGGAAGTGCATGTCTACAGCTTTGCAGTCGCGGTAAACATCCTGATCTCGTTCTTCCCGTTCCTGGTCGCAATGCTTCTGCTCTGCCGTTACGTGCTCCACTGGCGGCCGGCAGTCGACGTCATCATCCAAACCGTTACCAATTACTTCCCCGAAGGCTTTGGCGTGAACTTTCGGAGCTACCTGCTGCCCGCCTCGTACGCGCGGAACTTCAGTCTGCTTTCGGTGGCGCTTCTACTTTTCACCGCGAATGGCATCTTCGTCCCGCTGGAGGTCGCTCTCAACCGGATCTGGCGGGTCAAACGCAATCGCAGTTTTCTTCAGAATCAGATCGTCAGCCTCGGCCTGATTTTCGGGTGCGGCGTGCTGGTACTCGCCTCCGTCAGCGCCACAACCTTAAACGTGCAATTCCTCAGCTCTCACTTCGGCTCTTCCAAGCTCGGCGCGCTGTTGCAGGCCATCGTTTTCAAAGCCTCAGCCTTCCCGGCTACGGCGCTCGTCATCTTTCTCATTTATTGGCTACTGCCAAACACGCGCATCCCTGTCCGCCGATTGATACCCTCATCCATTGCCGTCGCGATTCTGCTGGAAATCTCGAAGTACGTCAACATACTCACGTGGCCCTGGCTCCGTGCCAAACTCGAAAAGGACGTCCCGCCCTTCGTCCAGTCGATCAGCATCGTCCTCTGGTCCTTCATTGCGACTTTGATCGTTCTCGCCGGCGCCGAGTGGTCAGCGCGGGTGACGGTCGAGAAGCTCTCAGACTCGGAGGCGCCGCGCGAGCGGGCACCCAATTAGCCGGGCACCAGCCTGCGATGGAGGAACAACCGAAATTGGGTGTTATGCGACGAACTCGTCGAATTGTCCCGCGCGAATCATGGCGACAGTTCGCTCGATATCGTACGATAGCGGCCGGTCTGTCTTAAGTCCCGGAACGAGGCTGCGAAGAATTCCGCGGGCTTTTTCAACCGGTTTCGACGAGCGCAGCGGCAGCCGGTAATCCAGACCTTCAGCGGCTGCAAGCAATTCGATAGCAAGCACTTGTTCCGCATTCGTGACTATTTGGCGGAGCTTCAGAGCAGCGGTCATGCCCATCGAAACGTGATCCTCTTTGTCGCCTGAAGTCGGAACATTGTCCACGCTTGCCGGATGGGCGAGCACCTTCGCTTCATTCAGCAGCGCGGCGGCGCAGACATGAGCGATCATGAAGCCGGATGAGAGTCCCGGTTGTGAACTGAGAAAGGGCGGCAGGCCTTCGTTCACGTCGGGATTCACCAACCGATCGATCCGGCGTTCGCCGATGCTCATCAAGTCCGTAATCGCGATTGCAGCATAGTCGAAAATCATGCCAAGCGGGGCGCCATGAAAGTTGCCACCGCTGATTACATCTCCCGTCTCGGCGAATACCAGCGGATTGTCGGTCGCCGATCCTGTTTCAATCTCGATGACGGAGCTCGCGTGCGCCAGAGCATCGCGAACCGCTCCGTGCACCTGCGGCATGCAGCGCAGGCTGTAGGCATCCTGAACGCGCGGATCATTCATGATGTGCGATCTGCGAATCTCGCTGTCTTCGAGCAGCGCCCGCAAATGAGCGGCCGCGGCGATCTGCCCGGCATGAGGGCGGGCTTGATGAATGCGCGCATCAAACGCGCTGGGAGTTCCGCGTAGTGCCTCGAGAGTCATGGCTCCCGCGAGGTCAGCCAGCGCGGCCACGCGATACGCACGAACAAGAGCCAGCCCGCCTACCGCCCCCATCGCCTGCGTTCCGTTGAGCAGAGCCAACCCTTCCTTGGCAGCGAGGCGAAGTGGCGCAATCCCGGCCTCTGCAAGTGCTTCCTGCGACGCAATGCGGTGATTTCGGTAGATTACTTCCCCCTCGCCGATCATGGAGAGTGCGAGATGCGCCAAGGGAGCAAGATCCCCGCTTGCCCCAACCGAACCTTTTTCCGGGATGACCGGATGAACGCCTGCCGCAAGCATGGCGAGCAGCGTCTCGAGTACCTCCAGGCGGCAACCGCTGTTCCCTCGTGCAAGCACATTCGCCCGCAGCAGCATGAGCGCTCGTGTTTCCTCTTGCGAAAGCGGCGCGCCCACTCCGCAAGAATGGCTGCGCACGAGATTCAACTGCAACGACTCTAAGTCGGTTGCGGAGATATGGACATCGGACAGCTTGCCAAATCCCGTGTTAACGCCGTAAACCACACGTCCTTCCCGAAGGACGGCCTCTACTACCCGTCGCGAGGCCTCCATACGAACGTGTGCTTCGGGGGCTAACCCCACCGGTAGTAATCCTGAAGCGACTGCGCTGATCTGCGCGAGTGTAAGCGGCTCTCCTGAAAGCTCTAACATGTGCAGCGGGGCCTTTTAGAACAGATGCCCCAGCTTCTCGCGCTTCGTTCGCAGATACCCGGCGGTGGTCTCAAGCGGCGGAACGATGATGGGCGCTCGTTCTACTACCTTGATTCCGGCGTTTTCGAGCGCCGCGACTTTGTCTGGGTTATTCGACAAAAGCCGCACCTCGAGGACACCGAAGTGCTGAAGAATGGCAGCAGGAAGGGCATAGTCGCGCAAGTCGGCTTCAAAGCCAAGCTCTTCATTCGCTTCAACGGTATCCAAACCTTGATCTTGCAGTTCGTAGGCGCGCAGCTTGTTCAGCAATCCGATGCCTCGGCCTTCCTGGTGCTCATAGATGAGCAATCCACGGCCTTCTTCTACGATCTGATCCAGTGCGAGTTCGAGTTGCGAGCGGCAATCGCAACGCAAGCTATGGAACACATCTCCGGTGAGGCACTGCGAGTGGATGCGGACGAGGGGTGCCCCCAGCGCGGGAGATAAGTCGCCTAGCTTCAGCGCAACCGCCTCTTCCGTTTCAGCCGGCCGCACACCTTCGAAGCCGTAAATGCGGAATTTTCCGAACCTGCTTGGGAAGTCGGCCTCAGCGACCTTGTTCAATCTGAAATCTGACAAAAGGAATCCTGCTTACATAACGGGTGCCGGATACGCTAAGCGCGCTGTTTAGTCCGGCGCCAGGCATTAAGCTTCTAGTATAAGAGCCGGTCGATTACGAGAGCCGGCTCGCGGCTTCTGGCTTCGCATGCTCAACCAACAACAGCTTGCAGCGCTTTTGATCAAGGTGGCTGTGGCTGCTTCCATCGCCAGTATCCTCATGCGTTTTGGACGCATACAGAAGATTCTGCTTCGCGACGATCGGACGGTGGCAGATCGGCTGCAACTGGCGTTCATCTTCTCCGTGCTGTTCGGAGCGAGTTCCGGCGTGCGTATTCTGAGCCACAATCAATACCCCGCTATCGACCTTACGCTGGAAGGCTCGATCATTGCCGGAATGCTCGGAGGTTATGTGAGCGGGCTCATTACGGGCCTGTGTGTATCCGTTCCCGCAATGTTTACCGGCAAGCTCATGTCTATGCCGCTGTTTGCGGCTACCGGCATTATCGGCGGGCTCATGCACGACCTGGCGCCTCGACAGGAAGATATCTGGTCGTTCTCGCCGTTTGTCGATTTGAACCTTTATCGACTGTTCCGCCAGATTCTGCGTTTGCACCGCAGCGCGATTCAGCGGAGGGTTATCGAACTGGCAGCTTTCAACGTGATCTGCAACGCGCTGGTCGTGGTGGCCGAACTGCTGCGCTGGGCTATATTCACGACCTTCAGGTCGCGGAATGTGTTTTTCATGTTCGAAGGCGGCCATCTGACTTATAAACTGTTCGCGGCTTCAGCAGCCACGACGCTGTTCGCCGTATCGATTCCCATACGCATCTGGAGCAGTTTCCGTGCCGAGCGGCAGTTAGAGATCCAGCGCGCCCGGCTTACCGAGGCGAGATTGGCGGCTTTGACGAACCAGATCAACCCGCATTTTCTCTTCAACACCCTCAACTCGGTTTCGTCGCTGGTTCGCATAGATCCGGACCGCGCACGCAGCATGATCTACAAGCTTTCGAAGATTCTTCGCCGCCTTCTCCGAAAGACGGAAAACTTCTCGCCTTTGCGCGAAGAGATCTCGTTTATCGACGATTATCTGGCGATTGAAGTCGTTCGTTTCGGCGATAAGCTGCGGTTCGTGAAGGAAATCGAGGACGACACGCTTGACCGGCTCGTGCCCAGTATGATTTTGCAGCCCATCATCGAGAACTCCATAAAGCATGGTTTGGCGAGCAAGGTTGACGGCGGCATGGTGCGGCTCAGGACGTGGCTGGAAGGGACTCGCCTGAACATCCTGATTGAGGACGATGGCGTCGGTATCGAAGAGTCGAAGCTGAGTTCGCTCTTCGAATCGGGCATTGGTGTGAGCAACGTCAACGAGCGGCTCCGGGTGCTATTCGGACCCGGTTACCGCATGATTGTCGACAGCAAGCCCAGCCAGGGAACACAGACGCTTATCGAGATTCCAGAGTTGGAGGAACCGTTGTCAGAGGTTCTTGCCCGGAGTTCTGCTGAAAGCCGGCCGGTAAGCTAGGCTGCGTACTTTGACGCCTTGATTCCGGCCAGCACGCCGCGCATGTAGGAGAAACTCTTCTGCATACCGGGCAGCGGGTTGTCCGCCTGGACCTCGTACTCGAGGTTGACGCAGCCTTTGTACTTTATTCCAATTAGCTGAAGGAAGATTTGCGGAATCGGCAGCTTGCCGTCGCCAACTGGCACCTGGCTTTCCTTCACCATCGGGTCCGAGAGGTCCTTGGCATGCATATCGAGAAGGCGCGGACCGGCTTCCGCAATTGACTCAACAATGCTCGCCCCGGTGCGCGATGTGTGCCCGATATCCATGCATAGCCCGCAGCGAGGATCCATATCCCGAACAATCTTGAGAACGCTCTGGGGCGTGGGGAAATGCTTGTCTTCCGGACCGTGATTATGGACGGCGATCTTGATGTTGTACTCTTCGACGTACTTGCCCAGCTTCGGCAGAATCTGCGGCGTAGGTGCACAAACAATCAACGGCGCGCCCAGTTGCTTGGCGTATTCGAATTTGTGCCGTATGTCCGTCTCGTCGTCCTTCTGGAAGCTGATATTGCCGCAGCCGACGATGATGATCCCTGCCTCCGCGAACTCTTTTTTCGCGGATTCGATCTGCTCAGGCGTGCTCTCCAGAGGCAAATGGAAGTCCTTGACGTTCAGATACGGAGTGCCCAGCTCTTTCGTCATCTGGATCGCTTGCGCGCGCTGGAACTTGCGGAAGGAATAGGAGGCAACACCGAGTTTCAGGTCGGCTCCGCCGAGTTCATACTCCTGTGCGCTTCCTGCCGTTGCAGCGATCAGTCCTATAGCTCCGGGGACGGTCCGTAATAACGTACGTCTAGTAACTTCCTGCGACATCTCAGATTGCCTCCAGTTCTTCCTCAAGTAGTTGCTTTTGGTACAAGTCTGCGTAATATCCACCGCGAGCCTGCAGTTCTTCATGCGTGCCTGCCTCCACGATTTTTCCGCGATCCAAAACTATGATCCGGTTAGCGTTCTGCACCGTTGAGACGCGGTGGGAGATCAGGATGGTGGTTCGGTCGCGCATAACGCCGGCAAGTCCGTTCAGGATCTTTTCCTCCGTTACTGTATCAACGCTCGAAAGCGCATCATCAAGAATGAGAATTCGGGGGTTCCGCAAGATGGCGCGGGCGATGGCTGTGCGCTGCTTCTGTCCGCCCGAAAGCGTAAGTCCACGTTCTCCGATCCTGGTATCGAGGCCATCCGGAAACGTATCGATGTCACTCGCTAAGCCAGCCACCTCGGCCGCCCAGCGAATTTGATCTCGCGTCGCGGCCGGTGCGCCCCAGGCGATGTTTTCAGCCAGCGTCGCGCTGAAAAGAAAGGTTTCCTGCGGGACGAACCCGATCTCCCGTCGCAGGTCCTCGGGGTCGAAACGTTTCACATCTAAACCACCGATTTCGACAGATCCGCCGGTTGGATCGAGCAGGCGCGGGACAAGATTGACGAGCGATGTTTTCCCGCAGCCGGTATGGCCCACTATGGCGACCGTTTCGCCGGCGTCAATTGTGAGGTTGACATGCGAGATTGCTTCACGGCCACCGTAAGCCACGGAGACATCGCGAAAACGAATCTCAGCAGAGAATTCCCCCGGAAGGGGAAGAGCTCCCGCAGCGGGGCGGGCAATGCCGGGACGCTCATGCAGCATCTGGTTGATGCGATTCAGGGAGGCGGTTCCGCGCTGCATCAGGTTGACCACCCAGCCGAAGGCAATCATGGGCCATATCAGCATTCCCATGTAAGTGTTAAACATGACGAAGCTGCCCAGGCTGATCTTGCCTTCGATTAATTGCCGGCCGCCGGCCCAGAGAACGAGCAGAAAGGTGACGCCGATCAACCCCTGCAGCAGCGGCATAAACATGCCCTGAATGCGCGCCAAACCGATGTTCTCGCGAACGTATTCGCGGTTCAGATTTTCGAACTGATCGACTTCTGCTCGCTCCTGCGCGTAGGCTCGCACCACCCGAACGCCGGCCAGGTTTTCCTGAACCCTGCTGCTGATGTGCGAAAACATCTTTTGAATGTGCTCGAAGCGTGTGTGAATGCGGCGGCCAAACAGGACAACGGCAACGGAAACAAACGGCGCCGGGATGAGCGCGATCAGAGTGAGCCGAAGATCCGCGTGGATCATCACCAGCATCGAGAGGATCAGCATAATGCTTGTTTCGCTCCAGTACATGACGCCTGGCC
The DNA here is from genome assembly GCA_019233755.1 of Acidobacteriaceae bacterium. GTDB lineage: Bacteria > Acidobacteriota > Terriglobia > Bryobacterales > Bryobacteraceae > Bog-105. Next base: position 15,121 of record JAFAMD010000037.1, on the reverse strand, counting down.
CCAGCATCATGCGGACGGCGTTGAGATCGTTTGTGCTGCGCGCCATGATGTCGCCGGTGCGGTAGCGGGAATAGAAATCCTGCGAAAGTCCGACCAGGTGACGGAAAAGATCGTTGCGGAGATCGTACTCGATGTCGCGCGAAATACCGATGATGATCACGCGCATCCAGTACTGGAAAATGCCCTTGGCGATCGAGAGGCCTACGAGAAGGCCCGCCAGTTCGAGCACGATGCGGAGCTGGAATCCACGGGTGAGTGAATCGACGCCGTACTTTATGACAATGGGAAGCGCCGCAGCAAGCGCATCCTTCATCAGCAGCGACCCGATCCCGAGTGCCAGGCCGCCACGGTAACGGCGCATGTAAGGCCAAAGTGTGGAAAGCGATTTGAGCATCAGAGTCCGATCCAGGTCGCCAGCCGTTTGGTCCATTCGAGCAGAAACGTCTTCTCGCCCTCGCGGTTCTTCCACCAACCGCTCGGTGAGAAATCGCGATCGGGCGCCGGGACAGCAATGACCTCCAACCAGGGATTCTCACGGCGGAAGCCCCGTGCCGCCCGCCGGGTATGGTAATTGCTCGTAACCAGCAGAATTTTACAAATTCCTTTCGCTTTCAGGATCCTCCCGACGTACTTCGCTTCCGCCTCGGTCGAACTTATCTCGGGCGGAAGCAGGACCGGTTGAAAGAGGGACGCCGGATACCCGTGTTGCTCCGCGTACGTGACGGTCATATCCGATTCGTGGCCGACGAGCACGCTGGGTCCATCCACTATCACAAATGGCGCGTATCCGGCCTGAGCGAGTTGGGCAGCCTTTACTATGCGGGCGCCAAAACCGTCGCCGCCGAGTACGACAGCGCACTGCGCCCTTTGCAAGCTATCACTTTCAACGAGCGCACTTCCCAGCGCGGTCAGAATCCGCGTGCGAGCGACCCAGATGGCCGCGAGGAACAGCGCCAACAAAAGCAAAAAAATCAGGGAAGCCTTACGCTTGCGCCCCGGAATCAGCGGTTTACGAAGCAGCGCTAGTCCTCATGCGAGGAGTCGGAAGGGTCCGTCCCGCGGGAATCGATCCGGCCGACGGCTTTGAGCTTGCGGTACATGCGCTCAATTTCGTCCTCTTCTTCGGGGCTCAACATGCGGACGGGCTGATCCAGGACAGGATTTTCACTTCGCGTGCCGTTCATGCTCAGCCAGGTCCAGTAGTCCCGGTACGCAACTCCGTCGAAGGTGGCGAATTGAGAATGCTTCCGCAATTGGAACAGCAGCTTTTCGATGCGTTCGGGCTCGCCCGGATAGATGAGCAATCTATGGCGCGAGTTGGTGAGGTGAATCTTCAGTACAAGCGGAGAAAGGAAGCGACCGGTGTTGATTTCGCGAACTTCCCGCCAGGCGATGGCACGCTCTCCCATATTGAACTGGCTATCGCCGATGCGAATGGCCGGCCGAACCGACAGCCAGAACAGGCCGACGCCCGTGATGGCGCAAAAAAAGCCAGGTATGAAAGCAAGGGGTGCGCGAAAGCCGCAAAGAGCGCACACGAGGGAGCCAGCAAGAGCCGCCCAGCCGATGCGGGCGTACAGTCGCGAGGGCAGAAAAGTCTCGACGCACGGCTCCATGTCTAACAGGCTACTCCGGGCCCACAGCCTCGTCAATGACGCTTTTTCACCGATAGAAATGTTTTACGGGATTCTTCGTGTTCAGTCTCCGGACCACTGGCGCCTGGCCATGAGAATGCCCTTTCGTATATAGGTGGCGCCGCTCCAAGTGGTGAAGAAAGCGCTCGAGAAAAGAGCTATGCGCGTTAGCCAGTCGAATACCCCCAGTGGATAAGCGGCGTAAATGAGCGTGAGCAGGACGAGCACAATCTGGAAGAAGGTACTGACTTTCCCGATGAACACAGGCCGGAACTTTCGAGCGTTCCGAAAGATGCGCAGCAGCAGAGCACCGGTGACAATCACCAGATCGCGGGCGATCGCCAGAACCAGCATCCACATGGGAATCAATCCCAGCACTCCAAGCCCGACAAAAACGATCACCAGCATGATCTTGTCAGCGAGCGGATCCAGCACTACACCAAACTGTCCACTCACTCCCAGCCGTCGCGCCGCATAACCGTCAAGCCAATCAGTCAATCCGGCGACGAGCGTCAAGAGAAGGGCAATCTGGTACTGATGTCCAATTAGCAGCCAGACGATAAAAGGAGACGCAAGCAGGCGGGTGAAACTGAGCAGGTCCGGTAGCAGTCCCAAAACCACATCTTACCTACGGTTAAGGCCTTAAGAGACCAGGGCTGGGGCTGCGTGCCTGCTTTTCTGTGTGGAGGACCGGTCGAAAGTGACCATTTCGTAGAACGACGGGTCCGACATCAATTTATTTACCAGGGCGACGTGCATCGCGTGACCCGCCTTTTCGGCGACGACACAGCCTAATAGCGGCCGTCCAATCAATGCCAGGTCGCCCATGAGGTCCAGTGCCTTATGGCGGCAACACTCGTCAGGAAAGCGCAGTCCGCCGGGATTCGCTACGCCGCCACGGGTAAAGCAGATCGCGTTTTCCAGGCTGGCGCCGCGGATCAGGCCCATATCCCGCATTTGATCGAGTTCGTACTCAAAGCCGAAAGTCCTGGCGGGTGCTATCTCACGGGCATAATGGGCGGGAGTGAGGTCCATTTCCAGGTTCTGCTCGCCCACCAGCGGATGATTAAAGTAGTTGTGGCACCGAAGCTGGAACCGGTCTGATGGCAGAATGGTGACAGTTTTGCCGTTCGATTCGACTCTAATCGGTTTAATGATCCGCATGTAGCGCCGCAAGCGACGGGATTCCTGGCGACCCGCGCGCCGCAGCAGTTCCACAAAAGGCAAACCGCTGCCATCGAGAATCGGGAGTTCAAGGTTGTCCAGTTCGACATAAACGTTGTCGATTCTCATGCTGTACAGCACACTGAGCAGATGCTCCGTGGTGGAGATAAAAATCCCCTTCGGGTGCATCAGGCTGGTGGCGTAGCTAACGCGCTCCACGTACTCCCAACTGGCTGGAATGTGGGTGTTATCCAGATCGGTGCGAATAAAAACCACGCCAGTGGCGGGGGGCGCCGGCAAGAGTCGAAGCCGAACGGGAGCACCGTGGTGGAGGCCTATGCCTTCCACTTCGACGGGCCGGCAGATGGTTGTCTCGTAATACATGCGAGAACTCAACAGAATATCAGGAAAGCGGCCGGCTTCGCTGTATTTATTTGATTCTAAGGGAGTTGACTGCTTTGCAGTGTGGCTATTCAACCACACTATGGAACACTTTGCGGGGACTTTGTGTTCTTTTCGCCGCACCTTGCAGGAGACGACTCGTCGAAGGCTGGGCTGTAACCCTCGGCGGGCGTCCAGCGGCTGGACGCAGCGCCAGATCGCTATCGCCAGCGAGGTGGAATTGTTCCTTTGTGCTGAAATGAAGTTCTAACGTCATCCGTGCCGCTCGTTAGTCGAGGGTACGGCTGGCATGCCCTGGTATTCATGTCAAATCGCAGAAAGATCCGTTCGACCACCATTCTTTGCGTCCGGCGCAACGGCAAGGTGGTCATCGCTGGCGACGGCCAGGTCACGATGGGAAGTGAAGTTTTGAAGGGCGGAGCTCGCAAGCTGCGGCGCCTCTACAACGGCAAGATTCTTTCCGGGTTTGCCGGATCCACAGCGGATGCCTTCGCACTATTCGCACGCTTTGAGGCGAAACTCGAGCAATATGGCGGAAATCTCTCGCGCAGCGTGGTCGAACTCGCCAAGGACTGGCGCACCGACCGAATGTTGCGCCATCTGGAGGCGTTGCTGCTGGTTGCCGACACTCAGAACATGTACATTGTTAGCGGCACCGGCGATGTGATTGAGCCGGATAGCCCCGTGGCCGCAATCGGCTCGGGCGGCGCCTTTGCAAAGTCTGCGGCGACGGCGCTGCTGGAAAATACGAACCTTGGCGCCCGCGAGATTGTTGAAAAAGCAATGAGGATCGCGGGTGACGTCTGCATCTACACAAATGAGAACGTCACATACGAGGAGTTGGCGTAATGGTCATCTATCTTCCGCAGCAGTCGTCGGATGAAGCGCCACTGCTCGATGAGCTCACACCCCGCGAAATCGTAGCAGAGCTGGACAAGCACGTGGTTGGGCAGGCGGAAGCCAAACGGTCAGTGGCGATTGCCTTGCGCAACCGGGTGCGCAGACAGAAGCTGGATCCCGAAATGGCCGAGGAGGTAATGCCGAAGAACATCCTCATGATCGGGCCAACCGGCGTCGGCAAGACAGAGATCGCCAGACGGCTGGCGAAGCTCGCCAATTCACCTTTTTTGAAGGTTGAGGCGAGTAAATTTACCGAAGTCGGCTATGTCGGCCGGGACGTGGAGAGCATGATCCGCGATCTGGTGGATGTGGCGATCGACATGGTGCGCGAAGAGCGACTGGAGCAGATTGCTGATCGCGCCGAGCAGCAGGCCGAAGACCGCCTGCTGGAACTTCTGATGCCGCCTCAACCTGAGCCGGCCGAAAGCCTTGAGCGGACACGCGAGAAGCTGCGCGAGAAGTTGCGCGCCGGCAAGCTCGACGAACGCATGGTGGAAGTGGATGTCAAGGAACGCGGACCGACGTTCGAAGTTTCCACCAACGGGAATGTGGAGGAGATGGACATCAATCTGAAGGATGTCATCCCCGGACTCTTCGGACCTCGCACCAAGAAGCGCAACATGCGTGTTTCGGAGGCGCTCGAGTACCTGATCCAGGAAGAGGAGCAAAAGCTAGTGGATATGGATCAGGTCACGCGGATTGCACTCGAGCGTGTGGAGCGGAACGGCATCGTGTTCCTGGATGAAGTGGACAAGATTGCCGGGCGGGAGGGCGGACACGGACCGGACGTGAGCCGGGAAGGCGTTCAGCGCGATATCCTGCCGATTGTCGAAGGAACAACAGTCAACACGCGCCACGGCTTTGTCCGCACGGATCACATTCTCTTCATCGCGGCCGGGGCTTTTCACGTTTCGAAGCCAGCCGACCTGATTCCGGAGTTGCAGGGTCGTTTTCCGATTCGTGTCGAGCTGAAGTCGCTCAGCGAAGCGGACTTCATCCGGATTTTGAAAGAACCGAAATCGGCGCTGGTGAAGCAGTACATGGCACTGCTCGAAACCGAGGGCATCAAGCTTTCCTTCACCGACGATGCCTTGATCGAAATCGCCCGCATCGCCGCCCAGGTAAATGAGTCGGCTGAGAACATCGGTGCGCGGCGGCTACACACGATCATGGAGAAACTGCTGGAAGAAATCTCCTTTGAAGGGCCCGATCTGAAGAAGAAGAACATCAAGATCGACGCCGGTTACGTACGCAAGCAACTCGCCGAGATCGTGAAGGATCAAGACCTCAGCAGGTACATCCTGTAGTGAGAGTTGGTTCGCTGGCAGTTTTCAGCACTATTTTGTTATGGGCAGGGTGCGGCTATGTAGGGCCGGTTCTGCCGCCTTCTCCGGAAATTCCGATCGCCATCGCGAACCTGAGTGTAATGGAGCGGGGCGATCAGATCGTCATCGAGTTTTCGACACCGCCGCGGACAACGGACAATCTGCCGATCAAGGGGTTTTCGAAAGTGGATCTTGCGATCGGTCCGGATGTGCGGCCGTTTGATTTCGAACGTTGGGCGACCGACGCACAGCATTACGATCTGGCGCCGCCGCCTCCGAGCGATCCCGATGCGCCACAGGCCGTCTCTATGTCAAAGACGCTGCCGGTTGAGGACTTTGTTGGAAAGCGCATTGCGGCAGCGGTTCGAACCGCGGTCAAGAAAAACGATCACTACTCGTCCTGGTCTAACCGGGTTGTGCTGGACGTTGTCCCGCCGCTACAGGCGCCCAAGCCCCGCGCGGAGGCAACGGCGAAAGGTATTCTGCTCAGTTGGCCCCCGGAAGGCGCAGAGCTGGAGTACCGGATCGCCCGGAAGGGACCTTCGGAAACAGCCCCGGTCGAGATTGGAACATCTTCGGCGCCTGACTATCTGGATACCACGGCCCAATATGATACGCCCTATGAATACCTGGTGACAGCGTTTAAAGGCCGGGTGGAGAGTGTGCCGTCGAAACCGGTTGATTTGACGGCAAAAGACGTTTTCCCGCCTTCGATTCCCGCGAGCATTTCGGCGCTGGCCGGCCCCGGATCGGTTGAAGTCTCCTGGCAGCGTAGCCCGGAACCGGACCTGAAAGGCTATTACGTCTATCGATCCGTGAATGGAGCACCGTTCACGCGGGTGGAAAGCCTCTTGACCGTCCCGACGTACAGTGATCGCGATGTGCAGCATGGAAAAACGTATCGCTATGTAATCAGCGCGATAGACCAGAAAGGCAACGAAAGCGAAAAGTCTGCGCCCGCGGAAGTCGCGTTCTAGGTCGCCTTTTTTGTGTATACCTCTCCGGCGGACGACCGGTGAGGCGCGCTATGGGGTATTTCGCGGAGTCTCATTCCGTACCCGCATTTCTTCGAGAAAACCGAATTGACTCTGATCGCCTCTTACCTGGCGTGATGCAGGCGACATCGACACGTACTCAACTTTAGGGACTTACATCGCAACATTTCGTCGCCGGTGCATGTCTAGTAGCTCTGTTCATCTTTATGGGAGAACATTGGTCAGATGATTAGGCTGGCACCGCGAACCGGCAAGACGTCCCTGCTGCTGTACGCGGCTTGCCTAGTGTTGGTGGTTTTGACACTCTTTCGATATTGGGAGCCGCCCACCCCGAAGACGCACCTCGATTTTTGGGGCGAGCCTTTCTATCTCGCAGTGAGTCTTGCTCTTGGCCATGGATATCAGGACCCTTTCCCAACTCTCTCCACAGGGCCCTCCGCGCACATTGCTCCAGGGTTTCCGGCATTGCTGAGTCTGATTATCGTTTCTTTCGGCACCGGTACAGATGGCGCTCAAGCGATGCTCATGAGCGCCGCCTTGGCGACGGCGATCATTATCGGTCTGCTGCCAATAGTCAGTCACCGCTTGGGATTGGGCTATCTTCCGGGCTTCATCGCCGCCTCTGCGTGGCTGGTTGCAAAAATCCCATTGAATGCTCAATTCGAGAACGCTTACGCAGGCCTGTTGACGCTGGCCGTTATATTTTTCCTGGCAAAGCTGCCTCAGGATCAATACAGACAGTCGACACTTTTGCTGTTGGGAACTGCGATTGGGCTGCTAGCGCTCTTTTCGCCAACATGCGTGGCGCCAACCCTTGCGAGCGTGGTCTGGCTTGCGCCGCGTGTCTGGCGGCCGTCTGGGCGACGTTATTGGACTTACCTGATTTTAATCCCGGCACTCTTTATCATTCCTTGGATCACGCGCAACTATGTCGTCTTACATCGCTTTGTTCCGCTAAGAGACAATTTCGGCTTGGAGCTTGCCGTCTCGAACAACGATTGTGCGCCCTACGGGATGCTTATCAACATCCGGGACGGATGCTTCAACCGCGTTCATCCAAGCCGGAGTTTCGCCGAGGCCAGGCGCGTGCGAACGTTGGGCGAACCGCGGTATAACGACGTGCGATTGCATGAAGCCGCAGCTTGGATCAAAACTCATCAATCGCGCTTCTGGCAGCTAACGTACCAGCGAGCGCTTGCTTTCTGGTTCCCTTACGAAAACGGCAGCATGCTGCTAACGCTCCACTATGAACGTTACCGCGCAGCGTACGCTATGATATACACCCTGACGATTTTAAGTATTCCCGGCCTATTCCTGCTCGCGCGCTCAAATAGATCGCTAATGGTTCTCTTCGGTATCTGGCTTGTTCTATTTCCGGTCCCCTATTACGTCATCCAGTACCACTTTCGATACCGCATGCCAATTCTCTGGATTACCTTTCTCGTTGGATCGCTGCCTCTCGCACGAATCGCGGAGACACTCTGGGCCCGGCTGCGCACGGGGCGTACAATTGACGTGTTCCAGCCCACAGCTTGGTTTCTTGAGAATTCAAATCAGCACGTAACAGAGAAGAGTAGGCAATAGCTAAGTCCTCATCTTCGCAACTAATCTATGTATGGCCTCATATTAACTACGCTCGAGATAATCCCTTTATCGAGCCAGAGCCAAGCATGTCGCTGACTAGTGGAGACACACATTCGTCGATGATTAATTCCGCCTACAATCGCACCACGAACGCAGTCCGCAAAATAAGCGGCCGAATCGCAACTGCGACTGTGGTTACATTTTTTCTGGCAGGCTTTCTGTTTACTGCGATCGAGCAGATTTCCGGCCTCTTCTCTCTCACAGATATCGGTTATGGCGACAGTTATATCCTTTACGATGTCCTGCATTTTCAGAAAACCGGCGAGATCTACCGTGACCTGTCCTTGCCGCCATACTTGCCGGCTCAGTATAGCCCGCTGGTCTATGTGCTGTATTCAATTCCTGGCCGAATCATCAGCTCCTCGAATCCATTTTTCGGACCTCGCCTCGTGGCTCTTGCGGCATTTCTACTCTGCATCTTGATCGTGATATCGATAGCACGGTCACTCATTCCAGGGCGGTCTGTGTGGTTGTGGGCACTACTGATGGCCGGCTCGATAGGTGTGATGCGCAGCTGGGTTCTTCAGCTTAGAGGGGACTTCCCCGGCATTCTTTTCGACCTGCTTGCCATCCGCTTGCTGTTTAGGAATTCGCGGTGGGCCGTGGTTCTGGCCGGCCTGTGTGCCGGATTCGCGACGCAGTTCAAAATCACCTATGTTACCGCATTGATCGCCGGAGCGCTGTGGCTGTTAGCACGCCGCCACTGGAAGGATTGCGCCCGTTTCGCTGCAGCCGGCGTCCTGAGTTCTCTAGGAATCTATCTGCTCCTCTGGGCGCGCGAGCACCGCATGCTACATCAGATGATGGCTCTGAGTCCGGGTGTTGCCGAATTTCCCAAATGGTCAATACTGATCCACGAAGCATTGACCGAACCGGTTGTTTTGCTGGCGCTGCTAGCGGCAGTGCTAGCGATCTCGACCGCGGCGTTGCGCGCTGACTCATATTGGGGTCTGTTGACTCTCTTCGCTCTGGTAGCTTTTTCAATCGCGGCGCTGACGGACATTCAGGCGGGCGGCAATACGAACTATTTCTACGAAGCGCTGTTCGCCATTGTTCCAGCAGCAGTACTGGGTGTTCGTCGACTCACGGCCTGGGCAAAGTGGCGCATCAGCGCGAGCCTCTTTGTGACACTGCTAGTCGCTTTCTATTTTTTGCAACCACAAGCGTGGGTTCTCTATTACGGTGCCCGGTCGCTGGTTGGACCGGACGGAGTTAAGGCCAGAAATCAGGCATTTAGGCAAATCGAACAGGCGCTGCGCGGGCAGCACATCTTTTCAACCGTCCCTCGGGCAGCCTTGCTGGATGGCGAGCCGGCTCTGATGGAGCCTTATCTGCTCTCCTACATGCAACGCATGGGCAAGTTCGATCCGGCGCCGATTCTCCGGAGACTTCGCGACGGCGAGTTTGATCTCGTCATTACCGCGCCGACCTCCATTTCGTGGCGAGGCATACCTCACATCAATTCCGATCTGCGTCATGCGATTATGGCGTCCTACCAACCATATTGCGTCGATTTTGGATACCTGCTTCACCTCCCAAATAACCGGCGGAACAGCAGCACGCTGGAAGGAAGGCTGACCGCAATCGGCTGCACACCGGTGGTGTGCAACTCGCCGTTTGAGTGCCCGGCCTGGTGAGGCAGATGGCAGGTCGGAGTTATGGGGCTACGATTGGCGAGCGCAGCTAGCGACCGGCCGATCGCCAACCGAAGCAAAGCCCCATGATCATGCGGATTCCAACGCGGAGTGCACGCAAGTTGTTCGTATTGCCACCTTTGCTGAGACCCACTCTAGGATGAAAAGTGATCGGGCACTCCACCACTTTTTCGCCGCTATCAAGCGCCATATCGAGGAAATGGGCATTGAACTCGAGGTTTACCGCAGGATTGAGAATTGGAAGGAGCCGTTCAAGGCTGCGCCGCCTCAAGAGCTTGTACGTGGTACCCACATCTGTAAAGGTGCCCCGCCCGAGGTGCTTCATTTCAAGTAACTTTCCGACAAAAAAATTGCCGTAATACATAAACGTCGTAAGTTGTGTTGTGTAGTCGCGCAGTTGCTCGACAATTCGTGTTCCGTTGACCACGTCAGCGTGATCAATATACGCCAGGAGCTTTTCGAGATCTTTCGCACGAAAAGTCATATCGCCCTCGCAGAGAACGATCAGGTCTGCAGTTCGGTCCGCCAAGGCTTCTTGTAAGCAGCGATAAACGCAACGACCATATCCGGGCTCGGTTTCCTTGACGACAACGGCGCCGGCTCCTCGTGCGACTTCGAAGGTATTATCGCGGCTATTGTTGTCAACGACGATGACTCGGCGAACGGATGGGTGATCTCTGAAATCGGCGACCGCGGCGGCTATGCTTTGTTCGTCATTATAGGCTGTAAGAGCGACTACGACTTGCCGGTTAGAGATCGGTTCCAATGCCTCACGCCGCCCACGCTTTCGCTTGCTCGGAAGCAGGAAAGCGAGGTCCGCTGCCGCCAACAGCACGCCAAATGTGGTCGGGACGCCGCTGTACCAGATGACAGCTTGATTCCAGGTGCGGTATGGTTCGGAAACATGGAGAGCCAGGCGAAAGATGGAGAACACAATGCCAAAAAAGTAGATGATCAGGCCCGTTAGAACCAACAAGGTTCCGAGGAAGAACAGAGGAACATTTCTATGGCGAGTTCGCGCGCTTTCGACACCCGCAACGCGGCTCTCGACATTGAGGACGTGGGTAGAGGTACCTTTCATCGAACTCCGTCCGAGGGCGCACAAGTTCGGCCCACCAGCCCCCGTGTGACCCCATACAAGGATAGAACGTTTCAGAGGCTTCTTGATTGCCCGGGATACGGGATGCCGCGGGTGAGCCCTAAGGATGCCGGTTTCAGGAAACTCTATCTGCTATCCGTAGTCCACCGAGTTGGGCGGTTCAACGTCAGAGCGATATTGTAGAGATCGCGACGCCGGGTCCTTTTCGTTGCCCTATGCGCGATGTTGGGCCATTAAGAGCAAGCCCGCAGGGCGGGATCATAGATTGAGTGCAGGTGGCTGTGAAAAAAAACCCGGCATGGCTAACCATTCCTTCTTGACCAGCGCATCAAAACGACGCTATGTGGAACGTAAGCGTCAAAGACACTACATAGGATGCGTGCGAATAGCCATGCCCACTCTTTAGGAGTATGCCGATGAAGCATTACTCGATTGCGGAAATTCAATGCCAACTGGCAGCACGGTTGAACCTCTCGGATCTCTGGAAGCGTGAAATGCGGGTGTGGGGATTCCGTCTGACGGCTCCCTCACTCGATCGATTGGTCTGTCTGGGGCTCCATCGACTACGTTTAATGGGCAAACTGGAAAAGCAGCTATTTCCGCAATGGATTCGCGCAGGGATGACAGTGGTGGACATCGGCGCCAATCAGGGATTGTACGCGCTACTGTTCTCTCAGCTGGTAGGAGCTTCAGGGCACGTTTTAGCATTCGAACCGGAGCCCGACATGTTTGCAGCGCTCGTTCACAATTGCGCCCTAAATTCGGCCAAGAATATCGAGTGCATCGAGCTTGCGCTTGGGGCAAGTGCGGGCATTGCAACGCTGGCCCGCTCTCTGGTTCACGCTGGTGACAACCGGCTCGCAACCGTACATGGCCGTAAAATCATCCGGAGTGTCAATATACAGGTCGCGCCCCTCGATGAGGTGATAGGCGAGAGAACTGTCGATTTCATCAAAATCGACGTCCAGGGATGGGAATGGGAGGTGTTTCGCGGTATGCAGCGAACCCTGGAGCGCAACAGAGATATACAAATATATTTTGAATTCTGGCCTCAGGGACTGCGGAACGCTGGGTGCAACCCGGCGGAGATGCTGGCTGATTTGCGAGACAGGGGCTTCTATCTGTTCGAGCATGTGAACGGAGAGGAGAGGCCGGTTTCCGATAACAACTTAGCCAGTGGCTGGACCGGCCAACGATTCACTAATATCTATGCCCGACGGTAAGGATGGGTGAGATGTCGTAAGCGGCGTTTACCTTTCCGAGTTAGTCTCAGAAGTTAATAGTCTACTTTCAGTTTTCGGAATCCGTGCAGACACATTTCCAGCATAATTAAACCATTCTTAAAAACCTTGGTCATCTTAGTAGCGCCGTAAATTCGTTCCTGATAATGGACGGGCTGGTCTAGAATGCGGAGATTGAGCTTGGCAGCTCCGAACAGCAGATCGTAATCACCCCAACGATCCATGGTTCCCCAGGTTCCAACCATGGGGCGCATCCTGTTCCAGTCAGAACGCCACATTACTTTGGTGCCGCACAAGGTATCTTTGATTCTCTGCCCCAAGAGGTACGAGAAGACAAGACTGAAAAATTTGTTGCCGGCCATGTTAGCGCCCTTCATTGCGGATTTGGGTATGGGGTAGACCAGGCGAGATCCGTTGACGAATTCCGCCTGGCCGTTGGTAATCGCATGAATGAAATACGGAAGCTCCTCAGGCATCACTGTGAGGTCAGCGTCGAGGATAGCCAGAATGTCTCCGGTTGCGGCTTCGAAACCCGTCCACACGTTTTTCGATTTGCAGATGCCGGGCCCGTTCACCAGCCGGATGAGCCGATCGGGATAGAGTTGCTGCATTCGGCGAACTTCATTCCCGGTCCCATCCGTCGACTTGTCATCACAGAAGATAAGCTCGGTGCGCCGGCCCAGTTCCGGCGTCCGCCTTACTGCGTCTTCAATGTTTCCCTTTTCGTCTTTACAGGGAACGACCACCGAGACGGTAACTGTAGAAGGGTCCAGTGGCCGAGGCGCCAGGCGCGCAATTAGGACCTGGATCATGCACAGCCGGTTAAGCAAAGGCAACTTCGCCAGGATACGGTTGGCGAAAGTGGATGCGAGCGGAATGTATTTCGGGAATAGCGCTGTGCGGTACGTTTTGAGCCACTCGAATCCCGCGAGCGAGAGAAGGCCGATCAAGTCATGCTCCGAAAGCCAACTCTGCTCCGCTTGCGGAATCTTGAGCCTTAGTTTTTGAGCCAATCTCAATACCGGCTCCCAAAGGTGGTTGTAACTGTAAATCACCAGTCGTGAGTGCCGGTCACAGGCGCTCCGGATCTGGAGCAAAGTCCTCTCAATATCGACAATTTCACCCACATCGCACAAAAGAATGTAGTCGAATTTCTCCGCCGACTGGAAGTCTTCCGGGGATGATTCGAAATAGGTGAAGCGCGGATGAGTCTGGCGAGCGATATCAATCATTTCCGGACTGATGTCAACACCCACTCCATGGGCGGGGTTGATTGCATCGAGGAAGAGCCCAATTTGGCAGCGTACGTTCAGAATACGCTTATCCGGCTCAATGACATGGCGAAGCAACCGGCTCAGCAACTCGTAGTAATAGCGATTTTTCCAAATCCAGTTCGCTCGCGATGCGGCGATCTCCGATTGGTGCTGCCGAATACGTGCATTCCTCGCATGAAGCGCCTGAGGGCCCCAGGTCAGAAGGGCTTCGGAGGCGGGCCTTGCTTCCGTTGCTCGTGCCACCGCAGGTTGGCTCATTGATCTCTTCCCTCCGAAGCGGCTCTGTTCAACACGGCCATCACCCGTGACGCAAGCGTAGGAAACCTTGATAAAACGGCAGCAAGGACTCGGGAAAATATCAGTGCTAATGCAGTATCGTATCGGTTCCTTGAAATCGCCCCTCGCGATCCGAGTCCCACCATGAGACTAGATGGATGGAGTTATCGCTAATCCGATCTCACAGTAAATTTCAGAGTAGACTTTCCGATTCAAACAGCTCGTTTTTTGCCAACCTCCTGGTCTGATGGATTTCGCAGTTCTTCCGTCCCAGTGTGGTTGGTATTATTTTCCGGGGCGCCAGATTCAGGTGCGTCGCTTTTTCCGATTAGTAACCAATTTCTTTCCGCTAATGTTTTGATCTTCGAATGAAACCAGATCGGATATCCCTCTCACGGGTTCTTCAATGTGCGTTACCCGGGCTGCTACTGTCGGCCATCTGTCTGATTCCTTATCTAAACAAAGCGTTCACGATCGATGATCCAGTTTTTCTGCTCCAAGCGCAACAGATACTGAAGGCGCCTCTCCATCCGACAACGATGGAAATTTGTTGGACCGCAGATAACAAATGCGGTCCCGTCGGTAAGGATGCCGCCAACAACCTATTCATGTCCTACTATCTGGTGCCGGCATTGGCTCTCGGGGGCCAAGAATGGCTAGTTCACGCAATAGAACTCCTGACACTCTGGCTGGGTATTGTGGCCACAGTATCGCTGGCTTTGCGTTTCGGCATGAGTATCTTTGGCGCCTGCGCTGCGGGTTTGATTGTGGCGGTGACACCTCCAGTACTAGCGATGACGAGCACAGCTATGCCCGATGTGTTGGCAATGTCGCTGGGAGCTATTGGCATCGAACGCCTGTGGGCTTGGAAGCAGGAGCACCGGTTCATTCAGGGCGTCCTCGCCGCGCTGGCTCTGGGACTCGCTCCATTTACTCGGATGCATCTGGCTCTGTTGTGGCCAATCGCTGCGCTCTTGCTGCGGGATGACACGCGCATTCTGGACGCGCGGAGCTGGTGGGCTACAAGAAACCGCTATTGGCCAATCATCGTGGCTGCCGTCGTGTGGATTGTTGCCCTTGCACTTACGGGAGACCGCCGCAGTTCCGGTAGCCTTGGCTTCTTCTGGCTGCTTCCGCAAAATATGTACGGCAACTTCCGCTCCTACCTGATCGAATGGGTAGCTGCAATGCCGCTGGGACTGGCGTGGCTGGTCTTCCGGAATCGGAGGATAAATCGGTGGCTTTTGATTGCTGCAGGTGCGATCATGCTATGGAAAATGTGGAGCGATGCCTGGCCAGGGGTCTGGAAACCACTCTTTGCGCTTGCCGGTGCCCTCGTGCTCACGGATATTTTGGTATGGAGCATTGCTAGCCGCGAGCTCCGGCGGATTGCGTTAGCGCTGTGGCTGCTAATTCCGCTTTCGGCGTTACCCTACTTACATCTGCCGGTTAAGTATCTTGTCCCTTGCGCTCCCGCGATGGCACTCCTGATTGCGGATATATTGCAGCCTA
>JAFAMD010000061.1 GCA_019233755.1 Acidobacteriaceae bacterium | reverse complement strand
CGCGTTCAAAAATTGCAGGTTCGATAAACTTACATTTCCCCGCTGTACCGGCAGACTGTCGTGGATTCTCGCGTACTGCTCTTCCGTAATCTCCATCTATCTCCACTTTATCGAAGTTAGATGTTGATAGTGTTAACACGCCCTAGTTCGATGCACGTGGCGGAGTGAATACGGGCTATCCCGACCGTGACAACGAACGAATACCAGCACGTTGCCGATCTTCAGAAGTGCAGAGATTGAGAGGCGATTCGGCGAAGATGATCAAGCAGTTTGATTGCGGTGTCGAGGTTGCTCTGTCCGAAACGGTTAGCTGAAAGACTGGATCAGATAGACGTGGGTGAAAGTCCAGGCTGAAAGGCCAAGCCAGACCCTGGCTTGCTACGGGATTCTGCGGCCTCCGGGAAAAGAGATAATATGTCGACAACCACAGACAAGACTGATCCGAGACAGGTAGCGCCGAAACCGCCATTCGAAGAAGCAAGACAGTCGCCTCCCGGTAGCGAAGAGGCGATGAGAACAAAGCCGGATCACGGCGAGCAGACGTATGTAGGAACCGGCAAGCTCCGCGGCCGGAGAGCCCTTATCACTGGGGGAGATAGCGGAATTGGACGCGCTGTTGCCCTGAGTTTCGCCAGAGAAGGTGCCGACGTGTGCTTCTCGTTCCTTTCCGAGGAGAACGACGCAAGAGAAACTGAATCGCTCCTGGCGCGGGAAGGTCACAAGGTGTTTTCTGTGCGCGGCGATTTGGCAACCCAACACCATTGCGAGGAACTGGCAAAAAAGACCGTAAACGGGTTAGGCGGACTGGACATCCTCGTGAACAATGCAGCTTTCCAGATGGAACACGAAACTATCGAAGAGCTTACTCCTGAGGAATGGGACTACACGTTCCGAACAAACATTTATTCGATGTTTTTTCTTTGCCGGGCGGCATGGAGTCATTTTCAGCCCGGGGCTTCGATCATTAATACGGCATCGGTACAGGCTTACCAGCCCAGCCCGAAACTGCTGGCTTATGCAAGCACTAAAGGTGCGATTGTCACGTTTACTAAGTCTCTGTCAGATTTGGGTATCAAGAAGGGCGTCCGGGTAAATGCTGTAGCTCCTGGGCCGGTGTGGACACCGCTCATCCCGGCAACGATGAGTCCCGATCATGTCAAAGAGTTTGGGAAGAGCACGCAAATGGGTCGACCGGCACAGCCGGCAGAGCTCGCACCGACATATGTATTCCTCGCCAGCAACGAATCTCGCTTTGTGACGGGCGCAGTACTCGATTTGACCGGCGGGAAGATGTTGCCTTAGCAGCAATATCGGCACTCCCGTGAGTGAGTGAGTTCGAGTAACCAGGGTGATGCACCATCGGCGGTGCCGTATTCTTACACGGTCCGCCGCCGGCCTACAATCAAGCTGACGAGGAACAATATCAAAAACACTACGAACACGATCTTAGCGATTCCTGCCGCGGCTGCGGCTATACCTGCAAAACTGAGTATCGCCGCGAGAAGAGCAATCACCAGGAACACCCATGCATACCAGAGCATTCTCATTCCATCCACCGGTGAGACGCGTACACGATCTACACTTCATCTCACTCGGCGCGTAGGTCAGACGCGGAAGGCAGTGCGGGCTTTCTCACGCTGCTTTGGCAGTACGCAGCACGGCGAGAACCACGCGCTCCGAAATGTGATTACCACCGCTGTCACGAACCCGGGCGGCGAGGCTGAAAAGTTTACCAGCACTGTAGCAGTCCATTACTGCCGGATGTATGTAGTACTTTTTGCACACGGCCGGTTTGTTGCCGAGCTTTGTCCCAACCTCTTTTACGACCTCTACGAGCGCCGTCTTCGACGGGCCATCCGAACACTCGGCGCATTTCGCCAACAAGAAGCTGGCCGCGAGACAAGTTCCACCCCAGGTCCGGAAATCCTTTGCGGTAAATTCACCACGGCTTATTTCACGCACATACGCATTCACATCACCGGAATCGAGTGTTTGACGATGCCCTTCGTTATCCAGGTATTGAAACAGAGCGCTTCCGGGTATGTCACGGCATTTCCGCACAATACGGGAGAGGCGACGATCCTCGAGTAGAACTTCGTGATTTTGCCCGCTCTTGCCCCGGAATTTGAATTTAAGCATCTCCCCCAGAATTTGAACGTGCTGGTTTCTTAATGTAGTAAGGCCGAATGAACCGTTCTCTTCCGCATATTCTTCGTTTCCAATACGCATGAAAGTAGTTTCCAGAAGTCTGACTACGGCGGCGAGCACCTTTCGCTTGGGCAAGCCTTGGCGGGCCAAATCTCGGGTAACGATACGGCGAATTCGCGGAAGTGCTCGACCGAATGCGCGCATTCGATCGAATTTGACTAGATCACGGACCTTCCGATATTCCGAATGATATCGGTATTGTTTCCGGCCCCGCGCATCCCGACCAACAGCCTGAATATGAGTGTTAGGGTTTGGGCTGATCCAGACCGAACTCCAAGCCGGCGGAATCACCAACAGTCGAATACGTTCGAGTGTCGCTCCATCTCGGACCGGTTCGCCATGCGGATCTACGTACGAGAAACCCTTGCCAACTCGGCGCCGGCGAATGCCTGGCCCGTTTGGGAGGAAATACCACAAACCAGCCACTTCGGCGGATTTTTTCTCATCAGGTATGTGGCCCGTAATTTGCCGACAAACTGCCATTCTGTTCCATTTGACGCGGGTCAGCCAGACCACGCTTCGATAGAAGACCAGGAGCATCAGCTATTAATCCTCGACTTACTGACTTTCGAGGCAGATCGGTGCCGCTTTTTATCAGATCCGAACTGCGACTGGACCACCGAATTTTTCCGGGGGTACAAAAACGGAGGTGAGCACCGTCTCGAAATCAGGAATGCGTTAGCTGTGGACGATACAGACCTCTACCGGCCGAGCAAGGCGGTCGAGCGGGATTGGTTTCGAGCTTGCCCGGCACGCCGAGATGCACCGCAAGCAATCGACGCCTGGCTCGGCGAGCAAAGCGAAAAAGGCGGGCAAGTAATTGGGTCGACTTGCGCTTAAACAGGCCTTCCGGCCCATATTATGTGAGGACGGTTCGTAGGAATCGTGGATAACTTAGCCGAATTTCCGAATAAGTGGGACCCGAAGAAGCGGGAATGTAAGGTCTTTATTGAGACGCCGAAGGGACGACGAAATAAGTTCAAATATGATCCCGAATATCGGCTCTTCGCCCTCGGAGGCCTGCTCGGGGAGGGCCTCGCGTTTCCTTTTGACTTTGGTTTTATCCCGTCTACGCTCGGCGATGACGGCGATCCCCTGGACATAATGATTCTGATGGACGAACCGGCTCATGTCGGCTGCCTGCTTGATGTTCGGATCATAGGTGTTATTGAGGCTGATCAGATAGAGGATGGCAAGCGAACGACAAACGACCGCCTGATTGGCGTCGCGATACACTCATACAATCACGAAAATCTGACCTCGATTGACCAAATCGGCAAATCTCTACTCGGTCAAGTCGAAGAATTCTTCATCTCGTACAATAAAGACCGCGGAAAAAAGTTCAAAGTTAAAGCCTGCAAGGGCCCAAGACGGGCATCTGAACTTTTAGAGGCTGGTTGCGCGCTTTTCGACAAGAAAAGACACTGACATATCAGATTGTTTTATCCTGCTGGTGTGAAGTTTAGCCGCCGCGATGTGTTGACCTCCTATATGGCCGCGCCGGTTCTCCTAAAGGCGCAATCTCCTGCAACACAAGCAGAGCCGGATGCCCAGGAGTCGCTCGACTGGACTTGCCCGATGGATCCCGATGTTCGCCTTGACAAGCCTGGCAAGTGCCCACGCTGCGGCATGACGCTTGTTTTGAAAGTTCCAGATCGAGTCGAGTACGAGTTGCAAGTTGAGCTGCATCCGCCTGTTCTGCAATCAGGTGATGAAGCTTTGCTCACGCTACGTCCTATCGACCCTGAAGGGAAGCCGGTCATTCGCTATGAGGTAGTTCACGAAAAGCTGATTCATCTTTTCATCGTGAGCGAGGATCTGGAATTCTTTACGCATATTCACCCCGCTCTCGATGGCGACGCCTTTCGTATCCAAACGCGATTCCCGCGGGCCGGAATGTACCGCCTGCTCGCTGATTACTATCCGACCGGGTCGGTTCCGCAACTGTCGCTCTCGACGCTTTACGTCAACGGCGCCCGGTCTCGACCGCATCTCCAGACCTCGCTGTCTCCTCAGCAGTCGGCGAATCTCACCGCAAACCTGCGCACGGAACCGCAGCAACCCGTCGCGGGTCTGTTGACGCGACTCTTCTTTGACCTGAACCCGTATGAGGGCGTCGAGCCTTATCTGGACGCCTGGGGTCACATGTTGATCGCGAGCGAGGATTTGGTTGACCTGATCCACCTTCATCCGTTCCTTGTCGCGCAACCGACGATTCAGTTCAACGTGATCTTCCCCCGTCCAGGTCTTCATCGCATCTGGACACAGTTCCAGCGGCGCGGCGTGGTTAATACGGTCGAGTTTACTGTTCCTGTCCGGGCAATCTGAAGGAGGGCGTTTCGAGGAAGAATTGAACCGGCGCGTCCGCCTCGATGACAGAGCCCGCGGGCAGCGGGAGAGGCTCCCGAAAACGGAACACTTGCCTCCATGATGGCTCGTAATGAAACAGCCACAGAAGCGGTACAGTCTGTCCACTCGGTAGATGCGCCACGATACGCGCTGACGGAACTTCCTGAGCAGGCTCCGGCCGGATGCCGGCAAGCACAAGCCCTTGGTCGAGCCTGCATGTTTGGCTCACCTTGAGGCCGTCATGCAGGTGGGCGGCTTGGGCCGCTTGCGCGGATGCCGGTGTGTGCAGCAATACATGCGGCGACACATGGGGCAGCACATGGGGCAACAAGGCAGGATTGCCTTCAGGCGCCCCGCCGACAACCCATCCTGCAATGATAAGCAGTTCTTCTTCCGTCAATCCGTTGTCCGGAGCAAGATCACCGAATCCTTTGACGGCTCCCCAGGGCGGCATGCGGCGGTTGAGAACCTGCTCTTTGATGTCGACCGCCCAAGGGCGCACCTGCTCGTAAGAAGTCAACGGTATGGACGCGCCGTCGCCATGGCAGGCCACGCAGCGCCGCACGAAAATGCGGGAAATGTCGCGTGAGTAGGTCAGCTTTGTGGTGATCACGTCATGCGCACTGTTCGGGACCGTTGCCAGCAGTCCAACGAAAAGCACTAAGAGCGGTGGGACGCGTATCCGTGAAGGTGTCAGAGTCGTATAGTACCCCATGATATCTTCGGATGAAACTCGGCATGTCTTGGTCAATCGAAAGCCCAGCTTTTGCGTTCGGTTCCCGAGTAGCCGGTCGCGCGGAGGCTGAATCATGAAACCTTTCCTGAGTGGCTTTTTGCTAATCGAGCTCGCGGTTGTTTCGCACGCGGCGCGGGCATCCTCGCCGCCTACCTTCACGAAAGATGTTATGCCGATTCTCCAGCAGCAGTGTCAAACCTGCCATCGCCCTGGAGAAGCCGGTCCGTTTTCGATGTTGACGTATGAAACCACCCGGCCCTGGGCGGCAGCCATGAAGGAAGCGGTGAAGACACGCAAGATGCCGCCGTGGTTTGCCGATCCGCGCTACGGAAAATTTACGAACGGGCGCACTCTGAGCGAGGCCGAGATCCAGACGATCTCGGACTGGGCGGACGCCAAAGCGCCGGAAGGCGACCCGAAGGATTTACCGCCGCCGGTCGAGTGGAGGGAAGGCTGGCAGATCGGAACGCCTGACAAGGTCTATCAACTGCCCATTCCATTCGATGTTCCTGCCACGGGCGTCGTCGATTACCAGCACATCATCGTCCCCACCGGCTTCACGAAGGACATGTGGATCCAAGCCGCGGAGGTCCGCCCGACTGATCGGGCGGTGGTCCATCACATCATCGCCTTTATTCGCGAGCCGAAATCGGACTGGTTCCGCGGCGAGCCGATAGGGCAGTTCTTCATCGCGCCGCAGGTAAAGACGAAGGAACAACCCGACACCAGCGCGCTCCCCAGTGACTTCCTCGTCGGCTATGCACCTGGACAGCCCGCCGAGGTGCTGCAACCGGGCCAAGCCAAGCTCGTCAGAGCTGGCTCCGACATCGTCTTTCAGGTCCACTACACTCCGAACGGCCACCCGAGGCGCGACCAGACGCGGCTGGGAATTGTTTTTGCAAAGCAGCCGCCGACGGCACGCGTGCTTACCTTGTCAGCCACGAATGGTACGTTCTTGATTCCACCGGGAGATCCCGACTACCGCGTGGACGCGAGCTTTGAAGTAGGTGCACACGTGGAGCTCTCCGGTCTGCATCCACACATGCATGGCCGCGGGAAAGATTTTCTCTACAAGCTTGTGTATCCCACGGGCGAAAGCCAGATCATCCTCAGCGTGCCGCACTATAACTGGCATTGGCAAAACTGGTACACGCTGCAGGAACCGATCGTTCTTCTCAAGGGAACTAAGATTGAATGCACTGCGCACTTCGATAACTCCCCCAACAATCCGGACAACGCCGATCCTAAACGCGCTGTCCCCTGGGGCGAACAGAGCTGGGATGAGATGATGGTCGGCTTCTTCAATCTGGTGTTTCCAGTGGACATGCCAGTGGAGAAAATCTTTGCCAAGACGCCCGCTGCAGCTATAGCAAGCCGTTAAATCGACCGAATACGCGCCAATAACGCTTACTGCAGGCAACCGCCAGGAGTCAGTTGTTATCCGAATGGATAACAACTGCCGTTCACTGATTAGCCGCACTGCCAATCCGCTTTGTCAAAGCGCTTTTTACGAACAAGGCTAACAGTGGGCCTATACTTGCTCTCGATTGAGCCGGTTGGGTTGCTATGACACGAAAAGAAGTTCTCGTAGCTGCTTTCGCTGTTGCAGCGTGGCTGGCACTATGGATGATGGGTGCTGGCATGCAATTTGCGGGCAAAGAGAGCAGAATCTTTGGCGGCACGGTCGAGCTCACGAGAACTGTGCAACTCATCACGAACACAGATAGAGACGGCGATCTCTACCCATAGCGCGTTTTGGCGCGATGCCGTGAGTTGAACTGGCAAATGAGCGGCTCACGCGGAAAGCGAGGTCTGGCAAGGTCGCGCGACGAAAATCGTCACGAGAAGAGCTCCGAGAAGGGCAACACCGCCAGCCAACAGAAACGCGCTTGCAAAATCTCCGGTTGCCTGAATGATGAAGCCGGTCACTGCGGGTCCAATAATGCCGGAGCAGTTTGCGATCAGATGCACAAAACCGCTCGCTGCGCCCACGTGTTCGCCAGGAACAATTTCCTGGACAATAGCCCAATACGTCGCGCCAGTTAGGTAGACGAAAAAGATGGCCGCAGTCATAAAGGCTACCGCCGACGCGAGGCCCGGAACCAGTCCTGCCACGCCCACGCAGATCGCCGCCACGAAAAGCCCGACAACTAACACTAGCTTGCGCGCGCGCAACACGTCGTGAGTAATTCGAGACACGAAGTCGCACACCAGGCCGCTGATCGTAAGCCCGATCGTGCCAAGCACCCAGGGGATTGTATTCACGAAGCCCATGTCGCGAATACTCAAGTGCCGCGATAGGGTGAGATAACTGGGAAACCAGGTGAGAAAGAAATAAAGGACGTAGCCATAGCCGAAGAAGGAAGCAGCAGTAGCAATGACCGTCGGACGCCATAGATAGAAAGAAAGTGGCAATTTGCTTTCGCGTTGAGTGACCGGGGAACCATCACCTTTAATCTCCGCGCGCTCCTCGCTCAGCGCTTTGTGCGCTTCTGGCCGGTCCTCAACGGCCAGAATCCAGAAAAGCGTCCAAATAAAACCAATGCCCGCGAGTGCAACAAATGAGGTACGCCACCCATACCGCAAAGCTAGCCATCCCGCGACAGGGCCGGCAAGAGCGCCACCGATGGGTGTTCCGGCGTTGGCCATTCCTACCGCCGTAGCTACTTCCCGGCGCGGGAACCAGTTGCCCGCCATTTTATTGGCGGCTGCACCAAAAGGGCCTTCCCCAAAGCCGAAGATTGTCCTAACCACAAGCAACGATGTGAAACCGGCTGCGACTGCGGTCAAGCCGCAAAAAGTCGACCAGACGGACATCGCGAGACTCAAGACACGTTTGGGCCCGAGTACGTCGGCGCCATAGCCGCCTATAAAAGTGAACAACGCGTATCCTGCAAAAAAGCTGCTGAAAACGATGCCGAGTTGTGCCGCATCAAGTCGGAGATCCCTCATTAAAAGTGGCGCGGCGACGGAGATCGCCGATCGATCCATGTAATTGATCATTCCGCCGGCAAACAAAAACCAGATCGGAACCCAGCGGGCGCGGCGGAACACGTGCTAGTCTGAAGCGCCCGGTGCGCGTACGATGGAACCGTCGTCGTCTCGTCTTATTGAGGTGCCACTGTAGAGAATTCGGTCATTGGCCTCCAGCATCTTGGAATGGAAAGCCATCGCATCGGGATGGAAGTCCGAGCGCGGAGCAGGCTCGAGCGAAAAATGACCATACTCGTCTGTGCCGCGCACCAGGGTCGCGCTGTCAGGCACCTCGGCAAGCTGCTTTACGTAGGTGGGTAGATAACGGATCGCGAAGCCGATGCGTCGATTCGCGCCGCTGTTCGGATCCGAGCCATGAACCAGTAGTACATGATGCAGCGACATCTGCCCAGGCATCAGCACAATATCCACGGCTCTCGACTCGTCGACATTCACAGCGATTTCCTGGCCGCGGCTCAACAGGTTGTCCCGCGCGAAGGTCTCACGGTGCGGAAGCTGTGGAAGAGTGTGTGTTCCGGGCACAACACGCATACATCCGTTCTCCCTTGTGCTGGGCGTGAAAGCGACCCAAGCCGTCACGATATCGGGCTTTGAGAGGCCCCAATAGGTCGAATCCTGGTGCCAGGTAA
This sequence comes from Acidobacteriaceae bacterium, assembly GCA_019233755.1. GTDB lineage: Bacteria > Acidobacteriota > Terriglobia > Bryobacterales > Bryobacteraceae > Bog-105. Next base: position 50,959 of record JAFAMD010000061.1, on the reverse strand, counting down.
CGCGCGCGGGATCGTTTGCGTTCTTAATGAAAAATCCCGAGCCCCAGCATAAAATGTTGGGCCCCAGGATGTCTTCTACCGGATCGAGAATACGAGGATGGCGGATTAGCTCATTCAGCCACGTGAGCAGCAGATGCGGTTTTCTGTTGATGCGCGCCGGTAAGCGCCCGCCGTGCTGCGCCTCCAGGTCTTCGAGCTTCGATAGCAATGTTGCCGCCTCTGCGTCAGACAGGGCCGGCAAGGGGAAGAGAAAGCCTTGCTGCTGATACGCTTCTAGCTGGTCGCGGTTGAGTGCTTTTTCCATGGTTCAATCCCATATCTCGTTGCCCGGGCAGAATTTGTCGCAAACAACGGGATTCCCTGCATGAAGACTAACATCAATTTTTACTATGTCATTCTTCTGGCCGCTACAGCGGCTCTCGGTGGCCTGCTTTTCGGCTTCGACATAGCCATCATCACCGGTGCGGGTCCGTTCTTAACAGAGTATTTCAAGCTCAGCGACTTGAGCCTGGGATGGGCGTTCAGTTCGTTGTTATTTGGCTGTGTTCTTGGCTCGACGATTGCCGGGCGGCTAACTGACTTCTACGGCCGAAAGAAGATGCTTCTCGCCGTCGCAGTCCTGTTTGCCATCACCTCGCTGGGAACGGGTGTCGCTCCGAGTTTCACCGCGTTCGTGGTGGCGCGCTTTATCGGTGGCCTGGCGGTAGGAGGTGCATCCATCCTTTCACCTATGTATGTCGCCGAAGTCTCGCCACCATCGGTACGAGGACGTATGGGAGCCCTCTACCAGATGTCGATTGTCACTGGCATTCTTATTTCATATGCCATCAACTATGCGCTGCGAGGGATTGGACCTGCGAACTGGCGCTGGATGTTTATCACCGGTGTCATCCCGTCGATGTTCTTCTTCGCAATGCTGCTTTCAGCCCCTGAGACTCCCCGGTACCTGTTTATGGCGGGCAAAGAGCAGCAGGCGCTCGCAATCCTCGAGCGCATTGCTGGAGAGGAAAGCGCGGAGTTCGAAGCATCGGAAATTCGAGCTAGCGTGTCGAAGAAGCGGAAAGCGTGGCGCGATCTGCTCTGGCCTGGCATTCGCCGGCCCATTCTGGTGGGTTTCTGCCTCGCAATCCTCGTCCATGTGTCCGGCATCAACACCATCATTGATTACGCTCCCGCCATTCTCAAATCCGCGGGCTGGAAGATCGATGCTGCGTTGTTCTCCACCCTAATCATCGGTGCTACGAATTTTGCCTTCACGTTGGTATCCTTCTGGGTCATTGACCGCTATGGACGCAAGCCTCTCTATGTAGTCGGCTCGCTTGGCATGACCGCCGCTCTTGTTCTGCTCATGTCTGCGGCCTTGATGGCGCGGTTCCAGAGCGCGATTGTCCTGGTCTATTTCCTGGGATACCTGGCGTTTTTCTCCTCGTGCATCGGGCCCGTTTTTTGGACATTGGTGCCGGAAATATTTCCGAACGATCTCCGCGGTACGGCCATGGCCGTGCCTGTGCTGACACAATGGATCTCCAATGCCGCAGTCGTTCTCTTCTTTCCGCTTGCCTTCAACCGGATCGGCAAAGCGATCACATTCGGTTTTCTCGCGAGTATGGCGCTTGTTCAGGCGGTATTCACTTGGCTCTTTGTACCAGAAACCAAGAATAAGCCGCTGGAGGAGATAGAAGAGTACTGGAAACGAATTGCAGTTTCCGCCTCTGTGGCGCGTTCAGGTGAGAGTGAAGGCTCCTTGTGACATGCGATCAGAATGTGGCGATGGGATTAAGCGGAGACCCGGTCCCGCCCGGTACCGGAAGCGGGGCAGTTGTTAATAAGAATGTCCATCTGTTCCGCTGTGCCGCAGCATTTGCCAGCTCTTCCAGGTCACAGTTATCGAGGATTGGCGTGCCCATCGCGACTAGCAGAAGTTGGTGCATCGGCTGCGCCACTCCGGGAACCCGTGACGGCATTACGTCGGTCGCAGCATCACTGCCCACGATCGCCACGTCACGCTGCTTCAGCCACTTTGCACACGATGCATAGAGTCCGGCTATCTGGGCAGGGTTCCACGGCCCTTTCAACTTTCGCCGCGCCCAACGTCCGGTCCGTATCAGAACAACATCGCCGCTGCCGATCTTGATTCCAGTCTTTCTCTCCCATTCGTCCAGGTCTTCCGGATAGATTGCTGTGGCAGGTTCCAGATATGGAACGTTCTTCAGATGCGGAATGTCGATCAGAACACCCCGCGTGAAGATGCCGTTCTTGTAGCCTGTGACCGCCAGTTCTTTCGCACCTCGGTCCGTAACGTCGGTTTGCGGAAAACCGTTGAACATCTTGCCATGCCATGCCATATGGCATAGCGCGTCCATATGTGTGTGGGCATATCCGTGATACGACACGCGGTATTCATCGAGCACAAACTGGCCATCCGGTCGCGCACCGGTCGAGAGCATCGTATGCGAGAACGGGGATGAATTATCCGCCGCTTTTTCTGTTTCAATATCGTGGGCAAGCGAAACCGAATAGCCCTCTTTCACAAGGGCGGCGGCTTCTCTCCTCTTCGCGGGCGTGATCAGGTGAACAGTACCAATCTGGTCATCCTTACCCCACCTTCCCCAATTAGAAAGCTCGGGCATCCAGCGCTCCACATCAGCTTGGCTTACGTTATGAGAAGAAGGTCCGCCTGTTGCAAAGAAGGCGGCGCATAGCAAAGAAAACACCAGCAACTTGCTTATTGCCATGGGCGCAATCTTATACCATGGACCTCAAGTGCGTGGTGTCGGTTTTTGGCTTCCGAAACCGACACCAATCTACGACTGCACGCCGTAAGCGATGGAGAAGAAAAGGAAATTGCGGAGCTTGACAGGGAGGTAGGGATTCGAACCCCAATATGCGGATCCAGTATCTGCAGTCCTGCCTTTAGACGACCTCCCGGCACTGCTACTCATCTATTCAGCCTTCAATGTACGGCACTCATTTGGAGGGAGGTGCAAGCGACTTGCCAAAGATTTGTAAATGCAGCTAACGCAAATACTCCGGCCAAGAACTAAGGAAGTTACCAGGCAAGCACTATCTGAAGAGTTAGCGATATCGCTTTGATTCCATCACGAAACAGACAAACGCCCTCTCAAGTTCTTCGAAATTCGTAATACGTTTCCACGGCATAGGGATTGCTGTATTGAGCTGCAAACCGGAGGGGTAAACGTTGCAGGTAGGAATTTCACGGCCCCTGGCAACGTTTTCCGCTCTCCCCTCCAGCAACCTCCGAGACTGTGGCGCTCCAGAATTCGAGCGCTTTGTTACACCCGAGTCCACCTACAACCGGCCAGTGCAACCGAGATTCGCACAAATCAGGAGGAACCATGAACAAGAATGTTGGCCGCATCGCTGCAACTGCTATCGCGTTTACAGGCGTTGCTATAGCCCAGAATTCAGTCCGCCCATCAGCGGGGAAAATTCAATTCACCGATTCTCAGATAGCCGCGACAAACAGCTACTGGACACCCGAGAGACTCGCAAACGCCAAGCCCCTGCCACTACCAAAAGTAGATAGATCTCTCGCAGCGATTATGGCGAATGCGTCACCGATTGCCAGCGAACCGAAAATGTCCGGTAAAGGGGGACTGCCAAGCGTAAAGCTTACGCCGGAGAATGAATCTTCGGAGCCGATCAGGCTTAACCAGGGTGACGAGGAGATGACCGAGCTCAGCGGGATTCAGCCTGAGGGATTTAACTACGTCATGCCGTTCAGCAATCATCGTGTTCCTGCTCTTAACTATCCCTACTCCACCGTGGGCAAGATCTTTTTCTTCGTACCGGCAGGCGCAAGCGAACCGTCGGGTGAGTATGTATGTTCAGGTGCTGTGGCTCTGAACAATCACACCGTGCTTACTGCTCGACATTGCATGTACGACGTCAACACACATGTCTGGTATAGCAACTGGATCTTCTATCCTGCGTATAATAATGGCCCTAATGCGGCCTATCACAATGGATGGACCATCCGCAAAGCATCAACCTGGACCGGCGGAAGCTGGGATTATGATATCGGCTTCCTGCAGCTTAACGACGACCGCGGATATGGATGCAACGGCAGCAGCGGCGGCTATCCGATTGGCGCCTACACAGGCTGGCTTGGCTATGCCTATGGAGGCGACTATTCTCAACGCCAATGGGATGTGTTCGGATATCCGCAGGCCGCGCCTTTCAACGGAAGCTATCAATATGACGATGAGGCTGCGACCGGTGTTCTCAATCCGCTAGGTGCTGCAAATATCGTTGAAATTGGCAATCCTCAAACCGGTGGGACTAGCGGCGGCCCGTGGGTGCTCGGTTTAGATCCCGAGGCTCAGGCAGATCCAGTTCCCACCAACAACGTCTGGCCAACCCTGACCAATCTGGCCAACGGCTTGAACTCCTTCAAGTGGACGAATCCCAATCAACCCGAGGCGATCAATGGCCCGGCGTTCTTCCAGTACAACTTCTGGAACTTGTACGTTTACTACGTGGGGCAATCCTGCCCGTAGAATCAGAAACAGGACGTCGGAGACTTACCCTCCGACGTCCTGTACCAATATGAAGGCGTCAATCCTGTCGCTGCTGCTCGTCCTTACGCTTGCGGGTTGCCGGACTCGCGCCGCCGTTTCCGGCACGCCCCCGCAACAGCTGCCCTCTGACACGAAAACCGCTCTCACCTGGGATGATTGCGTGAAGGCGCCAGGTGCGGTCGTCGAGCAGACCTACCCGGAGATTTGCGTAACACCCGACGGACGAAAAGCTGTTCGTCCAAAACAATAGAAGGATGAGCCCGCGCTTCTCCGCGAGGCGAAGACTCAAAATGGATGAGCCCGCGTTTATCCGCGAGGCGAAGATTCAAAAAGGATGAGCCCGCGTTTCTCCGCGAGGCGAAGATTCAAAATGGTCGGTTGCGTTCTACGAATGCGGAGCATCCGGGCACGGGAGTGTAATCCCGGGAAAACAGCGCCGGAAGCGCTGCGTAAGGAAACAAGCCAATTCCCGAGGGCATAGGCTCCGTCCCTCGTCGAAGACGGCCACGATACTTCCGTCGCCATCTGTCGCCACCGGCATTTCCAATTCTTCCTTATGAAAACCGAAGTTCGGCCTTTGCTGCCCCGTGATACATATTCTGATCACCGGACCCCAATGCTCGAACGCGATACTGATCTTACCTCTCGTTGATGGATAGACCGATCGGATCAGATCCAACTCTTCGCCGGCACGGCATTCGACATGCTCAGCCTGGCTCCTTCCATGAGCTGACAACGTGCGATTGATCGCGTCGATCTGCTTCTTGCACTCTTCGAGCAGTTGCTTCCAAAACCGCATCCCTTCGTCACGCAACGGGGTGGGGACAGGAGCGGGACATACGGCTGCTGACACGTGAATCCCTCCCTCCGCCGGCTGGCCTGATCGCCGCCGCGGATGGTCCAGTCTACCGCGTTTGATTAAGATTTGACAACCTGCTAGCTGGCGACCGGTACTGCGGCGTTTAGTTCCTTAACGATGCCGGAGACAAACGATTTGGCGTCTCCGAACAGCATCAGGGTTTTATCCATGTAGTACAGGTCGTTGTCGATACCCGCGAAGCCGGGATTCATGCTGCGCTTGATCACCATAACCGTATGAGCCTCATAGGCATTGAGGATCGGCATGCCGGCGATCGGGCTGTTCTTGTCCAGCCGTGCGGCCGGGTTCACTACGTCATTCGCGCCAATCACGAGTGCAACATCGGTTCTCGGGAATTCAGGATTGATTTCATCCATTTCCACCAGCCGGTCATACGGAACGTCTGCTTCGGCCAGCAGGACATTCATGTGCCCAGGCATCCGGCCCGCGACAGGATGGATTGCGAAACAAACTTCCACCCCACGTTTCGTGAGTACGTCATGCAGTTCACGAAGCTTGTGCTGCGCCTGCGCCACCGCCATACCGTAGCCGGGTATGATCACCACGCTGCGCGCCGCTTCAAGAATCTCCGCCGCTTCTTCCGGCGAGGCGGACCGCACAGGCCTTTCGAGCGCCTCCTTCGCGCTCGCCTGGATCGTGCCGAAGGCGCCGAACAGCACGTTGCTGAACGACCGGTTCATCGCCCGGCACATGATGACAGCAAGAATGAATCCGGAAGAACCGTCCAGTGCGCCGGCGACGATCAGTAATTTATTGTCAAGCACAAAGCCCATCGCGCTTGCCGACAACCCCGCATAAGAGTTAAGGAGTGCAATAACGGTTGGCATATCAGCGCCCCCAATCGGAATGATCAGTAGAACGCCAAACACCAGCGACAGCACGGTGAAGATTGGAAAAAGCCACGTCCGCTCGGGCGAAAGGATCAGCGCGACGCCAATCGCAACCGCCAGGCCGAAAATTCCAAGATTCACGATGTTCTGCCCCGGGTAAGTAATTGGCCGGGTAGGCAGAACCTCCTGCAGCTTTCCAAATGCCATCAGGCTTGCCGTACACGTAAGAAAGCCCAGCAAGGTTTCCAGTACGAGCGCGGTCATCACCACCCCGTGAGGCATGTGTCGGAAATACTCTGCCGTGCCGATTAAGGCCGAAGCGAGCGCGCCGCATGCATGCGAGAAGGCGGTCCGCTGCGGCACTGCAGTCATCGGCATGTAATAGGCGACGGGAACACCGATGGCAGACCCGATGAAGAATGCGATCAGGATCCATTCATAAGTGACCACCTCGTGGCGCAGCAGTGTGCCCACAACCGCCAGGAGCATCCCGATCTCGCCGACAATCACTCCGCGGCGAGCGGTCGCTGGCGAGCTCATCCACTTGATTGCAAGGATAAAGCCCGCCGCGGCGAGAATGTACAAAGCGGGAAAAATGCTTTCCATCATTTCTTCGCATCGCCTCGCTTCTTGAACATCTTCAGCATGCGGTCGGTAATCAGATACCCGCTGACCACGTTCGTTGTGGAAGCGACCACCGCAATAAATCCGAGCGTGCGCGTCAGCGTGGAGGCTTCCTTTTCTCCTGTTATGAGAATGGCTCCAACCACCGCGATAGCTGAGATCGCGTTCGTCAATGACATCAAGGGGGTGTGCAGTAGCGGAGACACCCGCCTTATCAGCTCGAACCCGAGAAATGCCGCAAGCATGAACACCCAGATAGCCAGTTCGTAGGATTTCATGCGTTTACCTTCCTCGTGACTGGCGGCTCGCCGAGCAGATCTGCAACACGTGAGTGAACGACTCTGCCCTCGTGCGTGATAAGAGTTTCCCGGATGATTTCGTCCTCGAGGTTCAACGAAACACGTCCTTCGCGGATCAACAACTTTACAAATGCGCTCATATTCGATGCAAACATCTGGCTCGCGTGATACGGAACGGTCGCGGGCAGGTTCACCGGCCCAAGGATTGTCACGTCGTTATGAACAATCGCCTCGCCGGCACGTGTCAACTCACAATTCCCGCCCCGCTCCGCCGCAATGTCGACAATTACGGACCCTGCCGGCATTGCGCACACCATTTCGGCCGTGATAAGTATCGGCGCCTTTCGTCCGGGAACCGCGGCGGTCGTTATAACCACGTCCTGATCGCGAAGAACCTCTGTGAGAAGCTGGCGCTGGCGCCGATAAAAAGTTTCATCCATCGCCTTGGCGTAGCCGCCTTTGTCTTCAGACGATTGCGTGTCCACGTCCAGCATCACGAACTTGGCGCCTACGCTTTCCACCTGCTCCTTTACTGACGGCCGCACATCGTACCCGCAAACCACCGCCCCCAGCCGCCGCGCGGTTGCAATCGCCTGCAGTCCCGCTACGCCGGCTCCGAGCACAAATACCTTTGCGGGCGTGATAGTGCCGGCTGCCGTCATCAGCATGGGGAACATTTTGGGAAGATGTTCGGCGCCCAACAGAACTGCCTTGTATCCGGAAATCGTCGCCATGGAAGACAGGGCATCCATGCTCTGTGCACGCGTGATGCGCGGAATCAGCTCCATTGCCAGGAACGAGGCGCCGGTCGTCGCCAGATCGGAACATTCGTTCAGTGCGGTTAAAGGTTCACCGAAGCCGACTAATACCTGACCGGGGCGCAGCAGCAGAATGTCTGAGCGGCCGGCTTCCGGATTCGCTCCCAGGCATCGTACCTGCGCGACGATATCGGCTTCGCGGAAGACATCCTCCCGGCTGCCGATGCGCGCACCCCGCGAAATATACGCCTCGTCCGGAAATCCGGCTGCGGTGCCGGCAGACTCCTCGACTATCGCCTCAATGCCCGCCCTGCGAAGCGCCTCGCACTGGCGCGGTATGATCGCGACCCGCCGTTCACCCGGAAACGTCTCGCGCGGAGTTCCAAGTATCGCAGGCAAAGGCCCCTCCGTCTGTTCACATTATTGGTTTCGACGTCCCTTGGCAAGTGCTGGTTTCTTTGCGAGGGTATATAATAAGTGCCCAACTGGGGTGAGCGACTGGCCGTGATCCGCTGGTGTTAGGTTAGTTAGATTTGCGTGAAACCGACTGACGTTCAGAACGCAGCCTACTTCCACCATGTCGTGGATTGCCAATGGGCGTGTCCTGCCCATACGAACGTACCCGAATACATCCGGCTGATTGCGCAGGGCAGATACACCGATGCCTACATGCTCAATCGCGAGTCCAACGTCTTTCCGGGCATTCTTGGCCGTACCTGTGATCGGCCTTGCGAACCTGCCTGCCGCCGGGTGCGCGTAGATGGAAAACCGGTGGCGATTTGCCGCTTAAAGCGGGTTGCCGCAGACCTGCGCGGCGAAATCGCAGACCGGCTCCCCAAGATCCCTGCCGCGAAGAACGGGAAGCGCATCGCGTGTATCGGCGCCGGCCCGGCATCCCTCACGGTTGCTAATGATCTGCTCCCGCTCGGCTACCAGGTCACGGTCTTTGAAAAACAGGACAAGCCCGGTGGACTGATGCGCTCGAATATTCCGGCCTTCCGGCTGCCGGAGCAGGTACTGGCCGAAGAGATTGACCAGATCCTGAACATGGGCGTCGACATCCGCTACAACGCGCCGGTGCACAGCCTTGAGGCGCTGCTCAGCGAAAGGTTCGACGCGGTATTCATCGGCAGCGGCGCGCCTCGCGGAAAAGAGCTCGAGATCCCTGGACGCCGGGACACGGATCGGATTCACATTGGGATCGACTGGCTGGAATCCATCGCTTTCGGACATGTGGATTCAATTGGAGAGCGGGTTCTGATCATCGGGGTAGGGAACACCGCCATGGATTGCTGCCGCTCTTCGCGGCGGCTCGGCGGCAAAGACATCAAAGTCATGGCCCGGCGGCCGCGCGAATTCTTTAAAGCCTCGCCCTGGGAACTGGAGGACGCTGAAGAAGAGGGCGTCGAAATCGTCATCAACTATGCACCGAAGAGCTTCGTCGTTGAGCATGGCAAGCTCACAGGCATGATCTTCGAGCGCCTGGAGTGGGATGCCGGAGCGACTCATTCACGGACGATCGACGAAGTTTTCCTTCCTGCCGATGACGTCATTCTTGCAATCGGCCAGGAAAACGCGTTTCCGTGGATCGAGCGCAATATCGGGATCCAGTTCGGAAAATGGGATATGCCGGTGGTGGATTCGACGACCATGCAATCGACCCGCCCGGGCGTCTTCTTCGGCGGCGACGCTGCGTTCGGTCCCAAAAACATCATCTGGGCTGTAGAGCACGGGCACCAGGCTGCTATCTCCATCCACAATTATTGTGAGGGGGTTCCCGTTACCGAGCGTCCGGCGCAGGGCATGAACCTCATCACGCAAAAGATGGGGATCAGCGAATGGAGTTACAGCAACGATTACAACCCGGCGACGCGCCAGAAAATGAAGCACGTCGACCTCGTCGAGCGCTTCCAAAAATTGAATGTCGAAGTCGAACTCGGCTTCACGCCCGAACAGACCGCGCGCGAAGTGGAACGCTGTCTCAACTGTGACGTTCAAACGGTATTTACAGAAAAACTCTGTATCGAGTGCGATGCATGTATCGATGTTTGTCCGTTGCAATGCCTCACCATTACGCGCAACAGTGAGGAAATGGATCTTCGAGCGCGGCTCTCGGCGCCCGCTTTGAATCTCGATCAATCGCTCTATGTGTCAGCCGAGCTGCCGCAAACCAGCCGCATCATGGTCAAAGACGAAGACGTTTGCGTCCACTGCGGTTTGTGTGCAGAGCGATGTCCCACTGCGGCCTGGGACATGCAGAAATTCGAGCTTGTTATTCCCTACGCAGGCATAAAGGCGTGCACCAACATTCCCGTACTGGCGTAAACGATTTCGCCGTCAAGCTGGCGAATGTAAACGGCACCGGATCTGCAAGCGCGAACGGCCTCCTCATGCAGGCCATCTTCCGTATGGGGATTCCGGTTTCGGGAAAGAATCTTTTCCCATCGAATATTCAGGGACTGCCTACCTGGTATGAAATACGCGTCAACAAGAATCGCTACACTGCTCGCGCGCTTGAGTATGACCTGATGGTCGCCATGAACGCCCAGACCTACGCGCGAGACATTCGCGAGGTGCGAAGCGGCGGCTACGTTCTTTACGATTCCAGTTGGCCGCTCGAGCGCTCGCTCTGGCGCGACGACGTCAATTTTCTGCCCATACCGCTCGCCGAAATGTGTAACTCGCGCTTCCACGATGCGCGTGAACGCACGCTCATGAAGAACATTTCCTACGCGGGCGCCCTGGTTGCGTTTCTCGGAATCGACATGCAGATTGTTGAAGGTCTGCTCGCCGAGAAATTTGCCGGAAAAAAGACGCTCCGGGAATCAAACCGCGATGCGCTCCGCATCGGGTACGAATATGCAGTCAAACACTTCGCATGTCCGCTGCCGTTCCACCTCGAGCGGATGGACGCCAACCGCGACAAAATCCTGATCGACGGCAATACGGCTGCCGCGCTCGGCTGCTTGTATGCCGGGGCTACCGTCGCGGCGTGGTATCCCATCACTCCCTCCACATCGGTCATGGACGCCTTCCGGCGCTTTTGTGAAAAATATCGCCGGGACCCCGACACCGGCCGGAACAATTATCTGATTCTTCAAGCCGAGGACGAGCTTGCAGCCGTCGGCATGGTCATCGGTGCGTGCTGGAACGGCGCCCGGGCTTTCACCGCGACCTCCGGGCCCGGCATCTCGCTCATGAATGAGTTGCTCGGCCTTGCCTATTATTCGGAGATTCCGGCGGTTCTCATCGATGTGCAAAGAGTCGGCCCTTCTACCGGCATGCCCACCCGTACGCAGCAGGCAGACCTCATGGAATGCGCCTACGCTTCGCATGGTGATACAAAACACATCCTGTTGTTTCCTGCGAATCCGGCAGAGTGCTTCGAGTTTGCTGTTAAATCGTTCGATCTCGCCGAGCGCTTCCAGACGCCTGTCATCATGCTTTCCGATTTGGACATCGGCATGAATGACTGGGTGGTGCCTCAACTCACGTGGGACGATTCGTACCGCCCGGACCGTGGCCGCATCCTCTCCGAAGCAGATCTCCAGAAACTGCCCGCCTTCTACCGCTATTCCAACGAGGACGAAAACCACGTCACTCCGAGAACGCTGCCGGGTGTCCATGCCAAAGGCGCTTACGTGACGCGCGGTTCCGGGCATAACAAACTCGGGGGATACACAGAGGCGCCGGAAGAGTATCAGCAGGTGCTCGACCGCCTTGCCAGGAAACAGAAAGCTGCGGCAAATGCTGTTCCGTCGCCCAAAATCAGTAGCGGGCGCAACGCCATCGGTGTCGTGACCATTGGCGGCTGCGATCCCGCTGTTCGAGAGGCCCTCGACCTTCTCGCCGAACGCGGCATCGACGCGGATTACATGCGTATTTGCGGCTTTCCGTTCCACAAAAGCATAGAAGAATTCCTTTACGCGCACGACATCTGCTTTATCGTGGAACAGAATCGCGACGCTCAACTTCGTTCACTGCTTGTCCTTGAAACCTGTGTGCCGAAAGACCGCCTGCGTTCGGTACTCGTCTATGGCGGATTCCCGCTGAGTGCCCGCAGCGTGGTCGACTCAATCACCCGGCAACTGCCGGTATAGAGGAGCAAACCGTGCCGTCAATCGTCAAACCTGTTGCACGCCACCCCAGCCTCCAAAAGAACGAGCTTGGGCTCACCATCCGCGATTACGAAGGCTCTATGTCGACGCTCTGCGCGGGATGTGGGCACGACTCCATCACGGCCGCCATCATCCGCGCACTCTGGGAAATTGCCATGCCGCCGCACATGCTCGCAAAGATGAGCGGCATTGGCTGCTCGTCCAAAACACCTGCTTATTTCGCCAGCGGTGCGCATGGCTTCAACTCCGCTCACGGCCGAATGCCCGCGATAACCACCGGCGCTGCTGCGGCCAACCGGGACATCACGTATATCGGCGTGTCCGGCGACGGCGATTCGCTTTCCATCGGCCTCGGGCACATGTGCCACGCTATTCGGCGCAATGTGCGAATGGTGTACATCATCGAGAACAACGGTGTCTACGGGCTCACAAAGGGTCAGTTCTCGGCCTCCGCGGATGTGGGCTCGAAAAGTAAGCGCGGCGAGGCAAACCAGGTGCTGCCCATCGATCCGGTTACGCTTGCTCTCAGCATTGGAGCCAGTTTCGTCGCGCGCGGCTTCTCTGGAGACAAGGAGCGGCTTGTTCCCATTCTGAAGGCCGCTTTCGCTCATCGCGGCTTAGCCCTGGTGGACGTGATTTCTCCGTGTGTGACCTTCAATGATCATTCAGGATCAACCAAAAGTTATCTCTACACGCGCCAGAACGAACTGAAGGCGGCCGAAGCGGATTTTGTCCCGCTGCAGACCGAAATTGTAGCGGCCATTCGAGAACAAGGAGTCACTGCCGTGACCATGCATGACGGCAGTATCGTGCGCTTCCGCTCCGTCCCGCAAGAATACGATCCAACAGACCGGCAGAAGGTGATGAACTACCTGCTCGAAAAGCAAGGCTCGGGTGAGATCGTTACCGGGTTGCTATTCGTGGACGAGACGATCAGCAGCCTTCACGAACAGAACAATACCTCGGAAACGCCCCTCTCGCAGGTGCCGTATGGCGAGCTATGCCCGGGTGCGCTGGAACTGGAGCAGCTACAGCACGAATTTAAGTAGCTGCTCCGCGGTTCTATTTAGTTGTCGATCGTCCAGATCTCGAGCGTGTTATTGATATCGTCCACTGCGGCAAGGCGCAGGTGATCGTCTTGGCCGTGAATGGCGATCCCAAAAGCTCCGCCCTCGGCGGAAGTATCCACCGAAAACTGAGCTACGAACTTGCCGGACTTGGTGAATTCGATCATTTCGCTAGGGTGCGCCGGGTCGGGATTGACTGCGTCACCGTTGGTGGTAATGAAGTCGCCGTTCGGAGTTCTTATCAGCCCGAGCGGTCCCCGCAGATGGGCATTATCCTCATACACCACCACGCCCAAATGGGCAGGTCGGTCCCGCTTCAGCGCATTACGTACCTTATAAATTGCGTTGTCCCCGGTAGACGCCACAAACAGTTCTTCTTCGTCGCGGTCGAAGACAAGTCCGGTCGGTCCAACCACCAGTGCCAACGGATCAGTGCGGAACAAATATCCCTTCGCTACCAAGGTCGAATGTTCGAGCCGGACGCGCTCGCCATCGTCCGAGATCCGGAGTTCGAGACGCGAGACCGTTCCGTTCAGAACATTCGAAACGAATACAATCGCCCTTTCTCCGAAGTCGAGCAAAGTAAGATCCCAAGGGCCATCCAGCTTTACGTCATCGGTGAACGAGGTAATCTCCTTGCCGTGGCGATCGATTGCAATCAGCGAGCCTTGCTGCGCTATGCCGGATGAGTTCGTGGGAACGTTGCCGACCAAAACCACTCCGCGCCTTAGCACGCCTAGGGCTGTCGTCAAACCCAGGCCGGACTTGCCTCCGAAGAAGAGCGTCTGATTTCCCTGACGATCGATGGAAACTATCGTCGTTCCCGTACCCTGGGTATTGCTGGCGTTATTGAAATTAGAAACAAGGATGTCGCCCGGATGAATTTTGCCTCCCCGCGCGAAATCATGCGGTACAAATGCCACCCCATAAGGGTTCTGATCGCCGTTCGCTGGCACGGTGGGGACGACTTGCAACGGGCTGTTTGCCAATTGCGGCAGAATCGGCGCTCCGTCGTGGTCATCAGAGACAGCCACAAGTGGGAACAGAAACATCAATCCGATCGAAGTGAGTGCGAATAGTGTTCGCTTCATATGGACCTCCTGTACCTCCGCAGCGCACAGAATTGCAGTAATGAAAACGCAAGCAATGAACCGTGACCGTCGGGAACGGGCACATTACCGCGCCTTCAGAGCGTCTGCCATCGTGAATTAAACTGGATTTTTCTGCGCGTGCTGGGCACGAAGATAAAGCAAACTGTGACCAATATTTGCTGCTATCTGGTAAACACTTTGTAATTTCGAGACCCGCTTAAAAGCTGGCTTGCCCAATTAATACGATCCCGATCGTATAGGCCCCGAGCATTGCGGCTATCAACCTGTTCGTACCCGCCGGCGCTGACCGGAATTCGCGCCAGACGAACACCCCCCACAGCGCGGCAATTAGCGTCGCTCCTTGCCCAAGCGCGTACGATATCGCCGGGCCGGCCACGCCTGACGCGATCACATTCAGCCCCAAAGCAATCATCCAGATGGCGCCTCCCAAAATCCCTGGCAGATGAAGCGCTGGCCGCGCCCGCAGGAAATCGGAAATCCGTGAACCTTTCGACAGCATGAACACGCCATTAATCGGCACACTGCTGACCAACACTCCGATTCCAAAAAGAAAAAGAGCAGTGTAGGGTGTCAGCATCCCGGCGCGAACCGGTTCGGAGTTGAAATTGGGCGAGATGGCCGCCATTAATTGCGGATAGAAGAAGCCCATCAGCAGTCCTGCGACCGTAGCAAACACCAGGCCGGAGCTCTTTCTCTTATGCGCTGCTTTCGCCAACCGCCGATGCGCCATCGCCGAGATGATCATCGCCGCGACAATCAGACACACCCCTGCAAACAGCAGCGCTGCGTTGCCCTTCGGCACCTCGATATAACTGACGGCCGTTCCAATCACCAGCGCCAGGCCGATCCCCACCGGGAACGCAACCGACATACCTGCGGCGTCGATGGCCGCAACCAGCAGAATATTGGCCAGATTAAACAATCCGCCGCTCTCGAGCGCATGCCAAACGGCGGAACTCGAGGCTGCGCTCAGGTTCTCGAAACTCTGGGCTCCGCCTAGGCTCATCGCGAGCAGCAGACCCGTCAGAGCCACTCCCACTGCGTAGTCCCAGTAGAACAGCTCGAACGGCCAGCGCTCTTTGCCGGCCAGCTTTTGCGTGTTAGCCCACGAACCCCAGCCGAGCATCGTGCAGACGCAAAAAAAGATCGCAGTTGCAGAACTATGAACAGTGAACATCAGCTCCCCGGATTCGCGGCGCAGGCTGCCAGAAATTCTTCCACTTCAGCCCGGGCAGGAATGGCGCTGATCGCTCCTGATCGGGTAACGGAAAGCGCTGCCGCTGCATTGGCGAAGCGGGCAGCGTCTCGTAGAGACCTGCCCTCCGACAGGGCAACGCACAGCGCCCCATTGAAGGTGTCGCCCGCCGCCGTTGTATCCACTGCGTCCATCGAAAATCCGGGTGCGTGAAACACCTCACCCGCGTTCGCCGCTACGCAGCCGTCGCTGCCCATCTTCACAATCACGGTTTGTGAGCCCCGGGCGAGCAGTTCTTTCGCTGCCGCCTCGGCGTCCGCCAGGGTTCGAACTGGCTCGCTCCGGCCCAGCAATAGGCCCGCTTCCCTCTGATTCGGAGTCAGAATGCTGATAGCAGGGAACAGATCATCCGGCAGCGTCTGCCCAGGTGCCGGGTCCAGAATGGTTGAGACCTGGTTCCGATGCGCCGCCTTCAGGGCCGCGGCAACCGCGGGCAACGGGATCTCCAGTTGACACAGCAGGAAGTCACCGGTGCCAAGCCTTTCCACCGCGCTTAGCGCCGCCTCGATGGAGACATCGGCATTTGCTCCCGGCGAGATAACGATCACGTTTTCACCGCCGGGCAATACCAAAATAGTCGCGCTTCCGGATGGCTTTTCCGAAGTCTGGACCGCTCGCGTATCCACGCCGGCGCCCTGCAGCTCGCCGATCAGCCGGCTGGCGAAGACGTCGTCGCCCACCATCCCCGCCATCTCCGCCTTCATTCCCAGGAGCGCAGCGGCGCAGGCCTGATTCGCGCCCTTCCCGCCGACGAATATCCGCAGATCCTCGCCCCTTAGCGTCTCGCCCGGCAGTGGCATGCGACCCACTCTCTGTACTAAATCAATATTCAAACTGCCTAGAACCAGAACGCGTTTCATTCCGCATCCACCACGCAACGGAAGCCCACCGTGCCCGCGCGGTCAAAACTCGGAGCCATTAGCAGGAGCTTGCCGTGTTGATCATTGCGATAAGCCTGCGGAAAGTACCAGATCGAGCCCTGAGGCTGGTAATACGAGCCTCCGCGCAGAACGGCCCCCCGTGTGTGCTCGTCGCCGTACTCATCGGTCCATTGCCAGACATTTCCAACCAGGTCCATCACCCCGAACGGGCTCGCTCCCGCAGGATGCGCGTCCACGGCGTCCGGCCCTCGCAAGGTGCGGCCTTTATCCGGTGCCGGAACTGCCCGTGCTTGCCATTCGCTCCCCCACGGGTAAAGGCGGCTGTCTGTACCTTGCGCCGCAAACTGCCACTCCCATTCGTGCGGTAGCCGTTTTCCAGCCCATTTCGCGTACGCGCGTGCGTCCTCTAGCGAAACCCAGGTAACGGGTTTGTTCCCCCAGCCTTCTCGATAGGTTCCGTTCGTCCAATCGCGCAGAAAATTCTGCTCGTCCGCTGGGCGGTAGTGCGAAAGGTCCAGGAACTTCTTGAATTCCGCGTTCGTCACTGGATATTTGTCGATGTAGAACGGGTTGACCTTCATTCGGTGTTCATGGAAGCGGCGCGGCATATCTTCCCAGGGATACTGAACGTCGACTCCGATATTATCTGAACCCTCGATTTCTATGCCTTCCACTTTGAAAACGTACGCGCCGCCCGGGATCTTGATCATTCCTTCCGGCGACGCCGCTGGAAGGTTCGTTCGCTCGATTGCAACCAGTTGCTGCGGCAGCGGTTCCCATTCCCCCAAATAGCTTGAAAGCGGCCTCGCCGTAATTCCTGCCATGCGGGCCATCAGCTTTTGCATAGCCGGATCAGGCTCGCCACTCACCGCAAGCACGGCGCCAAAGGCGTGCGCCTCCAGTGGAAATGTGAGGGTTGGCGTGTCGCCATCACGCTCCGGGTTCAGTTCCTTGCCATGATAGAGGTCGAAGTAACGTATGCCATCCTTCATGGGAACCGTCATTTGCGGCCCGTCCACGTCGTACTCATTGCGATTCACAATCGTCCAAACGGTTTGTTCCCCGAGAGGCCACCGGCTGCTGTACACGCCATAGCGGCGCATCGGATAGAAAGGCTCCCAGTCCTTGCTGGTCAGGAAGCGGGCAACGCCGCGTTCCAGTGTGGCCATGCGCCGTGTCGCTTCAGCGTCCCGCGCCGTAATGCCGTTCCAGATGCCCCAGATGTTCTCCCAGCTTTCCCACCCCTCGCCGTTGAAGAAAGCGTACTGAAGGTCATCGGTCTTGCTGCGGTTCCACCGGTCTGAGATGTTGACCATGTGGCGTGTCTCCAGCCACCGGAATCGGTCCACGCCGGGAACAAAGCTGAACTGCCCGCTGTATTGACCCCAGGTCATTACGTTCCACGCAAGCGCTTCATCCGATGGACTGCCTTCCGGCTCAAACGCCAGGGGATGGCCGGTCTTCTCGGCCGCTTCCGCAAAAGCAAGCGGGACCCCATCCTGCGTGTCGCCGTTAATCCCGTCCGCATCAATTTCTTTCATGAGCTCCGCGATCGCTTGGGGCCACGGAATTCCCGGGTCTCGTGTCCCTTGGTCCCACATCATCATGGGAAACAGCACGCGAATGCCTCTCCGGTGAAACTGCGCAATCATCTGCTTCACGCCCTCAAGGCCGCCCGGCATCGAGCGAATCATATCCTGCTGGTTGCGATTATCGATGCCCATGTTCGGGTAGGTCGGCCAGATCAACACCGCATCAATCCCGCCATACCGCTTTTCCAGATCGTCCAGATAACGATTTATGGTGTATTGGCCGGCCGCCGGATCATAGAAGTAGCGGTCTTCGACCATCATCTGCGGTTGGATGAAGCTCGACTGCGTCCACGCCAGGGCGGGCATCTCATAACGTGAATCGTTAAAGCCGATGCGGATCTTCCGCTCAAAACGCCAGTGCCTCACATCGTTCAGCCAGGCTTCGTGCGTTCCGGAGGTGCACGCGGTCTGTTCGCCCTGCCAGGCGGCCCGCAGCATCATACAATCCGGTGCCGGAATCAGTTGTCCCTTGGGAGGGTAGCTCGCATCCTGCGCGAAACCCAGCCACGCGCATACCAGAACACACAACAACACAAGAGAACGACGGATCATGCCTCAGAGGATGTTATCGCTAGCGCTTACTCAGGCCCGAAACCTTAGCGCCCGTTCCCTGCGTCTGACTTCGGAGCACGGATGCCTCGTCGCGCCGAATCCGCCCAAATTCCCGTAGAAATCCCGCCATCCGGGATCATCGGAGATCTCACTCTGCCGTCTGGTGCTGCCGCCCTCGTCCTCTTCGCCCATGGCAGCGGAAGTAGCCGCTTCAGCTCCCGGAACCGGTACGTGGCCGGCGTCTTGCAGGCAGCCGGCCTCGGAACGCTGCTGCTCGATCTGTTGACTCCCGGCGAAGAATCTATCGACGAGCGAACCACGCATCTGCGCTTCGACATCCCGCTGCTCGCCGGGAGAGTTGTAGAAGCCACCGAATGGCTCACCCGTAACGACGAGACAAAAGGTTTCGAGATCGGCTACTTTGGCGCCAGTACGGGGGCCGCTGCCGCCCTGGTAGCTGCCGCAAAGTTACCCGCCGTCGTAGGCGCGATTGTTTCCCGCGGCGGACGGCCTGACCTTGCTGGCCCCGCCCTACCCCGGGTGAAAGCGCCAACCTTGCTGCTGGTGGGGAGTCGTGATTACCAGGTGATTGAACTGAATGAGACTGCGCTTTCGCAGCTTTCCTGTGAGAAGAAACTCGAGATTGTTCCCCACGCTACGCATCTGTTTGAAGAACCCGGAACGCTGGAGGAGGTTGCACGTCTGGCGGCTCAATGGCTCCAGCGTTATCTCTCTAACCGGCCGGTTGATCGGCCAGCGAATCTGTAATCTGCTGGAGGACACACGAATGGCCAACGAAACCGTTTTAGATCCTGTCTGCGACATGAGTATCGATCCATCGAAAACCGCCTTCGTGAGTGACTACGAGGGTATGCGGTACTACTTCTGTTCCCAGAGGTGCAAGCTCCGCTTCGATGACGATCCCGTCTCGTTTCTCGAACCCGACCTGACTGCAACCGACGCTGTGGACTAACTGCCAGCGTCACTGCGAACGCTGAACGTACCGCACCCCGACTCCTGGCAAAACGCCGGTCTGGATTTTGCTGTCCTTCACGACTATCGTTCCGTTCACAATGACGTACGGAATGCCTTCCGAGTATTGGGCCGGGTTTTCATACGTGGCGCGATCAATGACATGCTCGGCGTCGAAAACCGTAATATCGGCGTCCGCACCGGCCTCAATACGTCCCTTATGGGAATCGCCCAACCGCTCTGCCGGCTCCAGGCTCATCTTGCGGATTGCTTCCATCAGCGTCAGCGCGTGATCCTCGCGCACATAGCGCCCCAGTACGCGTGCATAAGCACCCGCGGCGCGTGGGTGCCCTTTGCCGTTATTGAGAATGCCGTCGCTCGCGATCATCACCGAAGGATCGCTCACCGCGAGCCGCGCGTCCTCTTCGGGAATGCTGTGCACCGCCACCATTCCGCCTTGCTTGCGGTAGAGTGCAAACGTTTCAGGCGTAAGCCGCTCACCGGTCGCAGCCCATTGCAGGTCGTGGTATGTAATCCCGCCTTGCCGGTCCTGCCAGCCTTCGCTGAAAATCGCCGACGAGAGATCGGTCATCCCGGCGGTATAGGGATAAGCCTCGGTCGTTACATCCAGCCCGTGCTTGCGCGCGCCCGCGATCATCTGCAGGCACAGCGGGGTCTCTCGCAAACCCATGCTGGTGATGTGTACCACGTGCAGCGAAGCTCCCGTCACTGCGGCATCGGCGATCACTTCCTGCAGCGCATCAATAACACCCGGGTCTACTGGTCCGCCGTTCCGCATATGGACAAAGAGGCACATCTTTTGGTCGCTCCCCAGGCGAAACAGATCGAGAATCTGCGCCCGCGACACCTTTGGCGTGTAGGCGATTCCCAATCCGATGCCGAGCGCGCCATCCTCGATTCCCTGGCGTACGTGCGCCAGTGTTTCGCGCCACTCCTCCGCCGTCGGCGCCCGGTTTACTGCCGCGTCGCGCGGAAGCAATGTGCCGCTATCGTGCATAACCGCCATCAGCGCCGGCAGATAGCCCGACGATGCCCCGAAATTGACCAGCGCCTTGCCTTCGCGTGCCGCATACCATTGCGGAACCGGCCACACCCCCACTTCCATCTCGAGCGCCGTCGTCACCCCATCCCTTGCTTTGAATGCGTAATTCTCAGGCGTTTGACCGTGCGAGTGAAGATCGATAAAACCCGGCGAGACCACCAGGCCATGGGCATCGATCACGGTCTTTCCTTCGAGCGGGTGCGCCGCAACCTGCGCGATCTTTGTACCCCGGATGCCCACTGATCGAATCGCATCCGTATTGGATGCGGGATCAATCAGCCGGCCGTTGTTGATCACGAGATCGTATTGCTGGGCTAACAGTGGCGCCGCAAGCAGGAAGACAAACAATCGCATGTTAGCCATTGTCTCCCTGCGCTTACCTGATCCGTTCCGGGCAGCACTTGCTGCTTTCGGGTGGGCACGGAGGCCTGCTTGCCTCTCCTACAATTGGCATTGAGCATCGATGACGTCTCTGCACGCGTACCTGCTTCCCTGGCTCACTGCCCTCACGGCGGTGTTTTTCATCGTCGACCCTTTCGCGGCCACGCCGGCGTTTCTTGCAATGACAGCCGGATATGCCCCGCCCCGCCGCAAACAGGCGGCGCGGCGCGCTGCGCTCACCTGTCTTCTCGTGCTCTGCCTCTTCGCGACTGTCGGCAAGTATCTCTTCCGTGCCTTCGGCGTCTCGCTGCCGGCCTTCAAATTCGCCGGCGGCCTGCTGCTCCTTCTTGTTGCGCTGGATATGCTGCAAGCCCGCCGCTCCCGAACACAGGAAACGCCGGAGGAGCAGACCGATGCCTGCCAAACCGAAGATGTGGGCATCATTCCGATGGGTATTCCGATGCTGGCCGGACCTGGCTCCATCTCGACCGTTATGGTCCTTGTCGGACAAGCTCCATCGTGGCGTGAGGCCATGCCCGTAATGGTGGGTATCGCCATCACGTGCGCCGTCACCTATGGTGTGCTCGCCAGCGCCGACCGCGTCGAAGCCTTCCTCGGCGAACTGGGGGAGCGCGTCATCACCCGCCTCATGGGTCTGATGCTCACTGCGATCGCGTTTCAGTTTTTCGTCAGCGCTTTGGTTGACATGCGCGTCATCCCGCCCGTTCCGCTGCCGTGAGTCGCGCAGGCCACGTGCTCGTTTGATTTGAGACAGAATCAGAGCATGGATTTCGTTGTGAACGGCGAGCGCCGGTCCGTCGATACCGACCCGGAACGCCTGCTCCTCTTTGTCCTGCGCAACGAGCTCGATCTCACCGGAGCGAAGTACGGCTGCGGGGAAGGGCAGTGCGGAGCCTGCACGGTTCTCATTGATAGCAAGCCGGTGCGCTCCTGCCAACTCAGCATCGGCGCGGTCGCTGGAAAGGAGATCACCACCATCGAAGGGCTCTCTGACGGCGATCGCCTCCACCCTGTGCAGCAGGCATTCATCGATTCTGATGCAATGCAATGCGGCTACTGCACTTCCGGAATGATCCTCTCGAGCGTCGCGCTTCTCCGTACGAATCCTGCGGCGTCGGATGCCGATATCAAGAAAGTGCTTCAGGGCAATATCTGCCGTTGCGGGACCTACCGCCGAATTATCGCTGCAGTCCGCACTCAGGCAAAGAAGGGCGGAGGGCATCCCCATGCCTGAGTTGCTCTCGGCATCCCGGCGCGATTTCTTGAAATCCTTAGGCGGCGGAATGCTCGTGCTCGTCACGCTTGAGCAGGAGTCGCTCGCACAGGAATCCGGCCGATCGCATCGCCGCCCTGCGAGTAACCCGCCTCCCCAGGACGTCGCTGCCTGGCTGCATATCGACCAGAATGGTGCTGTCACCGCGTTCACGGGCAAGGTAGAAGTCGGTCAAAACATCCGCACATCGCTGCCTCAGGCAATTGCCGACGAACTGCACGTCCAGCCCGGCTCCATTCGCCTCGTCATGGGAGATACGGCCCTCACTCCATGGGACATGGGCACTTTTGGCAGCCGCACTACCCCGACGATGGCCCCGCAGCTTCGCGCCGCCGCTGCCGCCATGCGCGAGCAGCTTCTCACTATCGCCGCAAAAAAGTGGAGCGTCGACCGCGCCAGCCTTACTCTCGCGGACGGATACGTTCTCCAGCCGGCTTCCGGCAGGAAGGCAGGATACGGCGAATTCGCAAGCGCCGCCGATTGGACGAAGGTTCTCTGCGCGAATAGCGAAATCACCCCGCCTTCGGAACGCCAGTACAGCGGCAGGAGCCTGTCCAAACTGAATGCACGCGAACTGGTGAGCGGCCGCCATCAGTTCACGTCAGACATGAAGCGCCCCGGAATGTTGTACGGCCGCGTGCTTCGTCCACCTTCGTTCGGTGCGCAACTGCTTTCTGCTGATACGACGGCCGCCGCTGCTATCCCCAATGTCACTGTTGTTCACGAATCGGACTTCATCGGTGTCGCTGCCCCAAACGAATTTATCGCCGACAAGTCTCTCGATGCCATCAAGGCGCAGTGGCGCGAAAAGTCGCAGATCTACGCCAAAGATCTCTTCTCGTACTTGAAGGCCAACCCGGAAAACGGCGAAACCGGCGAACACGATACCACCGCAGCGCTGCCGGATACCCATGCAGCTAAAAACCTTCAAAGCACCTACGCCGTCGCCTATATCGCGCACGTGCCGCTTGAGCCTCGAGCCGCTGTAGCCGAATGGCAGGGCTCCCGGCTAACTGTCTGGACCGGCACCCAGGTTCCGTTCGGTGTCCGCAGCGAACTGGCCGAAGCGTTCCAGCTTACCGAAGAAAACGTCCGCGTCATCGTGCCCGATACCGGCGCCGCGTACGGCGGAAAGCATACCGGCGAGTGCGCCATCGAAGCGGCCCGGCTTGCAAAGGCAGCCGGCCGCCCCGTGAAGCTTGTCTGGACCCGCCAGGAAGAGTTCACCTGGGCCTACTTTCGCCCGGCTGGAGTGATTGAAGTGCGCAGTGGCGTCGCCAACGACGGAACCCTCACGTCCTGGGACTTCCACAACTACAATTCCGGATCATCCGGCCTGGAAAGCCCCTACCGCTGCCCGTCCTCTCGAGCGCGCTTCCACCCCACAAAGTACCCGCTGCGCCAGGGCTCCTATCGCGGCTTGGCCGCCACGGCAAACCATTTTGCCCGCGAATCGCACATTGACGAACTTGCTCTGGCCGTTGGTATGGATCCGCTGGCGTTTCGCTTGAAAAACCTGCAGAATGATCGGGTCCGCGCCGTTCTGGAGGCCGCTGCCGGACGCTTTGGTTGGGACAAGAGTAAGCCTACGCCCACGCGCGGCTACGGCCTGTCGTGCGGCATGGAGAAGGGCAGCTACTTTGCTTGCTGCGCCGAGATATCCGTAACACCCAACCGCCAGATCCGTGTCGACCGGGTCGTCGAGGCCTTCGAGTGCGGAGCCATTGTCAATCCCAGGCAACTCGAAAACCAGGTGGAAGGTGCCATCATCATGGGACTTGGCGGCGCCTTGTTTGAGGCCATCGACTTTGCAAACGGACGAATCCTCAATCCGCGCCTTGGAAAATACCCGGTCCCGCGGTTCAGCGATCTCCCTGCCGTCGAAGTCGTTCTGCTCGATCGCAGAGATCTGCCGTCTGCCGGCGCAGGGGAAACACCCATCATGGGCATCGCTCCCGCTATTGCGAACGGTCTGTTCCAGGCCACCGGCGTCCGCGTGCGCTCCATGCCCATCCAGCCCGCCTTCCAGAGCGGTGTCTGATCCTTTTGGGTGAATTAACTTATGCTTTCGGCGCTGTACCGCGCAATCAGGCCCGTTCGCACCGCGTGCCGGTAAATGCGCCTGAAGAACCAGCCTGCCGCCAGGACGTAAAGCACTGCGAGACAGCCGCCCGCAACCAGCGCGCTTCCCTGTAGCGCGCGGCCCGCGACAATGCCGCGCATGCCTTCGAACACGTACGACGGCGGCAAAAGATATGCCACATATTGCATCCAACGCGGCAGCGTAGCGAGCGGATAGAACACTCCCGCAAACGGCGAAATCAGTGCGGGAATCGGCCAGACGAACCATTCCGCCGCCGGCCCGAAACGCAGCACCAGCGCCGTGCCGGCAATCCCGATCGCTATGCCGAAGAGGAACAGCACCAACAGAAATGGAATTAATGCCATTCCGTATCCGAAGAACGAGAGGCCGAAAAAGGTTGTCGCCAGCGCCAGCATGACAACCAGGCCAACCGCGCTCGTGCCGATACTCGAGAGCACCAGGCCGCTGAGATATTCCGCAATCGAAAGCGGTGCTGCAAAGATATTCAGGAAATTCCGCGACCATACGTCTTCAAAGAACGTGGTCGTGACCCCTTGCATTACGCGCGTGGAGAAATCCCACAGCAGAACTGCGCCCAGCAGGGAGGGCACGAAATTGAAGCCCGATGCCGTTACCCTGTTCAGGTATTTCGTGATGAATCCCCACAACACGATGTCGATTGCAACCCAGGCAAACAGCGGCAGCACCCGCGCGGGACTCCCGCGCATCAGGTAAAGCTGCCTCAGCACGATTGCGCCGGTGCGGCTGAAATTCATGCCGCTCTAGTCCCGCTCCAGCGCGAGGGGTTCCCGCGCCACCGTAATGAAAAGATCCTCGAGAGTCTGCTTACCGTGCTCGCGCGGTAGGGTTCGTGGATCCCCTTCCAGCAGGATTTTGCCGTGTGAAAGAAACAGCACTCGGTCACAGACGGCCTCTACTTCATACATGTTGTGCGAAGTCCAGAGCACGCCGCCGCTGCCCCGCGCTGTAAGCTCGCGGATCTTCATGCGAATCTCCCGCGCGGTTGCCGGGTCAAGTGAAGCAGTCGGCTCATCCAGCAGCAGAAGATTCGGCCGGTTCAGCATCGCTTTTGCCAGGCATACCCGCGTCTGTTCTCCTGACGAAAGCACTCCGCACTTCATATCCCGGAACTCCCGCAAATCGAACTGCGCCAGCAGGGTTTCAATGCGGTCCGATAAGTTCTTTACCCCGTACATCAACCCGAACACTCGGAGGTTCTGCCAGACCGTCAAATTACCCGGTAGCGGTGCGTAGACTGCCGCAAAATTCGTCCTTTCGAGCGCCTGTAAACGTCCCGTCGCGATGTCGATTCCCTCAATCTGGATATTGCCCGAACTCGGTTCCAGAACGCCGAGGATCATGTTGATGGTCGTGGTTTTCCCCGCGCCATTCGGACCCAGCAGGCCCACAATCTCATTTCGCTCTACCGAAAACGAAACGTCGTCCACCGCCAGTGTCGCGCCGTATTCCTTGCGCAGATTCGAAATGGTAAGAACACTTCGGCTCACCTGCTTCCACCTACGAGGTCGCGGCGGAGGGTACATTTACCCCGAGCGGCGCCAGTATGCTTCGAAAAGTGGAGTCTTCGTGAAGATCCTCGAAGCGCGGATCCACTGGCACCCAAACGAGTCCGCGCGTGCGCTCCTCCACCGCCTTTTGCAATTCTTCGAAGAAGAGCGTCTTTTCGCCAAGGCCGTGGTGCACCGTCGCGAACGCCAGCGGCGAAACATGCGTGACCGTCGCTGTCCTTCCCAGCGTCTCCAAAGCTTCCCGCGCCGCCGGGGTATCACCCAGCTTCGCGTAGCAATGCCCCAACTCCGCCAGCACCGCCGCACTTTCTCCGCTTGCCTCGTACGCCCGGGCGTACGCTTCCAGCGCTTCCTGTAAGTCGCCGCGTGCCTGTAGAACTCGCGCGCGCGTCCAGAAGGCGTGATAGAAGTGCGGGTCGAATTTAAGTGTCACATCCATCTGCCGCAGCGCGGCATCATAAAGCCGCTTGCGATAGAGGCACCCACCCAATGCCGTATTCACCAGGGGCGACACCGGATCCAGCTCCAGCGCACACTTGATCTCTTCATGCGCTTCATCCAGCCGGGCCTGTGGCGTCAGGAAATCAAGCGCGTGATGAAAATGTAGGTCGGAGGTCGGCGGCGGCAGCGAAAAGGCTCTCTGGAACGCCAGGCGTGCTTGGTGCCAGTCCCAATCGAACCCCGAATAGATACTTCCCAGCACTCGGTAAGCGGAGGGCAGGGAATCATTGATTTCGAGCGCAGCCTGCGCGGCTTCTTTCGCCTTTGGCATTGCCTCGCAGGATGGCTTCATCCCGTGCCAGCCCAACACGGCGTAGCAATCTGCTATTCCCACATGCGCCAGCGCGTACCGGGGTGCAAGCTGAACGGCATTCTGGAAATACCGCAACGCCTCCTGCAGGCTCTGCCGCGTCTGCTGGTTGAAACTATACCGTCCGCGTAGATACAACTCATGCGCATCGAAATTGCTGGTGTGGTCGGCGGCCGGTGGCTTCGCCGGCTCCGCGCCAAGCAAGTCGCAAAGGCTCTCGAAGATGGCCGTAGTCAGCTCGTCCTGCACATCGAAAATCTCGCGCATCTCACTGTCGAACCGCTTTGACCACACTTGGCAGCCGTCCGACGCCTTTACCAGTTGTGCCGTCACGCGTACCCGGTTGCCGGAGCGCCGCACGCTTCCCAATACCAGCGACCCCACCCTTAGCTGTCTGCCAACCTCGCGAACATCGAGCGACTCCGATCGGAACTGAAATGTGGAGGCCCGCGCCACCACTCGCAGTCCCTGCATTTGTGTGAGCGCATTGATCAGATCTTCGGTCAATCCGTCGCACAGATAAGCGCTGTCCGGGTCGGCGCTCATATTCAGGAATGGCAGCACCGCAATCCCGTGAATTCTCTGCGGCTCGGTGCCTCGTCCAGGCAGCGTCAGTGCGGGTAGTGGCAGCCCCAGCGTCGCGCCGCGCGCGCTCGTCTGCGTGAACAGACTTGCCGCCATCGCCGAAAGATCGGCGGCCATTTCTGCCGCGTTCGGATACCGTTCCAGCGGATCCTTCGCGATGGCTTTATTGATGATGTCGTCCAGTTCGCTCGGAATGCCCGGCCTCACCTTCGAAGCAGGAACCGGATCTTCATTCAAAATCGTATTCACCAACTGCGTGATCGATCCCGAAAAAGGCATCCGGCTCGTAATCATCTCGTACAGCAAAACGCCCAGCGACCAGATGTCGCCGCTTCTGTCTGCAATGCCCGCCTCAAATCGTTCGGGCGACATGTACTGCGGCGTACCCATCGACCCGCGCGTCAGTGTCCGATCGTCCACGTTCAGCGATGCCAGGCCGAAATCCAGCAGCTTTGCCCGGCCCATCTCGTCCACGATGATGTTAGAGCTCTTGATGTCGCGATGGATAATTTGCGCTTGATGCGCTCTCGCCACCGCATCCGTGATCTGCTGGCCTATCTTTACCGCTTCACTGAGGTCCAGCAGGCGTGTCCGCAGAATCTCGCTCAGCGGCCGCCCGGCACACAGCTCCATTGCGATAAACAGCGTATTATCTGTTTCATCGATTTCATAAACCGTGCAGATGCTTGCGTGATTCAGCGCGGCGGCGGCTTTTGCCTCGCGCAAGAACCGTGCCCGGCCTGCATCATCGGAACGAAGATGCGGACCCAGGAATTTCAGGGCGACGGTGCGGTTCAATTTGAGGTCGCTTGCCTTGTAAACAACCCCCATGCCTCCTTCGCCCAGCTTTTCGAGAACCTTAAAATGCGAAATTGTTGTGCCGGTCACTTTGGCACCCACTCCAGCGTTGTTGGCCTAGTATAGCGGACCCGTCCGCAAGCTATTTGTTGACCGGCGTGCCGCGAGAGTTGATAATTGGTGTTCCTGATCTCTTAATTACACCAACTTCGGATGCGATACTTCGAAAGGAAGCCGTACGAAGAGCTTTTGCGGACCGCGGACGCCGTGCCCGGTCTGCCCGCGGAACCTGCCGCATCTCCGGTTTCCACGTCGCGCAGCCTTGTTGATCGCGCCTTAATGATCCTTCGTGAAGAGTCTGGTTCCCTGCCGAACGATGCGCCCGCTCTTTCCCCGCCTCTCGTTGCATACCCCGCCGTTGCCGCGCCTGTCCTGCTGCAGGCCTCTCCCGTTCGGGCCGGCCAAAAAGCATTGTTGGTCATCTCACTCATAAACGAGTCCGAAGATACAGTTTCTTCCCCCGTCGCCTTCACTGATCTGGTTAGTGCCGCAGGCGAGCGCATTGCCGCTGCGAACCTCACCCCGGTTCCCGGCTCGCCCGTCGTTCCGCCGCGCGGAACATCCGACGTACGCATCGAAATCGACATCCCCCTTGTTAGCGCCGGTCGCTACTTTGGCACTCTCGTCTCCCCGGATGCTGCCCCGGCAGTGCTCGCGGTAATCGTTGATGCCTGACACAACTTCTTCCTGCCCCAGTTGCGGTGCCGCGGCGTCGCCGGCGGCGAAGTTCTGCGAAGAATGCGGCACGGCTCTCCCGGCCCGGTGCCCGCGGTGCGGCAGTCAGGTCTCTCGCAAAGCAAAATTCTGCCCGGAGTGCGGCACCGCGCTCGACGGTCCGTCTTCAACCACCGAGCGCCGGCAGTTAACGGTCTTCTTCTGCGATCTCGTCGGCTCCACGGCTCTTTCGGCCAGCATGGATCCGGAGGACTTTCGCGAACTCATTCAGAGCTACCAATCCGTGTGCGGGCGCGTCATCTCTGAGCTCGACGGTCACATTGCGCAGTTTCTCGGCGACGGTATCCTCGCTTACTTCGGTTATCCGCGCGCTCACGAAGACGACGCGCGCCGCGCTGTCGAAGCCGCCCTGCGTATCATGACCGACCTCGAACGGCTTGAGTCCACCCGGCAGGTCCTGCGTCTTCGCATCGGCATCCACACCGGCGAAGTGGTCGTCGGCACTCTTGGCGAAAGCGGTCACGAGGAGCAGCTTGCACTTGGCGAGACACCCAATATCGCGGCGCGGGTCGAGGCTGCCGCAGGCGCCAATGAGGTTCTTGTGTCCGACGCCACCTGGCGGCTTGCACGGACGCCTTTCCAGTTTGAGGCTCTCGGTCCGCGCGAATTGAAAGGTATCTCGCGCCCCATCACGCTATACAGGCTCTTGGGCCGCAGCAGCACCGCTGGGCAGCCCGAAGCCGAGCCCGCCCGCACTCCCTTCACGGGCCGCCGGCCCGAGCTCGAACACCTGAAGTCCGCCTGGCTCGCCGCCAGTGCCGGGCAGGGTCGCGTCGTTCGCATCGGCGGCGAACCGGGGCTCGGCAAGTCGCGTCTTGTGGCAGAACTTAGCGACTACGCTCAGCAAAACAGCGGCTCCGTCGTGGTCTGCCGCTGCTCGCCTTACCATCGCACCAGCGCGCTCTATCCTTTCATTGATCTGCTCACCCGCGATCTCGGATTCCAGCGCCGGGAATCCAATGACCAGAAACGGAACAAGCTCTCTACCCGCATGGCCGAAGCCGGTGCTCCTGATGGTGATGCTGCGCGCCTGCTCGAAAGCCTTCTTACCATTGCGGAACCGGGTGTTCCCGCTCCTGATCTCACGCCGCAGCGCAAACGCCAGCTTACGTTTGAAAGTATCGGCGCCCTGCTCGCCGCCCGCTCGGCATCGAGCCCGCTGTTGTTCCTGATGGAAGATCTGCATTGGGCAGATCCCTCTACTGTGGAGCTGCTCGGCACATTCCTCGAGAAAAACGCCGCTGCCCCCATCCTCGCCGCCCTTACCTATCGGCCCGAATTCGAATTCCCCTGGCAGCCGCGGGTTAACGAAACGGTGATCTCGCTTAAGCCGCTCCAGCCGGAAGAGACCGCGTTCATGGTGCGGCGCGTCGCCCAGGACGCGCAGATCCCTGCTGCCGTCTTTGGTCAGCTCCTGGCTCGCACGGAGGGTGTGCCGCTCTTCATCGAAGAGGTTACAAAGGCCGTGCTCGAATCGGGTCGGCTCTCCGACTTGGATGAATCGGGCGAGCTGCCCACGGGCCTGATCCCGGCCACCGTTCGCGATTCTTTGACTGCTCGTCTCGACCGTCTCGGCGAAGCGCGCGAAACGCTCCGTCTTGCATCCGTGCTGGGCCGCGATTTCAGCTTTCGCGTGCTTCACGTTGTCGCCGATACGCCGGAAAACGTGCTTGCCAAGGCCCTGCAGAAAGCCGAAGAAACAGGCCTCGTCTACCGTTCATCGGACGAGTCCAGTCTGCACTACATCTTTAAGCACGCTCTGATTCAGGACGCCGCTTATTCCTCGCTGGTTCGCAAAACCAGGCAGCAGTACCACGAGCGAATCGCTCGCAAGCTCACCGAGCATTTCCCCGAAATCGCCGCTGAGCAGCCGGAACTCATCGCGACCCACTTCGAATCGGCGGCCTGCCACAAGGAATCCGCGGAATACTGGCTACACGCCGGCGAACGCGCTTCCGCTCGCGGCGCCGTCCATGAAGCCATGTCGCACATGGATGCCGCGTTGAAAGCGCTTGCCCAGCTTCCCGAAAGCGATCCCCAGCGCTACCGCTTGGAACTTGCCGCGCAAATGCAACTCATGTCCGCGCGCATGGCCGCCTTCGGTTGGGCCAGCAACGAAGTGGAAGAAAGCTGTCTCCGCGCCAGAGAACTCGCCGGCCGGCTCCAGGACGGCGCCGGGCTCTTCGGCGCGCTCTGGGGACTTTGGGCGGTCTATTTCCTCCGCGGCCAGCTTCGCGAAGGCTTAGATGTTGCTCTCCAGGTCTTTCAAATGGCCGGCCAGATCGGTACGCCCACTTTCAAGCTTGCCGGCCGGCACGCCGTCGGCTACACACGCTACTTTCGCGGGGAATTCACCGAAGCCCGGCAAAACGCCGTCGAAGGCATTGCCGTCGGTACGCCCGAGGCCATCCGCGAAACCGTGCAGGTCTTCCAGCTCTCCTCCATGGCTTGTGTTCGCGGCTTCTACTCCGCCAGTCTTTGGATGTTGGGCGAAACCACTGCCTCCGCCCGCGAGCTCAGAACCAATCTCGAACAGGTTGCGGAACTGCGGCACGGCCCGACCACCGCCCAGGCCATCGCCTTCGCGCTTTACATCTATCACTTCTGGCACGCCTTGGACATGATTCGCGCTGACGCCCGCCTGCTGCTCCAGCTTTCCGAACGCGAAGGTTATGCCATGTGGGTCCCCATGGCGCACATGTATCTGGCCTGGTGCGATGCAATGGAAGCCGATCCGAAAACGTCGCGCTCCGCCATCGAAGATGCCGCCCAAAAACAGATCATCGGACGCCTGGGACTCCATGCCACCCGCACGGAACTGATGTACGTGCAGGATATGGTCATGTCTGCCGAAGCGTTGCACCGCGCCGGCCGCGGCGCTGACGCCTTGGACACGCTTGATCAGGCAATCGCCAAAGCGGCCTCCGACAGCCAGGGCGTGATGCTGCCGGAAGCCTTCCGCTTGCGCGGCCAGATATACGCGGAATCCGGCAATCTCGATCGCGCCCACGCGGAGCTTGAAGAAGCCATGCGTGTCGCGGCTCGCCAGTCCGCCCTCTCGCTGGAGTTGCGCGCCGCTCAGAGCATGCGTACACTACTGAGGTTGCGTGGCGAAGAATACCGCGGCGGCGAGCTGGTTGAAAGAGTGTCAGGCAAGTTCCGGAACGACGCGGACGTCGCAGGTGCGCTTCATGCCCGCTTCCCGGATGAATTCCGTTACGTTCCACGGCAGGAGTTCCGGCTTGCCGAAGTCTAGTCTCGCTGTTCATCAGCGACGTATATCAGTTGTCTAACTCTGTTGTCCTGAAAGGATAAAAGTGAATGAGTGATATCGGCAAGCCGCTGGAATGGACTGCGCAACAGTGGAACACTGTCCAGCAGGCGATCTATGAGGAAGCGCGCAAAGCTCGTGTCGCTGCCCGTTTTCTTCCCTTGTACGGCCCTCTTCCAGCCGACGCCGAAACCGTGCCGGCCGAACTGCTCGAACCTGAGGCGCATGAACACGGCTTTGAACGGCAGCGGCTGCATGTGAATGACGAAGCCGTGCTGCGCCTAACCACCATCGCGGTGAATGTCTATCTCAACAGCCAGCAGATTGCCCAGCCTGATCTTAGTGCCGCACTTACTCTCTTCCGTCGCGCGGCGAATTACATTGCCCGCGTAGAAGACGCACTCATCTTCCGCGGCCGCGCCGGCCTCGAGTTGCATATTCCCAACGTCTATCGCGTAACCGGAGGCATTCCTGAAAAGGGTCTTTATGATTACGGCCGCAAGGTCAGGCTGCCGCTCAATACAGGTTCCGAGCTTCTTACCGCCGTGGCCCGCGGCATCACCGAACTCGAAGACCAGGGCTACGTCGGTCCGTATGCTCTCGCACTGGGCAATGATCTGTTCGTCGCTGCCGAGACGCCCGACAGAGGTTCGCTCGTTCTCCCTAGTGACCGCATCCGTCCGCTGATCGAAGGCCCCATGGTCCGGACCGGCACCTTGCCAGCCAAAAGCGGCATCCTTCTCTCGCTCGCCGGCAAGCCAGCGGAAATTGTTGTCGCCAGCGAAATCGCCGCTACGTTCCTCCAGGTTTCCGCCGAACCCCGCTGGATCTACCGCATCTCGGAGCGTTTCGTCCTTCGCGTCAAAGAGCCGCAGTCTATGCTGACGCTCGAACACGAGGGAGCGCAACCATGACAGACGTTGTGGGGCAGCCAATCTTGGCTGCAGCCGCCTTTCCAGGCGGCTTCGAGAACCGAAGCCTCTTTCTTGAATAAAATGCACTTCTCGGGTAGCGGTCTCACTGTCTGGTACGGAACCCCGGACGCACCCGCGCCGCCGGAAGGCGCCCCGGTCGCGGCCCCGGTTGAGATCACCATCGGCGTCGAGCCGGCACTGTCCAGCAATACGGTCTCCGTCCTCTATCGCGAAAACGGCGGCCCCGAACGAAACATCCGGGCCACGCTCTCTCGCACCGACCACCAGGCCAGGAAGCACTACTTCCGCGCCGCTTTGCCCGTCTTTATGCCCGGTACGAAAGTCGAATACCAGCCTGTTCTCGTCTCCGCAGGAAGACGTGTGAACACCCCGTTGCCCTTTCCCTCTTCTTTCTACATCTCGCAGGCGAACCCCTCGGCTGCCTCGCTGCCCGGCCCCGATGCACTCCGTGTCGGCACGCTCCCGTTCCGATACGAAATGGAGCATCTCACGCGAGTCGCTGTCCAGCTTCGCAAGCGCCCGGAGGTCATCGGGAACACCCCCGATGGTCTGCGCCTTGACTTCCTGGTCAACGGCGGCTTCCTACGCGGCGAGAAAATCAATGGCGTCTTTTACCCGAGCGGCGGCGATTGGATGCGTGTACGCACCGACGGTGTGGGCATCACTGACATCATTGCCACTATCAAAACCGATGACGGCGCGCTGATCCTTATGGAGGCCTCCGGTATCTTCGATCTCGGTGTAAATGGTTTTGACCAGGCACTCGCCGGCCATTATCCCGATACCGGTCCGGTTGTAATCAGTCCGCGCTTTTTGAGCGCTGATTTGCGCTATTTCTGGTTGAACCGCTTGCCCTGCACCGGCATCGGCTACGTCAATATGGATGCGCTGCAAGTCCACTACGACGTCTACGGAATCCATTCGCAAAGCACGACGACGGATGGGGTCCAATAACATGGGCGCGAAAGTAGCCATCCTGGGCGGTGGTGTCGCCGGCATGAGCGCCGCCCATGAACTGGCCGAGCGCGGCTTCGACGTCGAAGTTTTCGAGCGCCAGCCGCTGTGTGGCGGCAAGGCGCGCAGTATTCCCGTTCTTCCGGCACTTGGTGATCACGGCGGCAAACGCACCCAGGCCCTCGCGGTCAAGTATTGGCGCGAGTATTCCGCTGCGCGTCCCGGCGCCTCCGCGCTTCGTCCGTGGGTGCCCGGCGAGCACGGGTTCCGCTTCTTCCCGTCCTTCTACCGTCACATCATCGACACCATGCAGCGCATTCCGTACGGCAACGGAACGGTAGCGGGCAACATGTCGAATACCTCGCAAGTCCTGATGGCCCGCTATGACCAGCCGGGCATCGTGACCACCGCCTCCTTTCCTCGCACCCTCGAAGGTGTGCGGCTCACCCTCAATAACTTCCTGCAGTTGATCTCTGGTCAGTTCGGCGTACCGCCTAATGAGATCGCGTTCTTTGCCAGCCGCATCTGGCAAATTATCAGTTCTTGCGAAGAGCGCCGTATCAACGAATACGAGAAGACCGGCTGGTGGCAGTTCATCGGCGCCGATGAGCGCTCAGAAGGCTATCAGAAACTGCTCGGGCACGGTATCACCCGCTCGCTCGTCGCCGCCCAGGCGCAAAAAGCTAGTACCCGAACCATCGGTGATATCTTCCTGCAGTTGCTGCTCGGCATTGCCGATCCCGCCACGCCCACGTCTGACCGTCTCCTCGCCGGTCCCACCAACGAGGTCTGGCTGCTCCCCTGGCTTGAACACCTTCGCTCCATGGGTGTGGTCTATCACTTCGAAACCACCGTTCGTTCCATCGCCTGCTCTACGGGCATGATCCGCGGCGTAACGATCGAAACACTCGACGGCGCCACTCGCGAAATATATGCAGACCACTACATAGCCGCCATGCCGGTGGAGCGTTTGGCTCCCATGATCACTCCGCCGATGGTCGCCTGCGATGCCCGGCTCGGCAACATTCCCCAACTGGCTCCAAACGTCGATTGGATGAACGGCATTCAGTTCTACCTCGCCCGCGAGGTGCCCATCGTTCACGGCCATGCCATCTACCTCGACTCACCCTGGGCACTTACCTCGGTCTCGCAGAAGCAATTCTGGCCCGACGTAAATCTCGAAAGTTTCGGTGACGGCAAGACCAGGGGCATCATTTCGGTCGATATCTCCGATTGGATAACCCCCGGCTTCAACGGCAAGTGCGCCTGGGATTGCACGCGCAGGGAAATCTCCGAAGAGGTCTGGAACCAGCTCAAGCGCAGTCTCAACGTTGAGGGCCGCGAAGTTCTTCGCGACTCCGATCTGCACTACTGGTATCTCGATCCGGACATCGCGGCCGATCCGAAGCGCCGCCATAAGTTCGATGACGT
Source organism: Acidobacteriaceae bacterium (assembly GCA_019233755.1). Lineage (GTDB taxonomy): Bacteria > Acidobacteriota > Terriglobia > Bryobacterales > Bryobacteraceae > Bog-105. Next base: position 15,527 of record JAFAMD010000061.1, on the reverse strand, counting down.
GGAACCGCTGCTCGTGAATCTTATCGACTCCTGGCGCCTCCGCCCGGATGCCGTCACGTCCATCCCAAATTTCTTCCTGGCATCTGATTACGTGCAGACCTACACCGACCTCGCAACCATGGAAGGCGCAAATGAAGCCGCTCGCCGGGCCGTCAACGGCATCCTCGAACGGTCAGGCTCCAACGCCAGCCCTTGCCGCCTTTGGAAATTGCACGAACCGGAACTCTTCGCACCCATTCGTTGTCACGACCGCCAGCGCTGGCAAGCTGGTCTGCCCTGGGACGACGCCGGTTTGAATACCGCGCTCGCCGCACTGGACGCCGTACAGCAAGTGCTTCCGCTCTCTCCGCGTCTCCGCATCGTGCAGAAAAGCTGAAGCATGGGATACGTTTCTTCCCCATTCGCGGAACAGCTCGGCCGCTACCGCGCTCGGACGCTTGAGGCCTTAATGCATGCCGTCCCGGACGGCCAGCCGAATCTCTACGGCATCATCCGTGAAGCTCTTTCCCGCGCAGGCAAAGGCCTGCGGCCCGCTCTGTGTCTCGCCACTTGCGGTGCATACGGCGGGAATATCGAAAACGCGCTCAACAGCGCTGCCGCGCTGGAAATGCTGCACAACGCCTTTCTCATCCATGACGACGTGGAAGACCTGAGCGAAACGCGCCACGGCTCGCCTGCCGTCCACGTCGAGCATGGTCTGCCCCTCGCGGTCAATACCGGAGACGCAATGCAGGCCCTGAGTATGCGCCTCCTGCGTGAAAACGTCCGCACGCTCGGCCCGGAAACAGCCTGGAAAATATTCGACGAATTTGATCACTTGCTGCTGCGTTCTCTCGAAGGCCAGGCTATGGAACTCGGCTGGATTCGCAATAACGAAATGCTTCTCGATACCGGCGACTACATTCGCATGGTGCTTCTGAAAACCGGCTGGTACAGCTTCATTCATCCTTGCCGCATCGGGGCCATCGTCGCCGGCCGCGGCGACCGCGATCTCACGCCCTTCAACGAATTCGGCCTTCTTCTCGGCCTCGCCTTCCAGATCCACGATGACGTGCTGAACCTGATCGGAACCGGCGCTTACGGCAAGGAACTCTCAGGCGACCTTTACGAGGGCAAGCGCACTCTCATGCTCCTGCATCTTCTGGAAAACAGCGACGCCTTCGAGAAGCAGCGCATGACCGGCATTCTCTCGAAAGCCCGCCAGTACCGCCTTCCCAGCGAAATCTCCTGGTTGTACGGCCTCATGCGCGAACGCGGCAGCATCGATTTCGCCCAAAGCGCCTCCCGCGAATTCCTCGCCGCCGCCCGCCAGTTCTTCGACTCCGCGTACCGCGACTGCCCGGAAAACGAGCATAAAACCTTTCTCCGGCAACTCATGGACTACATCGTCGACCGTGATCGGTAAAGCATTCGTGTATATTCGTGTCCATTCGTGGCAGATTGGGCGTATCGTGATTTAGGAGGTGCACCTTGCTCCAAACACTGATTAAGAACCGCCTGTTGCTGGCAGTGTGTGGCGTTCTCGACGCGATAATTTCGGTCATCTACTTGATCATGCAGAACACGGATGGACCTCTGACATTCCATTCGTGGAATGGCACGTTGGTGCTCTTGGGCAAGCTAGCGCTATTGGCAGGAGCTTGTACCATCGCCGCCGGCCTTTTCAGGTCCACAAATGGCAAATGCTGGCTTCTTGTGCTGAATGGTCTGGCGCTTGGCTCGCTCGGACTGATCCAATACGCCTTTCTCCGTTTTCCAATTAGCTTTATTACTATCGCGCTCCTGATCATCCTGATGGCAATGAGCATCGGCATTCTCGAATTGGGAATCGCTCGGATCCTGTGGCGTCAGCGTCATATTGCGGACGGATGGCTTCTCAGCTTCGCCGGCGCGGCCTCGTTTGCCTTCGCTTCGATGTTTCTTGCTTTAGGGCTTCGCTGGATAAGGATCGAACCGGGGGCACACACAGACCTTCTTTGGCTTGGTTCTTATTTCGGTTTCAGTGCAATCCGCAAACTGGGGCTCGCGCTGCGATTGAACGGCCAGAGTCTCTCCGAATCCGGCCAGAGGCAAGCGCCACCATTAGGAACCCAAATCAATCATCTCGGCGATAGCCGCCCGGCGTAGTCAGCGAGTCGGTGACGGTCAACTCACGCACCCGCAATCGCTCTAATGGAAAGGATTCAACATCCCCAACATGGACGAGCAGCATGGCGTCTGCGCTTCGCGATATTCCATCAACTCCGTCCGCGTATAGTTCGGATCGTACAAGTTCAGTTGCCACTTGCCATCGCGCCCGATCTTCGGATCCTGCGGCAGATGTAAGCCGCGCCCCGTAACCGTCTTAAACCCTTCTTGCACATCCGCCACCCCAAGCGCCAGGTGGTGCATCACACCGAGTTGCTTCGGCGTCGGGTTGTGCACATTCATCATGTACTCCACCCAATCGGTCCCATCCGGCACACGCATGTCTAACCAATCCGCCTCGCCATCGGTCTTGCCGCCGTACCACTTCAACTGGAATCCGAGAATATCTTTGTAGAACTTATCCGCGGCCGCGCGATCCTGCACCGTGATGCCGACATGAATGATGTGCTCCGACACCCGCGTATCCGGCATCAGCTTGCTGAAGTTCCGGTTGTGCAGCGAGCCCGGCATATATTGCACGAATTCCACGTTGTGTCCGTCCGGATCTTTCACCATCATACTCAGGTTTCCGTCCAGCCCCGGCTTGAGCACCTCCGGCACTTTCACGCTGTGCGCCGCCAGGTAGTCGCGCAGCTTCGCCGCATTCGTCGTCTCGAATGCAATGTGGGAAAGCCGGTCCTGCGCCTCGCTCTTCAAATCAGGAAATACCTCGATGTACTGGTGATCGTTCACCTTGAAGTACGTCAGCATCAGTCCGCCCGACGGCTTATCGAGCGTAAACGAGTCGAAGCCCAGGCCGTGCCCGTAGAATTGTTGAGCTGCGTTCATATCGTTCGTCTCCAGTCCGATATGCGCGACGCCCACAATCGGCGGTCGCTGTATTTCCTGCGCGCCTCCAGCCTGCGTCACCAGATAACAGCTTCCTGCAAGGGCGCTGAGAACCAAGAGAGAAGAGCGAAGCATGTGTGATCTGTTTTATCAAAACCAAAATCGCGCGTTCTCCGGGAACCAGGTGTTCTCCGGGCAGGTCGCCTGCGACAAAAAAAGGCAGGTATAATCGCTCGATCAGAGCACCCGGTTTGGAGGTCACACAGAATGCGCATCAGTACGCTAGTCCTCAAATGCGTAATATGCCTGAGCGCCGGCATCCTCGGGGCGAACGCACAGACTGTACGAGTCAATTGGCAACGGAACGCGCCCTTTGCGGACTACAAAACATATGCCTGGCACATCACTTCGGCACAGAACGATAGTTTTTATAAACAATTCGTGGTTCAGTACGCGGACGAGGCCCTACAGAAAGCAGGATTGACGAAAGTCTCGGAATCGCAAAGCCCCGCGCTGTTGATTGCATATCACTTCACAACCCAAGAGTTGATCGATTCCACAACAACCACCGACGGGTTCGACTGGGGCGTCGGTGGACCCTGGGGCCCGTGGGCGGCCTGGGGAGGTTGGGGTGGTTGGGGTGGTGAATTTGGCGGCCCTGTGTTTTCGAACACCGAGGAACGCCCGCGGACTATGGGCATCTTGACGATAGACCTCATCGACGCGAAGGCGAAGCACTTAGTGTGGCGCGGGCAAGCTACAGAGGACTCGATCGCTTCGACGCAGAAAGGCGACGAAAAGCAGGTGCGGAAATCAGTGGATAAGATGTTTGAGCACTTTCCACCGAAATAGGAGAACTGTGGAACAGGCCTCTCCGAAATGCCGCCTTATACGTCAAGTCGATGTTCAAGGCGAGTTGCCGAATCGCTATCCGAATCGGAATGAACACAACATTCCGTTTCGAGATACGCCCGGGCCGCCCGGGCAATCGCCTTGAGAATTCGAAGTCCGTCAGCCCGCGAGCCAGTATCGAACTGCTCTCCTTGATGGTCAACGGCGTTGCTGACCATCACAACAGAAGCAACGTGAGCATGCCGGGCGGTTCCGAAGGCGAACAGAGATGCCGTTTGCATCTCGACCGCGAGAGCGTTCTCGCTCGCCCATTTGTCGATTTGTTCCCGTGTTTCACGATAGGGAGCATCCGTAGTCCAAACTTTTCCGGAACGGACGTTCCATCCAGTCGCGGCGGCCAATTCCCGTTCAAAATGCGCAGCTACCGGCGTGGGGCAGGTAGCCTCCTGACTTGGCGCCAGGTAGTGATAGGAAGTCCCCTCGTCACGTACTGCCGATGTCGCAACCACCAAGCACGGAAGCGGGAGATCAGGCGCCAAACGACCTGCAGACGTGAGTCCGATGATCATCTTGGCCCCGGCCGCATGGAGTTGTTCGGCAATTAACACCGCATACGGGCCGCCGATTGTTCGTGCGATGATCCCGCACGGGACACCTTCAAGGTTCATCGCAAACATTGTTGTGTGAAAACAAGCCCACGACGGGAAGGACTTGGCCATGCGCACTTGAACAAGCCAGTCGGTCAGGTCACCGTCAAATTCGAGAATGCATACCGGGGGAACGGCTCCTTCCGGAACTTCGCGGATTCGGCGGTACTCTTTCATTAGCTTCTCGGCGGTAAACGCGGAACGTTGCCCGATCGCGTGGTCGAGAATCGGTGGATTCGGTTCGTTCAACATCTGCGTGTAGACCTTTTCTCAATGAGTCTACGTCTCAGTGATGGCCCTGGGCTTTAATTCGACTCCAAAAGCCGGGACGCGGCTATGAGCAGCCCTTGATAATGGCGGCGAATTAAGGCCATGATGGTGGAAGAATCGGATTTTGCGAATCCACTAGCAAGAGGGAACGATCTAAAACATCTGATTCCTGCTCCAGAGTGAAAGATGGGCGATGGCCCTTGCATCGGGCCTCCGCAAACTGGCACGAGGTCGACAATGACAACGAACGCAACCTCGACTCTAAAGGTGATCAACCAACCGGAAGCTGCAAGTGGGCTGGCGCTGGTCCGTGTGACCATCGGCGCAATGTTCGTTTGGGTGTTTTTTGAGAACCTGGGAAAAGGCCTCTACAAACCGGCGGGTTACGCGGGGCTGATTAACTACTACATCAAGTCGAGTCATTCGCCTGCTGCGTGGAAGGCGTTGATTGGTGTGATGGCAAGCCACGCCGCGATGGTGGCCCCCATGCAAGGGGCAACCGAAATTTCTCTGGGGATTCTGCTCGTTATCGGGCTGCTTACCCGTCCAGCCGCATTTGTGGCCTTTCTGTTTCTCGGCAGCCTTTGGATTTCGGAGTGGGGTACCTCGTGGATCTGGGAACTGCTGGTTCCGGTGCTGGCATCCCTTGGGCTCGCTATCGGACGCGCCGGCCGGAGATGGGGCGTTGACGCATGGCTATCGCAACGCTGGCCATCTTCTCCGTGGTGGTGATTGGACCAAGCGCACAGGGCGTTTGGTGCCCGTTGTGCGCGTTTGGGCGATGCAGCGCACAGGGCGTTTGGTGCCCGTTGTGCGCGTTTGAGCGATCCAGGTGCGAGTTTCCGTCGTCATCCCCACCCATAACGAAGCGCAAGCGATTGAGCGCGTTCTGGCGGATCTCCCGTCCGATCTCACGACCGAGGTTATCGTTGTCGACAGCAACTCGAATGACGGGACGCCCGAAATCGCCGCAAAAATGGGTGCCCTCGTCGTTCAGGAACCGCGCCGCGGATATGGGCGAGCTTGCCTTACAGGGCTGGCCACGGCAAATTCCCCTGACGTTGTTGTGTTTCTCGATGGCGATTACAGCGATCGGCCCTCTGAACTGCCGATTCTCTTAGCGCCAATCGCTGAAGGGCGTGCCGATATCACGCTCGGTTCCCGCCTCCAAGAGCGGCGTTCTGCTGGGGCGTTGCCTTGGCATCAGGTGTTTGGTAATCGCCTCGCCGCCAGCCTGATCAGGCTTCTCTATGGGCTGGAAATCAGTGATCTCGGCCCGTTTCGCGCCGGCCGCGCAGAGGTACTACGCGCGCTCGCCCTCGAAGAGACTACCTATGGGTGGGCCGTTGAGATGATCCTGAAGGGCGCCCTCGCGGGATTCCGCGTGGTTGAAGTCCCTGTGAGCTATTACCCGCGTATCGGAAAATCGAAGATCGGCGGTACGCTGAAGGGCACGGTCGGCGCCGCTTGGTTCATTCTCAGCCTGATAGTGCGCTATTATTTCCAGCACCGAAGAGCCGGAACACCGCGGCCAGCGTAGGTCCGCGTCAAAATTTTATGGAGTCTTCGAGCGAGACAGTGGTGCGTTCGTCGGAGAGTGACCGCGTGCTGGTAATCATGGCAAAAGCACCCAGGCCAGGCGCGGTCAAGACCCGACTGGCTCCTAGCCTTTGTCTTAACGCTGTCATTGCTTTCTACCGCTGTCTTCTCGACGACACGCTGGCGTTGGCGCGGTCATTGGGCAATGTAGAGGTTGCCATCATGTGCCCGCACTCGGACGTAAACGAGCTGGCGCAGTTGGCAGGCAACCAAGCGAATGTAATTGGGCAGAAAGGTGAAGGTCTTGCTGCAGGCCTCACTTCGGTGTTTGCGCACTTCGCCGAAGATCGTCAACGACGCACCATTGCCTTCAACAGCGACAGCCCGCACCTGCCGCGTTCCATTCTCGAAGACGCTTTCGAAATGCTGGCCGCACACGATGTGGTCGTAGGACCAACGCACGACGGAGGCTACTACCTCGTAGGGGCAAAGGCTTCTCATCCTACGCTTTTCGCACGCGACGGAATGGGCACCAGCAGCGCGCTGGATACACTCCTGTCGCGCGCACGAGCGCTTGCGCTTTCTGTAGGTTTTGCAGATCCTTTTTACGATATCGATGTAGCTGACGACCTGACTCGTCTGGCAGCAGAGTTGCGTCTCGCTCCGGAGAGGGCTCCACGCACGGCGCGGTGGCTTAAAGAGTGGGAGCTTGTGGCGGCACAATTAATGATGGGCAAGAAAGAATTGTGAAGATCCCCCCCGCGTGGAGAGTGTACATACTCGGCGCCACGTTGTGCGTGGCGCTGACGATCTGTTCACGCAACTTCGGCGATAGGGGTGGACCGTACTTCATGGCCTCTTTGACGCTTGCTTGCATCGTCTACCTCCTCGCGATCCGTGAGTTCTTCTCTACGCCAAAATTTCCACGGCGCGTTGTCGTCATCGGGCTCGTTCTGGCCGCTCTATGGCATCTTCCATTTCTTCGGATGCCCTCGGGCCCCGATGAAGACATTTATCGATATCTTTGGGATGGCCGCCTGCAGCGGCTCGGCTACAACCCTTATCTTGTCGTTCCCAGCGATCCTGCCGCTAAGGGGCTGCATACCCCGGAAACCCGCAACTTGAACAACCCGGATCTACCGAGCCCATATCCGCCAGGGGCGCAGCTTTTTTTCCGCGCGGTAACGGCGATTCAGGAGTCCACGTTTGCACTGAAACTGGCATTTGTGGTTTGCGAGTTCGCAATTGTTTTCGTGTTGCTCGATGTGCTGCGTTGTAGCCGGCAGGGAACGCACCTGGTTCTCGCGTACGCCTGGAATCCATTGTTGGCTATTGAGGTGGCGGGAAGCGGTCACGTTGACATTGTTGGCGCGCTATTGTTACTGGTGTCCGCCGCTGCGCTGGGGCGCCGATGGCGCGCGACAGCGGCCGTCGCACTTGGGCTGGCGGTAGCAGTGAAATTTCTCCCGATCGTACTCGTGCCTCTCTACTGGAAGCGGGTTCGCCTGCGCGACGCTGCGCTGGCGGCAGCCGTGGTCGGACTCCTGTACGTGCCATTTCTGAATCACGGTCGCATTCCGATCGGCTCGTTTGGTACGTATGTGCGGAGTTGGCGCTTTAATGGTCCCGTATTTGCCGCACTCGATCGAATAGCGTCTCCGCAGTTGCTGGCTGGGCTGGCAGTGCTCGTCGGATTAGTAACTGCAACCTGGCTAAGAAGCGCAGCGCCCGAGTGGTCTCCGCACGTATTTGCCTGGCCAATGGCAGCGTCTCTTTTGTGCGCACCCGCCGTATTCCCCTGGTATCTTCTCTGGCTGCTGCCATTTCTAACGTCGGCCTCGACGCTGCTGATCATCCTCTGGACGGTGAGCATTATCCCCACTTACGTCATGTGGCACTGGCGCACACTAGGCCGTCCTTGGGGGGCGCTTCCCGGTTGGGTAATGCTGCTGGAATACGGATGCTTGGCAACGGCCGCTGCGATGCTTGCATTGCGCCGGCTCATGCGGCCGGCGGTGCCTCGATACTCAAGCGGACTAGCTCAGTCAACCCTATTACCCGAGCACGCGATTTCGGTATCCGGAAGCCCGGGGGACGTATCCAAAACAACACCTGTTCAATTCAACAAGGAAGGACGTTCATGACAAACTTGAGCCGACTCGGTGTGACCCGCCTTTTAGCCTTCAGCATGCTGCTGTTGATCCTCCCCGCGACTTCTCGCGCGCAGACCCGCGCGCCCATTCTCGAGCAGATAGTCAAAACGTATGGCCTTGATTCATATGGGCAAATTGAAGCGATCCGCTATTCCTTCAACCTCCAATTGACCGGACTGAATCTCTCCCGTTCATGGGAATGGGAGCCCAAGACCGGCCGAATCTCCTACGAGGGGAAAGATAAGGAGGGCAAGCCGGTGAAAGCTACCTATCTTCAGTCTCAGCTCAACAACGCGCCTGCCAACGTGAAGGACCAGATTGAACCGGCTTTCGTCAACGATAACTATTGGCTTCTGTTCCCCTTCCATGCCTACTGGGACACCAGCGCCACCGTGACCGATGAAGGTATGCAAAAATTACCGCTGGGAAAGGGATCGGCCAGGCGGGTGGTGGTGAAATATCCTAAGGAGGCTGGCGGCTTCACGCCCGGAGATACTTGGGAGCTTTACGTCGGGTCTGACAACCGGATCGAGGAATTTATCTATCGTCGGGGTGGACCCAAGAAGCCCAGCCTTGTGATTGCGACGTGGGCAGGCTACCAAAAAGCAGGTCCTCTGCTGGTCTCAACGGAGCACCGCGGCACCGCCGATGGAAAACCCCTGCATCTCTCCCTTGCTCCCGTGTCGGTTAAGCTGACAGGCTCCAATACCTGGATAAAAGCGGAATAAACGAAAGGCCGGATGAAGGCTGACATCGATCTGGATATCAGGCGGAAGACGTTCGCGTCTGGCCTCTTGCCTGAGCTGATCGCTGTGCTGCGCCGCAGCCGGCCGGGCGATTTGGTCGCGGTTGTCAGTGACGAAGAAAGCATCGGACCTGAGTTGGAAACGTGGTGCCGGTTCACCGGGAATTCGCTTGTAGAGGCTGCGGTCGAAAAAGGCCGTGCGCGGTGGGTCTTCCGCTGCGGAACTGTTCCGGCGCCTGCCGAAGACAATCGGCCGGTGGGCTCGCGGCTTTGGCTCTATACGAATTTCGACTGTAACCTGCGTTGCGACTACTGTTGTGTGCGTTCCTCGCCCACCGCGCCCCGACGGGAACTGGGGCTCGCGCGTGTACAGCGGATCGCTCGCGAAGCGGCGGACCTTGGTGTGAAGGAAATCTTCGTGACCGGAGGCGAACCGTTTCTGCTCGAAGACATCGGCGAGATTCTGCTTTCTTGCGCTGCCGCCGCTCCGACCACAGTCCTGACCAACGGAATGTTGTTTTCCGGACGACGCGTGGAGAGCTTGCGAGACTTGCCTCGTGATCGAATCGTCCTGCAAATCAGCTTGGACAGCGCGACGCCAAAGCTGCACGACCTCCATCGCGGGCCGGGCACATGGGCGCGCGCGCGGGAAGGTATCCGGCGCGCTCGTGCGCAAGGTTTTCGAGTGCGATTGGCCGCGACCGTTTCGACCGATGCCGAGGCTGAAGAGTTCCGTCAATTCCTCGACTCGGAGAACATTGCGGCAGAAGACCGAGTCATACGCCGCATCGCGTTGCTTGGTTCCGCCACTGAAGGTGTCGCCGTTGCTCGAGTCGATTTAGTGCCGGAAGTCACGATCACTGCTGAGGGTGTGTACTGGCATCCCGTCGGGGCGGAGGATGCCGATCTGCTTGTTACGCACGACATTTTTCCTCTCTCCGAGGCCTTCGCCGCGGTCCGGCTGGCTTTCGAGCGCGAAGGCGAACACGCGAACAGGCTGGCAAGAATCTTCAACTGTGCATGAACTCTCAGACTGACTCGGCAAATAGCGGCTTGAAGAATCCCTGTTGGGCCGCGGCTTGCCGCAGTTCAGCGTAACCATCCACGTGAGGCGGTAGCCAACGCTGAAGTCCTTCGGCGTCGAGTATAGAGCGATGAACCGGGTTGTCGTAGCTCATGGCTGAGAGTGCTTCGGCGAACCTGTGCTCCCGTTCAAGGTCAAGGTCAGCCCGCGCCGTGAACATGCAATGGTTGTAGGTCGGGGAGGACCATATCTCGCGAAGGCCGCCTTCCGGCACCAGGCGCTCGCTGCGGACAGTGCTCCAGAAGGGGCTGCCGATAGCGCCGGCGTCGGCTCGCCCGTCCAGCACGGCGCGCACTACCTCCACTTCGCTCGTCCCGGTATCACCATGTTTCCCTACGTCGCTGTCGAAGCGCAGCGTGCGGTAGTCCCGGCCTTCGCGCATGCCTTGCTGCTCCAAAAAGTGAACGGGCAGAATAGCTGCGTGTCCGCTATCTCGGCTGCCAAGTGCGAGCGTCCGATTTTTCAAATCCGCGAGCGTAGAAATCGGACCTCCAGTGGCAGCGACAATCTTTGTCATCCAGCCGAGATCGGTGTCGCGCATGGCGACCGCGCGGCAGGCATGGCCGCTCCACTCATCGGCTTGCAGGTAGGCGAGGTTTGTGTTCCAGGCGATATCGATACGCGGCACGGGCTCGCCCGGTTGGGCTAGCAGCGCGATGACCTGCGCCTCGTAGCTCTGAAAGAGTACGACCTCGACCGGAAGATGCGCTTCCTCGTGAAAATAGCGCTGCATCCCCTCCCAAATCGTAACCACTTTCGGATGGTAGGCGACAGCTCCCACCCAGATTGTTTTGCTCATAAGGCCTCCACGGTTGTTGTCAAAAGCGCCAAACAGCAAACTAACTCCCGTCGATCTTCGAGCGGCGCGCTTGACACCGCGCCCGTCTTGCGCGTTCTTTAAAACAGCGGCATTCCCAACAGTGACTTCCCGATGAACTCGCGCAGAACATCGCCCGTTGGCGCCATGACAGCGCCCGCGTGCGCATCTCGGAACAGGCGTTCGATGCTCAAATGCTTTGAGAACGCCGCACCGCCGCAAACGCGCATTGCTGCTGAGGTAACGCTGATAGCGACGTCGCCTGCAGCGGCTTTGGTCTCAAGCACGCGCAGCATGGTCGTCTCGCGGGGCTTCTCAAGATGCTCAATCAAATCGTCGGTGCGCGCCGCGAGTCCGTCGGTATCAATCTGCATCGCCGCTAGTTGCGCGCGTAGCGTAGGCAGGCTCTCGCCGAGGCTCTGGCCGAGATGCTCGAATTTCGCGCTTTTGAGGTGCGCTGCAGTTCCGGTAACTGCCGCTCGACACAGTCCCAGGGCCACCCCTGCCGTCCCCAAACTAAACAGCGGGAGCACCAGGTTTAGCATGGCCTGAAAGCCTGCGCCGTCATCAGTAAGCTGAAACTGAGACGGAACCTGGCAGTCCTCCAGCGCAATCGGCGCAGAGGCATTGGCCCTGAGTCCCAAACCGTCCCAGGGTGCTACAACCGAAAGGCCGCGCGTCTTCGCTGGAAGTACGTAGAGGGTCGAATCGGTAGGCCCCGCTCCTTCAGGGGCAAGCGAAGAAACCACATAGCTCTGCGCATGACCCGCACTGGTCACCCATGATTTCTTGGCGCTGATGCGTACGCCGTTACCATTCCGATGTGCACGGGATACAGGCGCCCAGAAATGGCTGCGCGAGCCGGCCTCACTGAACGCGAGAGTGGATAAATGCCGGCCGGCGCCGATCTCCCGCAGTATGGGCGTGACTGCCTGAGCCGCGCTGGGACGCGCCGCCGAAATCGCCGTGGCGCCAAGGACGTGCATAAGGTAGACCATGGCGACGGAAGCGTCTGCCTCGGCGAGCGTTGCGACAACAGCCGCAAAGGTGCGGGGACCCAACCCCGAACCGCCAACATCCACCGGTAGCATCAGCCCAAGCAGTCCGGACTCACCGAGCGACTCGACAGCCTCGGTAGAGAATCGTCCCGCCTTGTCGTTTTGCCCTGCGGATGGCGCCAGCACGCGACTGGCGATCTCCTGGGCTTTCAAAACGGCTGCGTCATGAGTCATGAGTTGCACCCTCATCCATAAATCTTCTTACGCGAACCGGTGTTGCCGCCGCGGACGCGCAGAGAGGTCAAACAGCTTTCATGCTTACCCAGTCGATCATGTGTATACGATACCGGAAAAGACTTTCTCGGGCTGAGTCCCCGTTTGCGCCGACTCACTATTTAGAGGAGAGCGCTATTGCGATAAACTCGGCTTCTGAAAGAGTGCTCGCTATAGCGAGCTGCGCGGCGCAGTCGCCGCGCAAACCTCTCGGTGATTCACGTGGTTGAGCCATCCGGACACGCGGCACGAGACAGACTTGTCAAGGACGCGCTACTCGACGCCGCGCGGGAATCCGCTGCTGTTGTGCTGATAGTCGGCAGGTCTCAATTTCAGTCCAATGGATCGCTTCCGCGATCTCACCTGCAGTCTAGTTCGGGACTCACCATGCCCGGTGCTGGGCGTGTGACGTCCGCGTTGGGAGGAAAATGGCGACACTAAGTGAGTCGATACGGACCAAGACAAAAGCCTGGACAGTTCCTGGACTTGTGCTGGTGATGGCGGTGGCGATTCTGATCATGATCACCGGCAATTGGAACAGTTGGGCGAGTGAGCGTGCAAACCAAACAACTGATGACGCTTACACCCACGCCGACCTCACTCCGCTAAGTACAAAGGCCGCCGGGCTCGTCGCGAACGTACTGGTCTCGGACTACCAGGCCGTGAAGGCTGGACAGTTGCTCGTGCAATTAAGGGACGACGACTTTCGCGCTCAGGTGCAGCAGGCGGAGGCGGCAGTAGCTGCGGGCGAAGCTGCACTCGTTAACAACCAGCGGCAGAAAGAGCTCCAGCAAGCTCGGATAGATCAGGCAGCGGCAGGAATTCAGGCGGCGCAAGCCGATATTGGGGCGGCGGAAGCCGGCGTTAACGCGGCGAATTCGACCATCGCGACCGCCCGTAGCGCCTTGAAGGCGGCCGAGGCGAACGCCCTGCAGACAGAACTCGAACGCCGCCGCCAGGAAGCGCTGATTGCTGTCGAATCTGCAACCCGGCAGAAAGTAGAACAGGTAGTCGCCGCCGAGGAGGGCTACCGTGCTGAGGTCGCAAGCCGGAATTCCCAAATTGCAACCGCTGAGGCGCAGCTGGCAAGCCGGGACGCCGATCTCAAAAAGGCTCATGCCGAATTGGCAAGCAAGACCGCCGAATTGGAAGCACAGAAGCGGCAACTCGCTGTCCTTGGTTCCCAGGAAATGTTGTTGAAAGCCGATCTGAACCAAGCACGGGCTGCCCTTGTCGTCGCGCGTACTAACTTGGGGTACACGCGCATTGTGGCCCCGGAAGACGGGCGAGTAGGCGAACGCAAGGTCTTACCCGGCCAGTTTGTAAGTCCTGGAACGCAGGTCATCTCACTGGTTCAGAGCGATATCTGGGTGGAGGCGAATTACAAGGAGAATCAGGTCCGGCATATGCATCCGGGTGATCCTGCTACGGTGCGAGTCGACGCCCTCCCGGGCGTAGTCTTCAGCGGCAAAGTGGACCATCTTTCTCCTGCAAGTGGTTCCAGCTTTGCGCTGCTGCCTCCCGATAACGCCACTGGCAATTTCACCAAGATCGTCCAACGCGTACCGGTAAAGATCGTGCTCGATCCCAAACAGCGGGATATCGAGCGGCTGAGCGATGGGTTGTCCGTTATCGCGACGGTCCGCATAGACGCAAAAGAGCAGTAAGTGCGAGCAATTCTCTATGTCGACCGAACGGGCTGAAATCGCGCCAAGTGCACCAGCGGCTCGAGCACCGGCGCCGCTCTCCCCCCATCCGTTTATCGGCATTTTGGGCGTATTCCTGGGCGCAGGAATCGCCACACTGAACGCCCGCCTGGTTAGCGTTGGATTGCCAGATCTCCGCGGTGCCGCGGGCTTCGGGTTCGATGAAGCTTCCTGGATTCCAACCGCGCTCAATATGGCGACGATGTTCAGCGGTGTCTTTGTCGTCTTTGTGAACGCCCTATTAGGCCCGCGCAGGATCCTGCTGCCCGCTGCCGCGATCTTTACGCTTACATCTCTGCTGCTGCCGTTCTCGCCGAGCTTATGGGTGATGTTGGCGTTGACAGTGATTGCAGGTCTCGCCTCGGGTACCTTCTACTCACTAACGATGACCTTCGTCCTGACTGCCCTTCCGAAGCGGCTGATCATCTTCGGGATCGCGGCCTATGCGCTGGACATAGTTTTCGTCAGTAACATTGCCTCGGTACTTCAAGGCTGGTACAGCGAACATCTCTCGTGGCACTGGATTTTTTGGAATGCCGCAATATTCACGCCGTTGATGATGATCTGCATCTATTTCGGCATTCCCCGCCACAGTGTACCGGCGGACCCGAAGCCGAGCTGGCGCGGGTTCACTTACTTAAGCTTGGGTCTGGCTCTGCTCTACGGAGCTCTCGATCAGGGTGAACGCCTTGACTGGCTGCACTCTGGAGTAATAGTCGCTATGTTCGCTGCCGGGCTGTTTCTGGTGATCGCGGCCTGGGTAAGACGGATGCTCCTGCCAAATCCTGTTGTGAAGCTTGATTTCCTAAATAGGCGCAACATCATCATCGCTGGCTTAGCAATCTTCATGTTCAAGTTCGCGCACTTGTCCACAATTACGGTCATCCCCGGGTTCCTGGGGAACGTTCAGCGATACCGGGCCCTTCAGACCGGTCACGCACTGGCCTGGGTGGCCGTGCCCATGTTTGTCGTCGTCTGGTTAGTCGCGGCACTCATTATCTACACCGATGCACGTCTGATCCTCGCAGTGGGTCTCACGTCTGCTTCGGCAGGTTGCTGGATCTGTTCACACCTCGACAGCTCGTGGGCGGGAACCAGTTTTGAGACGGTCGAACTACTTTTAGCGGCTGGGTTTGGTTGCACGTATGTCGGGTTGGTAAGCAGCATCGTCTTGGAGGGACTCGAAGCGGGCGCCCTGACAAGTATGGCGAAAGCGGCTACGTTCTCGGGGTTCATGCATTTCATTCGTATCTTTGGCGGTCAGGTCGGTGTAGCTGTTATGACCCGCTTCATTTCGGTACGCGAGCAGTTTCATTCCAACATGCTGGGTCTCCACGTGCAGTCCGGAAGCTGGCTCACGTATGAACGCCTACGGATGTTGACCGGTGGGCTATTACCCGGTTCGACAGGCCCCGATGAATCGCAGACACGTGCAGTTGCGCTCCTGAGTCAACAGGTACGGGCACA
>JAFAMD010000042.1 GCA_019233755.1 Acidobacteriaceae bacterium | reverse complement strand
TTTTGGGCCGACCCGCCATCGTGCACCGTCGGTGAGCCCCACAAACACTATAACGGCGAACGTTCGTTCCCACTCATTCTCCAGAACACTCACCGATTCTTCCTTTATCTCGCGCTCGCCTTTCTGGTTATTCTTGCCCTCGATGTTTGGCGAGCCCTGTGGTTTGTCAATCCTCAAACCGGACGGTCGCAGTTTGGAATCGGAGTCGGCACACTGGTACTGGCTGTAAACGTGGTTTTGCTGAGCTGCTATACATTTGGCTGTCATTCCCTGCGTCATCTTATTGGCGGTCGCCTTGATGAAGTGTCGAAAGCACCTCGGCGCCAGCAGGCATACACCTGCGTGGGGTGTTTGAACCGCCGCCACATGCTGTTCGCATGGCTGAGTCTTTTCTCGGTTATGTTTGCCGACCTTTACGTCCGTCTCTGCGCTATGGGGATCTGGTCTGACTGGAGAATTGTCTGATGCCGGAATACCAGACGCACGATTACGATGTGCTGGTAATTGGAGCAGGAGGAGCAGGGTTGAGAGCGGCAATCGAAGCATCAGCGAACGGCGTGCGCGTCGGTGTAATTACCAAAAGCCTGCTTGGAAAAGCCCACACCGTCATGGCGGAGGGCGGCATCGCCGCAGCCCTTTCAAACACTGACGAACGCGACGACTGGAAAGTGCATTTCGCCGACACCATGCGCGGCGGCCAGTACGTTAATAACTGGCGGATGGCCGAGTTGCACGCAAAGGAAGCGCCCGAACGGGTGCGTGAACTGGAGGCGTGGGGAGCGCTTTTCGATCGTACGAAAGATGGGCGCATTCTCCAGCGCAACTTTGGCGGACATCGCTATCCCAGGCTCGCGCATGTTGGCGACCGCACCGGATTAGAGATGATCCGGACGCTGCAGGATCACGGTATTCACCTCGGCATGGAAGTCCACATGGAAGCAACCGTTCTGAAACTGCTGAAGGACGACCAGGGACGAATTGCCGGAGCTTTCGGCTATGAGCGTGAACGCGGCCGCTTCCTTCTTTTTCATGCGAAGGCAGTTGTTCTCGCAACAGGAGGAATCGGGCGCGCATACAAGGTAACGAGCAACAGTTGGGAATATACCGGCGACGGACACTCGCTCGCTTACGACGCCGGAGCTTCCTTGATGGACATGGAGTTCGTTCAATTCCATCCCACCGGGATGATTTGGCCACCGAGTGTATGCGGCATTCTCGTGACCGAAGGAGTCCGCGGCGAAGGTGGCGTACTCAAGAACATAGAAGGCCGGCGGTTCATGTTCGACGACATCCCTGAAAATTACCGTTCCCAGACGGCCGACAATGAGGAAGAAGGCTGGCGCTACACGCAAGGCGACCGCGACGCGCGCCGCCCGCCTGAGCTACTCACGCGCGACCACGTCGCCCGCTGCATCATGCGCGAGATCCGCGAAGGCCGAGGAAGCCCGCACGGCGGCGTTTACCTGGATATTGCGTGGATCAAGAACCGCATTCCGAAAGGCGCGGAGCATATCAAAAGAAAACTGCCCAGCATGTATCATCAGTTCAAGCAACTGGCGGATATCGATATTACTGAGGAGCCGATGGAAGTCGGCCCCACCACACATTACATGATGGGTGGGGTGCGCGTCGATGCCGATACGCAGATGTCGGATGTGCCGGGACTGTTCGCGGCGGGCGAGTGCGCCGCCGGCCTGCATGGCGCGAACCGCCTGGGTGGTAACTCGCTCTCAGATCTTCTGGTGTTCGGCAAGCGGGCCGGCGAACACGCTGCCCGGTTTGCCAATAAGAATGGCTCAGCAACGCGATTAAGGTTGGATTCGGAGCAAATAAAGTCGCTGGCTCATACCGCATTAGCGGCTTTCGAGAGGGAAGGCGAAAGCCCATATGACGTTCAATTCGACTTGCAGGACCTCATGCAGAAGCTGGTTGGGATCGTCCGACGCGAAGAAGAAATGCGAGGTGCGCTGGATGGCATCGAGCAACTGAAGAAAAGAGCCGAAGCGGTCGCCGTGGCAGGCAATCGGGAATATAACGGCGGCTGGCACACGGCTCTCGATTTGCCGCATCTGCTCTCCGTCTCGGAGATGATCACGCGTGCCGCGATCGAGCGCAAGGAGAGTCGGGGAGCGCACTTTCGCGAAGATTATCCGCAGAAGAACGACAGCGAATGGCGCTGTAACATTGTGGTGCGACGAAGTGAGTCGGGTCAAATGACGGTCAGGCGGCAGCCCATTCCGGAAATGCCTTGCGAGTTGAAACAGATCATTAGCGAGATGAAATAGAACGAGGTGCGCGTATGGCGGTAGCGACATTCCGGATCTGGCGTGGAAACAGCGAAGGCGGCGAATTTCGCGACTATACGACCGAAGTTTTTCCCGGAATGGTGGTGCTGGATGCCGTGCACCGCATCCAAGCCGAACAGGCAAATGACCTTGCGGTACGGTGGAACTGCAAAGCGGGCAAGTGCGGTTCATGTTCGGCCGAGATCAATGGCAATCCGCGCCTGATGTGCATGACTCGCTTGAATTCCCTTCCCCTCGACAGGCCGGTTGCTCTTCAGCCGATGCGCGCCTTTCCTCCCATCAAAGATCTGGTAACGGATGTGTCCTGGAACTACCGCGTTAAGAAGACAATTCGAAAATTCGAGCCCCGTCCTCCGGACGATGGGAACGGGACATGGCTCATGGCGCAAGCGGATGTAGACCGGGTTCAAGAGTTTCGCCGATGCATTGAGTGTTACCTGTGCCAGGATGTGTGCCACGTGCTGCGCGAGCACTCGCTGCACGATTATTTTGTCGGCCCCCGATTCCTCGTCCACACGGCCGCATTAGAGATGCACCCGCTCGATATCGGAAGCCGCACGGGCGATTTGAAGAACCAGCACGGTATCAGCTATTGCAACATCACAAAATGCTGCACAAAGGTATGTCCGGAAGGAATTGCCATAACGGACAATGCGATCATCCCTCTCAAGGAGCGCGTGGTGGACGAGTACTTCGATCCGGTACGGAAGCTATTTCGAATCCTGCGAACGTAGATTCGCACATCTGCAGTGCGGCAAGGAGAAAAGTATGGAATTCGAGTTGAAATTACTGTCGCGAAGCGCGATTCCGGACGCGCTCGAAAAGGCGCAACGATACCGGTTGCTGAACGAGCCCTGGCAGGCGGAGAGCATCTGTCTCGATATTCTGCGCGTCGAGCCCGCGAACCAGACCGCGCTGATCACACTGTTGCTAGCCATCACGGATCAGTTCGGCCCGGAGATCCCGGCCTCGCGCGCCCGCGAGGTGCTCCGCTCCATACAGGGCGACTACGAAAAGGCTTACTATACCGGTATCATCTGCGAGCGCTGTGCAAGGGCGCGCTTGAAACAGGGAGTCCTCGGCGCAAACGACATAGCGTACCGGGAGCTTAATGATGCGATGCACTGGTACCAGGAAGCCGAAACACGACGGCCGGCTGGTAATGACGATGCAATTCTGCGCTGGAATACGTGTGCACGAACACTGATGCGCCACCCGGAACTTCGTCCGAAACCGGAGGAGCGCCCGGAGCCTGTTCTCGACGAGTAACCTGACGGTCTATGCGCGCTCTCGGGCATAGATCATGTACGAGATTACTGGCGGAGAATCTCCTCTGTGGAAACTCCGCACGCGACCGCGGACGGCGCGGTCACTCGCTGTCAGGCGTTCGCGTACGCGCAAAAACTCGAGCCAGGAATCCACCACGAAGGTTTCGACGATTCGCTCGGGATGAGCAACGTCTTGAAACACGCCCCAGCGAATGGCGCCGTCGCGCATCCGCGCCTCTCTCATGGCGTGAATCACGCGGGTGAATTCCTCAAGGTCCTGCGGGTGTATGAAGTACTCAATGGTAACCAGGACGGGTCCATCGTCGGGCTGCGGCTCAATGACCACCTGCGGCGCCGGCCGGTTGAGGTTATATGGACTCAAATCTAGTGGTTCTCCGCGTAGTAACGGGAATCGGCGCGTCAGCGGAATAGTTGCCAATAGACCGATGGTTGCAAACAGCAACGCGGAGGAAGTGGAAAGATGTTCGGCAAGCAATCCCCAGAGTGCGCTGCCAAGCGCCATGCCGCCCTGAAAAACGGTTTGATAGATTCCCAGCGCGCGAGCTTGCACCCAGTGCGGAACCGAAAGCTGGACAGCAGCGTTGAACGTGGAGGTCGTGCTTGTCCAGGCAAATCCGCCGGCGAGCAGGGCGACAACAATAAGGGGCGTGCTCCGCGCGACCGCCAGGGTCAGCAGCGTTCCCGCCAAGACTACAATTGCGGCTGCAGCAATGGCTTCCGCGCGAAGCCTGCGCCGGACGTACGGCAGCGAGGCAGCGCCGCCAACCGCACCTGCTCCAAGACAACCGTTCAAAATGCCGTAGCCCATTGCCCCTTTGTGCAGGTGCTGCTGAGCCACGACGGCAAGCAACGCCCAGACCGCACTTACAAACAGGGTGAAGGAGAAAGCGCGAAACAGCACGGCCCGCAGCGCCGGAGCGTAGCGGGCGTAACGGATGCCTGCACGCATGGAACCGAGCATGCGTTCCGCGGGCAGAGCGCTTTTAAAAAGCGGTGTGCGCTTCCACGCGTACAGCACCCAAATGACGGCCAGAAAGGAAACCGCATTCAGGAAAAAGACACTTCCCGCCCCTTTGGTGGTGGATGCAAATGTCGCCACCATCAATCCGCCGAGCGCAGGGCCGACCGCACGAGCGAGGTTGTAGCCGGCACTGTTGATCGCGATGGCATCGCGCAGTTCCGACCTGGGCACCAATTCGGGAACGATCGCCTGCCATGCCGGATTCGTCATGGCGGCGCCGATGTTCAACAGGAACGTGAGCAGAAGCAGTTCCCAGGCCGAAACGATGCCAGCTATAGTCAACACGCTCAATATCAAGACCGCGATGAACATCCATGTCTGCCAAAAAATCAGAAGCCGGCGGCGCTCGAAGACGTCGGCAGTGGCACCGGCAAAGAATCCGAGCAGAAGGACCGGAAGGCTCGCGGCGGTCTGCATCAGCGCGATCAACAAGGGTGAGGCCGTGAGGGACGTCATGAGCCAGGTGCCCGCCGTATCCTGCATCCAACTGCCGAGGTTGGATATGATCGAGGCGATCCAGCGGTTTCGGAATAGCGCGTGCCGGAGGGGAGCCCATCCGGAAGTCGTCTCAATTCTGGTGGCGGTCTGCAAGGCCGTACGACCTGATAATAACGACCCGCCGCCAGCCGAACCGGTTACGTTCAGGGGAGAAAGGGAAGAACGAAGCTTTACCGCGCAGCAACAGCTAAGCGATTGCCGACTAAGGCTCGAAGCAGGGATTGAGCACTACGGCTGTGCAGCCATTGGCAGTCGAGGGACGTTAACGGCAGAGTCAGAGGCTGTCGCCAGTGGCAGGCGAAGAAAGAATCGGGCTCCGCTTGCCGTCGCCCTGTTGTCCGCCCAGAGATCTCCGCCATGGTCAAGAAGAGTTTGTCGCGATAATGCCAACCCCAGGCCCAGCCCATTTTTTTTCCCGAAGCTCGCAAATGGTTGGAACAAGCGGGCCCACGCTTCTTCCGGAATCCCAGGGCCGGAATCCGCGACCTCGACAATCACGCAACCAGCGTCCTCTCGACCTGAAATGTGCAGCGTACCGCCGTTCGGCATGACGTCGAACGCGTTGCTTATCAAGTTCAAGAACACCCGTTCCACCCGGTCGCGATCGACAACCACGTGGATGTGATCCGGAATATCGACGCTAACGTCAATGGATTGCGACTCAGCGGCTTGGGAAACCGTCTCCAACGCAGCCGCTACGAGTTCGCCGAGTTTGCAAAGTTCAACGGGTCGTGTTTTTGCGCGCCCCACGTCGACAAGATCTTGTAAAAGCTCCTGAATCCTCCGCGAGGCATTGTAGATGTTCGCGGCCAGCCTGCGGCGTTGTTCGGGAGAAAGCTCGGCGTCGACAAGCATTTCCGCACCGCCGTAGATGGCGGCAAGCGGATTTCTCAAGTCGTGGACAATGGAGCTTGACAGCCGGGCAATCGTGGCAATCTGTTCCTGACGGATCAACTCTTCGCGCGCACTTCGAATGGAGTCGCACATGGTGTTGAATGTCAGCGCGAGGCGTCCCAGTTCATCATCCGTTTCCACGGGGACGCGGTAATCGTAGTTTCGTCTAATTACCTCCCCGGCCGCGCGGTCAAGACGCCTAACCGGATTGAGAATGCGCCTTGACAACAGGTACGTCAACCCAAGAGCTGCTAAGATCGCGGCACCCCAGAACATACCAACGTTCCGCTGAAGCTCGGCCAGAACGGCCTCCTGCCCTGCGAATGAACGAATGATAAAAAGCTTGCCGACAAGTGCGTCTGAGGGATCGGGCAAGTCGATATCCAAAACTAGGTAGTCAGATCCTTGCAGGTTCAACCTTCGGACCCGGCCCGCGCCTATGTCGCCCGAGCTCAAATCAGCAGCAGTGGCCAATGGCAGCGTGGACGCAAATACGAAATTCGAACTCACGAATGCGAAATCACTGCCGTGGGTAGATTCTTTGAGAGTGCCGGCGAGCCCATCGTCTATGTCGAATGCTACAAGTAGAATATTCAACAAAGCTGGTTCGTGCGCTGTTTGCACATACACAGGCGTAAACACGAGGTAGTAGAGGTGGGATGAGCGTCTCACATATCCGGACACTTGCTTTGGAAACCGCTTCAGCGCAACCCTCATCAGAGCAGGGCCAACTGAAAAGTCAGGATCGCCGCCCAGCGAAGTAATGACCGCTCCGGTAGGGTCGAGAACAAGGAAACTCGCGTCCTGTTCAGAAACCTCAGACCATAACTGCTGCGCGGTGTCGCGGATGGTTGCCTGATCACGGGTCATGAAGGCGGCACGGACATCTGCCATGGAACTGATGATGCGGCTGATGGCCGTCAAATTGTGGACACGCGCACCCCACAACGATTCATAGGCCTGCAGGCTGGTTCGCACTTCCTCTTCCAAACTGTGCTCGCTGACGCCTGCCGCGTATCTTTGCACCATCCAGCCGGTAAGCGCGAAGACCGCCGTCACCGCTAGCGATGTCGAAAGGAGAATGCGCCAGAGCAGCGATACATTCTTGAAGGGCCGGTTCTTCATCTGACCGGCCATGAATACGTCTGCGAATCTTCAGCGTTAGGAGGGTAGTCACGGCCGTACTTATTCTTGTGTGCGACCGGCAGATATCCCGCTTCAGAAATGGTCACCGCGGGCAGATCGTCTTCCTCCTCAGGGACCCGAATGGTGTGCGTTAGCCGATCGAGGGTCTCCGGCGTGGAGCGCTCATGAAAGAAATGGATTTCGTAATCGCCTGACGCCACATTGGACAGGGTAAACCTGCCATCCCGATCTGTTGTCGCGAAATAGTTTGAATTCAGAACCACGATAATGGCGGACATCGATGGATGAATGTTGCAAAATACCCTAACAATGCCGGGCCGGTCAAAGCGAACTGATCGGGAGGATCCAGGAGGATATAGAGCTATATCGAAAATCTGACCATTGAAGTTCGAGAATGCGTTGTGAAAAATTGGATCCAGATTCGGAAATTCGACGGTCGTCCCGGTAGAAATCACCAGCATGTGGGGCGAGAATTTCTTGTCCTTCTGCAGCATTCGAACATGCTTGTGCGAGGACGCGGCGCTTGATTTATCGGTTGATGCCAACCAGACAACCACTCCCGAAAAATCGCCTTGTTTCTTAACGAAGGAATCGTTCGAGTCTATAAGACGGACGCGTCCAGAAACGGTGCCGGCGGTAAGGCTCGCAGAAAGGATCGCAGCGGCAGCGTACCCTGCAATGCTAAAAGAGATACCCGATCGCCAAGTCATAATTATTGTGAAGCTCATTCTGGCCAGATGCCGTCCGGCTGCGAACCCGTAGGCCTTCCAAGCTGATCACGACGTTGGGCCCCAGATGGTACATGAGATTCGATGCGTACGTGAGGTTGCGGGCGATTGATTCAGGAAGAAGATTCGTTCCGTGATCGTCTTCCAAGCCGCCGAATAGGTTGAAGGTCAGCCGGGTGGTGATTGGAAACGCGAATTGCGTCCAACCGCCCCAGCTATGTACCGGGTGAACGCCGGTACTTGTAATTGTGAATCCGCTGTTTATGGCCCCGAGCGGAGCAACATTCTGCCCGCCATACAACGTTCCAGTAATACTAAGGTGCGGCCCCGTGTCGAACAACCAATTTAGTGACCCGACCCGCGAATTAACAGAGGAGCCCGCAACATGCGTCACGCTTGCATGAAAACCTGGCGCCACCTCAAATTTACGGCTCTCGTCAAATTTGTGCCAGAATGCGAGGCGCGCTTCGATCGCCGGTCGTGCGTACTCGAGGGAATTCGGCGGTGTGGAGGGGACCATAGAGTAGTTTTCGTAGGTCTGCAACACAGCAACTTGTCCGGTCAGGCCCGTATTGGCGCCGAAATGCAAGCGCTCTTCATAACGAGCCTGGGGCAGCCAGAGCCATAAGTTCCCTGCCCCCGCGAGAGGCGGTATGGCAACCTCAGCAAGAGAGCTTGGCTCATACGGTGAAATCAGAGGCTTCTCTTGACCGACCGAGAAACTCCGGTTGGCCCAGTCAAAAGAAAGGTCGGCCTGCCGAAGTCGCAGCCAATTATTCCCTGGTTCGGGATATCCGGCCCAGAAATCCATCATAATCGAGCCATTTACGCGGCCGTCCCCCGGCAGACGCGGACCCTGGAACTGCAGGCCCAGGAGAGTTTGCCGGACGGTCGCTCCCGAGGTGCTTGGCCCGTTCAGGAGGCCGTATTCGTTCGCATACTCGCCGGGGGAGAGGCCAGTGGTCGCGAAGGCGTTAAACAGCAGCATGCCGTCGAGCTGAACCGGGAATTTTTGCGACGCTTCTACCTTCGTCTGCGCCTGCTCCGCGATGCGGCCTTCATCGACCGCGACGCGCTCGTCCACCGTCGGCTGCCCAGGCGTTGTTGCGACTGATGAGCCGGTCTCGGGGGTCTTTACCGCGTCGAGTTGCTGGCGCAGGCTTCGTACCTCCTGGACCAATTCGCGGTTCTCTTTTTCAATCGCGTCGAGCCTTTGGAGGATCTGCTGCATCATTCCCTGAGAATCAGCATTCTCCTGACCACAGACCCTGAATGCACAGATTGCAAGCACGAGCAGACATCTACGGTGCATCAAGAAGCGCCTCCAACGTGTGGCGTATTTCAGCGGGCGAGTAAGGCTTCGGAAAGAACGCGTCCGCACCCAGCCGGCGAACGCGGATTGAAGTCTCTGGATGGCTGTCTCCACTGACGACGACTACAGGCAGGCGTGAATAGCGTGTGTGAGATCGTATCGCTTCCACGAGTTCAAATCCGTCGACATAGGGCAGATGGAGATCGGTCACGACGGCAGCGATCTCGATTGAACTGCCGTACAACAATTCGAGCGCATCCCGGCCATTGGAAACGACTACTACCTTGACCCCGTTCAGTGAGCCAAGCGCGATTTCAAGAGGTGCAATATTGTTTCCGTCTTCGACAATCAGAACAGCTCGGGCCATCGTGGCGCGTCTATGGAAGGAAGCGGTAGCCGACTCCGTGAACTGTAAGGAAATGACGAGGGAGGCCCGGATCAGGTTCCAGCTTCTGACGCAAACGCACAACATGGGCATCTACCGTCCGCGTGTTCGGGTAAGCCTCATACCCCCACACGGAATTCAGAATGAGGTCCCGACTCAACGCCCGATCTGCATTGTGCAGGAAAAAGACGAGGAGGTTGTATTCGGCGGGAGTGAGCTTGACATCAGCGCCTCGGCAGCTTATGGTTCTGCGGTCAAAATCCACTTCGACATTGCCAAATCGCATGGCTCTCGTGTCCGGGGTCGCACGCCGCAAAAGCGCACGGATACGGGCCAGCAGTTCGCGAGTACCAAACGGCTTTACCAGGTAGTCGTCGGCACCAATCTCCAGGAGCAGAACTTTATCGACTTCATCGCCAATCGCGCTGAGGACAATAATCGGCGTCTGAATCCTGTCTGCACGAAGTTGCTTACAGACCTCAACGCCACTCATTCCAGGCAACCTGAGGTCAACCAACAGAAGCTGAGGCTTGAGCGTGACAGCCTTCTCAAATCCCGTCCTGCCGTCATCCGCCAGGATCGGAACAAAACCCTCCCGTTCGAGCATCACGCTGATGGTGTCGCGCAAGCTCTCGTCATCGTCAATGACGAGTATTCGCTGCATGTTAGTTGACATTTTAGCCGTTTTTAACGTCTTCGAGGACCGCACCCCAGACGTCAAAAGGGCGGTTTTACGTTTTTTTTACAGATCCTTTTCGTATACGTGTGCACTTGGAGCATACAAGGCAGGTTCAAAATAGCTCGCTTCATGGAACTTTTACATCATCAAAACACACTCCGCGCTCAGCTTCCTTACCTTTGCTTGTAGTGGAGCGGTTTCGCAGTCCTGCTTCGCAGCAAGTACCACGCCTGCGAACGCCGTTTCCGCGCCGGGAGCAGATTGTGAGTACCAGAGAGGCGCCATTGAACGAGTTCGCCATGGAGCAGCCAATTGTTCCGGCAGAGCTGCTATTCTGGCGCGTAATTGGATGCGTCGAACGGGTGTTCGCCGCGTCGTTGCTGACGCTTACAGTTCCCCTTCTTTTCGGAGCTGCGTTAATTGTGGTAGTGCTCTCGCGCCGCCCTCCACTGATCGCACACAAAAGGGTTGGCCAGCACGGACGAACCATCTGGGTGCTCAAGCTCAGGACGATGTGGGATGATGTTTCGTCGCCCCGGTGGCGGATAATCGAACGGATCTCGACTGATAACTTAACTGCTTTTGGGCCGAAGAGCGCACAGGACCCCCGCGTCAGCAGCCGTTTCGCTGTGCTGTGCCGCCGTTATTCCATCGACGAACTCCCGCAACTTTGGAGCGTGGTACGAGGCGACATGGCGCTGATTGGGCCACGCCCATTAACCGCAAGAGAAATCCAGCTCCACTACACCACACATGCTATTGAACTGCTCAGCAAGAAGCCCGGGATAACCGGGTTGTGGCAGATCAGTGGGAGAAGTCTCCTCAGCTATCACCAGCGCCGCAGACTGGATCTATTCATGATTCGCAGGTGGTGTTTTTCGTTATATTTGAGAATTTTTCTGATCACTATTCCGAGTGTTCTAACAGGAAAGAATGCCTGGTGACGGTCATTTACTACATCTTCACATTCTGCCAACAATCGTGTGCTCTACCGCGGGTACAATAGCGATCAATCGGTGCGAGGTACGGCATCTACCTCCCGCTAAGTCAGGCACGCGCGTGACCGCAAGCACCCAGTTTTTTCGTTCGTTCGGTTCGGAGAACGGAACCCATGCGATCTGCCATTGTGCACTACTGGCTCCTCGGAATGCGAGGGGGTGAGAAGGTCGTCGAGGCGCTTTGCCGGTTGTTGCCCGATGCAGACATTTTCACCCTGTTTTATGATCCGGAAAGTATCTCTGAGACTATTCGTTCCCACAGAATCTTCACGTCTTTCCTAAATCCCTATCGCCGGCACTATCGCTCTCTGCTGCCGTTAATGCCAATTGCACTGGAGCACTTCGATCTCAGAGCTTACGATCTTATCGTCAGTAGCGAATCGGGTCCAGCAAAGGGTGTTATTACCTCCTCTCACACGCGCCATGTCTGCTATTGTCACTCACCGATGCGTTACCTTTGGGATCTTTATCCCGCCTACCTTCATGAGTGGACCCGATGGACGCCGAAGCGAATAATCATGGCCGCTGCCAGCAATTATCTGCGTGTGTGGGATTATGCTTCTGCGGCACGGGTAGACGAATTCATTGCCAACAGCAAGAATGTTCAGAACCGCATTCGAAGAACATATCGCCGCCAATCGCGTGTTATCTACCCGCCAGTAGATGTCGACACCTTCTATTGTTGCGCCCCCGATGATTACTATTTAATTGTCTCGGAACTAGTTGCGTATAAGCGCATCGCCGATGCTGTTCGGTGTTTCAGTGAAACCGGACGCCGTCTCAGAATCGTTGGTGACGGCCCGGAATACTCGAACTTGAAGAGGGCCGCCGGACCAACGATCGAGTTCTGCGGCCGTGTCACAGACCGTGATCTCCGCTACCTGTATGCACGCTGCCGGGCGGTTCTTGTTCCGGGAGAAGAGGATTTCGGCATTGTTGCCGTAGAAGCAGTAGCGAGCGGCAAACCCTTGATCGGCCTGGCAAGAGGGGGGTTGCTTGAAGGCGTTCCCTCCGCATATCCGCCTGCGGCGTTCCTCTACAGCTTGCCATGCGAAGACGAATTGCGGCAGGCGGTGGAGCGGTTCGAACGTCAGAAGGCGGAGATCTCTCCCGCCATAATTCAAGCTTCAGCCTCCCGCTTCTCCGAAAAACGCTTTCAGCGAGAGATGGCCGACGTGCTCTTCAAGAAGGGGCCGCTATTCGAAAACGACGAAAGCGCCGCTTTGGAAGCCGTTTCCATGCGCTGACCAGCCAGCGGGCTTGGTTTTACAAAACCTTCACCCGCGCTCAACAACAATCGATACCTCCCACCGTATTCTTGAATCGTCAATGTTCTCACGGTCTAAAAGACCTGACGATTCACCACTCTCGCCGCATGTCTATTCCACGCGTTCCGTTGGTCGCCAGAGCATTTGCGGCGATCTTGCTTCTCGGCACCGTTAGCCACGCCGACACCTCCAAAGGAGGGTATGTCGGCAGCACGGTTTGTAAAACTTGCCATCCGGACGTCTGGTTTACTTTTTACAAAAACGCGCATTTCAAGAGCGTCGCGGACGGCAACGAAGCACCGGAAAATACAGGATGTGAGGGTTGTCATGGTCAGGGAGAGGCGCACGTTAAGGCGCACGGGGGCAAAACGACAATCCTGTCTTTCTTCGCATTGACCTCCTCGCAGATCACTGATACCTGCCTACGCTGCCATTCGAAAAGGCTTGAGCGCTCCAACATCCACTCCTCATCACATACCCTAAACGGAGTAACTTGCATTCAGTGCCATTCCATCCATAAGTCGGCGACGCCGAGAAACCTGCTGGCCAGCGCTGAACCGCAACTCTGTTACACGTGCCATACCAATGTTCGCGCGGACTTTTCGATGCCCTTTAAGCACCGTGTCAACGAAGGATTCATGGTTTGCAGCGATTGCCACAATCCTCACGGCGCGTTCCCACCCACCTGGCGCATGGCCCAGCGGCCGCCGTTGGTCAGGCAGGCATTCGCAAATGAAGAGGCCTGTATCAAGTGTCATTCGGACAAACGTGGTCCATTTGCATTCGAGCATCCCCCGGTTCGCGTCGAAGGATGCGAGATGTGTCACTCGCCGCATGGGTCGACTAATTCTCGCTTATTGCGCAGACCGGTCGTATTCACGATATGCCTCGAATGCCATAACGGCGCAGGCACCTTCGGCCGCACGGGTACTGGTGTGCCCTCTCTCTCGCAGAATCACAACATGGCCGACCCGCGATATCAGAACTGCACCAACTGTCACGTGCGTATTCACGGCTCCAACACAGATCCGCTATTTCTGCGATGAAGAACGCAACCCTTCACCTCCGCGCCGCGATATGGGTATTCATTGGCATCATCCGCTGTTATGCGCAAGCGTCGGTCGCCCCGACAACCGAGACCGTCGGCCCGACCCGTGGAGACACGTGGCGTGACTATAATGTCGTCAATTCGTTTGAGGTGGGATACCGTCTGGTCACAGTAAGCGGCAACACCCAGATGTACGACAGTCAGATAAACTTCCATGATGGTGTGCGCCTCTTCAGTAGTTTCTTCACCATGGACTCAAAGAACGGGCACGGCCTACTCTTTGACCAGGCGATTGTCACAACAAACGGTTTGGGTGGAGATCCTTACAGCTCGGCGACAGTGCGCGTACAGAAGAATCGAATATATGAATACAACCTGCTCTGGCGCAACAGTCAGTATTTCAATCCAGGGTTGACTACCGACGGAGGTGCGGGGGAACACTTACTCGATACGTCCTACACTCTGCAGGATCATAACTTAACCTTATTCCCGCAATCGTCTATCCGCTTTTCACTCGGTTATAGCCGAAATGATCAATCCGGCGCTGGCATCTCGACCGTCCAGCTATTTCAAACCAATGGGCCATTCGACCCAAGCGGTGATGTATTTCCTTTATTCGAAAACGTAAAACTGGTGCAAAACGACTACCGTCTCGGCACTGAAGTCCATTGGCTTGGATTTGTCCTCACCGTGATGCATGGTTGGGAAGACTTCAAAGATGATACCCCCTATCAGTTCACCGGGAATGCTCCGGGGGACAATCCGCTGAATAGCGCAACCTTAACTTCATTCTACAGAGCTCAGCCTTACCACGGTACCAGTCCGTATTGGCAGGTTGCACTGTTTCGTGACAGCAAGTGGATCAGCTTCAACGGAAGGTTCACCTATACCGGAGGAGTCAGATCGTTTGTGATCAACGAATCGGCGATCGGCACAAATCAGTTTGGCGCGTTGGCCAACCAGCAGATTCTCGCCTTCGGCAATGCAAGCCGGCCGGCCGCTACCGGAAACCTCAATATCACGCTTCTGCCGACATCCAAATTGACGATTGCGAGCCGCACTTCTGTATACAACATCAGAACAGAAGGCAACAGTGCCTATTTGCAGTATGACAATGCAACTCAATCCTCAGATCTCTTATATTTTCAGTTTCTAGGCATACGCACGGTGGAAACAGATCTGAGTGTCCAATACCAGCTTCGAAACTGGCTGGATCTCCATGGAGGCTACGCCTATTCGGATCGACTGATCAGCTCGAGCCCGCAATTTGCGTTCACAAATATCACCAGCCCTGTTCCATACACACAAACGAATATTTTGAATTCGGGCACCTTTGGCCTGCGCCTCAAGCCTGTCGCTCCTCTCACGATCTTGCTGGATGGCGAGATAGGGCACGCGAGCCAGCCATTCACGCCTAAAGGAGATCGCAACTACAACGCCTTTTCGGGGCGGATCCAGTACAAAATTAAAAATCTGCAGCTAATGGCGCTGTCGAATACCGACTACAACAATAATTCAGTGACGTTGTCATCGTACAGTTCACATGCTCGCACCTTTTCGGCATCCGTTTCGTGGACCCCAAAGACCTGGTTTTCGCTGGATGCCAGCTACTCGAAGCAGCATGTAGACACATTGGGCGGGATTGCGTTTTTTGCAAACGCGCAGTTCTTCCCAGATCAAGTTTCGTACTACGTCAGCAATTTGCATTCGGGGACGCTAGCCGCACGTTTCAGCCTCAAGCGCGCAGACCTCTATATCGGCTACAGTCGTGTTCAGGATACCGGCGATGGCCGAAGCGATCCGGTGAGCACGATTATTGGCCCAAATCTTGCGGCTTTTCAGACAGCCCAAACCTTTCCGTTGACATTTCAATCTCCGTCGGCGCGCATCTCAGTCCGCATCACGGAACGGGTGCGATGGAATGTCGGATATCAGTACTACGGCTATACCGAAAAATTCTTCGACGGTGAAAACTACCTTGCGAACACGGGCTATACAAGCATTCTTTGGAGTTTTTAGCGGGTCGGCAGTGTGCGTATGGACGTTCTGTGTGTCGAGCAATTCTCAACATTGGGCGGCGGACAGCGCAGCCTGCTCGATCTCCTGCCAGCTTTCTCTGCGCGTGGCTTGAAACCGACAGTGCTGGTGCCTAATGACGGGCCGCTTCCAGCAGCCGTCCGCGACCTGGGTTTCCCCACGGAGTACCTTCACTGCGGCGCCTATTCCAGCATCCACAAGCCCCTGGGGCAACTGCTGAGATATGCGCGCGAACTGCCGCCGCTAGCCACGACGATTGACAAAGTCGTTCGGGAGCGTGGCTTCGGGGCGTTGTACGTCAATGGCCCACGCTTTCTTCCGCCCGCCGCCTGGGCCGCCGCCCGGCACCGGATACCGATTGTATTTCACTGTCACAGCCGCTTGTTGCAGCCTTCTGCTATTGCGCTGGCGGGACTGTCTCTTCGCCTGTCGCGAGCGAGAGTGATCGCTTGCTGTAAATATGCCGCTCAACCGTTAACGCCCTATGTCCGGGCGCGAGATATATCGATTGTCTACAACGGAGTTGCCGCTCCTCGAGGCGCGCCTCTGAAAATTTCGGCCCGCGTGCGCCATATCGGGGTCCTTGGAAGAATTGAACCCGAAAAGGGTCAGATCGAGTTCGTCCGCGCCGTAAGGACCGTTCTGAAGCAGTTTCCGGACTGCTCCTTTTGCATAGCTGGAGCACCAATGTTTTCGACCAGCAGCTACTACGAAGAGGTCATACGAGAAGCCCGCGGTCTACCTGTCCAGTTCCTCGAGTGGCAATCTGACGTGGGGGCAGTGCTTTCCAATCTGGATTTGCTGGTCGTCCCCTCAACTCCGTTTGAGGCAACCACCAGGGTGATTCTAGAAGCATACGCCACGGGCCTGCCGGTTGTGGCGTTTCCATCAGGGGGCATTCCGGAGGTCGTCATCAATGGCGTAACGGGCTTTCTGGCAGCAGGTTTGACGCCAGATGCCCTTGCCGATCGGATTATGTCCGTTTTGCGAATGAAAACGGCCGCAGTCCATGTCGTCACGCGGAAGGCGAGAGCCACATGGGAACAGAATTACAATCTCACGTTATACCAGCAGCAAGTATGCGATGTGGTCCTTCGGGCCGTCGATAGCGGGGCAGTTGGAGTAGCGCGGGCGTCTTGATGGATCGGGAGTTGCAGCGTACACCGCCGCGAGTATTGCAAGGTGCACCCATACATAGGGGCGCAAGATGTTTTGGTTGAACTGAAGGATCGCCCAAGCAAACAGCAGCGATCGAACGAGCGCGCGCAACAGGACGGCGTAATGCGCGCCAGCAAAGTTCGCGAGCTTCAATGGCCTGCGAACCGTGACGACCAGGAACCAGAGGAACGGTATGATTCCAACAATTCCGCTGGCCGCAAGCACTTCGGCGAACACGCTCATCCCTTCGAAAGGTTTCGAATCCTCGAAGGAATGTACGGTCGCGCCGTGTAGCATAGCAATTGCAGACGATACGCCTCCGAGACTCTGCCCGATGAACGGCTGCCGCGCGAACACCGTCAAGGTATCCATAAATGCGTTCTGCCGTTGAACGACCGAGTGTGCGGCAGTATCGGATACTCCGGTTCCGTTCAGGAACATCAACACCAAGGTTGGATTTGATCGCATCGCTTCCGCAGCGATCATCAAGATTCCACCGAAGATTCCGATTGACACCATAGACGGAATCACAGCTCTCATGGTTCTCGGAACAAGACGCATTCGGAGGAGATCCTTGCAAAGCCGGACCCATGGCACAATCTGATACGACAGCACGTCGACGAACAGGAACAATATTCCCATGCGGCTGGACGAAAGCACAATCGCCACGGCAGTCGACCAGCAGATCACGGACAGCAATCTTGCCGGCAGCAGATTTGACCGAGCATGCCTA
This sequence comes from Acidobacteriaceae bacterium, assembly GCA_019233755.1. Classification (GTDB taxonomy): domain Bacteria; phylum Acidobacteriota; class Terriglobia; order Bryobacterales; family Bryobacteraceae; genus Bog-105. The sequence goes on along the minus strand of JAFAMD010000042.1, from coordinate 15,650 downwards.
AGCGAGCGGACAAACACAAACCCGATCAGCAGATACGTAGCAAAGTAAGATGGTTCGTAACTAAAACCGTTCGCTCGGGGCAATTGGCCCCTGATCCACCACTCGGTTACGAACGGGCTGTCGTAACCAAAGAGCGGCAGTGAAAACTGCACGATACCGAAGAGTGCGATAAAAGCGAACGAATATGCATACCACCTGACCAGCGCGTCAAGACTCCGGCCGTTTTCGGCGAAAAGCTGCACAAAAGAGAACATCAGCGCCACGCTAAGCGCCAGCCAGAGACAATAGCCAAAGCTTTTAGGCCAGAACTCGGGTACCGGAATAAAAAATGTCAGGATCATCAGCCAGATTGTGAGTGCCCCGGTACCCAGAGTAGGAATTCTTCCGCCTACACGGCAGTGGAGTAACGCCAGCGCAAGAAGGAATGGAACAAGAAGCTGACAGAACCGATAATTACCACCCGCCTGGATTACCAGACAAATATCGAAAGAACTGGTAAGCATCACCAATACCGCCAGTGTCATCGCTATGCGGTTCAAGGATTTGCCTAAGCGCGGTCTTTGCCTCATCTCGAATTCTTCTATAGGGCCGCTCGCGCCGAACATATTGATAACGCCGGATACGAAGTCAATCGCCCGACCATGCCTGCGATCCGGGTGCGAATGTTGCCGCGCCGGGGCTTGCAATCCTCTGCCAGACAGGAAATCCCCGCACGCGAAGAGCAACCGCCATCGCCGCAACCATGCCTCCTGCTTCGATAACCGAGGCCATCGCGGCCCCTCGCGGGCCCAAGTAACGTGACAGCAGGATCGTCAGAGGTATTCCCGCACATGCGCCAGCCATCATAATTCGGCTCATCACAGAATCCAATTCAAAGACCACCATGGTCTGAATTCCCAATACACTCATGAGGCCAAAGAGAAATGGAAGCGGTGACATCCAGCGCAGTAATTGACTTGAAGGAGCGAAAGACGCTCCCAGAACCAAGCCGCACACCGGCCGTGCCAGCGCGAAAGTAGCAATCGAGGCGGCGAACGCCAGCCCGCCGGTGACCCAAAAGCTGTTCCGGATGAGTCGGAGAGCGAAGAGGCACGATCCAGTTCGGGCCGCAGCAATATGTGGATAAAGGGCTTGGCCCAGTGGATTGAAGGCCGCTATACACGCCTTGATCAGCTTTTCTGCCGCCGTGTAGTACCCCACCTGCTCTCTCCGAGCGACGAATCCCAGGATCACGGCCGTGCTTGACGTGCATAGAAAAAGGGCCGCTCCCGAAAGAAACAGAGGCCACGCGATCCTGAGGCTCTCGGCCACTTCGGCGATCGATGGCCGATGCCAGCGTATTTTCAATCTTCTCCAAATTACGGGAGCTAGAAAAACCGCCGCCAACAGTTCCACGCTGCCCTGGATGGCTGCCGCCCTCACATAGTGGGACGGCTCTCGTACAAATGCAAATAAGAGGGGCAACGTGAGAAACCGTGCGGCTCCAAGTGCGATTGCACTCGCTTTCATCTGCTCCAGCCCTTGGAAGAGCCAAACCGGAAAGGCCGTTGTCCCAAAAACGGACAAAAAGCACACAGCGTACACAGCCGGCGTTTGGTGCAGCCTAGGGATGAATGCGACAAGCAGCGAGAGCGCCAGACCAGTTCCTATCATCAACACGGTTTTAGAAAAGATCGTCGACCAGAATATTCGAGAAACATCTTCCGGGTTATGACGATGAAGTACAATCGCTCTCGTTGCGCTAAACGCAAAACCGTAGTCAGTTACAAAGTCGCAGTAGAGGACGATGGCCTGCGCAAATGAGAGCAGGCCGTAGTTGGTCGGCTGCAAAACTCGCACGAGGTAAGGAACCGTGAAAAAAGGAGCAGCATAGGTAAGCGCCTGGACCACTGCAAGGGAAAAAATGTTCTCGGCTAAACGCTTTTCCAAACGCATGTTGAGGTGAAGGCGGCCTGACCTAGGAATAGTTATCTTGAATGGAAACTCGTTGCGAACTACTTTTCAGAACGCTCCAGAAGCTCGCAGCTAACGCAGCCGCAAGGCTGCACAGCCCGATGATGATCATCCGCGGCGGCCAGCTTTTTCTCTCGGGCGGAATGGCTTTGTCAATAACCTGAACGAGAGATCCCGCTTTTGCCTCGTCCAAGCGAGCGGCTTCGTATTCTTTCGAAAGGATTTCGAACAGCGTCTCGTGATATTTGAAATCCCGGTATTTACGTAGGTATTCGAGGCCAGCTTCGGGAAGCTGACCGGCCGCGACTTCCGGACTTCCCGGCAAATGCTTTCCCTGTTCCAGTTTCGCTAGTTCCGCTTGCAGGCTGCTCAACTGGCGCCTTACCATTTGAAAACGCGGATTGTCGTCAGTGACGTAGGTGCGCATGCCTTCCAGTTGCGCCTGGCGAGTCAGAATCTCGGCACGCACCTGGGACAACGCTCGCACAAGCGCATCCGCCTGCCCCGTGGGCGCAACAAGGCCTGTCTCCTCTTGTGTGTTTCGCATTGCAATTTCCGCGTTTGCGAGCACGTCCTTTTCCTTCTTCAGCTGCTCCTCGTAGAACAAGCGTCTTTGAGACGCTTCGGTCAACGCAACCGTCGAATTCTGCCGCGAAAGCTCCTCAACATAGGCTTCAGCAATTTGTGCTGCACGTTTCGGATCGCGGTCCTGAACACGAATATGGATCAGCGTGTCTTTGCCGGTTTTTATTGACGTATTCCTGGCGAGACGCTTTCGCGCTCCGTACAAATCTTTCGCGTGGTATATACGCTTGAGATCGAACCTGGCGAGAAGGGCGTCAGCAATCGTTCGGCTCTCCAGAATTCCGATGTAGAGATCTGTAGGGTTATGAAGCTGCAGCCCTGACAGCAATCCAATCGTGGACAAGCCAACGCCGGGTCCGACTCCAGCCAATTGGGCCATCGCGGAGAGGGATGACTGAGATTGCTGCGGCGTGAGGATAACCGCCTCCGCGGTGTATTCGGACGGAATGAGAAAAACGGTTGCTGTCGCAACGGCAGCAGTGATAAGCACGCTCCGAATAACAGTCCGTTTTCGTTCGGCCACGGCTGCGAAGACATCACGCAAAGAGATCTCGGTTGCGCTCGCCTGCAGCATCTCAGCACGCAGCACTGCAGCCATTTGTTCGTCGTCCGTGTCTCTCTGATCGGCTGTTCTCAATGCGGTCTTCCCCTCTAGTGCAGAACGTTGACCGCAGCCGCGCCCAGCGCGAGATTGCTGAAGATCTGCGACCAGTCCATCAAATCGCGGGTGAACGTACTCTTATTGATATAAGTAGGAACTACGAGCGTGTCGCCCGGATGCATCGCAAGCCCGTCGAAGCTATTTGCAAACAGGACGGTTACGCTTTTGCTTACCACAGATCCGTCGGCCCTTATGATGAACATGTGGCTTTTGTCTGCTGAACGCGCGGGACCTCCGGCTTTCTTCAGATAGTCTCCAACTCGAAGGTCCTCTTGATACAAGAACGATGTCTGCTCGTACACGGTCCCAATCACGTTCACCGTCGACGGCCTGCTGGGGACGTAAAAGCGGTCGCCGTTCTCGAGGGGCAGATCAGGCAAGTCATTTTCGCCACGACTGTTGGGCCTCATGTCGAGCACGATCCGCCCGTTCATGGCAACTTTGCGTAAGCGTTCAACCAGATCTCGCTGGCTAGCAACCGACGTCTGCGCAGTGGCAGCCTGCTGCGGCGAGATCACACGACTGGACAGGTTCGAAGCGGCTTCGTTGACCTGCCGTTCGAACTGATTCAGAAAGTCATCGTATCTCTTTTGTTGCTCACGGCGTGTTGACTCACGAGTAAACTGGGCACCATACAGATAGGCGTTCTGGGTAAGCCCGCCCGCGCGCGCAACCAGACGCCGTAGCGTCTCGCCGGGGAGGACAGTGTAAACCCCGGCCATTGCAATCTCACCTTCCAGACGCACTTGCTTTGCCTGTTGGGCTCGTGGAATTGAGAAATCAGCCTTTGAAAAAATGGTAACGACGTCCCCCGGTTCCAGCGGCAAGTCTTCGGTGGGATCGTGGTCAATAACAAGCCGGCCGAGGTGGAACGCGATAATCTGGGTTGCTAGTGTCACCCCGTCGATACGTTCGATGGATGCGTATTCCCAATTAATATCCGGCGCGGACGGCTGTATGGTGTTTAACGGCAGGAAGGTCCGTAGCGGCGGAACTCCATCGAGGCCGGTTGCAGCTCCAAATGAAGTGTCCGCCTGAGTATTGCGCGGCTGGTCCCGGAATGCAACAGGAACTCCCGTTACGTTACCGGTGGATTCTCCGGAACTCCGCTCGGCTGCTACATGTGTCTGCCGATTCTGGCTCACACCGTCCAGTGTTTCGCCGGAAGAAGCTATTTGCACCGGCGGCGTCTCAGGTGGCGTGTAAACCCTGTTCCGTTCTTTCCAGTAATCTCGACTGACAAGTGATTCCTTGTTAGGGATCAGCTCGCTTAAATGCATTCCGGCATGCCATGGAAACCTGGTGGGATCCGCAACATTCCCGCGCAGTGTGACGGCGTTTTCAAATCGCGGCACTACTGGCAAAACACGAATGATGTCTCCATTGGCGAGTTGCGTGCTCAATCCGTCATCGGTCAGAGGGATTCGAAGAACGCTTAACGCTGCGCCCGCCGCCACGCGCTCCAGCACGACCTGTTGGGTCGCGGCAATAGCCGAGAGTCCGTCGGCCAGACGGAGCACATCTCCCAGTGTTGTTCCCTTTCGAAGTTCATAAATACCAGGGCGCTCAATGCTCCCGGCAACTGCCACTCGTGGTCCGGCAGCCCGAATGAAAATCACGTCGCCGGGCGCCAGCCGCGCATCCCCGGATTTGTCCCCTCGAACAAGCAGATCGTAAAGGTCAAACTCACGAACGGTCTCTCCGCCGCGCTTCAGGTCAATGTGTCGCATAGAGCCGCGCGAGGATGGTCCCCCGGAGGCAAAGATCGCATTCACCAGCGTGCTCAGCGAACTGACCGTATAGCTGCCTGGACGGCGAGCATCGCCAACCACGAATATCTGAATCGAGTGTAGGCGCCCTAAGGTGACGCTCAGATCGAAGTTTTTGTACAAGCGTGCAACGGCCGCCTTCAGAGCCGCTGCCGCTTGGGAATAGTTCAAGCCGGCAACGATAACCGGCCCTGTATCCGGCAGAGTCAGTTCTCCCGTTCGGCTCACGATCAGCCGCCGCGAGAAATTGACCTGTCCCCAAACGACAACTTGCACTTCGTCGCCTGGCGCAATCACATAATCTGCGCCCACGGGAACCCGATCGACGGGCGCGAAAGTTGCGGGCACTCTCTCAAAAAGGGATGCGCCGTAGATTGGCAGTACTTGTCCGACAGTACTGGCTACATACCGTTCGAATTCGGTCTGCGGCTCTTTCTCGTATTGGGGTGGCTTTTGGACGCGAGGCGAGTTGTAGTTCAGATCATCAGGCGAGCCCCTGCCTGCTGCTGCATTGGGATACGGCGACAGATCATTACCGATGAGTCCTGTGGTTGGATCAATCGCGCTCGCATTGCCGTACAAACCCGGCGACGGCCGACTCAATGCGGGGATACAATCCGCCATCGGATCGCTATAATCTGCCATCGTGCAAACGCGACTCTGGTCCGAACGGTCCAACCAGGGAAACGATTGTCCCACTGTTGCCGGATCTTGAATCTGTGCGACGCACGGAACGCACAGCGCCAAAATGATGGCCAAGCCAACAACCCGGTTGCATTGAACTCGTCTGCTTGGCGCTACTGTTATAAGAGCCATGTATCGTTGAATCTGCCTTCTTCCGCAGATTTGCCGCATTATTCCCGTGGACATCATTGTGAAGCCCGAGAATCGTTCTTTCCAGTAGTCAACCGCATAAAGATGCTGATTTTACGAGCGTTTTACAAATCTGGAACTAATACAGCGCCGGAACCTTGTTCATTCGGGTAACGAGAACAAATAAAGGATGAGCGCATCGCGATCCTCCCGACTGAAACGGTACGAAGGCATAATCGAACCAGGCGACAACTTTTGTGGAGACTGGAAATGCGCTATCACCCAATCTTTCGATCTCCGGTCCGCCAGCCCGTTCAAAGGCGGCCCAATGCCGCCTCCGATTCCGTTCACCTTATGACAGCTTCCGCAGGCGCCCGCGACAAATGCTTGCGCGCCCTTTATGAACTGCGGAGAGACCTCCTTCAGCACTGCCGCCGAGTCTGGACTCAAATTCGCAATGAACAAGGACAGTGAATTCAGCTCAGGAAGCGAGAGATTATTCTCCACAATCGTTTCAGCCGTGGGACGACGAAAATGGTGCGCTAACCATTCTTTTGGATGATGCAGGCTGGCCGCGGCGAGATTTGGTCCCAGCTTTGGGTTCCCCGCAAGCAGATTGTGGCAGGAGTCGCAGCGCGAAGAGTAGAAGTAGCCAATCCCGGCGATTTCTTCGGGGGCGATTTGTGCCCATCGCAGTTCCTCGGGCGACACATCCGCAGGATGCGGCTGTCCAGGCGAGCTAAATATCGCCGCTGCCGTCAATGCAGCCCATCCGGTAAACGCGGCAAGCACGGTTGCAATCGCGGGCGCTTTCCCGTCCAGGAAGCGAAGGCGACGGCCAGGCAGAAAGGGAACACTGAAAAGGAGGATGACGGCCAAACTTGGAAGCACCACTGTTCCAATTACCTCCAGCGCACCGTCAAACATTTTCAGCAATTGAAACAGAAACAGGAAATACCACTCAGGCCTGGGCACATAGGTTGTATCGGTGGGGTCTGCCAGGCGCTCTAACGGCACGTCGAGAAAAGCGGCGGCAATGAATAGCGCCGCGAACGCCGTAAACACGGCGACCACATCGCGAAAAGCCTGTCTTGGATAGAATTTCTGATCGTGCGGTTCGTCCGGCACTGCCGGCGTTATTCCATGCCTCCGAACGAGACTGATATGCAAGATGACCAGCACGCCCATTAGGGCGGGTAATAAGAGAGTATGAAGGGCATAAAATCTCGAAAACGTGACTACTCCAATCCCGTTCGCCGCTCCCACCAGCCGCATGAGTATAGAGCCGAAAAACGGCACCGAAGCCATAATCCTGGTGGTCACCATGGTTCCCCAATACGCCCGGTTGTCCCAGGGAAGTAGGTAGCCGGTCAAAGCGAACGCAAGCGTGAGGAGCAATAGGATAGCCCCGGCGATCCATGTCGCTTCGCGGGGCTTCCTGTAAGCACCGTAAAGGAACACTTGAGCCATATGGACAAAGACCACGATGATCATCAGGCTGGCTCCCCAGTGATGGAGCCCGTGGATCATACGACCGGCAGCGACATCCCGGATGATGTATCGAAGGCTGCTGTATGCGTCTCCCGGGGTTGGTGCGTAATTCAAAGCCAGGAGACCTCCGGTCAGTGTCTGAAGCAGGACTAGAAACGCTGCGACGCTGCCGAATACCTGCGCCCACCCGGCCGAGTTCGGTATGTCTTCGAGTAGAAAACACCGGCACGCGGTTCCGCAGCCTGTCCTGCTCTCTAGCCATTCGGCAAGCGCGTGCATACCGGCTCGCATCGTCTAAACCCCTGGGGACTTGCGAAACGGCCCGAGCCACAAGCGGGAACCTTCGAGTTTTACTGTGTAGCGATCCAACGGACGCGGGGCCGGGCCCGCAATCACATCTCCTGTTGCGCTGAACAACGAACCATGGCAAGGACATGCAAACAAGCGCCTCTCCGCTTCCCAGCGATAGGCGCATCCCAGATGTGTACATAGGGGCGAAAATGCAGTGATGGACCCTTGATTGTTCAAAATTATCCAAGCACTGGATTTTTCATTGCGTGCCTTCCATGCATCCATCCGGCTTTGTTCGAAGGTGATTTGCTGTGGAATTCCTGCACGCAGTCCGGATATGTTCCCGGCATCTGCCCATTCAGTTTCCTCTCTTTGCCTGGGTGCGCCCAAAACATAGCTACCAACCGATGCAGCGATTGCAGCGCCTATCAAGGAAGTAAGCGTATAGATGACCCCGCCAAGGAAGCTCCGCCGTTTCAGACCGCCTTGTTCTTGAAGTATGTTTGACCTCGACTCCAATAGCATTTCCTGATCAACCTCTCGCATACAGCATTCTTCAACTCGATGCTAGGCAATGACAGCGCTAAGTCTGTTACCAGTTTGTAAAAGCAAGGTAAGTTCCGGGGGGCGGCTGGCAGGCACCATTTACGGCTCGTTTTACAAATGTTTTACAGACCAAGAACCAGATACCGTCCATCTTCACACCACAATGGGTGACGTTGCCCACGACACCGCTCCTTGACACTGCGACTTTCCATCAGCCTGCTGTGGCAGCCAGATACTCGAACGCTGTACTTGCAAAAGTGTTTCTCGTTCCGATGCTGCTTCTGTGCTGGTCTGGCGCACTGCTCTATGCATCGGAGAGCGAGGCGCACCCTTCGCGCCGCGGGCCGGTGTACGTTCCTCTGGACAGTTGGATTTATCCGGCACTGAGGCGCCTTGCTGCAATGGGCTACGCGCCGGACGAGGAGAGCCTCGTCATGCCCTGGACCCGGCAGCAATGTTTGATTCTTGTCGAAGAGGCGGAGGATCTGGCCGCCCGGCGGTCAATGATACTCTCGGACCCCGGCATGAACGTACAGGCTCTCCGGCTTATCGACGCCCTGAAAGTAGAGTTTGAAGGCGATCTCGAGAGCGGTGCGAACGCGCGCATCGAATCGTTGTATGCGAACTATACCCAGATCTCGGGGCTTCCGCTACGCGACAGCTATCATTTCGGGCAGACGATAGCGGATAATTATGGACGCCCGTATGCCCAAGGGGCAAACACGATAAACGGGATCTCAGCATACGGCACAGCGGGCCGTTTCTCCGGATACATACGCGCTGAATACCAGGGCGCTTCCGCAACGAGTGCCTACAGCGAAAACGTACGGCAGTTTATTGGCGCTGTAGACCAGATCCCTACTCCGCCTGATACTGGTTCCCCGTCCACCAGCCGATTCAATCCTCTCGAAATGTACATAGGGGCAGGGCTGGGTCTGTTCAATGTGACGGTGGGCAAACAGAGTTTATGGTGGGGTCCGGGCGAGGCAAGTGCGTTTCAATTCAGCGATAATGCCGAACCTCTGTACGGCGTCCAAGCGAACCAGGACAGGCCGATATTGCTGCCCGGACCGTTTCGTTTTTTGGGTAGAATCCGAACATATTTTCTGCTCGGCCGGCTGTCGGGCCACCAGTTCCCCCCTGGCCCCTGGATCAATGCCCAAAAGATCACGCTTCAGCTCACACAGAACCTCGAGTTGGGCTTTATGCGAAGTGCAATTTTCGCCGGCACCGGACACCCGCTCACGGTGGGGAGCTTCTTCCGAAGCATATTCAGTGTTTCTAGCACCGGCGGCACAGCTTTCGGATCGGCAAACGACCCCGGAGATCGAAGAAGCGGTTTCGATTTTAGATGGCATGTCCCGAAATTGAGGCGGTATGTGACCATCTATTCGGACTCCCTGGCGGATGACGATCCAAATCCACTTGCCAATCCACGACGTTCCGCTTGGGGACCTGGTATTTACATAACCAAGCTGCCTCATCTTCAGAACCTGGACCTGCAGTTCGAGACCTATGCCACCTGGGTTTATCGAAAAGATGAGGGCGGCATCTTTATCTATTGGAACAACCAATACCACGATGCGTATACCAACGACGGGTTTATTCTTGGAAGCTGGGTGGGGCGCGATGCTCGCGCATATACAGCCTCTTCGACTTACTGGGTATCCGCTCAAAACAAAATAACAGCTTCGTTCAGGCAGATCAAAACCGGTGGAAACTTCCTCCCCGGTGGAGGAACTCAGACGGATATTTCACTCTCTGCCCAATGGCGGGTACGACCGGAGTTGTCATTAGCCGGCTTCATCCAGGGTGAGCGCTACTTCCTTCCGATACTCGGTGGTCCACAAAAAGACATCGCCGGCGGAATGCAGCTGACCTTCTATCCAAAGAATTGGGTTGTTCGGCATTAGAACGACAAAAAAGAAGAGAGGGCGCGGGTCTTCTTGCCCGCGCCCATGGCGGAGTTTGGTGAGTTCGGAATCGTGATGCTCACCAATACCCCCCACTCGGAGGAAGCACGTTATATCAACTGGCCGCGCACCCATTGGCTACGAGAGGCGATGGGCACAGTTCAACCTGGGTAAAGTTTGAAACAAATTGCGAACAGGGAAATTCATGGCGTGTAAAGTTCTTGTAAAATCAGCAAGGTTTCTGATCTGATCTGCTCGCCCGGAACTACCAGGCCAACAGCAGACTGATGCAATTTTCAAGATACATATACCGACCTCTTTTACAGATTCATTGCGATTTCTTTGCGTTTTTTCTGTCGCTTCGCGGATATTCTCGCTTCTGTATATGTACCCCGCGGGCGAGAACCTCCCGTATAACAACGGCGACCCGGGCATCCGGACCAAAGACCTCAAAGCCCCGTTAGGACAAGCACAACCCGCGGATCCCCTTAGGGCATTTGTCGCACTCACATCCCATCACGTGCTTTTCCCGTACGGATTCCCGGTGCAGATCAAATCGAATGATCCGTCTGTCATCAGAGCCGCTGAGCTGAGCTGGGGTGCCTCCCGACAGCGCTTTCGCGAACGCCCGATTGAAATGCGATTCGTTGTTTCAGACTCGCCTACCCGTCGCAAACCTCGCTTCCCAATATTTCGCGCACAAGCCAATCTGCTAACGGTAGTTGCAGACCGGCAGAATTTCGCATGCTGTGACTTGTCTGCCGGATTTGGCTTTGCCTGTCTCACCAAAGCGGCTGTAGTACACATGGATTACCTTCGCTACCACTTTCTGGAAGCAATGGCCTATACATTGCTCGACACTCAGCATGTCGTAGCAATACATGCAGCATGCGCACAGTTCGCTGGGCATGGCGTTTTGCTCGTCGGGGAATCCGGCGCCGGCAAATCGTCGTTTGCGTATGCCTGCGCCAAACGCGGATGGACTTATATCTCGGATGACGCCAGTTCGCTCGTACGCCGTAAAGAAGGTCGGACGGTCCTTGGAAATCCGTTTGTATTCCGTTTTCGGCCGACTATATCTTCACTCTTTCCAGAACTCAACGGTCACATAAAGCTTAGGAATGGGAAGCCGACGCTGGAAATAAGGACTGAGGTACTGCGGCACATCAAGCTCGCAGAAGAATGTGCAGTCGACTATATCGTCTTCCTTGACCGTCTGAGCTCCGCGCCCGAACCCGTCCGGCTTTCTCCCGTCCTTCGTCAAGACGCTTTTCGGCGCCTTGTCAAGAATCATTTTCCAACCGAGCTCGCCATTCAAGAAGAGCGAGTAGCCGCAATTGAACGATTGTCCGATGCTCACGCTTACGAACTCACCTATAGAGAATTCGAGCCGGCCATTGACCTTTTAGAATCCGTTATCCATGGAGATGAACCATGAACCCGTCGGCCGATACCCGACCCGATTGCACGTTTCGAAAAGATATTGGCGCCGCTGATCGCGGCTAGAGCTTAGATGACGGACCATCCTGATGTGCAGTCACGGCACGCTCTTGAATCTCACTTCGAGTTACGGCTCTTAAGCGAGAAGACGTTCAGCCACACCCGGATTCCCCGGCACGGAATCGCCCTGCTGCAGGCGCTTCAGTTCTCCGATCCTGATAGCCAAGAGCTTCCGCATCTCACTACTCCCGAATGGGACGCACTTCTCGAGCTGTGCGATGAAACGCAGCTGACGTTACTTGTTGGCGACCTCTGCCGGGCAGCTCTTCCGGACTGGGTTCGAACACGGATCGACCAAAATTATCTGGACAATGCACGACGCTTTGCGCGGCTGAGGAAGGAGCTCCTCGAGTTGGCGGAATCTCTTTCGGCACACTCGATCGAGTTCGCGCTCCTCAAGGGGTTTTCTCATTTTCCAGACTTCTGTCCTCATCCGCTCCTGCGTGCTCAGGGAGACATTGACATCTGGTGCTTGCCGGAGCGGATATCAGAGGCCCGAGATGCGCTAACTGCCATCGGATACAGGGCAATAGGCGTTTCAGAAAGCAGACACCTGGCTCCGATGATTCGGGAAACGAGATGGGACTGGCGAAGAGACTACTTTGCCCCGGACCTGCCGATACCGGTCGATTTGCATTACCAGCTTTGGGACGCGGAGAGGGAATACTTACCCGGACCATCGGAGAAGGAAGTTTGGCACAGGCGGTCAGAGATCTTCAGCGACGGCTGCCCGCTGCCCGCTCTGGATCTGGCGGACACGCTCGCCTTCGCAGCGTTGCATTTGCTCATGCATTTGCTTCATGGCGACGTGAGGCTACAGCGTGCGTGGGAAATTGCTTTCTTTTTGGACAGTCATACTTCCGACACGAAGTTCTGGCATCGATGGCAAACGCTTTATTCTTCGCGAGTTCGTGAATTACAGCTTGTCATCTTTGCCCTGGCCCGGCGTTGGTTCAGCTGCAGCGTGCCACCTCTTATAGCTGACGAATTCGAGGCTTTGCCCGACGACATCAGGCTATGGATTGAGAAGTATGGCTTGTCTCCCATAGAAGGCTTGTTTGTACCAAACAAGGACGAGCTATGGCTAAACATGTGCCTTCTGCGTTCACTCCGAGCCAAGATCCATATTTTCTTCCGCCGTTTGCTTCCAGTGCACGCGGCGGACTTGGGGCGTTTTGGTGAAGTTAGCGGAAGCCGGCGAGGTATCGCTCAACGACTTTCAACATTTTGTTTCTTGCTCTGGCGCGCCGTCTACCACTCGAAAACCCTTTTTCCCACTTGCCTCGGCGGACTCCGATGGTACCGGCAACTTCGCCGCCTCGGTGGTCGTTCCTAATATTCCTGGCCGGTAGTGATGCAAACACATGAATGATGTGCCCGCTACAGCCATTACTCCTTAAGACACCTTTTATGACTTTTTTAGGAACAGCACCGTATCTTGGAGATGCTTGGCTGGTAGACCAGCTGAAAAGCTCGTGAATCAGTTTTCAAAGAATTGCAGCCTTCAGCAGTCAACCCCGAAATCAATCGCTTCCGCCACACCCGTTTCTTCTTCTAGAGTCTTTCAGTCACGCTCCTTGAAAGGAATTCATTCATGATTATCATGAAGTTCGGCGGGTCTTCCGTCGGTTCATCGGCCGCCATCAGGCGCGTTGCATCTATTGTGCAATCGCAGGTCGATCGGCGGCCGGTCGTTGTCGTCTCAGCCTTCGATACAACGACAGATCAACTTTCCAATATCCTGGCACACGCTTCCCGAGGGGAAGCATATATGGTTTCGAAGTGGATCAATGAACTGCGAGAGTTCCACTTTTGCATTGCGGAGGATCTTCTTTCCCCAGCAACCCTGCAACCCATCGACCTATACATTCGGACCACGTTCCGTGATCTCCACGTTCGTATGTCGGAGGTTTGTGAAGGCGAGCGAACACCGACGCCAGCGCTTAAAGACTGGACGCTGAGCCTCGGCGAACAGCTTTCAAGCTGTATCATAGCTGCCGTCTTTAACGATCTGGGTATGGCAACGTCGCATCTGGATTCGAAAAAGCTGATCCTCACCGACGACCAGTTCACACACGCTGTGCCCCGCTATTGGGAAACATATGCAAACTTCCGCTGGGCTGTTGCGGGTGTGCCGAAGCACTCCGCCATCGTTCTTGGCGGATTCATCGGCGCCACAGAAGACGGCGATCCAACTACCCTCGGCCGCGGCGGATCTGATCTTACAGCTACCATCGCCGGGGCCGCGCTTAATGCCGAAGAGATTCAGATTTGGAAGGATGTCGACGGCATGTTAACGTGCGACCCCAAAATTCGCAAGGGAGGGTTTCTATTGAAGAGCTTGTCTTACCGCGAGGCGGGTGAACTTGCCAAGGCAGGCGCAAAGATCCTGCACCCCGATACAGTCGCTCCTGCAGAACGGCTTCACATCCCAATTGTTCTCCGAAACACATTTCGACCGGATTCCAGAGGCACGAGCATTACTGTAAATGGCACTCATTGCTCCAACGCTGTCAAATCTATCGCTTGCAAGAACGGTATTACTCTCCTCGAAATCCGATCCCCTCGACCCGAGCTCCCGCTGATCGATTCCCTACCCGCGCTAAGAGAAATGTTCGAACAGGAAAGGTCGGCGCATTTTCTCGGCATGTCGGCGGATGCGATTTATCTCGCTGTTGACAATCTCGCAAATCACGAACAACAACGGCTGGCTTCATCGTCGTGCATCGAGGTGCACATCCGGACCGCTCAATCAATTGTTACTCTTGTGGGCGAGGGAATTTCGAACGGCTCGAACGTGCACAGGAGAATTGCTGCACTTGTGGCGGATGCCCCGGTCGTCGTTCTCCCGCAGGAAAAGGGATCTTGTTCGCTACGGATTGTAGTCCCGAGCAGAGACCTGTTCACGCACCTCGACGCACTGCACAATGCGTTCTTTTCAGAGATCGATTCCCGCGTGTTCGCAGAATCATTTGCAACCTCCATTGAACCGATTAGGCAAAGAGTCATGACTGCAACGTCGACCACCTCATTGCAGCCGGATGCCGCCGTTTCTGCGAGCAACCGCTACGCATTTTCACGCTGAGCCGGAGCGACGGGTTGCGGGTATTGTTCCATAATCACAAAGAGCTACGGGTCGGCGGCGGTGAGTCTGTCCGGCACATGCCAGAATGGTGCACATGCTGATGAAGTGAGCAGTGTTTCGCCGCGTCGCTTCATAGTCTCAAGATCGATAACTCGTTTGTTTTATGCAACCCACTGAAGTAAAACGTGTCATCTCTGTCAATGTCGGTATGCCGAGGGAAGCGAGGGTTCAGAATACATCTGTTCTGACGGCGATTTTCAAGTCCCCCGTCGAAGGCAGGGTGGCGCTGAAAGGCATCAACCTCGTTGGCGATCGACAAGCCGATCGCACGGTTCACGGCGGTCCCTACAAAGCGGTCTATCTCTATCCTTCCGAGCACTACGCCTATTGGGCCGAACAGTTGCCCGGCATGGAGTTGCCGTTCGGCAGTTTTGGAGAGAATTTGACAAGTATGGGCATACGGGAAGAATCGGTGTGTATTGGCGACACGTTTCGCATCGGTTCTGCTGTACTGCAGGTAACGCAGCCACGCATGCCTTGCTATAAGCTTGGTATCCGCTTCGGGCGGCCCGACATGGTCAGGAGGTTCTGGCTCAGTGGCCGCTCCGGGATCTACTTCTCCATCGTTCAAGAAGGTGAACTCGGCGCCGGAGACAGTATCGTACAAGCAGGCTCCGGACCCGAGCAAATAAGCGTCTCGGACGTAGTCCGCCTTGCCCTCAGCGAAGAAAAAGATCCCGAAATGCTGGCACGCGCGATGAGAGCTCCGTTGTACGGAGGCTGGAAGGATCTGCTGTACTCACGAGGCTGATCACAAGCAGGGTTGAGCCATCCAATACTTCCGATCGACATAAAACACAAAAAGCCCGACCGGAAACCGATCAGGCTTTTTATTGATTTATCGAGGCCGATTGGACGCAGCTGCCGATGACCAGCATGCGGCAACGAGAAGCAGTCAGAAGCTTTTCAAGTGGAGAAACCGGAGACGGTTTGGAGTGGAACGGCTGTCACTTACTCAATCGGCTTGTTGCCAAGCCTTTTCG
>JAFAMD010000004.1 GCA_019233755.1 Acidobacteriaceae bacterium | reverse complement strand
ACCTTCGACGTGACCACACGGCCTACACCCTCCCAGCGGCTCGCGCTGCGATTGCTGGGCGCCCACCGTAGTCAGTAACGCCCCGCGAATTTGCAGTTAAGTGCCCTCCTTTCAACAAATGTTTAGCGAGCAGGGAGGAACTTCGGTTTAGTGTGGTTCTGACCCTCAAATCTTACTTGAACAGGCGATCCTCTCGCCGCTGCAGATAGGCGCGAGCCGAATCGGCCATCGTCACTATCGCGGCGCCGAACATAATTGCATCCTTAATGACCAGACGGCCAGGTCCCGCCAGGTAAGGAAACCCGAAGGTGGAATCACCTGACGCCGGAACCCAGGCTTCCGGAGTAGTAATAAGAAACGACAACGTTGTACACGCCATCAGCATGACAAGGAAGCTCCCTACAGTTGCAGCCTGGGGCAGTACAGGATGGAGCGCGATGAGGAGTGCGAAGCCGACGATTGCAATGCCTAGGCCATAGGAAAAAGCATACGTACCGTTGGATTCTTGCCATGCACGGTGTGCCGGATTCAGTTCGCCTTCCTTGTTTACATAGTGCCGATACTCGGGAGCTCGGTGGTGGTAGAAGAAGCTCATCACTGGACTATTCGCCACGAAGGGAACGATGCTGTCTGCCTCGTACTTTGCGAATTTGAGTGACCCAATCCACAGCAGAACGATGACGAGCCCAAGCCGAAGTATGGCAATTCCGGCTCTATCCAGCCGTGATGCGGCTGCAAAAACGCGGACGAATCCTCGCGTCCTGGTGTCCGATGCGAGCCCCGCTCCGACCGTTTCGGCCGTGAAGTCGCGGGCTTCGTCATTGATGAGTAACGACATGATTTATTTCCTTTTCCGTTTGTCCTTAAGCGCCTGCGTGGCAGCCTCCGATTTTTGGCTGCCTCGCAGCACTTGTTGCTCTCTTGTGAACTTTGATGCGG
Organism: Acidobacteriaceae bacterium; assembly: GCA_019233755.1. Classification (GTDB taxonomy): domain Bacteria; phylum Acidobacteriota; class Terriglobia; order Bryobacterales; family Bryobacteraceae; genus Bog-105. The sequence goes on along the minus strand of JAFAMD010000004.1, from coordinate 30,350 downwards.
AGAGCCGTGTGCTGTGCCAACAGTAATTCTGATGAGCAATTAGTCCCGCTTATTGGGATGGACGGCCGCAGGCTATACTCGATCAACTTGGTCGACAGTGACCACGAGGGGGCCTGTGGTGAATCGGGAAAAAGCCTTGAAGATTGGATTGGTGATGGTGGGATTGTTGTTTTTGGCCTTGGCTTATCCGTTGGTGTTGTTCGTAAGAGAGGAGCCGGCTTTCTCGATGATGCTCAGCCTTTACGTCACCCTCGGCATCTTTCTGTTGGCCGCCATCGGCAAACCGTCGGCGCATCACAGCCTGATCGCCCTCACTGCCTGGTCGAGCCTGGCTCACGCCGGCGTAATGGGCTTTCAAGCATTGCGAAACATGGTTTCAGGCCAGGAACTGGTCGGAGTCGCGATCCTCATTATCATCGGCCTTGCGTTCATCGCCCTCGCGCCACCAAAGCAGGATACGCGGCCGATATCAACTGCTCTTTAGCGCGATACCGGCTCAATACCGGATGCACGGTGTTGCCGATCGCTCGCGAACTACACTGGGGAAGTTATGGCGCGCCCGAAAACCGGGGATAAACGTTCTGCCATCCTGCAGGCGGCTACGGTGACGATTGCTTCCAATGGTCTTGGTGCCTCTACAGCCAGCATTGCGAAAGCCGCCGGGGTGGGAGAAGGCTCGCTTTTCCGTTATTTCGCGGATAAAGACGAGTTGCTCAACGAACTCTACCGCGAACTGAAAAACAACATGCGGCATGCAATGACGAGCGGTTTCCCCGCGGAGGCGGCTCTTAAAGTGCGAGCGCGCCACATCTGGGACTCCTACGTGTCATGGGGCATGGATTCGCCCGATAAGCGAAAGACCATGGCACAGTTGTCAGTTTCGGACCGCGTCCTCGAGCGAATTCGGCAGGAAGGGCAGGCGGGCTTTGATGGCATTTCCGCGACCATGCAGCAAATCGTCGATCGCGGGAAGCTTTGCGCCTTACCGCCCCGATTCGTCAATGATCTTCTACTCTCGATGGCCGAAACGACCATGGCCGCTATGGCCAATGAGCCGCGTAAAGCGGAACGCTACCGCGCGGCAGGCTTTGAAGCGTTCTGGAGCGCGGCAGCAAAAAAATGAGCTGAGCGCGAGAATTAGTGAGTAACTACTCCGTTATGCCGCATCGAATCCGCAGAAGGAGATTTTGATGTCCAAAATCTGGTTAGTGACAGGAAGCGCGAACGGTCTGGGCCGCGCCATCGCAGAGGCCGTCCTCGCTGCAGGTGATCGCCTCGTGGCAACGGCTAGGAAGCCCGAGCAGCTTGAAGACCTGGTTGCGCAGTACGGTGATCGGGTACGCGCCGTGGCATTGGATGTGACGGATGAAGCTGCGGCCAAGGCCGCGGTCCAGTTGGCCATGGACGTGTTTGGCCGCCTTGATGTTCTCGTGAACAATGCAGGTTATGGGCTGTTCGCTCCGTTCGAGCAGATGAGCCCGAGCGATTTTCAGGCGGTCGTCGATACCTGCTTCTACGGCGTGGTGTATACCACTCGCGCTGCAGTCCCCGTCATGCGGAGCCAGAGGAGCGGTTGGATCTTGCAAATATCCTCGATCGGCGGCCGCATCGCAGTCCCGCGCAATACCCCATATCATGCCGCAAAGTGGGCTGTCGGTGGCTTCAGCGAGTCGCTGGCAATCGAGCTCGCTCCCTTTGGCGTAAAGGTGTGCACACTGGAGCCCGGTGGCATTCGAACGAACTGGGGACCTCGCGCCCGGAAGGATGCGCCGGAGTTATTGCCGGATTATCAGGCTTCTGTGGGGCCGGTTTTGGAAGCGCTGAAACGAATTGCCGGACACGAGGAAAGCGACCCGAAGAAGATAGCCCAAGCCATACTGAAGCTCGTTGCTGGCGATACTGCCCCGCGGCGTCTGGTGTTGGGTGTCGACGCGGCAAATAGGCTGAAGCAGTGGGAAGACACACGCGCGAAGGAATCTCAAGAGTGGCGCTGGGTGACGGAATCCACTGTATCTGACGAACCCGTCCTTCATCCGGACTTGAAGTTGTCGTGAACTGAGTCTAATGAGACGTACTGAATCGACTACCGGCACGAATAAGCGGCGAAGCGGCAAGCTCACGCTTATCGATGCTGGTTGTCTTCAGTCGTGGACTGCCGTGTGTGATTTCCTCGAGAACTTCCCCGGTTGTCAAAAAGAAGCGGCGGGCGGGAGAGAGGTGGTTCGGGTTGCCGGAAAGGTCCTTGCCTACTTGGCATGCAATGAACGAAGCCGGCCTGGCGGGGTGCCTGACAACGAGGAGTTCGTGATTGTCCGAATCGATTTTGGCCGGCGGGAACATCTCCTGGAACTGAGTCCTGAGTCGTTCTTCGTGACGCCTCACTACAAGAGCTATCCCGGGGTGATCGTGCGGCTGTCAACAGTAGATCAAAAACAGCTTAGAGATCTGCTCGTCGACGCCTGGCGGCTTGTGGCCCCCAAGCGCCTTGTACGCGATTGGGATGCTAAAACCCGTTGAATGACGAGCCCGGGCGATTGCCGCGGCCTATCCCGGCCTCCGGACTTTCCTGGCATATAATTTAGCGGGTTCTGCTGCCTCCCGAGAAAGGCGGACCGGATGAGTAAGTACGTTCTGCCCCATGAAACAGCAGGCGAGCGGCAACGTCTCGCGCTGATGTCTGCATTGCTGGACCCCGCCGAGCGGATTCACATCGCGCGACTCGGAGTGCGACCCGGCTGGCGATGCCTGGAACTAGGCTCCGGCAACGGATCGATTTCGCAGATTTTGGCCGAGCTTGTAGCGCCTCATGGCCATGTCGTCGCGAGCGATATCGATGTGGCTTATATTAAGGACCTCCGCACGCCGGGGCTCGAAGTCCGCCGCATCGACATCCATCAGGATGCGATCGAAGAGAATTTCTACGACTTTGTCGTTGCACGCGCGCTGCTCCACCATGTACCTCCCGCCCGCAAGGCCTTGGAGCGCATGGTTACCGCACTGAAGCCCGGCGGCGTGCTGCTTTCCATTGAACCGGACATGCTGCCCTGCACTGTAGTGGAACCGGAGTCGATGCGCCGGTTCTGGCAGGGATGGCTGAAGTGGTCGGTTGCAGCACAGATCGATTTCTTTATCGGCCGCCAGATTCCCGCTTGGCTGGATTCGTTAGGCCTCGAAGAGATTGCTGGCGAAGCGCGGGCCGCACACTTCAGCGGCGGGTCCGATTGGGCAAGGTACTGGATAGAGACCACGCGGGAGCTGGCGCCCTCGCTGCTGAAATCAGGCTGCGTTAGCGCGGACATGCTCGAAGAGTTCCACGCGCGTTTTCAGGATCCTCGTTATTGGACCAGCGTTATCAGCTTCACCTCAACCTGGGGACGCAAGCCGGCGTGAGCCGTCCGCGGACGCGGTAACACTCAAAATCGTGTAGGATGAACCCACGGGTAGCCGCAGCCTGTCGAGCGTAGAATCGGCCTCCCGTGGAGGTGATCATGTCGGAAGCAAGTAAGCAGGTCGTCCGAAGATGGTTCGAGGAAGTCTGGAACAAACAACGCCGCGAAGCGATCGCCGAGATGCTGCTTCCGGAATCTGTCATTCACGAAGGCAAATATGACACGCGAGGCCCGGAGGGATTCTATGCTTTCTTCGATCGAATGCACGCAGCATTCTCGGACATCCGTGTAACGATTCACGACGAGTTCGCGGAAGGAGACAAAGTTTGCGCGCGCTGGTCGTGCACCATGCGGCACACCGGATCGGGACTCGGCATGGCGCCGACTAACCAGGAACTTCACACGACAGGTATTTCAATTGTGAGGATCGCGAACGGCAAGCTGATTGAGGGGTGGCAGAACTGGGACATGCTCGGCCTCATGCAGCAAATCAATAAGCAGCCCATCGCGCTGACTTATATCGCAGCCAATGCTCAGGCGGCGGCTGCGGCCGGCGACTAGACGCCGAAATCACACGCACTTCTTACGAAGATTTCTCCGATGGCGACAACACAACAGCCGCTTCGCTGGTAAAGACACGGAAGACGAATGTTTCCTGGAGATACAGCCGTACCACGGAATCGGTATGGCTGAGGTAGCCGATCGAAATATCCTGCCCGATGTTGAGCTCGAAATCGCCGCCTCGTGTAGTCAGCACGAACGCGCCTTCGATTGCCGGCGCCCAGACAATGTTACCGTCAACGATACGCTTGACGTGTTCTAGGACGGGGTATCCATGATCGCGGGTCTCGGTGAGTGCCGTATACTCATCGGCTCCAAGCAAAACCGAGTAGGGTCCATTTACACCTACCAGGACTAATTGGCTCAATGCCTGTGCCACCGCATCGGGATAAGCACGCACATCCGTGGGAAGCGTGACGATTGGATTGCTGGTGCCCTCCCGAATGCCTTGGATATCCGCTTCGCGGTATCCGTTGAAGATGGCTCGGTCTTCGGCAAAGGCAAGTCTCTTCGCGGCGTCTTTCGCAGGTTGCCAATCGGAGTCATCCGATCCACGCTCCACATCATCGATTGCCTGACGGGATAGTTCAAAAGGCGCCCGCACCTCGACGAGGGCCTTGACCTCGCGCTGGCTCGCGATGATGTTCTCTGCCGGAGGAGCAATCGACCGCAGGTGGCCGGTTGCCACTCCGGGCAGAGCAATGCCTCCTGGCGAGGGAACGTCAACAACCCGTCGTCCGGCCAGATATCGCTTCAGCGTCCTGGTTGTCTCTTCCTCGATCTGCGCCCATGCAGCGTCAGATATTGGTGCCAGTTCCCGATGGAGATTATTCATCGTTCTCTCCTTTAAGTGACCCTATTCTGAGTGATGTATCGCGCGCGGACCAGGCCGAAGACGAGTCAGATGTCAGCGATGCACCGATTGCCGTGGAGGCCGGCCCGTCTCCGTTGACGTTGTCGAGAAACGTTGCTGACGGCGCGAAAAACAAGCCGCCGGTGACCGCGCGGCTGAAATCGAGCAGCCGGTCGTAATTGCCGGGGGGACGACCCACGAACATGTTTTGGAGCATCGTCTCCGTGATGCGCGGAGTGCGGCTATAACCAATGAAATATGTCCCGAACTCACCGTGGCCTGGCCGTCCGAAGGGCATGTTATCTCTCAGAATTTTGAGTTCTTTCCCGTTCTCCTCGATTACCGTCAGCGCGTTGTGCGCCGATGCCGGCTTCTCGGCATCATCCAGCTCGATGTCTGAGAGTTTCCTGCGGCCAATGATGCGCTCCTGTGCCTCAACCGGAAGAGCATTCCATCCCTTCATGTCGTGAATGTACTTCTGCACGATGACGTAGCTGCCGCCCGCAAAGGAAGGGTCTTCGTCGCCGACAATCGCAGCCTCGCGAGCGGCATCTCCTCGTGGATTTTCCGTGCCATCGACGAACCCGATGACATCGCGATCCTCGAAATACCGGAAGCCGTGAACCTCGTCCGCAACAGAAACGGCATCACCGATGCTCTCCATGATCTGAGTCGCCAGCTCAAAACAGAAGTCCATCCGTTTGGCTCTAATGTGGAACAGCATGTCACCAGGGGTGGAGACGGCGTGGCGCCCGCCTGAACGAATCTCTCGAAATGAGTGAAGCTCAGCGGGGCGAGGCGATCCAAAGAGTTTGTCCCAGGCATCAGACCCGAATCCAACGACGCATGTGAGACCCGCCTCAATGTCCCGAAACTCTACCGCGCGTATGAGCCCGGAAAGGTCCCCGCAGAACGAGCGCAGAGTCGCGTACGTGTCCTGATCAGGGCGAATGCAGACGACCAGGAAAATTGCCGCGCGTGTGAGCGGAGCAACCACAGTCTGAGGAAGAACGATCTCGTTTAGCTCCTTAGGTGCGTCCATTTCGTATCCAGCTCATGATAGAGTCGCCCAAATGATCCCGGGCAAGCCGACTCGCCGCGAAGTCCTGACAGAAATTGCCGCCGCTTCTCTCTTCCCCGCCGCCTCGCTTGAAGCCGAATCCCCGGCCTCCCCGCTTTGTTTCACCAGCGCAGTCGAGATGGCCCAACTCATTCGCGCGAAGAAGCTCTCCGCACGCGAAGCGCTCGCTGCGCACCTCAAGCAGATCCACCGCGTCAATCCCAAGGTTAATGCTATCGTCACTCTCGTCGCTGACATGGCCGGCCAGGCAGCCGCCCGCGCCGACGAGATGCAGGCGCGCGACGAAAAACTCGGCCCGCTGCACGGTCTTCCCGTCGCCCACAAGGACCTCTTCGACACCCGCGGCATCCGCACCACCTTCGGCTCGCCTCTCTACAAGAACTACATCCCTACCGAAGACAACATCATCGTCGAACGCATGCGGCTCGCCGGCGCAATCATCGTTGGCAAGACCAATACACCCGAATTCGGCGCCGGCTCGCAAACCTTTAACACTGTCTTCGGCGTAACCCGCAACCCTTACGATCTGAATAAAACCTGCGGCGGCTCCTCCGGTGGCGCATCCGTCGCGCTGGCCTGTGGGATGGTTCCCGTCGCCACCGGGTCCGATGCCGGTGGCTCTCTGCGTAATCCTGCCGCGTTCTGCAACATCGTCGGCTTTCGCCCGTCCATCGGCCGGGTCCCCAATCCCACGGCAGGCTTCGGATGGTCCACTCTCAGCACCATGGGATGTCTCGGCCGATCCGTCGCCGACCTCGCCCTCTCGCTCAGCACCATCGCCGGCCCCGACGTCAACACACCGCTCGCTATCAACGAGCCCGGTGACGTCTTCGCCCGCCCGCTCGATCGCAGCTTTAAAGGTGTGCGTGTCGCGTGGTTCAAAGACCTCGGCGGCGTGCCTTTCGACCCACGCGTCCGCACCGTCATCGACGCGCATCGCGCTACCTTCGAATCTCTCGGCTGTATCGTCGAGCAGGCTGAGCCCGATTTTTCGCCCGCAGAGATCTCCTTTCGCACTATTCGCGCATGGACGGCCGCCGCCAACTACGGCAAGATGTTGCAGCAACACCCCGATGCCTTTAAGGACACTCTCAAAGACGAAATCCAGGCAGGCATGAAACTCACCGGCCAGGACATCGCCCGCGCCGAGGAGGCCCATACCCTCGTCTGGCGCCGCTTCCAGGGTTTCTTGGAGAAGTATGAATACTTCATCCTCCCTACCACCCAAACGCCGCCGTTCGACGTCAACATACCCTATCCAACGGAGATCGCCGGCGTGCACCTGGAGAACTACATCGACTGGATGAAGTCCTGCTGGTACATCTCGGCCACCGGAAACCCCGCAGCCTCTGCGCCGGCCGGCTTTACGCCCGAAGGTCTCCCCGTCGGCGTGCAGATCGTCGGCCGCGACAAGCAGGATTTCAGTGTCCTTCAGCTTGCACATGCGTTTGAACAGGCAACCGGTTTCGGTGAGAAACGCCCTGCAATCGCGTAGAGGAACTCAGGCTTCGGAACACACGCAAACAGATTCCGCTATGCCTTCGTCACTTTCGCGGCTGACCAGCTCTTAACAAGTTCTCCCAGCCGGTCCAGAGCGTCGGGAAATTTATCGGTCATCGCCGCGAACCCAAGGCGAAAATGCGAAGGCGCATCGAAACAATCCCCGGGGGCAAGCAGGATACCCTGTGCTGCAGCCGCTTGGCAAAAGGCGCGGCTGTTCTCTCCACTCACTAGCCATGGGAAAGCGGTCGTTCCGCCGCGAGGAGGAATCCAGCCAAGCGTCTCGCGATGCTCGGACAGGAAGGCATCAAGCTGCCGAAGATTCCGAGTTGCGGTTTCCTGCGTTCTCCCGAGGATGATTTCCCGGCGGCGCATTGCAATTTCTGCCAGCATTTCTCCGGCCGTATTGTTTGAAATCGAAAAATAGGTGCGCGCATTACAGTAGCGCTCGCGTCGCTTGGAATCGTGGTCGATCATCCAACCGATCCGCACTCCGGATAAAGAGAAAGCTTTCGAGAAATCATGGATGACGGTCGCATGCGGCAGACGGGAAGCCGATCTTGTCGCCTGTCCATGATAAATAGGGTGGAACACCTCATCGCTGACGAGTTGAATTTCACGAGACGCTGTGAACTCGTGCAAACTGTCCAGTTCCGCATCGCTGATGGTGGCGCCAGTAGGATTGTGAGGACTGTTCACCAGTATCAGCTTGGTGTTTCGATCCACCAGTCGCTTGATCTCATCGAGATCGATACGGAAGTCGCTCTCCTTCCGAACAGCGTAGTAGCGAGTCTCGAGCCGGAAGGATTCTGGCAGGGCGGAAAAGGGCGGATAGCCTGGTTGAGGCAGGACAACGTTGGCTCCAGCTTCTGCGGCCAGCCACATCAGAACAAGAATTGCCTCAGAGGCGCCGGTTACCACTTGGACAGTGTCGACAGGAACATCATGCATCTCGGCGATTGCTGCGCGTAAGCCCTCGGCTCCTGCTGGGCGGCTGTAAACCAAAGCGTGATTCAGGAAGCGCTGTCGCTCCCCCTCATTAGCGAGGCTCAGGATCTCATTCAAGGTCCAGCGAGGTCCTTCGCTTGAGGCCAGGTTGAACTCGATGTCCTGCTCGTAGGTGGCCAGCCACATGTCCAGTAGGAAGGGTTTCAATTGCATGTCGCACCTGGAAGGATTAGATCACCCGATCGTCAGGCTAACCCCATAAAAGACAGTACACGGCAGAATCATCGTGAGGTCGCCGGCTAGATGCTCGAATGAATAAGGCTCGGCCGAGGCCGCAGGGTATACTTTCAAAGATCGTCGGAGCGAAATCACGCGCAGATCAGGAGAGAAGCCGATGCCATGGATTGATCTTTTGGACCAGGACGATTTGCCCGCAGTCGGACAGCAGGTGACACTTAGCGCCGATGTCTTCAAGCGATGGATGAAGAAATGCGGGTACAAGGAGGCCACCGCCAATCCCAATCAGGAAGTGTTTTTCGTGTCGACGGGCACGCCGTTCGAAGCCGATGGAAAGAAGATTACGCCCAACTGGCACATCACCGCCATGACGACGCTGCGGAACGGTGGCGATTGCCGTAATTTTCATTTCAAGATCGAGGTGGCCAAGGAAAAATCGCACTACTGGCATTACGTGGTCTACCGCGACACCGCCAACGGGACCTGGCACTGGGTGGGAGATCGCGGAGCCAACGCGAATAACCAGGGCGGCGGCGGAGCCGCGGGGGACGTGCTCGCTCTGGCGACGAACCTCTCGCAAGTCGAGTCCACTGCCCGCGCCCTGCTGATGGACGACAAGATGAGCAAAAAGATCCAACGCAAAATCATCGGCGTGCTGTCGAAAATGATTACGGACGCAACAGTGACCTATAACGCGGGCGGCCAGCGGCTGGACTGATGACGCCCGCTGTCGTCGAGGTCCCGCCTGTACTCATGCCGTATCTGTCGCTCTAAGGATGCGAACGGCATCTGGCGAGTATCAGTGTAATGTCGTCCTGCTGGTTGCCGGGGCTCAGAGCGCACACCTCGTTCGTAATAGCCTCCACTGCAGCCTGGCAGGTCTGATCGCGATAGTGGCGTAGTCTTTGAATAAGGTTTTCCTCCCCGAACTCTTCGCCCCGGTCGTTTACCGCTTCGGTTACGCCATCGGTGTAAAGGGTGAGCAAGTCTCCGGGCGCAAGTTTGAACTCGGCGAAGTTACACTCCCAATCCTGAAAGAGACCCACTAGAGTTGTTGTCGAGTCGAGCCGGCACAAGGCGTTGTCAGAGCGGAGAATAAGGCCGGAGAGATGTCCGCAGTTAGCATAGCGGAGGCGGCACGATTCAGGATCATACTCGGCGAAAAAGAGCGAGGCATAGGCGCTTTCGACCGTATTCCCATAGAAGAGATCGTTGACGGAGCGCAGAAAAAGTTCGGGCTGTGTGAGGACGAGAGCGCTCTGACTGCGCAGGTTGGCCTGTAAGTTGGCCATGAGCAGAGCGGCGGCGATGCCTTTCCCCGAAACGTCTCCGATCACGAGTCCGAGGCGCTGCTGCCCGAGATCGAGAAAGTCAAAGTAGTCTCCGCCGACCTGACGAGCCTGCACGCAGAGACCGGCATATTCGAGTGTCTTCACCTCGGGATGCACTTGGGGAAAAAGGCGAGCCTGCACTTGCCTGGCGATCTCAATTTCCTGGGCGGCGCGCCGTTCTGCTTCATATTTCTGAGCCAGCACCCGGCGCTTGGTCTCCACGCCGCGCGTGAGTTCGTCAAATCCTGCAAGGCCGAAAGAGTTCCCATCCGGATCTTCAAAGCGGGTGTGAATGCCGCCCCACGCGGGGGCTTGCGGCGGGAAACGGAAGCGAACGCCGCGTGCCTTCCATTCCTCGTACTTGCGGTTGACGTCTTCGGTAATGAACCAGATGCGGGTTTCCTGGCTGATGAATGACTCAATATCGGCCCCGGGTTCGACCGGTGCCAGACCAATGTGGGCGTTACCATCCGGAGGAGCTACCTCAATCCAGCGTCTGCCGTCCTCGAATTTGTGATCGACAGCGACGCGGAACCCTAAGTTGTCAACGTAGAAACGAAGGCTCCTTTCCTGATCGCGGACGAAAACGATCACGAAATGAAGGCAGAGATATGGGTCGTTGGCGTCTAGCCGCAGGAGAGATCGTTCGATGCCGAAGGGTAACTCGCTATTATCCATCGGCGAGATTATACGGAAGTTTCAGCGATGTCGATGTTCGGACGCGCGTCCGCGGCGCCGGCTGGAGCGCTCGAACGTGCTCGCATCACGAACTCGCGCCGCCTTTCGTTCGGAACAGCCCAAAATGAGACTGGCCGGCTGAAGTATCGTACGCAATCGAAGCTGCAACGCTTAATTCGATCTCTGTGCCGGCTCTAACTCCGCTCCAGATTCTTAACTTCGCCCCAATTTGTTCGGCGCGTTCTCGCATTCCAGCAAGACCGTAGTGCCCCGAACGGCCTTTTTCAAGGATTTCAGGTGGAACGCCCTGTCCGTCATCTCGAATTCGCAACCGGAACATCTGTTCTGCATAAGTAATTTCCGCCTCAATATGCTGTGCTCGGGCGTGGAGGAAGGCATTTCGTAGCGCCTCGCGAGTAATACCGTAAACTTCGTCGCGAATAATGGGATGCAACTCTCGCGCGGTGCCTTCCACGACCAAACGGAAGGCCGCGGCATCCTGCCCAGCTAGTTCGTTCGCTATTCCCCTCACCGCCAACTCCAGGTCACTCGTAATCATTCGAGACGAGCGCAATTCGTACACTGCCTTCCGGCCCTCGGTGATCGCCTGATCCCCGCGTTCGAGGCTTTGCTCAAGTTCTTTCTTTGCCCTTCCCTGAGGTAGTAAATCGTTCACCACGTGCAGGCGGAGCATCAAGCCTTGAAAACTCTGTAGCAGCGTGTCATGCAAATCGCGGGCGATTCGCGTTCGCTCCGCGAGACGTTCCGAATACCGAAGGTTCATTCTGGCGGTCACTTGCCGGAGCCGGAAACGGTACACCATCCAAATAAGACCAATGGCGCCCAGAGCAGTAACCGTTCTGAACCACCACGTGCCCCACCACGGAGGCAGAATCTGGATGCGCAATGTAGCGCCTGGCTCGCTCCAGGCGCCGCGGCTGGTCGCGCATTGGACACGGAACGTATAGCTGCCCGTCGGCAGCGTGGTGTAACTGGCCGTGCGGTGTTCGCTATTTACTTCGACCCACTGTTCCTGTAACCCCTCAAGCTTATAGCGATAACGGTTTGTGGCCGGGTTGAAGTAACTTAACGCGGAAAACTCAATCGAAAAGATATTCTGCTGGTGGGAAAGGATGATGGCGGGCGTGTAAGTGATCGATTCCTTAAGCGGCGATCCGGAACCAATAGCAACCTTGTCCCCTGAGAGCCGGAAGTCAGTCAAAACAGCTCTCGGCACAAATGAACTGTTTACAATACGGCTCGGATAAAAGGCCGTTGCGCCGTTGAAGCCGCCGAAAAAAATCTCCCCGCTCGGACTCTCATAACATGCCCCCCAGCCGGTCAGATCAGGCCCGGGTAGTCCGTCAGCGGCGGAAAAATTCTGAAATGTCTGCAACCCCGGATTAAAACTGGACAAACCGTTGTTGGTGCTCATCCAAAGCAGGCCGCGCTTGTCTCTTAGAATGCAGCCCACGACGTTGCCTGCAAGACCGTCCTGCTCGTAATATGTCCTAAAGGTTCCTGTGCCCGGATCAAATCTGTCCAAGCCGTTCTGGGTGCCGATCCACATGTTGCCCGCGCGGTCGAACTCGATGGAGTTTACCCGGTTGTCGCTGAGAGACCGGGGATCGTCCATTTTGTGCTCGTACATCGTGAACTGTTTCGTGCGAGGATCGAACCGATGTAGGCCTGATTGTGCGCCGAGCCACATTGCTCCGTCGCTGCCTTCTCTTATCACCTGGTACTGGATCGTGTTCTGCTTCTCAGGTGTGTAGGTGATGAAGTTCCCGGTTGCACGGTCAAGTCGGCTGACGCCGCCGTAAGTAGCTGCCCACAGCGTACCCTCATGATCGAATATCAGCCGCATGATCGGATTGTTGGCCAGATTTGAGGGCCCGCGGCTGCTCACATAGGGGCTGAGCGTGCCTGTTTCCGGGTCAAGCCGTTGAAGCCCGTGATGAAACATGCCCGAGAAGAGAACGCCCGAGCGATCTTCGAGAATGGCAAGTATCTCATTGCCAATGCCTGATCCGGCTGGCACGGTGTTTTTTCCGGTACGGCGGTCAATGCGGTTCAGCCCTCCCATAGACGCGATCCACAAAATGCCATGATGGTCTTCGTAAATAGCAGTAACCAGAGGGTTCACCAGGCTACCCCGCTTGTAAGTAAAGTTTTCAAACGCCTGCGGCCTTTCCGCAAAGAAGTTGGGTTCGGTTTCCTGAAAGCACGTCCAGATATCTCCCTCCTTGTCTTGGTAAATGGAAATGAGATTGTTCGATTCCAAGCTCTCGTCGTCTGAAGGGTGGTTATAGTAATCAACCATCTGTTTGTGTTCCGGATCCATCTTGAGTAGCCCGGCGTAGGAGCTCAGCCAGATCGTGCCGTCTCTCGATTCGAGTATTCCGGAGATGTTCATCGGAGACTTCACTCCCCGCACTTTATAGTCGACGGAATGACAAGTGATGATATTTTTCCGTAGATCCAAGGTCGCCACCGCGCAGGTTGTGGAGTAGTTGGTGATCATCCAAAGGACACCGGATCTATCCTCATGAACTGGGCCGACCTCGGATTCAAACGGCACGTGCCATATGACCTTTCCTGTGTTGCGATCAAATTCGTCCAGCCCACCGCTACTCGATACCCAGAACCGTCCCGCCCGATCTTCCCCCGCAAAGTTTACGCGATTCCCGCTGATGCTTGTGGGCTCCCCTGGCCGATGGATATATTGGACGCTTTGGTGCGTCGCCGGATCGAACTTATAGAGTCCCCTGGACGTTGTGAGCCAAAGTATTCCAGCGTGATCCTCATTGATGCCCTCGATAGGAGTTGGGAGGTCGCCTGAAACCTGTCTGTCGATGCGATAGTGAGTAAAGGTCTCCGTGCCCGGTTCAAATTTGTCGAGAAATCGATCGCAGCCCACCCATAGCGCTCCGGAATGATCTACAAAGAGGCTGCGAATATACACGCAGCTCAGACTATTTGGCTGCCGGAGGTCGTGCTTGAACACTTTCGATCGATAGCCGTCATATCGATTCAGCCCATACTGCGTGCCAAACCACAAAAAGCCGTCGTGGTCCTGTGCAATATGGGCAACCCTGGTCTGGGAGAGGCCGGCCGTATTCGGAAGGCGCCTGAACGAGATGTCCCTGCCTTCTACTAGGCGGTCGGTTACGGTTTGCACTCGAAGCCGCGCCACGGGAACTTCGCCGTCAGGGCCTGCGCCTTGCTTGCCCGCCAGTGTTGGCATCGCGCAAAAACAAAGCGGGAAGAACAGAAGTGCAACCCGGAAACCAGGACTGCATGCCCTCGGGATAACTCTAAAGCCTCGCGGACCCATGCACAGCCGACCCTTGACAGGCTTCTGCATCGTGGTGAGTGATCTCGATTTCATTCGACTTTAGCAGAGTGAAATCACGTGGATGGGACTCGACGGGCATCGCCGCGCCCGAAGATCGGAAGCGTGCCGCGCACACTCACACTCGTGCACTCTCCGGCGCGGCGTGGTGTTCCATCCGCAACACGCTCTTCATCGAATGTATTGTCTGGGACCGCAGCTGCGCGCCGCAAAGGGCGCCTCCGCCGCTGTGAGAATTTATGTGCCGGATGCGAAAGGCAGCACGTGCGCTTCGTCGGGCTCAGCCCATTCACGCGGTTAAGTCGTAACTCTCGAATCGAAAATGGATTTCCAAATGTATAGCGGATAAGGACCGAAAAAACCCTCGGCGCCTCCGATCCGTGTTTTCCGGATCGATGATGACTTTCGGATAGCTATCTTCTGACGGACCTGATGCTGCCCGCAAAAAATGTTAGACTTCGACTCCCGTAATTATCGAAGGTAAATAGCAGTCCAGAACGTTTGGCCCTGAGCGCAGCTTGGACAAGAATGCGACCACGAAACGCTAGTATCCAAGCTGCCTTCATTGGCTTCTACGATCTCGGCAAGTCGCGTTCCAGCCATCCGATTTAACCCTTAATCAGTTACGGCACGATCTGGGGCTCGGATTGTCTATCTCAGCGCCGCATCATGAGATAGCACGCTTTTATGTCGCGTTTGGAACCGGCGAGCCGATACAGGTCCACCCGAAATTCGGCGGCTTGCTCTGAATCTGCGAACGCCCAGCCCACAGTGAGTTCACCGCCTGAACAATGCTCTTCGAAAAACATGACACCGGGCCATTCTGGAGAACACTAGCGCCTTTCCAACGCGCCGGCCATTGGCCCGGTACCTACTGCTTCTCAAACATGGAGACTTGGTGAATGTCGTACCCTCCGCCGCGGTCCAGCTTCGTTCATTTAGGATGTGCGCACATAATTTCCAATAACCGGTCCGGTCCGAGGCGTGCACGGAAAAAGCTGGAATGGTCGTTGCATCGGCTCTGCTCCGCCGTCCAGCCGTTCGCGTCGACGGCAACAAGATTGACGGTGGTAGTACAATCGATTTTTACGTTAGCGCTACTACTCGGCTGACCGCTGCCACCGCCACTATCTTGGCCACCTCCTGAAAGTGTGCAGGCAAGCTTGTCGTCGCGCACTCGCCAAGTTCCTGGATCGAAAGCGTTACCCGTCGTCGAGTGGCACCACCATCGCACATGTCCCGAACCATCGAGACCAGCCGAGAAGATCGGGGTCCAGTGACTGTATCCATCGGCGCCACGCTGCAACACAGTCGACCCTGCCGCCAACGGCCCGCCCCCATAAACGGAAGGGAAGGACACATCCGAACTGCACCGATCCGTCATGGTCTCGGACACGGTATCGAACGTTTCCACGGTGACTGGCTGTTGCGGAGTCCAGGTCATCCACCCGAATTCGAAGTCTTGCCGGTGTAGACCGCCGGCCACGTAATCGTCGCTAATTGGATAACCCAGCTTTCCTCGCTCCCACTCCCACCTTGCCCACGCATCCCGAAACCCGCCCCAAACGGTGTGCGTCCCCGTCTGGGGCGTCCAATAGATCGATGTTTCCGGCTTACCGGGAAGATGCACCTGCCGGAAATGATTGAAGCGACCGCGCCCGTCCGGCAATCCGGACTCGTCCGTTATCGGATAACCATATTCGGTTTGGCCGAACTGGGTGTATTTTTGGTAAATAGCACCGTAGACGGCGTGCGCCCCGGTCTCGGGATGAAAAAGGATAATTCCGTTTTGAAAGCGGTTGAAACGCCCACCATGGGGGGCATCCGCCTCATCGGATAACGGCGCCCCGAGCGGGCCGCGCTCGCCGCCTAATATTTGATATCGATCAAGGATGGCGCCATAGACCTGGTAGGTCCTGGCGCTACTGTTGCTTGCTAGAGCGGCCAACATGAGAACGCCTAAAATAATTGCTCGCATGAAATCGAACGTGGCCGTGGCGGCCATCATTGAGAATTGCTTCGTTTGAGTCGAATGCATGATCTTGTGTCCTTTCTATTCCGCCGTTATCACTGCTTCTCAAAAACGGAGACCGGCGTGATTGGCACCGCCGCTTCTCCTTTTTCAAAAACGCCTTCTAATCGGGTAAGCGGAAAAGGGGGTGAACCACCGCCAAAAAAGCGCAGTTCAATAACACGCGCCTTTCGTGCATCCACGTGCGCGAGGTCGTGGAAGAAACGGCCGAGGTCTTGCAGATTTCTCCGCAGACCGTCATGCGCGACTGAAAACTGGCTCGGGCATGGCTCGTCCGCGAATTGGGTTAGTCGCGGACCATCTCGCGCCTACCATCAAGAAAGACCAGCGATGAGCCGTTATCTGATCGTCGGTGCGACTGGACGAGTGGGCGCGTGCGGCGCCCGCACATGCTGGGACCGAATTCCAATTCCGACAAAGCGCGTCCTGCTCACTTCTTCAACCCCGCTTGCCAATTCAAGACCACCGTCAGAGGCACATTAGTCGCCGCTTGCTGTACCGGCACCTGGATTACGCGCCAAACTGCTCGGAACAAACTCACATCGCGGGATGCGTATCGTAGGGCAACTTGACGCCGCCCAGTTTTCCAGATGGCGCTCATGCGACCCAGAGATGCGCACGTGCATTCAATGCCGACGGGAATACTACCGACTCTTGATCCCACGCCTTTGGACGGACTGCGGACGATTGTGGTTGTGAACGGAGTCAAGGTCACCGATTATAAGGAGGGCGATCCCACCCCGCCACGCAAGCTCGACTACGAGCCGATTCGGGGACCGCGACCCGAGTTCGGCTATTTCGGTCTTCAGAACGAAAGTGACAAGAATGTAGTCTACTTCCGGGAAGTGGCGCTGAAGAAGCAGGCCGGCGGCACAACGAATTGACGGGCAAGCGCTAGAAAGCAGTAGGCCACTGTCCAGGTTGCCCTGACCTCTGCGGGAAGGTCGAAGATCTTTTCCGAACAGTTCTTAACTTCCAAACTACTCGGTTCGTAGGGCGATCACCGGCTCGATTCGCACCGCCCTTCGAGCCGGAATCGCGACGGCTGCCAGGGCCGTGACCAGGAGAACGGCGGATGCGCCAATAAACGTAAACGGATCAGTTGGCTGCACGCCGAAGAGCATTTGAACCATCAGCCTTGAAAGCAGCGCGGCCGCCACTACGCCGGCCACAATGCCTGCGGCGGCCTGCCGCATACCTTCCGAGAAGACCATTTGCAAGATTTCGCTACGGCCCGCGCCCAGTGATATCCGAATCCCGATCTCGCGTGTTCGCTGTGACACCGCGTAGTTCATAACGCCATAAATGCCTACGGCCGCCAAAATCATGGCAAGCGCGCCGAACGATGCCAGCAGCCACATCTCAAAACGCGGTTGCGCGGTAGCAGATCCGACCGCCTCGTCCATCGTTTGGAGCTGTGATATCGGCAAGGCCCGGTCAAAGGATTCGACAGTACGGCGCACTTGCGGAGCGACATTAGCTGGGTTCTGACTACTGCGAACCACTACTGTGAGATACGTCATGTGCACGCCAATGTCTCCCGATCCCTCGCCCATAAACTCGGGAGTTTGAAGCGCTGCGACATACACCTCCGGATAGGGAGGAGATACCATGTCGTCCAATCGAGCATTGGCGCTGACACCGATAACCGTCAGCCAGTTCGGTCGGCTGCCCTCGTTGCCGCCAAGTAGGAGCAGTCGCTTTCCAATCGGACTTTCACCCGGCCAAAATCTGTCGGCCGCCCGCGCGTTGATGATTACGACTGCCGGCGCTTTCGGATCATCGTTATAGGCGATCGCACGGCCCTTCACTATCGGCAACTGCATCGTCTCAAAATAGCCTGGCATCACAATTCTGTAGACTGCATTGAGTTCTTCGCCAGGCCGTGGCTTAGGACGCCTCTCGATTTCCAGATTCCTATCCCAAAGGTCACCCCCGATGGGCAGGTGATTGATACCGCCAGCAGCCTCAAGACCTGGCAGTGCCTTTAGTTTTTCGAGTAGGGCTTGGTAGAAGATGCGACGTCGGCCTGCGTCCGCTTCGTTTGTCCCCGCCACGGAGACAACCATCGTCAACACATTGTGCGGATTAAATCCTGTCTTCACTGACTGCAGAGCGTAGAAGCTCCGCACTATCAGTCCCGCGCCAATCAACAACGTGAATGCCAACGCAAATTCGGAAGCCACCAGAAAGCCTCGTAATCGACTGCGTCGTTTACCGCTCGAATCTCCTCGTCCTCCCTCTTTGAGCGTCTCGCTGAGGTTGCCGGCGGCAGCCTGCATCGCCGGAGCCAGCCCGAATGCAACGGCCGTCAACCCGGTAACACCGATCAGAAAAAGCAGCACGCGCGCATCGATTGAGACTAGTTCTAACCTTGGCACATCTGCCGGAGCTAGCGCGACAAGCGCCTTCATTCCACCGAACGCCAACAGCAGTCCTGCCGCCGCGCCGATTCCCGCCAGCAAAAAGCTCTCGGTAAGAAACTGTGCTATTAACCGGGGCTTGCCCGCCCCCAGCGCTGCTCGCACCGCAATCTCCCTTTGCCGGTCAGAGGTGCGCGCCAGCATCAGATGCGCCACGTTCGCGCAAGCAATCAGCAGCACAAAGCCCACCGCGCCAAGCAGCATCAGCAAAGGCGTTTCCACACTTCCAACCACGTTCTCCTTGAGCGGTCTGACCACGACATTCCGGTTCGTAGCAGGATATTCTTTCTCCAAACGACCAGTCACCGCAGCCATATCTGCCCGCGCCTGAGTGAGAGTCACATTCGGCTTCAGGCGCGCAAACACCCGCAGGTGGTTCCCACCTCTCTCATGCATGGTCGCCTCGAGCGTAGCCGGCGCCCATAATTCCGTATGCGTCGCCCAGAACGGCGCAAATTTGAAGGCGGGCGGCATCACGCCGATTACGGTGTAGGCTTCTCCGTCCAATCTGATCAGTTTTCCAATCACCTCGCGGCCGCCACCAAAGCGCCGCTGCCAAAGCGGATAACTCAATACCACCTCGTGGTTCGAACCTTCGCGATCTTCCCCTCTAGCGAACAGGCGTCCGAGCGATGGCTGAACACCCAACATCGGCAGCATGTTCTGGGTGACTTTCAATCCAAAAAGATGCTCGGCAGGTCGGCTATCAGAGCGATCGTTGCTGCTGATGTTAGGACTCCAATAATCGGCTGCGCCCATTGCCTCAAACGCGTGGCTTTGGTCGCGCCAATCTATGTAATTAGCCGTTGCAACGGGTCCGGTCCCGTTATGCAATACGGTCACTAGACGATCCGGATCCCGATATGCCAATGGCTGCAAGACCACGCCATTCACTACGCCGAAAATGTCGGTATTAGCTCCTATTCCCAAAGCAAGAGCAATCGTCGCACCCGCTGTGAAACCCGGTGTGTGCAACAAACTTCGCCACCCGTACCCGATGTCCTTCAGCAGATTCTCCATCCACAAATATGAACGTGTTTCGCGGTGCAGCTCCTTGATCAGCTCCACGTTTCCGTAGCTTCGCCGTGCTGCCAGCTTCGCGTCCGTCGGAGACAGACCGCGCTGCTCGAATTGGTCCTGCAAAATCCGTAGATGCGAGTCGATCTCTCGCTGCAGTTCGTTTTCTGCCTGCGTTCCCCGGAACAAACTTGCAATTCGCTGAAAGAAACGGCGCATCCGTCAAGCTCCTTCCGATAACAATTTTTCGACCAGCCCCGCCATCCGCCGCCAACGCAAGGCCTCCTGCTTCAGGCTCTGTTCTCCCTTTTTCGTAAGTGCGTAAAACTTCGCCTCACGATTGCCTTCGGTCTTGCCCCACGTGCTCTTGATCCTGCCCTGCTGTTCCAGGCGGATTAACGCCGGATACAAAGTCCCCTGGTTCAGATACAACAGATCTTCAGATACTTGCTGTAAGCGAGCAGCAATGCTGTAAGAGTGCTGCGGTCCCATTGTCTGAAGGGTCCTCAGAACGATGAGGTCCAGCGTTCCCTGAAGGAGTGCAATTCGGTCAGATCGTTCACTTGACATCCAAGTACACCAACATCACGAACATATGTCACGTTTCACTAGGATGTCAAGTGGTACTGACAAACATCGATGTGTCTTACCTCACTTGGAAGATTCGCTTCTGTGTTGTCGACAATCTGGACAGAATTGGCCGGAAAACGAGACCCCGGACACCTGAGACAAATGCGGGACTCGCCGCGGCGCTGATTACCTTCATAATCGGGATTACCGAAGGTAAAACCGCCGTTACCGCTCCAGGAAGACTCGACAGCATGCAACCTTCACGAATCAGCAGGTGGAAGACCTGGTTGGATAGATCCTCATAAACCACCCTTCCCCCCACCCCAAAATCCGCAAAAACGAACCCAATTCCGCCCACACCACTTCGTTTCGCAAAACGCCGCATCTCGCCCATCCAGTAACCTCTCGCCCTAACGCTCTTCCCGCCGTCACCACACACCAAAAAACTCTTTCCTCCGCCGAATCAGCGCATTAACTCCCTCACCCGCCGCCGTCCGCTCGCCCGTCCCGCAAACTCGCGAACGAAAGCAACAGAACCCTTCATGCCGCGCCGCTCGAAAAAAAATCCAAACGGGTCCACCGCCCCGCGCTCGGATCACGGCAAGAAGATCTCCAGCCAGAACGCCACCAGGCGCGGTTGCTGCAGACTCCTGCTGGCCGCTCGTTCTATTTACTGCTGATTTTCGGTGCAGCGTCCACTTGCAACTAGTACTATTCCTAGTACCGAGAATTCCGCCTTGACAGCCAGGTTGGTAAGCAATGTACTGGAATCCTACTACCGTCAGGAGGAGGAGAAATGCTCTGGAGGCAACTGCTACTTACTTTGCTGACCGCCACTCTCTTTAGCACACATGCGCTCGCCCAGGGGCACGCGCACTTGCTGCCGCCGAATAACATTAACCCTAAAGGGCTCTCGCAAGGCGCCCAGATGTGGTGGTTTGGACCTAGCACTGGAACTCAAGCCCCGGCGAAGACTGGCCAGAAAAAGGCTAGCTCGCAAAATGTAGATGCCGCCAATCCGAATGAGGATATCGCACCCGGACAATCGGAAACAGCCATCGGCGCCGCCGGCAACCTGGTTATGGCGGCCTGGAATGACGTGACGGGTTTCTTCATCCAACCAAGTACGAATTCATTAGCGGCTTCCCGCACGGGTGTCGGTTTCTCACGCGATGGGGGCAAATCGTTTACAGACCTTGTGGGCTTGCCCAATAACGACCCGAATGATGCGTGGTCTGGAGACCCAAGCGTTGTAGCCGTAGACAACGGCGCATATTCATCGTGAGCAGCATCTATCTTCCTATAAGTGTGGACTGCACACTAGGTCCCTCCGTTTATGCAATCGCCGTTGCGGTCGGTACCGTCACTCCAAATGGAGTGGAGTTTACGAACCCTATCATCGTGGCCAATGGCGGTGATAATTGCAGCGCCACCGGGCCAACCGCCTTTTTGGACAAGGACTTCATGAGCTATGACCCGCACACGCGCACGCTTGCAGTCTCCTACACTCGATTTACCTTTTCCGGATACGGTACGGGGCAGATTGAGGTTGTAACGGCTCAGCTGCCCACTTCTGTCGCCCAATTGACCTCATCTGAATTCTCAGCTCCAAACGTAGTATGGCCCGAAGAACCGGTTGTAGAGAACGAAGGCTCCTATCCAGTTGTGGGTTACAACTCCACAACGAAAACGCCCGACATTTATGTCGTCTGGGAACGCAATTGGTTTACGAACCAGTTCGACGGCGACCTTTACGTCTATATCCATGCGGCGGAACTTACGGCTACTGGTTTAATTGGTGGCCCGGACCACCCGGTTGTGGTTACCGAAGGCCAACAAAATTCGAATGCGCAAGGCGGAGTAAAATCATTGGATCTCGTTCCGGTACTCGGCTATAGCCGTGGGACCAGCAACGATTTTCCGCGCCTCGCTTGGGACGCAGCGAGAAATCAGGTTGTGATCGTATGGAACGACGCAAGCCGACACCCGCTCGGCGATATCTTCCTTCGCGCTTTTGATGCCGGGCTGACTTCACCTGGTGGAATCGAAAAACTGAACAGTGATAACACCGGCGCACTTCATATGTTTCCTGCCGTCTGCTTCCGCTCTGACGGATATATGGTGACTTCGTGGTATGACCGCCGCGACTTTGTACCGGATTCTGCGTGGACCGATCTGTTTGCGGATGTCCGGTCCTCGCCATATGCAAAGAGCAAGAATTTCAAAGTTACGACGGCGCCCACAGATTGGGCCAATACGTCATCTGCCATTAATCCCAATTTCGGCGACTACACAGACAACGCATGTAGCGGTACGTCCGCCTTCTACACCTGGAGCGATGGCCGCTTGGGGTACTCTCAGCCGTTTGTGGCACCGTAATTGAGCACGTGGCTCTTTTGTGTCTCAAAGCCCACCATCGGGTCAACGCTCACCACGCGTGAAGCTGGAAGGTAGATAGCTAAAAGCCAACCGCAAGAAGCAAAGACGATACGACCGCTCGCGCGGAGGGATCAGTGGTTTTCATGCTCGAGCAAACTGCGTAAGAATTGCCAGAGTTATCTATCTGCTGACGGGCGCACACGGTATTTCGCGATGGCGCTCGCTTTATCTGTCATATCTATTGCGGTGTTTCGGCTGCGGCTCCCATGTTCAGGCGAAGGAAATCGTATGGATCGTGTGAAGCGTGCGGTGCTAATCACTGATGGCTACACGGGGAAACCGGCGGCCACGATAGAGGAAGTCCTCAGACGGACCCTGCTGGGCCTGGTGGCGCGCTGCGCAAGGATCTGTTTTAAGGCAGACCGCGCCGGCGCAATCCTGGCGCAACGAATCGCTAAAGCAGTTGTGAAAACAGGTGCCGCCAGCGGGTGCTGGCAACACTTGCCATCTTTCCTGGGGAGACCGCGTTCCGAGTCGTTAGCCTCACCGCCGGCGACCGCAATCGGCTAGATCCTGATCGCTGGGCCGATCTGTTCGACTTATCACTGTACTCGGTTGCTGAGAAGTATGCCCCGGCCCTTCTGGGACTGCGCCCGCTACGGATATTTCACAAAACCCAGCCAGCCCTGGGAAGCCATTGCGTTCTGATGTTAGATTTCGATCCTGCAAAAGAGGATAGGGGGCCCAAATCCGCAAAAACGAACCCAATCCAGCCCACCACCACTTCGTTTCGCAAAACCCCGCATCTCGCCCATCCAGCAACCTCTCGCTCCAACGCTCTTCCCGCCATTCACCACACCCCAAGAATCTCTTTCCTCCGCCAAATCACCGCATTAACTCCCATCAACCGCCGCCATCCGCCCGCCCGTCCCGCAAACTCGCGAACGAAAGCAACAGAATCCTTCATGCCGCGCCGCTCGAAAAAAAATCCAAACGGGTCCACCGGCCCACGCTCGGATCACGGCAAGAAGATCTCCAGCCAGAACGCCACCAAACACGGTTGCTGCTCCCATCAACTCCTCCTCCCCGGCGAAGATCCCGCCGAGCTCGACGAAATCATTCGCGGCTGGAACACCCAGTTCGATCCCGCCGACTTCCAGGAGCACGCCCTCGTCGGCATCCTTATTGAAAACGACGTGCTCTACCGCCGCGCACGCCGCCGCCTCTCTCAGGCCGAAGCCGAAGTAGTCGCCGCCTCCGGCCCCGATCCCGCGCACTGGTCCCCGGAACAGCGCCACCACATCGACCTCATGCAGCGCTACAAAATCACCGCCGAGCGCGCCTTCTATCGTGCCTGGAAAGCGCTGCAGGGCCTGCGCAAAGACATCATGAGTGAGAACATCCGCCTGCTCAAGTCTCTCGAGCGCGAGGTCTCCCTCCAGGAAAAGATCGACAAGCTCGAAGCCCGCCTGCTCACCCCGGAAGGCCGCGCCTGCGCGAAAGTCCACGCCCCCAATCACCCCGGACATCAGCCCGGACTGATACCCCAGGAACAAACCGCGCTTCCGCCGCCCGAATATCTCTGGCTCACAAGCCGTCCCCTACCCCCGCACTTCGGCAGCGGCTAGCAGGCGATATTGCGCATTACCCGGTTGCAGTCGAAAAACGCCTGGTTCCGCCCGTTAAGCTTCGAGCGACCGCTTTTCATTTCGCAGCGATCAATACGCGTTTGTGAAGCAGGGAATACTTCGGCCTTTGAGCCAGGAAGAATACCTGTGCCTTTTCCTATGTTTTTTCCTAAAGCGTTATTCGTTAGGAGTATGTTATAGGATCAAACATAGTACTCGCTTCGCTTCGACCTCGAACTAACATTTGGCCCAGTTTGCCAGCCCATTTGCGATTTGCGGCGAAACCCAGCTTTCGACGCTAATAACGCCCTCGTTGAAGGGGCAAACAATACGCTTGTGCGACGGGAAGAGGCATACAAGGACGGGAAATTGAATACAAGAAGGAGTTGCTTGTGATTCGCAGACTGACATCCGTAACAATCGTTTTGGCATTTCTTGTTTCGGCGCAATTGTTCGCTCAGACGTTCCGAGGGGGCGTTGCCGGAACCGTAACTGATGCTTCTGGCGCAATCGTGGCCAGTGCAGCCGTCAAGCTCGTGAGTCCTGATACAGGCTTGACCCGCGATACCACCAGTTCTTCTGCCGGTGAATTCGTCTTTCAGGATCTTCCGCTCGGAAAATACGACATCACCGTCACCGAGCCCGGTTTTGAGACGGTGCACGTGTCCGGCGTAGTGGTCGATGCCGGCAAGGTGAACAACCTCGCCCTCAAAATGGACGTGGCAAAGCAAGCCACAACCGTTGAGGTGCAGGCAGCGGCCGTTGCAATTGATACGGCTTCGTCCGCGCAAACCAACCTGATTCCAACTAGGCAGATCCTCGACATTCCGCTGAACGGCCGCGATTTCACACAGTTATTGAAATTGAACCCCGGCGCCAATGCCAACGGCTCTGTCAATGGCTCGCGCTTTAACGGCGTCGATTGGAAGATCGACGGTGCGGACAATAACGACCTGTGGCACAACACCAACTCCGTCAATCAAGGCGGCGTTTCCGGCATCGCCGGCGTCGTGCTTCCCATTGACGCCATCGACGAATTCTCGCTGCAGAGCAGCAGCAGCGCCGAAGAAAATCGTAACTCGGGCGGCGTGTTGAATGTGGTGGTCAAATCGGGAACGAACAATTTCCACGGTTCCGGCTACTATTTCAACCGGAATGCGTATTTTGCCACCAACAACTGGTTCACGCCTCCCGGCTCCCCCACTACAGAGCTGAACAATAACCAGTGGGGCGTCTCGCTAGGCGGGCCTATCGTGAAGAACCATACCTTCTTCTTCATGAACTATGAGCAGCAGAACTACAAACAAGCGCTGACTGCCGTCGGCACCACGCCCTCGGCCGCATGGGTTTCGGAAGCCGAGCAGGTGATGAACCGGGCCGGAGTGCCGGTAAACCCGCTCGCGCTGACGCTGCTCGATAATCTCTGGCCGGCCAGCAGCTTGACCGGACCTGCCGTGCCGCACAACTACAATGGCGGCGGTATCAACCTGTCAGACAGTTATAACGGAGTAGTCAAACTCGATGAACAATTCAACGAGAGGAATAGCCTCGCGATCCGTTATTTCGGAGGTACCGGGAGTCAGACGGAATACATCGGTTCGGCGATTCCGTACTACTTTCAGATGGCGCCCAGTCGAATGCACAATTTCTCCGTTGTCTACAACCTCGTGATTTCGCCCCGCTTCGTGGCCCAGACGCTTGTCGGCATCAACTATTTCAAACAGGTGTTCGGTGATGCGAACCACGGCTTCAATATGCCGGCGCTCGGCTTCAACACCGGCGTGACGAATCCTACTGATTTCGGCTCGCCCAACATGACGATTACCGGGTTCGATGCAACCGGACTGACAGCTCAGCTCGGCCGTATTGACACCACGGGCCACATCGATCAGACCTTCACCTACACGACCGGCGCGCATTCGATCCGTTTTGGGGGTGAGTACCGCCGTTCCCGCCTCGACGTCTTCTATGATGCCAACGCCCCCGGTACGTTTACCTTCGACGGCACCCAGGGACCGTTCGCCGCAACGTGCCCAAGCGATACCTGGCAAGTAGGAGGAGGATGTCCGCAGGGCGGCTCTCCGAACCCGTCAATTGACTCGCTGGCAGACTTCCTGTCCCAGCGGGTCGGCATCGGGCACGCCACCATCGCCTACGGAAACCAGCAGCGCAATTATTGGTTGAATGGTTTTTCTTTCTTCGGCCAGGACTCATGGAAAGTCACTCCCCAATTGACGCTGAACTATGGTCTGAATTGGGTTTATCAGAGTCCAATCACGAATTACGCCCACTTGATCTCCACCTTCATCCCGGCGGATGGCGGCATAACGTACGTCGGCACGCACGGACTCAACCAGCTTTGGCCGCGTGATCTGCACGATTTCGCTCCTCGCTTCGGCTTTGCTTACCAGCCGACGGCCAATGGCAAGCTGGTGGTCCGCGGTAGCTGGGGCATCTTCTACCAGGTTCCCAACATCTCCTACTTCGGCAACAGTAACGGTGGCAACGGCGCAGCCACTGGAATCAATGACAACATTGGCGGCACCTCGCCGGTTTTGAATCTGGTGAATCAAACGCCGATTACCATCCAGACAAACGTTCCGATCTTCGCTGCAAATTCTGCCACCGGCCCTTACGGCGCATTCTCTGTGAGCCAGCACTTCGTCACCGGTTACAGCATGAATACCACTTTCAACGTTCAGTACCAGGTGGCTCAGAACGTCGTGGCCGAGCTCGGCTACTCAGGCAGTTTGAGCCGCCACTTGCCGGATATGCTCGATATCAACCAGATCCCGATCGGTTCTCCCGAAGCGGTTACGTCGCGGCCGTACTATAGCCAGTTTCCGTATCTCGCCGCCATCAATGAAGTGCAGTCCGTCGCCAACGGCAACTACAACGGCCTGCTGGCATCGCTGCGGACCAACAACTTTCACGGATTTACGACCAAGCTAAGCTACTCGTACGCTCACTCGCTGGATGACCTGTCCTATGCTCGTGGCATTCTTCCTCAGAACAGCTATTGCTTGCGCTGCGAGTACAGCAGCTCGGACTTCGACATTCGCAGTACGTTTACCATGTTCCTGGCTTACAACGTCCCTCAGCCGACGAAGTATCGTCGGCTCCTGGGCGGCTGGCAACTGAACACCTTGTTCACTTTCTTCACGGGCTCACCGTTTAGCGTGTTTTCCGGCAATGATTCGAGCGGCACGTCCGAGTTCGCCGATCGTGCAGAGGTGATCGGCAACCCCTTTGCCGGTGTGCCTCCCTCAGATCGCGCTACCAGTACCCTCTACTATTTCAATCCGGCTGCATTCGCTCTGCCGGCTCAGGGAACTTACGGCAACTTAGGGCGCAACGCATACTACGGGCCTTCGACTCATCAGATCGATTTCTCGATGTTTAAGAACATAAACATCACCGAACGCGTAACACTGCAGTTGCGGGCCGAAATCTTCAATATCTTTAATTTCAGAAACCTGGAAGGCCTGAATTCCTTTAATAACACGGCTCCGGGCCCTCTGCAGAGCGTTTCGAGTAGTAGTTTAGGACTGGTGGGCGCCACTTACGACACGGCGTTCGGCGCTCCCGGCATCGGCCCCGGAGCTCCCCGGAACATTCAGCTTGCCGGCAAAATCATCTTCTGATCACGAAATGGGGACTGTCCCTCGCGGACTGTCCCCGTTTTTTCCAGACGTCACTCAACCCCTTCGACGATGCGGAAGTCCCGCTCTGCTGCAGATCCCAGGACCTTCCTAGCTGCTTCATAAGCCGCACTATTGTAAGTCGCTACAGCCTTTTCAAAACTTTCAAATTCCGCCACTACGACGCGCTGCTTCAAACCTGATTCATGGGGTTCGATTGCAGCGCCGCCCCGGATTATGATTTTGCCGCCGCCCGCATGGATGGCTGCCACCGCAAGCTTGCCATACTCTGCAAGCGCAGACTCGTTCGAAATCGAGCGGTATGCCACAACCCAATAACCTTTTTTCATTTGCTTTTCCTTTCTATGAGTACGGATTTGTCAACCAGGCACAGCTAATTCTCTTTCACGCCGCCCTCTGACGCAATATGCTTCCTATGAGTCCGCCTCCGCACCCGTATAATGAATGGCCGAAACCCGTCATGCGAAAAGCCGCTCTTTCTTGCCTTTGCGCCATTCTGGCGCTTCTCGCTCTTACCACTTTTCCCGCGGTAGCGCAGCCAAACGGCCACGTCCTTTTCCGCAATCCCGCGATCAGCCAGACGCAGATTGTCTTTGAATACGCCAATGACCTTTGGATCGTCCCGCGTGAAGGCGGCGAAGCGCGCCGCCTGACCACCGGTGTGGGCCGTGAGTTCAATCCGCATTTCTCGCCCGATGGCTCCCAAATCGTCTTCAGCGGCGAGTATGACGGCAACATAGATGTCTATGTCGTAGCGGCTGCCGGCGGTGTCCCGCGCCGGCTTACGTACCATCCGGGGCCCGACATCGCCATCGGCTGGACTCCCGACGGCAAAAAGGTCCTCTTCAACTCCCGCCGCGATTCTCCTACTGACAGCGGCCGGCTCTACACCATCGCTCTGGACGGCTCCCTACCCGAAGCTCTTCCGCTGCCCACAGCCGAAGATGGCTCTTATTCCCCTGACGGCGCCCATCTCGCCTACGAACCGGTGTTCCACTGGCAGGCCGCCTGGAAGCGCTATCACGGCGGTCAGACGCTGAAGATCTGGCTGGCCGATCTCTCGGATTCCAGCATCACCCCGGTCCCACGTGAAAATTCCAACGACTTCAACCCCATGTGGGTCGGCGGCAAAGTGTACTTCCTGTCAGACCGCAGCGGCCCCGTCAGTCTCTGGGCCTATGACGTCTCCTCCAGGAAAACCTCTGAGGTCGTGAAGAACGACGGTCTCGATTTCAAGTCCGCTACGGCTGCCCGCGACGCCATCGCCTATGAACAGTTCGGCGTCATCCATATCCTCGATCTCAAGTCCGGCAAGACCCATCCGTTGAACGTCCACGTCAATGCCGATCTCGCCGAAGTTCGCCCGCATTTCGAGAAGATGACCAATACCAAGATCCAGAACTCCGGCATCTCTCCCACCGGCCAGCGCGCGGTCTTCGAAGCTCACGGGGAAATCCTCACCGTTCCCGCCGAAAAGGGCGACATCCGCAACCTCACCGCCAGCCCCGCCATCGCCGACCGTGATCCGTCCTGGTCGCCTGACGGCAATTCCATCGCCTGGTTCTCCGATGAGTCCGGCGAATACGCCCTTCATATCCGCTCGCAGAACGGCCTCGGCGAAGTCAAAAAGATCGATCTCGGCAACCCGCCTTCTTTCTTCTACTCGCCTGTCTGGTCCCCCGACAACAAAAAAATTGCCTACACCGACAAGCGCCTGAATCTCTGGTACGTCGACCTTGACAGGAAAACCCCCGTTCGCATCGACACAGACCTGTTCGACAGTCCCGGCTTCGACATGCAGCCGCAATGGTCGCCTGATAGCCGCTGGCTCGCCTACGCCCGCCAGCTCCCCAATCACCTGCACGCCATTTCCATCTACTCGCTCGCCTCTGCAAAATCGACGCAGGTGACTGACGGCTTGAGCGACGCCACCGTGCCCGTCTTCGACAAGAGCGGCAAATATCTGTACTTTCTCGCCAGCACTGATGTCGGCCTGAGCGGCGGCTGGATCGACATGACCAGCATTGACCGCCCCATCACTAGCGCGGTCTACGTCGCCGTCCTGCGCAAAGACCTTCCTTCTCCGCTGGCCCCGCAGAGCGACGACGAAAACAGCAGCACCGAAAAGAAAGACGATCAGAAGGACAAAGCGAAGGACACCGCCAAAGATCAGTCAACCTCTAAAGATCAGAGCAAGGATCAGAGCAAAGACGAAAAGAAAGAGCCGCCTCCCGAAGTCCGCATCGATTTTGAAAACATCGGCCAGCGCATCCTCGCCGTTCCGCTTCCCGAAAAGAACTATGCCGCCGTCACTGCCGGCAAGGAAGGCATCATTTACGTGCAGGAAGGCCCGCTCGTCCAGATGAACCCCGGCCCGCCGCAGCTCATCGTTACCAAGTACGATTTCAAAACCCGCAAAACGGAAACTATCGTGGAAGGCGTTTCCGTCTTCAAGCTCTCTGCCAACGGCGAGAAGATGCTTTACCGCAAAGGCGACCAGTGGTTCATTACCGGCGCAGAATCGCCCGTCAAGCCCGGCGATGGCGCCCTCCGTCTTGCCGACATGGAAGTCTATGTGGATCCGTGTGCCGAGTGGAAGCAGATGTACCACGAAGTCTGGCGCATCGAGCGCGATTTCTTTTACGATCCTCACTTCCACGGTCTCGATCTAACGGCAGCCGAAACGTTTTATGCGCACTGGGTCGA
>JAFAMD010000069.1 GCA_019233755.1 Acidobacteriaceae bacterium | reverse complement strand
CTCGGCGAGTTGCTCTCCAGCAGCGCTCGCCTCCGCTTTACCAGGCCGAGACTCATCCTGGAAGAAACCAATCCGTTCGTCAAGAAGAAATCAGCGAACGGTAACCGGCTGTTTCGCCGCGTGTCTCATCCAAGGGGTTCACCCCATGATGCCTGAGAGCTGATGCCTGAGAGCTGAAGGCTATCACTAGAGCTCTGTTACTCGTAACGCAAGGCCTTCCAAGGCTCAACCGCCGCGGCGCGCCGTGCGGGGAAATAGCTCGCGGCTAGTGCCACCGCGATAAGAGTGGGTCCGACAATCGTGTAGGTCAGCCAGTCGGTCGCCTGCGTGCCATAGAGAAGCGTAGAGAGCACCCTTCCGGAAAGCAGCGCGCCAGCGATGCCCGTGAACGTACCGAGTATGGCAGGTCCGGCGCCCTGACTCAGGACCATCTTCAGAATGTCGCCTTGGCCGGCGCCCACCGTCATGCGCACGCCTATCTCCGTAACTCGCTGCGAGACCGAGTACGCAATCGTGGCATAGATCCCTATAGAAGTGAGCAGTAAAGCTACGCCCGCGAACAACGCCAGTAGCGAAGTCTGCACGGCCCGCCATCCCAGTTGGCCGCTAACGATCTCGTCCATGGTCCTGATGGACAGAACCGGCAGATCGGGATCCATGCTCCGGATCTCCCGTTCCACCGCCCTTGCGTAGCCGAGTGGTGCGCCGGCGGTTCGAACCAGCAGCGACAAGCGAACCACGGGCAGACGCGCCATGGGGAGGTGCGCCAGCGGCACGTACATCTGGGGCATTTCGGGACTTTCCAGTCCCGTCTCGTGCACATCCGCCACAACCCCGACAATCTCTTTCCAGTTCAGAGGGTCCGTGTAGAACGAGATGCGGTGCCCGATGGGGTTAGCGCCAGGGAAATAAGTGTCGGCCAGCTTTTGATTGATGATGATGGTGGCAACCTGCGGTTTGCTGTCGCTATCTTCGAACAGACGTCCACTGCGAAGAGGGATGCCGAGGGTGTGAAAATAACCGCTTGTCACAGATGTCACAACGACAGTGGGCGCTGTGGAGACGCCCCAGTGTTGCGGTTGGCCCTGTACCAGAATGGGCCCGCCGCCGGGGGGAGCCAAAAGCGGCAGATAATTTGAAAATGCCAGGGCTGCCACTCCCGGCATAGGACTGATCCGCTTTACCATGTCATCTGCGAAAGCGCCGACCGGTTCCGAGGTTTGGAATTTCGTTCCCGGAAGAGAAACATACATGGTGAGGATGTTCGTCGTCTGAAACCCCACGGGCACGTTCGCGGCCTTTGCAAAGCTGCGCAGGAAGAGGATGGCGTAAACCAGCAGAATCGTGGCGAGTGCCGTCTCGGCGAACACAAAGACCCTGCGCATTTTCTGCTGGCTGCGCGATTCAGTGATCCGTCCGCTCGACTGCTTCAAGGTATCGTTCACATTTGCCCAATACGCGCGCAGGGCCGGGAAACAACCGAAGAAAATTCCCGTGGCTGCCCCCAACGCCATCGCGAACAACATCACCTGCCGGTCGAGCGTAATGTTTTCGGGGTGTGTCAGCGGCGTATTCTGTAGCGTTCTCGCCAGCCGGATGCCCAGCCAGGCTACGCTGAGGCCGGCCATTGCGCTCAAGCCCGCCAGCAGCATACTCTCTGTGAGCAATTGCAGCAGGATTCTTGCACGGGAAGCTCCGACCGCCAGCCGGATTGCGATCTCACGTTCCCTGATGGAAGCCTTGATCAGAAGAAGATGAGCGACATTCACGCAAGCGATCAGCAGCACGCTCAGCACAGCGCCGAAGACAATCAGCAGAGGCATACGAACGCTGCCGGCTATCACTTCACGAAACGGAATAGCGAGCGCGGTTACGCCTTCTTCCTGCTTGGGATACCGGCTGGCGGCGTCTTGCGATATGGCGAGCAGCTCGGAATCTGCAGCGGCCAGCGAGACCCTGGCGCGCAAGCGTCCGAGCGCTTGGTAATAGTGATAGCCCCGCGTGTTTTCGATTGCAGTCAGATCATAGGCGAGCGGAACCCATATATCTGCCTGGACGGGAACGTCGAGTCCGTCAGGAAGGATGCCGACAATAACGTGCGGCTTGCCGCTAAGCAGTATTTTTTGCCCCAGAACGTTTTGCCCGCCAAACCTGCGGCGCCAGAACTGCCAGCTCAGAATGGCCGCCTGGTTGCGCCCGGGAAGAGTTTCATCGGACGCGAAGTTCCGGCCTACCAGCGGCTGCACACCGAGCAACGGCAGCATCGAAGAGTCGCACTGCAACGTGTGCACAAGCTCGGGACGCTCGTCGCCGGTCAGATTTGCAAGCGCCGGTTGATAGAGTGAAATCGCTTCGAATGACCGCAAACTCCGCTTCCAGTCGAGATAGTCCTCCATGCTGACGAGATCCCGCGGGAAGTTGCGGCGGGCCTGGACGATTCCTACCAACCTGGCGGGATCCTTCACCGGCAGCGGCTTCAGCAGCACGGCGTTGATGATGCTGAACATGGCGGTTGTCGCGCCGATGCCGAGGGTCAAGGCGGCAAAAGCGGTGATGGTCGTTCCCAGGCTCTGACGTGCTAGCCGAACTGCGTATCGAAGATCGTCTAAGACGGCGGACAAGACTAACAAGACCTTTGTCTGTCGAGCTTATCAGGTCCGCTGATTCCGTCTGCTTAAATTGAGGCGATGGAAAACATGCCGACCGTGCGTGTGAACCGGAAGGCCGCAGACCGTGTTCTCTCAGGTCATCTTTGGATCTTTGCGAGTGATGTGCTGGACACGGGTTCCGCCCGACAGGGAAGTGCAGTGCGCACTGTGGACCCCCGTGGACGCCGTCTCGGCACGGCGCACTACAGCTCGACCTCCCAGATCGCTCTCCGGCTCCTGAGCAGGCAGATACAGCCGATTGATCAAGCCTTCTTTCTGCACCGCC
Organism: Acidobacteriaceae bacterium; assembly: GCA_019233755.1. Taxonomy (GTDB): domain Bacteria; phylum Acidobacteriota; class Terriglobia; order Bryobacterales; family Bryobacteraceae; genus Bog-105. Next base: position 46,497 of record JAFAMD010000069.1, on the reverse strand, counting down.
TGCAGGCCGCGCTGGAGCACAGGCGCAAGGTTGTGTCGGATTCCGATGCCTACCGGCTGGTGCACGCCGAAGGTGATCTGCTCCCCGGCCTGGTGGTCGACCGGTATAGCGATTGGGTGGTGGTACAGCTCCTCAATCAAGGGATGGATGCATCCTCGCAGACAATTGCCGCGGCACTCACTGAATTGCTTCAGCCCGCCGGCATCGTTGCCCGGAACGATGTCGCAATCCGCTCAAAAGAGAATCTCCCGCAGGAGAAAGTTGTGCTCTCCGGACAGGTTCCGGAACGCATAGAGGTTCACATGAATGGTCTCGCGCTCTATGCAGATGTGCTTACGGGCCCAAAGACCGGAGTGTTTCTTGACCAGCGCGAGAACTACGTCGCGGTCAAACGCTACGGCCGCGGCCGTGCGCTCGATTGTTTCACCGCCACCGGCGGATTTGCGCTGCATCTGGCTTCCGTCTGTGACTCGGTGGAAGGGGTCGACAGTTCGACCGCGTCGCTCGTGGTCGCTCGCGCGAACGCGGAGCGCAACCGCATAGCCAACGTCGCATTCACCGAAGCGGATGTGATGGATTATTTGCCGTCGCTCGTAAGCGCGCGCCGCTCGTTCGATCTGGTGATTGTCGATCCGCCGGCCTTCACCAAATCCCGCTCGGCCCTCGAGGGTGCTGTCCGCGGTTACAAGGAGATTAACCTGCGCGCCTTGCGCCTGCTAGGATCCGGCGGCACCCTGGTGAGCTGTTCCTGTTCGCACCACATGAGCGAAGCCCATCTGCTGGAAGTGATTGCCTCCGCGGCGCTGGACTGCGGGAAGACGCTGCGCCTGCTGGAGAGGCGCACCCAATCACAGGACCACCCCATTCTGCTGACGGTACCGGAAACGCACTACCTGAAATGCCTGGTCTTTGAAGTGCTTTGAAACGTCAAAGGACGATTCGGGCATCGCCCTCGCGCCGCGTTACCCTCTGGTGATCGAGATACTCGAGCAGCGGAATCGCATATTTGCGCGAAATTTGCGTCCATTCCTTGAACTCGGGTACCGAGAAACGCCGGCCCTTGTGTATCGACAGCGATTTCCGGATATGTGCAATCACGTCGGCATGAAACACCAGGTCCTCCGAAACGCGTACCAGTTTCTGATTCTTGATCAGCGACTCCAACAGGGTCCTCGCCACCTTTGAATCCGTACCAGCATTTTTCAGGACTTCAGCCGCTGCAGGTGGCGTATAACCGGCCTTGCGAAATGCCTGCTCTATCTTCTGCAACGCCAATGCCTCCTCGCTGCTGAGCTCCGCCCGATGTTGCGCCAGAGCGATCAGGTCGCCCTGCACCCGCACCGGAGGGAACTTTTCGAAGACGAAATGCGCGAGGGCTGAATCCAGTCCAAGACGCGCCTGTCCGATGGGCGCGCCCGGCGCCGAAGGGTTTTTTGCATGAAAGACCGCGAGCCAGGTAACCAGTTTCTTGCGCTGTTCTTCGAGCCAGGTCTTACTGACCACGCGTTGCGCGGTCTCTACGAACACCAGCGACGGATTTGCGGCAATGACGGCTCTGAGGTCGGAAGCGGGCCGCCCGGTTGTGCGTACCAGATCAGGCAACGCCCGTCCCGGATTCTGTTCCTCTACCAGCAGCTGTATCCGCTGTCCGGGATCGGGGTGTGCCAGATTGTGAAGCCGCAGCACGGTCCTGGCGCGGTTCAGGCGCAAAGGTGGAAACGCGTCTACAACAAACCCGCCCGCGACCGTCAGCGGAGGCGACGGGCGCCGCAGCACGAACCGGTCGCCTGGCAGCGCAAGAACCGGCTCGTCAAACCGGAGCCTGGCAAGCGCACGGAGACTTCCCGCCTGCCGCTCCAAAATCTTCAGCCCCGCTTTCACTTCAGCCGTTCCGATGTGAAAAAGAAATTCCTCGCGTAGCAGCGGTATGTGCGACTCGCTCAGCCATTCGACGCTTGCGTCTACTGTGTGGGTGACTTCCAGGCCCTCGCCATGAGTGAGAACGAACCCACGCCGGATCTCCGCAGGCTCTACGCCTATAAGATTCACCGCAGTCCGCTGTCCTGCATGGGCTGTCTCCACCGGGCTGCCATGTACCTGCAAGCCCCGGATACGCGCCTCGATCTTGGCAGGCTCAATGTGAACCGTCTGGCCGGCCCGCAGCGCGCCGCTCCATAGCGTGCCGGTAACCACAGTGCCAAATCCCTTCAATGAGAAGCTCCGGTCTAGCGGTAGGCGCGCGAATCCGCCCGTATCGCGGGTGAGTTTTCCGCGCGCGACTTTCGAGAGTTCCTGCTTCAGCTCCGTCAGCCCCGCGCCGGTGACGGCACTGACCGCGATGATAGGGGCATTCTCCAGGAACGAGCCGGCGCATAATTTCCGGACATCCTCGGCGGTGACCGCGATCTGGTCCGAGCTTGCGAGATCCGCCTTGGTCAATACAATGATCCCGTCCTGAATCCCCAGCAGCCTGCAGATATCGAAATGCTCCCGCGTCTGCGGCTTTACCGATTCATCGGCCGCAACCACCAGCAGAACCGCCTCCATGCCGCCTGCGCCCGCCAGCATGTTCCTGACGAAACGCTCATGCCCGGGAACATCAATGAAACTGATGCGCCGTCCGTCTGGCAAGGTGAGATGCGCAAAACCCAGATCGATGGAGATTCCGCGCCGCTTCTCTTCCTGTAAACGATCCGTATCGATACCGGTCAGAGCGCGAACCAACGATGTTTTCCCGTGATCGATATGCCCTGCCGTTCCGACCACGATGCCGCCGGTTTCGTTCGTATGGAGCTCGTTCATATACTCTGTGACTTGCAGGCGAACTGATCCTATTTCATCGCATGACGAAGAAAACTGAAATCCCCGTAGACCGTTTGGAAGAGCTTCACAGGCGCCACGCGCGCGCTGAGGAAGGCGGTGGGAGGGAGCGGAAAGACCGCCAGCACCGGGAAGGCAAGCTCTCCGCGCGGGAGCGCATTCAACTACTCCTGGACGAGGGCTCTTTCGAAGAGCTTGATAAGCTGGTGCGCCATCGATGCCACAACTTCGGCATGCAGCACAACGTAATTGACGGAGACGGCTTTATCACCGGCCACGGCCTTATCCACGGCCGTCAGGTGTTTGTGTTCGCCCAGGATTTCACTGTTTTCGGCGGCTCGCTCTCTGAAGCGAATGCGCAGAAGATCGTCAAAATTATGGACCTCGCGCTGAAAACGGGTGCTCCGCTCATCGGGCTGAACGATTCCGGCGGCGCGCGCATCCAGGAAGGAGTAGTCTCGCTCGCGGGCTACGCCGATATTTTCCTGCGAAACACGCTCGCCAGCGGTGTCATTCCACAGATCTCCGCCATTATGGGGCCGTGCGCGGGCGGCGCTGTTTACTCCCCGGCACTCACGGACTTTGTATTCATGGTGGACCACACCAGCCACATGTTCGTGACCGGTCCTGACGTGATCAAGACCGTGACCCACGAGGACGTCACGAAAGAAGAGCTCGGCGGCGCGATGACGCATAACGCGACCAGCGGCGTTGCGCAGTTTCTTGCGGCCGATGATGCCGATTGTCTGCGCACCATCCGCGAGCTTCTAACCTTCCTGCCGCAGAACAATCTTGATGGTGTCCCGCCGGTTCCGACCAAAGATCCCGAGGACCGTGCCGATTCCGAGCTCGACCGGCTCATCCCCACCGAGTCCAACAAGCCCTATGACATCAAGGATGTGATTGTCCGCGTCGTCGATGACGGCCACTTTTTCGAACTGGCCGAGCACTTCGCGCGCAACATCGTGATCGGCTTCGGCCGCATGTCCGGCGAAACCGTCGGGATTGTGGCGAATCAGCCTGCGCATCTCGCCGGATGTCTCGATATCGACTCGTCAACGAAAGCCGCGCGCTTCGTTCGCTTCTGCGATGCCTTTGAAATTCCGATCCTGACGTTTGAAGACGTGCCAGGCTTCCTGCCTGGAACCGCGCAGGAGTTCGGCGGCATCATCCGGCACGGCGCAAAACTGCTCTACGCCTATGCCGAGGCAACCGTGCCCAAAATCACCGTGATCACGCGCAAAGCCTACGGCGGCGCCTATTGCGTCATGGGTTCGAAGCACGTTCGGACCGACATCAACTTCGCGTACCCTACGGCCGAAATTGCGGTGATGGGACCCGAAGGAGCCGTCAATATCCTCTACCGCCGCGAACTGCAAGACCCAGAGAATGCGGAGGACGCTCGCCAGGCCAAAATCGAAGAGTACCGGAACCGGTTCGCGAATCCGTTTGTTGCCGCTGAGCGCGGTTATATCGACGATGTCATCGAACCACGCGAGACGCGATCACGTGTGATCCGGGCGCTGCGCATGCTCGCGAATAAGGCAGATACCATGCCGCGCAAAAAGCACGGGAATATTCCGCTATAGCGGGCGTCGTCTACTCGCCTGACTCGGAGGTGACCTTCAGCACCGCCAGGAATGCTTCCTGCGGGATCTCCACTCGTCCCACTCGCTTCATGCGGCGCTTGCCTTCTTTTTGCTTCTCGAGCAGCTTTCGTTTACGCGTGATATCGCCGCCGTAGCACTTCGCCAGCACGTTTTTGCGCATTGCCGAGATGGTTTCGCGCGCGATGATCTTGTTCCCGATCGCCGCCTGCAGCGCCACTTCGAACATTTGCCGCGGAATCAGCTTGCGCAGCCGCTCAATGAGGGCTTTGCCGCGTTCGTATGCGAAATCGCGATGCACAATCATCGAAAGCGCGTCCACCGGTTCGCCCGCGACCAGCACATCCAGCTTCACCATTGGTGAAGTTCGATAGCCCGCGAGGTGGTAATCGAGCGAGGCATAGCCGCGTGAGGCGGATTTAAGCCGGTCATAGAAATCGAGAACGATCTCGTTCAGCGGCAATTCGTAGAGCAGCAGTACCCGGCCGCTGCCGATGTACTCGAACTTCTTCTGCACGCCGCGCTTCTCTTCGAGCAGCTTAAGGATTTCGCCCAGGTACTCTTCGCGAGTGATCACGGTCGCGTCGATGATAGGCTCCTCCGTTTTCTGAATGTCGGAGGGGTCGGGGAATTTCTGCGGATTGTCGATCTCCAGCACATCGCCCGCCGTGGTTGTCACGCGATAGCGCACGCCTGGCGCGGTCGTGATGAGATCGATTTTGAATTCGCGCTCCAGGCGCTCCTGCACGATCTCCAGGTGCAACAATCCCAGAAAACCGCAGCGGAAGCCAAATCCGAGAGCGACCGAATTCTCCGGTTCGAAGTTGAATGCGCTGTCGTTCAGGCGCAGCTTTTCGAGCGCATCGCGCAGCAACCCGTGCTCGTGCGATTCCACCGGATACAGCCCGGCGAACACCATCGGCTTGATTTCCTGGAAACCGGGCAGTTGTTCGGCTGCCGGCTTCGCGTCGTCGGTGATGGTATCGCCCACCTGCGCGTCCGAAACCGTCTTGATATTGGCGAAGAGGAAACCCGCCTCGCCCGCGGTCAACTCCTCGCACGGAATCGGTTTAGGAGACTGGAACCCCAGCCCTTCCACCTCGTATGTCTTGCCATTCGACCAAAGCCGGATCTTCTGGCCCTTGCGCAACGTCCCGTCGACGATGCGGGTCAAGATGATCACGCCGCGGTATGGATCGAACCACGAATCGAAGATCAGGGCGCGCAGCGGAGCATCCGGATCGCCCTTCGGCGGCGGCACGCGCTGCACAACCGCTTCGAGAGTCTCTTTTATGCCGATACCGTTCTTGGCACTCGCCAGAACCGCGTCGCTCGCGTCAAGGCCGATCACCTGTTCAATCTGATCGCGGATGCGGTCCGGTTCCGCCGAGGGCAGGTCGATCTTGTTGACGACCGGGATGATCTCCAGATCGTGGCTCAGCGCAAGATAGGTATTCGCCAGCGTCTGCGCTTCCACGCCCTGCGAGGCGTCCACCACCAGCAGCGCTCCTTCGCAGGCCTGCAGGCTGCGCGAAACCTCGTAGGTGAAGTCGACGTGCCCGGGCGTGTCAATGAGATTCAGCTCGTACATGTTGCCGTCATCGGCCTGGTAATTCAGGCGAACCGCGTGCGCCTTGATGGTGATGCCGCGCTCGCGCTCCAGGTCCATACTGTCGAGAACCTGATCCATCATTTCGCGTTGCGAGAGTGCGCCCGTATACTCGAGTAAGCGGTCCGCGAGCGTGGATTTCCCGTGATCGATATGCGCGATGATAGAGAAATTGCGAATAAAGCGGGGATCCATGGTGCGGTAGACTGAGGGGTAAATCGAATTATCCCACAGCAAGCATCCGTAACTCCAAGCTGCCGTTGTCCTTTTCATGCCCCACAGAACGTTTCAAGGCTCTCTCGACGCGTCCCAACTGCGCATCGGTGTCATCGTCAGCCGTTTCAATGAATTCATCACGGAGCAATTGGCCAAGGGAGCATTGGAAGTGCTCGCGAAACGCGGCTGCGCACAGGAAAACATTCACCTGGTGAAGGTTCCCGGTGCGTGGGAGCTTTCCATTGCGGCCCGCCACCTCGCGCCCTACTGTGACGCCATCGTTGCGCTTGGCGCCGTAGTGCGCGGCGATACACCGCACTTTGAATACGTCGCCGGCGGCGCCGCCGACGGTTTAAATCGCGTGAGCCTCGAGACCGGTGTGCCCATCGCCTTCGGCGTGCTTACCACAGATGACATGCAGCAGGCCATGGACCGTGCCGGAGGCAAGAGCGGCAACAAAGGATCGGAAGCCGCGGAGGTCGCGATCGAGCTGGCTAACCTGGTGCGGCAGTTAAAGAGCGACGAGCAACTGAAGAGGAGCTGTTGATATGGCCGCCCGCCACCGGTCACGCAAGCGCGCCCTGCAGGTTCTGTTCGAATGGGACATGCGCGGTGAACCTGTGGACTGTGCCATCGCACACTTCTACGGCACCCTTTATTCCGAAGAGAGCGAGACGAAGCCCAAACCCGACAAGTTCATGGAGGAATTGGTTCGCGGGACTGTGGGCAGCGTTTCGGAGATCGATAAAAAGATCGAAGGCAAGGCCCAGAACTGGCGCCTGGAGCGGATGCCTGTCGTGGATCGCAACATTCTGCGGCTTGCCATCTACGAGCTGGGCCTGAACACGCTGCCCGCGCCCGTCATTATCGACGAGGCCCTCGAACTTGCGCGCCAATTCTCTAACGATGAAGCCGTCTCCTTCATCAACGGCATCCTGGACGCCGTGCACCGCCAGTCTCTCCTGGCCGGGCAACAATAGAATGGTACTCATTCGTGGACACCAGGCGGGGTTTTCTCAAGACGGCTGCCGGTTTGGCTGGTGGACATATGTTGTTGTCAGGTGCCGCGGACGCCCAGGCGGGATCCGGCAAAGCCGATTACACGCTGGTCATTACGGTCAAATCTATAGAGCTTGCACCCAATCGCATCGTCTCGGTCACGACTTACAACGGCCAATTTCCCGGACCACTGCTTCGCTTTAGAGAGGGGCAGCAGGTAACAATCGATATCCATAATGAAACGGACACGCCGGAGCAATTGCACTGGCACGGACAGCTTGTTTCCTCAGAAGTGGACGGCGCAGCCGAAGAAGGTACTCCGTTCATTCCCGCGCACGGCAGCCGCCGCATTTCCTTCGTGCCGAAGCCATCGGGATTTCGTTTCTACCATACGCATGTGCGTGCGGGAGCGAATCTGAGTGCGGGACAGTACAGCGGCGAGGTGGGTCCTGTGTATATCGAACCGAAGGACAGCCCCGGAAACTACGATCGCGAAGTCTTTCTCACTCTGAAGGAATTTGAGCCGACGCTTAGCCGCGGCGGTGACATGGCATTGGACTTCTTGTCGCCGGCTGCCACCGTCGAGAGTCTCAAGCAGCAGGGTGAGAGCGCCATGAAGGCCTCCTTAGCGAAGGGCATGCCCCATGGATTCGAAGTGGGCTATCGCTCTTTTACGATCAACGGGCGAATGCTGGGGCATGGCGAGCCAATCCGGGTGAAACAGGGCGAGCGTGTGCTCTTTCATGTACTGAATGGCAGCGCCACGGAGATCCGCAGTCTGGCGTTGCCGGGACACTCCTTTACCGTTATTGCGATGGACGGGAATCCGCTTCCTATTCCGGTGCGCGTGCCAGGAGTGTGGCTGGGCACCGCGGAACGAATCTCCGCTATCGTCGAGATGAACCATCCTGGCGTCTGGATCATGGGCGATCTGGCCGATGACGACCGCAATCACGGAATGGGCATCGTGATTGAGTACGCGGGCTATAGAGGCAAGGGGCAGTGGATCGAGCCGAAACCGTTCCGATGGAACTACACGCATTTCGGAAAAAGAGACCCGGCCCCAGAGCCGGATCACGTCTTCGACATGACATTTACGAAGGACAATGCGGCGGACGACGGATTCAATCGCTGGAGCATAAACTCTGTGGCTTACCCGAACACACAGATGGAAATGAAACCGGCATTCCGTATTGAGGAGCGTAAGCGGTATCGCCTCCGAATGCGTAATGCGAGCGATGATATTCACCCGATTCATCTCCATCGTCATAGCTTTGAGCTGACGCGAATCGCCGGGCAGCCAACCTCAGGTGTAATGAAAGACGTGGTGATGGTCGGCGGTTATCAGGAGACGGAAGTCGATTTCGTCGCGAACAATCGAGGCCTCACCCTGTTTCATTGCCACCAGCAGCTTCACATGGACTTCGGGTTCATGACCCTAGTTGACTATGTGTAGGGAATCGGAAGGCAGACAACTCAGTCGGCTCCTGTATATGAACTGACCCTATATCAAATCGGGCAATTCCTCCCGAGGGAGCAACAGGCGAATCGACCGGCCCTGCCCCGGAATCCGCTCGATGAGACCATTGGCTTCTAGGGTGAGCACCATCTGATGCACCGATGGTGGCGAAACCTTGAAATATCGCTGCATATCGGACTCGGCGGGAGCGACTCCGTGAATCTTCGTGTAGTAGAAGATGAAGGCTAAGTACTGCCCCTGTTTCGCGGTGAAAGGCTTTGTCACTGGTGTCCGATTCACTTCCCGATACAGAACGTTGAAAAAATCCTGTTCAGGATGTCATCCGCTGTAGTCGCGCCCGTGACTCCGTCAATCGGCCGCAACGCAGCATAGAGGTCTAGGAGAATCATTTCATGCGGGATCCCGAACCCTACCGCTCGCTCTGCATTCGCCAATGCTTCCAGGCTTTCGCGCAATAGTGCTTCATGCCGGACGCTCGTGATGCTTCCGCTTTCCGGCGCCGCCAGGCCCTCGGGAGCCAGCCGGTGCATGAGGGCCTGCCGTAACTCCGGAATTCCCTCCCCCGTCATCGCCGACACGGGCAAAATCTCAAAATCGGCGCTCAAGCTTCTCTCCAAGTCGGACTTGTTGCCGACAATCAGCGGTTTCCGATCACTCAGCTTCTCGAGCAAGGCACGATCTTCTTCGGTGAGTTCGGCGGAGAGGTCGAGCACCAGCAGCGTCAGGTCGGCATCTGCCATCGCCTGAAAGCTGCGCTCGATTCCCAGGCTCTCCACGAGGTCCTTCCCTTCGCGAATGCCGGCCGTGTCTACGAGCTTCACGGGAATGCCTTCGATTGCCGTTGCCTCGGAAACGGTGTCGCGCGTGGTGCCGGGGATCTCTGTTACAATTGCGCGGTCCTGTTCCAGCAGCCGGTTGAACAAGCTGCTCTTGCCCACATTCGGGCGTCCCGCAATTGCGAGTGTGAAACCCTGGTACACCAGCTTTCCCGCCCGAAAGCTGCTTACCAGCTTCTGCAGCTCGCGCTGAATTCCATGGATACGCCGCAAGATCTCTTCAGGCGGCGCCACGCTCACGTCATCCTCTGCAAAATCGATACCCGCTTCAAGCAGCGAAATCAGCTCGATAAGCTTCTCCTTCATGGGGCGGATACGCCGCGAAACCGAGCCCTCCATCTGCTGCGCCGCCACGCGCGCCTGGTACAGCGTAGTCGCGTCTATCAGATCGCGCACCGCCTCAGCCTGCGGCAGATCGATGCGCCCGTTGGTATAAGCGCGGAGTGTAAACTCACCGGGTTCCGCGATGCGGGCGGCGCCTTCGACGGCACGCTCCAGGCAGAAGCGCAGAACAACCGGCGCCCCGTGGCACGAAATCTCGACCACGTCCTCGCCGGTGTAAGAGCGAGGTGCTTCGAAGAACGAGACGACGACCTGGTCGACCGCTCCGCCGTTCTCATCCACCAGTTCGGCCATCTCGCTTCCCCAACTCCGCCAGCGGGGCTCGTGTCCGAAACGAAGAATATGCTCCGCGATCGCGCGGCTGCGTTTGCCCGACAGCCGCACAATACCTAAGCCGCCGCGGCCCATGGGTGTCGAAACCGCCGCTATCGTGTCCGTCAATCGCGTCATGCCTGACTCTTAGTTTCGCGTCCCTCGTGCATGAAACGCGCACAACGGGCAGCAGAACGCCCTGTGCGCGACATATCATGAACCGAGCACAATCGGAGAAGCGTGTTTCGCTATCTCGCCGCTGCGGCGCTGCTTCTTCATCTGCTTTGGATTCTTTGGGTGATCGCCGGTGCGCTGTTTACCCGCGGACGCCCGCTTCTGACCATATTCCATATCGCGTCTCTGATTTGGGGTGTGATTGTGGAGGCCGGCCCGTGGTCTTGCCCGCTAACCCTTGCGGAACAGTTCTGCGAGACCCGGGCCGGCGTCGATCCGTATCGCGGCGGCTTTCTGCTTCACTATCTGGATGCCACCGTTTATCCCGACATCCCCGCACTGTGGCTCGTCTGTTCCGGCATTGCGGTTTGCGTGGCGAATCTTGCCGTTTACCTTTGGCGGACCCGCAAATGGTATGGCAAAAGGAGGTCGCGGTAGCATTCTCATCATGCGATCCGCTTTCGCCGTCTTTCTCTTGTTCGCCACCGTCAGCTCAGCCCAAACCGGGCCCGGCTCAAAGCACCCGTTCACTGCTCACGATTGGGCCATACTGCACAGCGCCAGGGCGGCGGCGGTTTCTCCAGACGGCAAAGACATTCTCTACCAGGTGAGCTTCGGCGGTGAGAAAGGTCCGACAAACCACGAATGGCATTTGATCCATCCCGACGGCACCGACCCTCGCAAACTGGAACTCTCGCAGGATTTTCACCCCGCGGGCTTTACTCCTGACGGCCATGCGCTTTACGGCACGTACAAAATCAACGACCTGATGCAATTTGCCGTCTTCCCGGTCGAATCACTGAAGGCCCGCCTCACGCCCTCAGTTGCCGTTCTTCTGCCGGCGGGCGTTCAATCTGTCGTGGCGTCGCCGGACGGCTCGCGCTATTCGATTCTCGCCGATCCGCGGACGCCCGAGCCCCCTTCCAAGGTGCACACGGTGGTTGAGCCGCAACAGACCAGCCTGTACGTCGTGAATGCAGATGGCACCGGCGGCAAATGGTGGTGCCAAGATCTGAAGAACATCGCGGACGGCGCCATTGCCTGGTCGCCCGACAGCACGTCGCTTGCCGTGGGTTCTCAGACGCCTAAGATCGGCTTCCACTACGTTCATTCCTTTATCGATGTCTGCTCTGCCTCCGGTTCGCGCCGCGTTGCCGAGCTTTCCAACTCAACCACCGGAATCGCCTTCGTGAACGGCGGAAAGGACATTGCGTTTCTCAGCACCACGACGTCCGTCCTCACGCCGGATCATCTTTGGACGGTCCCCGTGTCCGGTGGCGAGCCCAAGGATGTTACTCCCAAACTCGAAGGCTCGGCCGAAAGCATCGCTGCAGACGCTCACGGGAACGTCTGGGTGCTCGTCAATCGCGGCGTGCAGAACGAAATCGATTCGTTCCGCGATAACGAACTGAACCTCGCTTACCGTTGGCCAGACGGCATTACCCAGGGTCTGCCCATCTTCTCCGAATACGTCTCCGCCGCGCCGCAGCTCGCCTTTACGGTGGCAGATCCCCAACACTCGGCCAACGTCGCGGCCCCACAGGCGGACGGTCTTCACAAGATCACGCATGAGGGTGACGACGATATCGCCAAAATCGATCTCGGTACCGTCCGCCGCGTGCATTGGACGAGCAAGCAAGGCATTCCCCTGGAAGGTATCGTCACCTTCCCGGCAGCTTATCAGGAAGGCCGCAAGTACCCGTTTCTGGTTCTTCCACACGGCGGTCCCGAAGCGAATGATCTGCTTGGGCTCGATCCCTTTGCGCGCACGATCGCCGGCTTCGGCTACGTCGTTCTGCAGCCTGAGTATCGCGGTTCCACCGGCTATGGCACCGAGTTCCTCGATGCGATCTATCAGCACTTCGGCGACCGTGCGTTCCAGGATGTCGACAGCGCCACTGACTACGCAATCGCGCAGGGCTGGGCAGATCCCAACCGCCTGGCTATTTTTGGATGGAGCGCCGGCGGCTTTATGACGTCATGGACCGTGACCCAAACCGGCCGCTACCGTGCCGCCATTGAAGGCGCCGGCATCACCGATTGGGGCAGCTTCATGTGGACCAGCGATGTGCAGCAGATCGACTACGATCAGCGCTGGCCTGCCCGGGATCCGGAGGCGTTCCGCAAATTCTCCGCCGTGGATTTCGCCGACAAGGTGACCACTCCCCTCCTGATCGAGCATGGGGATGCCGACCGCCGCGTGCCCACTTACCAGGGCCAGGAGTTCTATGAAGCGCTGGCTGCGCAAGGAAAAACCGTGCGATTCGTGACATACCCGGGCTCGCCACACTTCCCCGTTCTCTGGGAGCAGCGGCTGGACGTGTTCCGCGAAATCGAAGCCTGGCTCAAGAAATACAATCCGTAGCCGGTTTTTGCGAAACGAACTTTCCCTTTGTCGTTTTTTGCCAAACAAACGCTTTTCGCCAAACGACCGCTGGGTCAGCCGATTTTCGCTTCGAGTTCCGCCCACCGCGCATATAGAGCATCGACCCCTGCCTGAGCCTCGTCGATCTCGCGCAGCGCCTCTTGCAGGCGCTGCGGATCGCGCGTCACCTCGATGTCTTCGAGCAGTGCCCGTTTTTCGGCCACTTTCTGCTCAGCTTCCGTGATGCGCGTTTCGATCGTTTCAAAATCGCGGTTATCCAGATAGGAGAGCTTTTTCTTCGGTGCAGCAGCCCGGTTCTCCGGTCTGGGCTCCGGCGAGCGCGGCGTGCTCCTGCCGGCCGTCGCCTTGCGTTCCGCCTGCCACGTTTCCCACTGCGAGTAATCGGCGAACCGCTCTGCACTGCCCTGCCCGTCCAGCCCGAGTACCAGAGTCGACACGCGATCCAGCATATAGCGGTCATGCGTTACCAGCACGAGCGCGCCGCGGAACTCGAGTAGACTCTCCTCCAGGATTTCGAGCGTCGGAATATCCAGATCGTTGGTCGGCTCGTCCAGCAGCAGAACGTCCGCCGGCTCCAGCATCAGTTTTGCAATCAGGACGCGCGCCCGTTCTCCGCCCGAAAGCCGCGAGACGGGCTGATTCAATTGCTCGTTTGTGAACAGAAAGCGCGATGCCCAGGACGCCACGTGCATCGTCCGGTCCTGATAGACGACCGAGTCGCTATCCGGCGCCAGGGCGCGCCGCAGCGTGAGGTTTTCATCCAGCGGGCGGTTCTGATCGAAGTACACCGTACGTAGTGACGCCGCCGGGTTGATCTCGCCACTCTGTGGCTCCAATTCTCCGCGCAACAGCCGCAGCAGCGTGGTCTTACCGCTGCCGTTCGGCCCAACCAGGCCCAGCCGCACGCCTGCTGTGAGAACAAAGCTCAAGTCGTTCAGCACGGGCCGGTCGCCGAAACCATACGTTACATCTTTGAGCTCAATCAGCCGCTTTGTTTTCCGGTCGCTGGCGGTGAAATCGATGTCGGCAGATGCAGTCCGGCTGCGTGCATTCAAATCGTTCAACTCGGCGATGAGCTCCTGCGCGTTGTCGATGCGCGCTTTGGCCTTCGTTGCCCGCGCTTTCGGCCCGCGCCGGAGCCATGCGATTTCCGTCCGAACCCGGTTCTCCAGGGCTTCCTGGCGCTTCGCCTGGGCCAGCAGAAACTCGTCTTTCGCTTCGAGGAAAGTGCTGTAGTTTCCGCGCACCCACAGCAAGCCTTCCGGATACACGCGGTTGAGTTCCACCATCTCGGTGGTGACGTTCTCCAGAAAGTACCGGTCGTGGCTGACCACCACGCAGGCAAACGATGCGGTTTTGAGCAGCTTCTCGAGCCAGTCAATTCCCGCCAGGTCCAAATGATTGGTCGGCTCATCGAGCAGCAGCAGATCCGGGTCCGCGACCAGCGCCTCCGCAATCGCCAGCCGCTTTCGCCACCCGCCCGATAACTTCGCCGCCTCGGCTTCGAAATCGGTAAAGCCGGCGCGCCCCAATGTTTCGGCTTCGCGGGCCGGCCGTTCGCTCTCCGGCACGCGTGCACGCTCCAGCGCGCGCCGGATTACAGCTCTGACCGTTTCGCCCGCGACAAAGTCGGAAACCTGCGCCACGTAAGCCAGCCGCGTGTTCTTGCGAAGGGCCACTTCGCCCTCGTCGGGCTCGCGCCCGCCTGCCAGTATTTCGAGCAGCGTCGATTTGCCGCTGCCATTCGGCCCGATAAGCCCCAGCCGGTCCCGTTCGGAAACGTTCAGCGATATGTTGCGAAAAAGCGGAACAGCCCCATACGATTTACTGAGACCCTGTGCGTTCAACAAAAGTGCCACTCGATACCTTGCTCTGTCGGCTCGCTGAGATGCGCCGCCTCCTTCCATGTTCGTATGCGGCTCTGCTGGCTGCCACGCTGTGGCCCTTCGCGGCAGCCGGATCCGCTCATGCGGCCACTTGCGAAGGCCTCTCGGCGCTGAAATTGCCGTCTACCGTCATCAGCGCTGCCGAAGCGGTCCCGGCCGGGACGTTTACGCCTCCTCAAGAGAAGCCGGTGCCGGATCTCCCAGCTTTCTGCCGGGTGACCGGCGTGATCCAGCCAACTGCCGATTCCTACATCCGCTTCGAAGTCTGGTTGCCGGCGTCCGGCTGGAACAAGAAATTCCTCGGGGTGGGCAACGGCGGGTTTGCGGGTTCGATTAGTTACAGCAGCCTGGGCAATAACCTCGGCCGCGGCTACGCAACGGCCGCAACGGACACGGGCCACATCGGCAACGCCGCCGACGCCACCTGGGCATACAACCACTCGGAGAAAGTCGCCGACTTCGGGTACCGCGCCTTGCACCTGACCACCGAGAACGCCAAAGCAATCATCCAGGCCTTTTACAGCGAAGCTCCGCAGCGTTCCTATTTCGATTCCTGCTCGGACGGCGGCCGCGAAGCCCTCATGGAGGCGCAGCGCTTCCCCGAAGATTACGATGGCATCCTCGCCGGCGCACCCGCGAATTACTGGACGCACCTGCTCACTGGTGGCCTTGCGGTGGAAGACGCGCTGCTGCGCAATCCTGCGGCCTATATCTCAGACATCAAGCTCCACGCCATTAACCAGGCGGTTCTTGCGGTCTGCGACGCACAAGACGGCGTCAAAGACGGTTTCGTGGACGATCCGCGCAAATGCAACTTCGACCCCGCTGCTCTACGTTGTAACGGCGTTGATTCCCGGTCCTGCCTCACCGAGCCCCAAGTCGGGGCTTTGAAAGCCATCTACGCCGGGGGCCGCGACTCAAACGGCAAGCAGATTTTTCCCGGCTTCATGCCGGGCGGCGAGGACGGCTGGACTATCTGGGTGATCGGCTACGGCCCGGGTTTGAGTGCCGGCTCGGGTTACGTCGAGAATTACTTCCGCTACATGGTTTACCAGGATCCTGCCTGGAACCCCATTTCGGCCAACGTGGATGCCGCCGTCCATACGGCTGACGAGACCACTGCCCGGGTGCTGAACGCCACCGACCCGGATTTACACGCATTCGAGGCGCGCGGCGGCAAGCTGATCCTGTATCACGGCTGGAACGACCCGGCCATCTCGCCGGTCAACACCGTCAACTACTACGAAGCCGTTCGAAAAAAAATGGGTGCAGAGAAGGCCGACAAGTTTGTGCGTCTTTATATGGCGCCGGGAGTAGAGCATTGCACCGGCGGTCCGGGTCCGAGCTGGTTCGGGCAGTTGGGAACCACGACGGCAAAAGGCCCGAAGCACGGTATCTTTGACGCGCTCGAAGCCTGGGTTGAGAAAGGGACCGCGCCCGCTGAAATCATCGCTACGAAGTACCCGGGCAAACGATCCGCACAAACCCGCGGAAATGACGCGCCCGCTTTGCCCTTATCCGGAAGTGGCCCGCTACAAGGGCTCCGGCGACACAAACGACTACACAAGTTTCGCCTGCAGTGCGCCCGATGCGGCAAGGTGAGCAGCGCTTCTCACTGGAGCCGGATCTTGTCCCTTCTGGCCCGCCAATCAGCACTTTTGAGAAGTTCCGGGCCCATGTCGATCACTCTCGGAAGGAGCTCAAAAACGGCGGTCGGTGTCCAGGCCGTTCCGCCGCGCGTCCGGAAGCCGCGCGTGTTTAGCTCACTTGCGATGAGCGAAACGCGCTTCTCGGTCACGATCATCTCCATGATGGTGAGCAGCACGGAGACTTCCTGGATGTTCTGCTGTAGCCGCTCCGCGTCCGCCGCGATCTCGAGGCCGTAGGGAACTTCCTTGGTCTCCGCCATTTCGCCCGTGCTTGCCGGCCTATCCTCTTTTTCCCACTCCACCGCCTTCAGCTTCCAACCTTCCGACATCCTTCGCTGGAAGTATTCGAGCGTCATCGCTTCGTGCACTTGATCCCGGATGGTCCGCATGGCTACCCTCCAGGGGCTGCCCAGCGCACGCCGCCCGCCAGATCATCTTGATGCAGGGAAAGGACTCCCGGCAGCGGGGCTATCCGAATTTGGGACAGGCGCATGCGTCGGCGGACAGTGCTTTGCTCCGGCTGTGAGGGAATTGTACGAGCGCGGCAGCGGTCCTACGACCCCGCCACAAACTCGTTCATGACCACCTTGCGGAGCAGCGCTGGCGGCAGCAACCCTTGCGACAGGATGAAGTCGTGAAACTTCTGCGCGTTGAACTTCGGCCCAAGGGCTTTCTCGGCATCGGTGCGAAGCTGCAGCAGCCGGGTGTAGCCGTCGTAGTAAGAAACGGCTTGTCCGGGCATGCGGAAGGTGAATCGATCCACCTCTTCAGTCGCAAACGCCGGGGAGAGGACGACATCATCCTCCAGGAATTTCAGCGCCGCTTCGGGCGTGATCTTCCCTTCCTGCAGCTCAGGATCAAGGAACTCGCGTGCCGCCCGCTGCAGCCGCAGTTGCAGAGAAATCAGCTTCGCGTCGTCCGGCATGTACGGATACATCATCCATTCCGCGTACAGTCCCCAACCCTCTACGTTCGTACTGTTGAACGCATACACGGCACGCGCTAGCGATACCCCGCGCTCCACCATCGCGGCAAACTGCATCTCGTGGCCTGGCCGCGCTTCGTGGGCGGTAAGGGTCCAGGTGGCCGCTTTGAAAGTGAAATCGTCGTACTTGATAGGCTTGCCGTCCGGGCCCACCGTACCGGCCGGCAGGACAAACTGGCCGCGTTCGCCGTGATTATTAATCAGCGGCGGCGGCTGCATGTGGGGCGCCGGTTGCTGAGCTGTCTCGGCCGCCGAAGCGATGCGGATAATCGCAGGCCGATCAGGCAACGTGACCAGATGTTCGCGCCGGATGATAGCTTCGAGGTCCGCGAGGGTCTCGTGATATACCGGCATTACCTGATCAGCGGGGAGCTGGTCCTTCTTCAGCGCCCGGATCACATCGCGGTAATCGCTCGAGGGGAGGCTGTGCTCCTTCGCCACCTTCGCCGCGACCTCCTGCATCTGGGACTGGATCCGGTTGAATCCCTCATGCCCGATCCGGATCAGTTCCTCGGGCGTGTAATCAACCCCGTAAGCTTCGAGGGCGATTTTATAGACTTCGGGCGGAAGGCGGAAATCGGCGCGCGCTGTCGGCAGTACTTGTTGCCGAACGAAGTCTTTGTATTGAGCCAGCTCGGTCTTCAGCTTTCCGTACGCGTCTTCGTAGCCGTTGATTTTGTACTTCTCAAACAGCAGCCCGATACCTGTCACATACTGGTCCATCTGCGCAAGGTCTTTCTCGACCTCTGCTTTGGGCGGGCCTATCAGCCCCGGGGTTTTCAGGCGCTCGCGGAAGATCTCCTCCGCCAAATCGGTGGTGGGCTGGAAGCCCGGCTCGATTCCGGCGTACTTGCGCAGGCGCGCGACGGCCGCTTTTCTGCGTGCCGGCGCAACTTGGTCCTCCAATAGCGCGCTAATTCCCTGGAAGATCGTCTCCGCAACGTTGTCGTACGGGAGCAGATACTTCTCCTCTACCAACGAAGCGTGGTTCGCCCGCTCGGCTGCTCCGATCAGAATCTCAAGATCCTGCTTTACCAGGGGATCCCGCTCTACGGCGAGTCGCGCCTGCAGTTGTTTCAGCGCTTCCTGGGTATCGTGCCGTACCCGCTCCGGCCGGTCGATGGATGGAATGGAAATCTGCTCATCGAGCCCTCTCACACCCATTCGCGACGCACCTTCCGGCGAGTAGCGGGCTTGTATATCGAGCAGCAGTTGCGTGTTCTGATTACTGCGCTCTACCCACGAAGACTGTTGTGCCTCCAGGGCCAGGAAACCCGACACGGCCGCGCAGACGACGACACATAAGGCTCGAAACGGCATATGTGCCAAGCATACCGGGTGAAGAAATGCTCGTCCAGGCTTACTTACGCGCTTACCATGAAGTAAGCACGTGAGCAACTTACAATCAGCGTCCCGGCCTTATTGGTATCGCTTATTCGGTCCGATCCCTGCCGTCATCGCTTCCCTGCTCCTCGCTCTCGGGTTACCGGGTGGTGCTTTTGCGCAGGAGTTCTATCCTCTCAAAGATGTCCGTCCCGGCCTCCGCGGCATCGGCCGTACCGTTTTCCAGGGCGATCGAATCGAAGAGTTCCAGGTCGAAATCCTCGGCGTTCTCCAGAATCTCGGGCCCAGACAAAGCGTGATTCTCGCGCGCCTCAGCGGCGGCCGGCTTGGGGAAACCGGGGTGATTCAAGGAATGAGCGGCAGCCCCGTGTACATCGACGGTAAGCTTCTCGGCGCCGTCGCGCTCGGGTTCCCGTTTTCGAAGGAACCCATCGCGGGAATCCAGCCGATCGAGTCGATGATCGGCGATGCGGGCGTCCAAAGGGAAAGCGCTCCGGATGGTATCGCCTTTCATCTTTTTCGGCGGTTCTCCAGCGCGGCTCAACTTGCGAAGTCGCTTCCCCCGCTGAACCTTCCCTCCCCCTTTGGCAACCTTACTCAAATCCTGACACCTCTTTCTCTTTCCGGGTTCACTCCAGCGGCCTTCGCGGCCTTCGCCTCCGATTTCCGCCGCTTGGGGTTCGAGCCCATGCAAGGAGTGTCCGCAGGTTCACCGGCATCTCCGGTTTATTCGGGAACGGTCGTGCCCGGGTCTACCATCAGCGTCGGGCTGCTGACCGGCGATATGAACATCACGGCTGACGGCACCGTAACATACGTGGATGCGAAGCGTATTTATGCCTTCGGGCATCGCTTTCTCGACACGGGTACTACCGAACTGCCATTTGCCCGTTCAGACGTCATCGCCGTCATCCCGAGCCTCAACAGCTCTTTCAAGGTTTCAGCACCGCAACAATGGGTGGGGAGCATTCTGAGCGACCGCGCCACCGCCATCTCGGGCGAAATCGGCCGTCCGGCCCACACCATTCCGCTCACTGTCTCCGTGACATCCGCAGCGACGGGCGATCATGACTACCATTTTCAGGTGGTGAACGACCGCTTTCTGACGCCGTTTGTCACCCAGACCGCCTTGTTTTCGGTTATGGATGCCACGGAACGAACCCTCGGGGCGGGTACGGCGCGGGTGCGGGGCCAGGTCCATTTCGAAGGCGATATTCCTCCGCTGCTCATTCGCGACATGTTCGTGAGCGACAGCGGGCTAGCGCAATCGACTGCCTCTGACACGGTTGTGACCCTCGGGTTTGTGCTTGGCGGCGGGTTCAAGAATCTTCGTGTGAAAGACATCTCACTGCATCTGGAGCTCGCCGAGGGCAAGCGGCAGGTTCGCATCGCTCAGGCCTGGGCCTCGCCGCATGAGGTCCATCCGGGGGACTCGGTTCAGGTCACAGCGTTGTTGTTGGGCGAAGATGGCCGCCAATTTACCCGTGAAACGACTTATCAGGTTCCGATTGGGGCGCCGACCGGTCCGCTGAATTTCACCGTTAGCGATGCCACCACGCTCAATTTTCCGGACTTCGCCGGCCTCAGTCAGTCCTCGCTGCAAACGCCCGAACGTCTTATCCAGACCATCAACAAATTCCGCGACAGCAACGCTGCATATGTGCGGGTATGGCGCCAGCAGCCATCCTTCACGGTTATCAGTCCGCTGCCTGGCGGCGAGTTGACCGACCCGCCTCCGTCAGCCGCCCTGATTCTGTCAGACCCCGCCGACTCCGCCACAAGCAATGCTGCCCAGGTTCTCACGCGCGGCTCGGGCGTCGCCGAACTTGTAATTCCCGTTCCCGATTACGTCGTTACCGGATCGAAGACCATCCAGGTCGAAGTGAAAGAGTAAACTCCCGTGAAAGCACGCCGCCTCGTCTTAGCGCTTTGCAGCATTGCCGGTGTCCTGTCCGCAGCCACGACCACCGACTGGCAGATCGCCGGTTTTAACGACTTTCTCAAAGGCCGCCTCTCCGGTCTGTCGCTCTCTGTGGACGGCACTCTGCAGCTTGGCCCCTCTGTTCGCTGGGAAGCTCGGCTCAACCAGCCGGCACTTTGGAGTTTGACCGCCGCGCGGGATGGCAATATGTATGCCGCGACCGGACACCAGGGAAAGGTATTTCGCATTTCCTCGGATGGCAAGTCTTCGGTGGTCTGGAGCGCTCAGCAGGCGGAGGTCTTTGCTGTCTGCGTGGATCCCAGCGGCCGGCTATACGCCGCAAGCTCGCCGAACGGGTCCGTTTACCGCATCGAGAATGGTCAAGCCAAGGAAGTCTGGCATTCCCCGGCGAAGTACATTTGGGCCCTTCAGGCGGCCCCGGATGGCAGCATTTATGCTGCGACAGGGGAACCTGGTCAGATCTTCCGCATCGATGCCGGGGGACGCGCCGAGCTGTTCTACGATCCCGGCCAGATGAATGTGACGGCTCTCCATTTGGCTCCGAACGGTCACCTTTATGCCGGTACGGATCCTAACGGGCTTTTATATGAGATCTCCGGCCGGAAGGACGGGACCATCGTCTATGACTCCTCTCTTCCCGAAATCAGTGCGATTGCCATCGACCCGCGGGGATTTCTGTACGTGGCCGCAATGGGTGGCGCGGTTGCGACTCGGACGACCACTTCCGCCTCGACCGCAACCCCTTCCTCGAGCGCCGTTGTGGTCACCACTCCAACTGTAATTACGGTTACAGAGGCCGCGGGAACCGCTTCCGATGGAGATGACGCCGCAAACGTGAAGACCTCCGATCAGAGCAAGAACCCGACGTCGACCGCTTCAACAACGACTGCGGCTTCCAGTGCCGCCGTCGTGGAAGTGAGCGGGGTCGAGAAGTCCGCCATTTATCGCATATCGCCCAACCGTGTAGTTGAGACCCTGCGGAGTTCAAAGGACGACAATGTTTACGACCTCTTGCTACAGGGTGATTCCGTGCTGTTTTCGACCGACGATCATGGCCGGATTTATCGCCTTCGCGATGGGAATCTAAGCTTGATCGCCGAGCCGGGTGATGGCGAAACCACGCGGCTGGTGCAGTCTGGTGAGACACTGTACGCAGCCGCGAGCAACCCGGCCCGCGTGTTTGCCTTCGAAGCAGGGGGAACGACGGGTGGAAGCTATGAATCGCCGGTGCATGACGGGACGAGTGTAGCGCGATGGGGTCATTTGCAATGGCGTGGATCCGGCGACGGCGTGAAGTTTCGGACGAGGACAGGCTTCTCTGCGCGCCCGGATGGCACCTGGAGCGCTTGGTCCGGGCCGATTAGTGATCCTGAAGCCGCGCTCATAACAAGCCCAGCCGCCCGGTACATTCAATGGCGCGCTGAATGGACGGCGGGTAGCACGGCACGAATCAACGCAGTGGACGTGCCCTATTTGCCTCAAAACCGGCCTCCTGCTGTTCGCAGCATTACCGTCACTTCGGTCCTAGCGACTAATACGGCCAAGACAGCGGCTGCCGCACCGCCGTCCGCCAGCACGTATTCGGTTACGGTGACGGCCAGCGGTGAGCCCCCTTCCGCGAGTACCACGACGACAGCCACCCAATCCGCGTCGAATCTCCAGACGACCCAGACGCAGATCTCCTGGCAAGCGGACGACCCTGACGGCGACAAGCTGGTCTATTCGGTCTATTTCCGGCCTGAAGATGCGAACGAATGGCAGTTGATCCGCAGCCGCATGTTCGAAAACACGCTCCTGCTCGATCCGGATGTTTTCGCGGACGGACGTTATTTGTTCAAGGTGTCGGCATCCGATGCGCCTTCAAACGCCCCCGAGTTCGCGCGCGAAGCCACCCTGGTCAGTACCCCGGTCTTGATTGACAACACGCCCCCGCTGGTGACGCTCGGGCAGCCACGCCGGAACGGGACGTCGCTCGATATCGACGTCAGCGCCCACGACAACGCCAGCCCCCTGCGATTGTGCGAATATTCGCTCGATGCGTTTTTCTGGCAGCCCGTTGAAGCCGTAGATGGGGTGACCGATTCGCCGGATGAGCGCTTCCACCTGCACCTTGACAACGTTCGCCCCGGTGAACACCTGCTCGTATTTCGAGTGTTTGACACGGCAAACAACGCAGGGTTGGCGAAAATTGTCCTGAAATAGAAGGAAAAGGGAAAGTCTGGAAGGAAATGGTGCCGGCGGCAGGAGTTGAACCTGCGACCTACGGATTATGAGACCGTCGCTCTAACCACCTGAGCTACACCGGCAACATCATTTAGATTATCACTGCTTTACGATCACAGAGTAGATGCGGTCGAGATCTTCCTGCGAGTAATACTCGATCTCTAACCTGCCGGCTTTGTCTGATCTTGCGACCAGGCGGACGCGGGTGCCGAGCGCCATCTCCATCTCGTCCAGCGCGGCCCGCACATTGGGGTCGATCTGTGGCGGTTCCGGCTTAGGTTCCAGAACGGGACTTGCCTCTGGTGGTGGCGGGGGCGGCTCCGTAAGCTTCTTCACGAGAGCTTCGGTTTCACGGACTGACAGCCGGTTGTTGATGATGTTTTCGCACGCTTGCGCCTGCTCTTTAGCGTCAGTAAGGTTCAGCAGAGCCCGGGCGTGGCCCATGCTAATCCGGCCGGCAATTAGCTCATTGCGTGCGTCAGGGCCCAAATTCAGCAGACGCAGGAAATTAGTGACGGTGGAGCGCTGCTTGCCGGTCCGTTCGGCGATCTGCTCATGACTTAGGCCGTGTTGTGAGGAGAGCCGCTCAAACGCAGTCGCGATTTCGATAGGATTCAGATCTTCGCGCTGGATGTTCTCGATCAGCGCTAATTCGAGGAGTTGGATCTGTTCTACAGTCCGCACCAGAGCCGGAATTTCAGCGAGACCGGCTATTCGCGCTGCCCTCCAGCGACGTTCGCCGGCGACAATCCGGTACTGATGTGGCGCGATTTTTTGAACCGTGATCGGCTGGATCAGGCCATTGGCACGTATCGACTGGGCCAACTGCTCCAATTTCTCGCCGTCGAAGGCTTCACGCGGTTGTTCTGTACCGGGTTGGATGTGATCGAGCGGAATGTTGTGAAATTCTTCGAACTGTTCCGGCAGTTTTCCATTCAAGGTCGCCTCGGCCGGAGGTTTCTCCAGTTGCGCGATCACAACGCTCGCTGCGCCCGCGCGGCCCGGCAAAAGCGCAGAGAGTCCCTTACCGAGCGCTTTGCGCTGGCTCCGGTCTGGCTGTTTTTCCATTCGCCAAAATTTCCTTTGCGAGTTGAATATAGGCTTCGGCCCCGCGCGAACGGGGGTCGTAGGTCAGGATCGTTTTACCAAAGCTAGGTGCTTCTGCCAGGCGGATACTGCGCGGAATGACCGTGCGAAAGACTTCGTTGCCGAAGAATTCACGTAAGTCTGACTCTACCTGTTTGGTGAGATTCGTACGGTCGTCATACATCGTGAGAAGGACGCCTTCGACCTTCAGTTGGGGGTTGAAGCTGCTTCGCACCCGTTCGACCGTATCCATGAGCTGTGAAATGCCTTCCAGGGCGAAGAATTCGCATTGAATGGGCACCAACACCGAATCGGAAGCGACAAGTGCGTTGAGCGTTAAAAGATCCAGGGCGGGGGGACAGTCGATCACGATGTAGTTGTATTCCTGGCGAAGTTGCGCGACTGCTGTTTGCAGGCGCTGCTCGCGCTCGTCCTGGTCTACGAGATCGAGATTTGTCGCGACCAGGTTTTGATCGGCCGGGATGAGTGACAATCCTTCGTTATCTGTAGGGACAATTGCCTCTTGAAGGGTCGCCTCACGGAGGAGCACATGGTACAGGGTCTTGCGGTCGTCCGTTTTCTCGACTCCCACTCCGGTGGTGGAGTTACCCTGTGGGTCGGAGTCGATCAACAGCACTTTCAGTTCAGATGCAGCAAGTGCGGCGGCGAGGTTAATGGCGGTTGTGGTCTTCCCCACCCCGCCTTTTTGGTTTGCGATGGAAATGACTTGAGCCAAGGTTCTCGCCGAAGCTTAGCACGTTTCGAGGCTGGGAGACGGGTATGTTTCACGTGGAACATTTGGCAGGGATCGCTATGTTGCTGAAAGTACGACAGTTGTGATGTTCCATGTGGAACATTTATGGCTTGCGGGTACCCCAAGCCCAAACAAATGTCTAAAACAGCCACAGCGGCCGGGGGTAACGCGGGAAGTTCACTCGACCCGCCCAAACTTTGTAGCTGGGACTCTCGCCAATTTCTGCCGAACCTCGTTCGAGTAACGTTTCACGTGGAACAGTTATGCGTTTGCGGGTATCCCAAGCCCCAAATAAATGTCCAAAACAGCCACAGCGGCAGGAGTAACGCCAGGAATTCGCCCGGCCTGCCCAAGCGTTGTGGGTCGGACCCTCGCCAATTTCTGCCGAACTTCGTTCGAAAGTCCGGGAATATGGTCGTAACTGAAATCCGCAGGAATCACCCGACTCTCGGATTCAGCCAATTGCCTGATTTGCCGCTCCTGCTGCGCCATGTAACCCGCGTATTTTGTCTCCGTTTCGACGGTAGTTAACACCCCGTGCAGTGGCGTTCTCCCTAATCGCGCCGAAATCCAGGGCTCCAGTTGGGCGATTTTGGCTTCCGGTCGGCGCAACCAGACCATCAACGTGGGATTATCCGTCGCAGCTTCCAACTTCACAATCTCTGGAATCGCGCTCGCGCGTGTTTTCTCCAGCAGATCGGCAATTCGTGCTTTCTGCTCCTGCTTCCGCCCGAAACGCCCCCAGCGCTCGTCATTTACCAGGCCTAACCGCCGTCCGAAAGGTGTTAAACGTTCGTCCGCGTTGTCGATTCGCAAATGCAGCCGGAATTCCGCTCGCGATGTGAACATTCGGTATGGCTCATCGGCGCCCTTGCTGACAAGGTCATCCACAAGAATGCCGGCATATCCGTCACTCCGGCCAAGCAGCAACGGCTCCAGGCCCCTCACTTTGCACGCCGCATTGAGTCCGGCAATCAGCCCCTGGCATCCAGCTTCTTCATAGCCTGAGGTGCCATTGATCTGTCCGGCTAGAAAGAGGCCCGGAATCGACTTTACTTCGAGAGTATGCGTCAGTTCCCGCGGATCCACAGCGTCGTATTCAATCGCGTAGCCTGGCCGAATCATTTCAGCGTCTTCAAGCCCAGGAATGGAAGCTACCATCGCGGTCTGTACATCGATGGGCATACTGGTCGACATGCCGTTCACGTAGACTTCGTGAGTGTCCAGACCCTCTGGCTCCAGAAAGATCTGATGGCGACGCTTGTCGGGGAACTTTACGATCTTGTCTTCGATCGAGGGGCAATACCGAGGGCCGATGCCTTCAATTTGCCCGCTATAAAGAGGAGATCGCGCGATACTTTCGCAAAGAAGCCGGTGCGTCTCTTCGGTTGTATAGGCCAAATGACATTTGATCTGTTCACGGTCGATCCTCTCCGTTAAGAAAGAGAAAGGCGTCGGGGTCTCGTCACCTGGCTGCTCCTCGAATCGAGACCAGTCAATCGTCCGTCCGTCGAGCCGAGGCGGTGTGCCGGTCTTCAAGCGCGTCCATTGCAGGCCAAGAGTCCGTAACTGCCCCCCCAGCGTATTGGATGGAGCTTCTCCGTTCCGCCCACACGCGTAGCGCTGCTCCCCGACATGTGCGAGGCCATTAAGGAAGGTGCCTGTCGTTACGACCACTGCTTCTGCCAGCAGTGAGCGCCCATCTTTGAGCTGAACGCCGACTATTCTTTTGGGAAGTTCGTTTGGCAAAAACAACAGTTCGCCGACTTCAGCTTGCAGAATCCGCAAATTGGGTTCGTTCTCAAGCCACTCCCGCATACGGATCCGGTACTGTTTCTTGTCGCACTGTGCCCTGGGCGACCAAACCGCCGGGCCGCGGCTGGTGTTCAGCAGCCGAAATTGAATGCCAACCGCATCGGTGAGCTCGCCCATCACACCGCCGAGCGCGTCGATCTCGCGCACCAAGTGGCCCTTGGCAATACCGCCGACCGCCGGATTGCACGACATCTGCGCAATCAGGTCGATATTCATCGTCACCATTGCGGTCTTGAGTCCCAGACGCGCGCAGGCGCGAGCTGCTTCGCAGCCGGCGTGTCCGGCCCCGACTACTACAACGTCATACTTCTTTTGCATGGGGGAGAAGGAATCCGAATGGACCCATCGTTTATTCTAACGTTGGAAACGTATCTGTGAAAATTCTGATTGTCGGCGGCGGTGGCCGCGAACACGCCCTCGCCTGGCGCCTCGCTAAGTCCCCTTCTGTGAAGAGCATCATTGCCAGTCCTGGAAACCCGGGCATCGAACATTTAGCGACCTGTATCGTAGCCCCGGGCGATGTGTCCGGATATGCCGATATTGCCGAAGCTCATCAAGCCGACCTTACTGTAGTGGGCCCGGAAGCACCGCTCGTAGCCGGTATCGTAGATGAGTTCCGGCGGCGCGGTCTGAAAATCATTGGCCCGACCCAGGCTGCAGCCCGGCTTGAAGGCTCCAAAATATTCGCGAAAGAGTTTTCCCGGCGCGCCGGTATTCCTACCGCGCACACCAGCACTCGTCTTGACGATTTCAGCTATCCGGTTGTCATCAAAGCAGATGGACTCGCGGCTGGCAAGGGCGTCGTCATTGCGCAGGACCGACCCGAAGCGGAAGCAGCGATCCAGCGCCTGGGCCCCAAGGTAATTATTGAAGAGTTCCTCGAAGGCGAAGAGGTCAGCTTCATCGGCCTCTGCAACGGTTCGGCCGTCGTGCCCTTCCTTCCCACCCAGGATCACAAGCGCGCCTTCGATAGCGACCAGGGGCCGAATACCGGCGGCATGGGGGCCTATCTCGATCCCCGTATCCTCACCGCTTCTCAAACCAGCGAGATTATGGAGCGGATCATGCTCCCCGCGATTCGGCAGATGTCCGCCGAAGAGACTCCCTTCACCGGCTTTCTCTACGCGGGACTCATGATGACCGCTGACGGGCCGAAAGTCCTCGAGTTTAATGTTCGCCTCGGTGACCCGGAAACCCAGGCGATTATGCACAGCTTCCAAGGCGATCTCGGGAAACTCCTGTACGAGACTGCCAGTGGATGCGCCCCGCAGCAGCTTAGTACCGCAGCGCGTCCCGCGGTTTGTGTGGTGCTCGCGGCGCAGGGGTACCCTGATAAGCCACGAACCGGCGATTTGATTAGCGGCATCGCCGAAGCGGAGGCAACCGGTGCCGTGGTGTTCCAAGCGGGAACGAAGCGGAACGGTGATCAACTCGTTACGGCTGGCGGTCGAGTTCTTGGGGTGACTGCCGGGGGCGAGACATTGCAAATTGCAATATCGAATGCCTATCGCGCTGTTGAGAAGATTCATTTCGACGGCATGCACTTTCGCCGTGACATCGGAGCCAAAGGGCTCCGCCGCTGGTAGACTGCAAGGTACGGGGACGTAGCTCAGATGGATAGAGCGGCCGCCTCCTAAGCGGCAGGTCGGCAGTTCGAATCTGCCCGTCCCCACCAGATCATTTCTCCTCTATCCCCGCTCCTGCCAAACCGTACAGGTTTGTTCATCCACGCCGACCGAAGGAATCAATGATTGTTTCCGGCCCGCCTCGCCTCTGGTAGTAGTCCGATTTTCCCCAGTGTCCCTGGGGGCCGAGCGCATTGAATCGCTCATTACGGTGCGATATGTTATTTGCACTATGCGCAGCTATCTAGCGGCCACGGTCGCCGCCGCATCCGTACTCATGGCGAGCCCCGCTCTATCGTTTGCCCAGGAAGCAGGCGGTAAAGCCGGTGGAGAAGCGAACCTGGTTCTGCCGGACCTGCGACAGGCCACGTTCTTCGGCGGCGCCATAGACGGCCGCACGCTGCTTTTATATGGATTAATTGTCGTCGCACTCGGCTTTCTCTTCGGCCTGGTTATCTACCGGCAGCTCAAGAATCTGCCGGTGCATAAGTCGATGCTCGAAGTCTCCGAGCTTATTTACGAGACCTGCAAGACCTACTTACTAACTCAGGCTAAGTTTCTCGTCATTCTCGAAGCGTTCATCGGCAGCATCATTATCTTCTATTTCGGCGTCCTTCAGCACTTCGATGCACTGAAGGTCGTCATTATCGTGCTGTTCAGCATTATCGGCATTTGCGGAAGCAGCGGCGTCGCGTGGTTTGGCATCCGGGTGAATACCTTCGCGAACTCGCGAACCGCGTTTGCCAGTTTGCGCGGTAAGCCGTATCCCTGCTCCAACATTCCGCTCAAAGCGGGAATGAGTATCGGCATGCTGCTGATCTCGGTTGAACTCGCGATCATGCTCTTCATTCTGCTTTTCGTTCCCCACGATTACTCCGGGCCGTGCTTTATCGGCTTTGCCATTGGTGAATCGCTTGGCGCGGCGGCGCTGCGTGTAGCCGGCGGCATATTTACGAAGATTGCCGACATCGGCGCCGATCTGATGAAGATCGTGTTTCGCATCAAGGAAGATGACGCTCGCAATCCGGGCGTTATCGCAGATTGCACCGGCGACAATGCAGGCGATTCCGTCGGCCCTAGCGCCGACGGCTTTGAAACGTACGGAGTTACCGGCGTAGCGCTCATATCCTTCATTGTCCTGGCGGTCAGTAGCCCGCTGGTGCAGGCACAGTTACTCGTCTGGATCTTCGCGATGCGCGTCATGATGGTTATCTCGTCCGGCTTGTCTTATTTGCTGAACGGCGCGCTGGCCAAGAGTAAGTATGAAAACGCTGACAAGATGAACTTTGAGGCGCCACTGACGAGCCTCGTCTGGCTCACCTCCATCGTCTCCATCATCGCGACTTACATTGTTTCTTACGCCATGATCCCCGATCTCGGCGGCGACCATTCCCTCTGGTGGAAACTCTCGACCGTGATCACCTGCGGCACGCTGGCGGGCGCCGTCATTCCTGAACTTGTAAAGGTCTTCACGTCGATGGAATCGTCCCATGTGCGCGAAGTGGTTTCATCGTCTCGCGAGGGCGGCGCGTCGCTCACTATTCTTTCCGGATTCGTTGCGGGCAATATGAGCGCATACTGGCTCGGACTGGCGATCCTCGTCCTCATGAGCATCGGATACGGCGTCAGCACGATGGGACTCGACGACCTCATGGCCGCGCCTTCTGTCTTCGCTTTCGGCCTGGTCGCATTCGGATTCCTCGGCATGGGGCCGGTCACCATTGCAGTGGATTCGTATGGCCCTGTGACGGATAACGCGCAGTCGGTCTACGAGCTCTCGACGATCGAACAGATTCCGGGCATCGAGTCTGAGCTGAAGAACACCTATGGCTTCGATGTTGATTTCGAAAAAGCGAAGGACAATCTTGAAGAGAACGACGGTGCCGGAAATACTTTCAAGGCGACCGCGAAACCCGTCTTGATCGGCACGGCCGTGGTCGGCGCAACGACCATGATCTTTTCCATTGTTGTTGCGCTCACAAACGGATTGCGGCCTGATCTGCTCTCCAACCTTTCGATTCTCCACCCGCCTTTCCTGCTCGGCTTGATCGCCGGCGGTTCGGTTATTTACTGGTTCACTGGCGCGTCCACGCAAGCCGTTACCACGGGTGCCTATCGTGCAGTCGAGTTCATCAAGGCCAACATCAAACTGGAGGGCGTCACAAAAGCATCGGTCAGTGACAGCAAGAAGGTTGTGGAGATTTGCACGCGCTATGCGCAGCGCGGCATGTTCAACATCTTCTTAATGGTCTTTTTTGTGACGCTCGGCTGCGCGTTCGTCGAGCCTTATTTCTTTATCGGCTATCTCATTTCCATCGCATTGTTCGGCCTCTATCAGGCTATCTTCATGGCGAATGCGGGCGGCGCGTGGGATAACGCCAAGAAAATCGTGGAGACAGAGTTGAAGCAGAAGGGAACCGATCTGCATGCCGCCACGGTTGTCGGTGATACGGTTGGCGATCCGTTTAAAGACACCTCCTCGGTGGCGCTCAACCCTATCATCAAGTTCACTACCCTATTCGGACTCCTCGCCGTGGAACTGGCCGTTTCTCTCTCGAGCACCAGCGGGGGAGCGGTGGGTCATGTCCTTGCGGCGGTCTTTCTGCTGATCGCAATGTACTTCGTGTGGCGCTCCTTCTACCGAATGAGGATCGGCGGAAAGGAAGTACCTGCCGGAGCGGAAGCAGCTAAGGAGACGGTCTACTCCAGTTAGTGTGCAACTAATGCAACTGGTCGTTTATTCGCGGCGGTTGTACGGAAGCGCCGTGCTCACAGCTCAGACTTGAAGCCGATCAAACGCTTCGGTTTTGCGGGTGGTGGTTCCATCAGGCGTTTCACCATAACGTAAACGGCAGCCAAGTGTTCACCCTGGGTTCGCTGTTTGCGTTCGAGATCACTTATCTTTCGCGCCAGATCGCGATGGGTGCTAAGCATTTCGCGCAGCTTGATGAACGCCCGGACGATCAGTATGTTCATCTGCACCGCGCGCGGGCTATTCAGCACGGAAGATAGCATCGCTACGCCATGTTCTGTGAAGGCATAAGGCTGATATCGCCTGCCGCCACGTCCCCCGTTTGAGGTCACAAATTGTGACCTCAAACGATCCACCTCTTCTTCGTCCAACTGAAACATGAAGTCCTCCGGAAAGCGGTCACGATTGCGCTTGACCGCTTGATTGAGGGCCTTCGTCTCCACCTGGTAGAGGGCAGCCAGATCGGCATCCAGCATCACCTTCTGCCCACGGATAAGGTAGATTCGGCGTTCCACGAACTCGCTGGGCACCACCGCTGCCTGCGCCCCGGTACTCTTTTTTGTCGGCATGTTGTTCTCCAATGGGCGGACTTGCCCTTGGAGGGTAGTAGTCAACCGAAAATCAAATTCTCTGCCGCTTCCACCTGCCCTGACGGAAAAGCACGAAAGCGGTAATCGCAAAAATAGCATCGGCGACGGGGACGGCGGAGAATGTACCGCGCAGGCCGAAAGAAAGATGGATTCCAAGCAGGTACGCGATCGGAATCTGGCAAATCCAAAAGGTGAACAGGTTGATATACGTGGGAGTCACGGTGTCGCCGGCGCCGTTGAAGGCTTGCAGCAGCACGATGCCCCAGGCCCAGCTCGGCAACGCCAGGCCGAATGTGGCCAGGCAGGCAACAGCCGGACGAATTACCGCCGGGTCCAGCGTGAAGATCGTCACTAGCCGATCCGGAATCGCGAGGAAAGCGATTGAGACCAGGCAGATAAAGAGCATGTTAAACAGGCCGGTGCGATACACCGCAAGTTCGGCCCGGCGCGGTTTCGCAGCCCCCAGGCTCTGGCCCACTAATGTAGCGGCGGCGTTGCTCAGGCCCCACGATGGGAGTGCAGTGAAGATAATCATCCGGAGCCCAATTGTGTACCCGGCGATGGCCGCGCTCCCGAAGCTGGAGATGATGCGGACCAGCGCCATCCAGCTTGCCGTTCCGATCAGGAACTGAAGAATGCCTGTAGCCGACACTCTCAGCAGGCTCCACATAACGGGCAAGTTGAGTCGCACCTGGTGACGCCTGACCACCACCCGATTCTTGCCCGAGCCAAGCTGCCACAACTGAAACAGGACGCCGATACCTCGGCCCGTAGTAGTCGCGACAGAAGCGCCGAAAACCCCCAGATGCGGAAACGGTCCCCATCCGTTGATGAGACACGGGTCAAGGACAATGTTGATGCCGTTCGCCAGCCAGAGCGTCCGCATGGCAAGCGCCGCATCGCCGGCGCCGCGGAAGATAGCGTTGATCAGGAATAGCTGAAAGATGACGACGGAACCGCCGAGCATCAATTGCGTGTACCGCGCGTTCGCCCGAATGGCAGGCGTAGCCCCCATGATGCCGAGGAGGCGCGGGCCGCAGGTTATCCCGATGGCGCCAACAGCCGACGACACGAGTAAACCTACGATGATCGCCTGTACTGCAGAGTTCGCAGCGCCTTCGGGGTCCTTTTCCCCAATGCGCCGCGCGACGAACGCGGTCGTCGCCATGCTCAGGCCGATGCTGATGCCGAAAACAATAGTGAGCAACGATTCTGTCAGGCCGACGGTCGCGACGGCATCGGGCCCCAGACGCGACACGAAGAATACGTCCACGATGCCGAACAGCGACTCCATCACCATTTCGAGGATCATCGGGATGGCAATCAGCACAATGGCGCGGTTCAGGCTCCCTTCGGTGAGATCCTGATGCGTCCCGGCCAGAGCCTCTTTCAGCATGTTTCTCCACAGTAGCGGACTTTCCGGGAGTAGAATGGCGCTAACCTAGATAACCGAATCTGGATAACCGGTTCATGCGCTTCTCTCGCATTTGGTTGTTCCTCATCATCCCGGTTTGCGCCGCGCAAGCGCAAATGGCCAACGGAAATGCAGACGCGACTGCGCCCGAGATGGCGTCGCGGGATGCCACCTTTCAATCCAAAGTAAATCTGGTTACCGTTCCGGTAGTGGTGCGCGACCGGGACAGCCACGCACTAGGAAACCTGACGAAAGACGATTTTCAACTCGCTGACAAAGGCAAGCCCCAGGTCATCTCCAAGTTCTCTGTCGAGGCATCGGCATCGTCGTCGAAGCCGCAGCGCCCTGATATTTCGATAGGCGGTCCGGATGACACACCCGGGCGGTTCCTTGTCTATCTTTTCGACGATCTGCACATCGAATTCGCCGATCTGGCGCGGGTGCAGAAGGCGGCCATCCAACACCTTCAAACCGGACTACAGCGTTCTGATCGAGCGGCCGTCATGACTACTTCCGGCCAGAACAACCTGGACTTTACGGACGATAAATCTCAGCTGCAGGACGCCATCATGCGGATTCGGCCGGTGCAGATGTACCGCCACAACGCCGACGGATGTCCGGATATCGATTACTACGTAGCCGATAGGATCCGGAATAAGAATGACCAGCAGGCCCTGAACATGGAGATCCAGGAAACCATCATCTGTGCCAATCTTCAAAACCTGACGAACCCGCAGCAATCGGCTCAGCCGATGGTGAACGCTGCCGCTGCACGCGAACTGGATCTTGGCGAGCAGGATACCCGCGTATCACTCAGCGTATTAAAAGACGTAATTCGCAGGATGTCCGCTATGCCGGGCGAGCGCATGATCGTGCTCGTGTCCCCGGGCTTCCTGACGGTCTCCAGCGAGGCTTTGGAAGAAGAGTCCGAGCTTCTGGACCGGGCAGCACATTCGAATGTTCTGATCAACGCGCTTGGTGCGCGGGGGCTCTGGACCTCGCAGGAGTTCGATGCGAGCCAGCCCGGACAGTCGAGCGCCTACGTACAACAAATCAAGGCGCAGTACCAACGCGACAGCATGCTGGCGCAGGAAGACATCATGGCTGCGTTAGCTGACGGCACGGGCGGCACCTTCTTCCACAACAGCAACGATTTCAACGAGGGCTTCAGGAAGCTGGCGTCGGCGCCGGAGTATGTGTACCTGCTCGGTTTCACACCGAATAACTTAAAGAACGACGGCAGCTTCCATAAGCTAAAGGTTTCGCTGGCCGCCAAGAACGGCCTTACCCTGCAGGCGCGCCGCGGCTATTTCGCGCCAAAGAAGAACGCTAAGGCCGAGGACACCGCGAAGGACGAAATCGATTCCGCCGTATTCTCGCGCGAGGAAATGCACGATTTGCCCGTCGACCTGCATACGCAGTTCTTCAAGCCCGATCCGGCTGATGCGCAACTGACTGTGCTGGCTCGAGTTGATCTGAAACGCCTGCACTTCAAGAAAGTGGAGGATCGAAACCACAACCAGTTGACAATAGTTTCGGCGGTGTTCGACAACAACGGCAATTTTGTGCGTGGAACCGAGAAGACGGTCACCATGCGGCTGAAAGATGCGACACTTGCGCGGCTGAATTCCGGCATAACGCTGCGTACCATTTTCGACTTGAAACCTGGTACTTACGTGGTTCGGCTAGTGGTCCGCGACGCCGAAGGACAGTTGATGACGGCTGAAAACGGCGCGGTGGACATTCCCTGAAGGAGGACAACAGTGAGAGTGTATGTGGCGGTTTTCCTGACATCGACGCTTTGCCTGGCGGGTGTCTGCGCGGGCCAGGACGCGAACCCTGTGCCAGGGCCGGCTCAAGCGAGCACGGTAATTCGTGCAGAGAAGAAGCTGGTGCTGGTGGATGCCGTCGTGACCGACAAACACGGCAATTACATCCACGATCTCACGGCCGAGGATTTTCGCCTTTGGGAAGACAAAAAGGAACAGAAGATCGAGACCTTCTCCTTCGAAGCCGATCCGAAATCGCCGCTGGTGAACCAGAAGCACTACCTCGTCCTGTTCTTCGACAACTCCGATACAGCCCTCACTGACCAAATGCAAGCTCGCAAAGCCGCTCTCCGGTTCATCGACGCCAATGCCGGACCGAACCGCATGATGGCCGTGGTGAATTTCGGCGGCAGCCTGCAGGTCACGCAGAATTTCACAGCCGATACAGATCGCTTGAAGCAGGTAGTCAGCGGTGTCCGGTTCGCCACCAGCCCAACCGAACTTGCAGCGCTGGCCGGCAGCGGCCCGCTTGGAAGAGCGGCATTTGATTTCGGCGCGCGCGATGTATTACTTGCGCTGCGAAGTCTCGCCAAGGGCCTGGCAACCGTGCCGGGCCGTAAGACGCTGATCTTTCTAAGTCCGGGTTTTCCGCTCCCGCTGACCGATTCCATTCTGCACTCGGAGCTGACCGCGGTTTTCGACGCATGTAACAAGGCGAACGTAGCCATTTATCCCATCGATGTAAAAGGCTTATCAATGTCCGCCGTCAGTCCAATCGAGAAATCGCCGCAAAGATGGAATGCGCCGGTATTTATACAGGCGGCGGTCTACCGCCGCACTCCCGTTGTATACGAGCCTGCCGCATACGAACCACAGCGCGGCGGCAGTGCGGGTGGCGGCGCGGCCACGGGCGGGGGTGGGCACGCGGGCGGCCCCACTTCGGGCGGAGCCGGAAGTCATAGCATTCCGTCCGGAGGGGCCGGAAGTCATGGCGCTCCGTCCGGAGGATCTCCGAGTGGCGGCACGGCCGGCACAGGCGCGAGGGCTGGCAGCGGTTATAACTACGGCACCGGTTACAATTACGTCCAGCCGCGTTCTATCTGGCCGCACATGAACTCCGTGACAGACCGTCAGGACCTGTTGCGATTATTGGCCGAGGGGACCGGTGGGTTCGTCATCTTAAACACGAACGATCTTGTCGGCGGACTCAATAAGATCGGCAACGAGCAGAACGAATATTACATTCTCGGCTACTCTCCATCCGAAGACCCGGAAGAAGGCAGTTGCCACACACTCAAGGTGAAAGTGGACCGTGGCGGCACCGAAGTGCGCGCTCGAACGGGTTACTGCACGGAGAAGCCACTGGACTTACTGGCAGGCTCGCCGGCAGAGAAGACCTTGGAAGCTCGAGTGTTCAATTCGGCTCCGGGCAATGTCAAAGCCTCGATGGAGGCTCCGTTCTTCTATACAGGTCCCAATACAGCGCGTGTCAGTGTTGCTATGGAAATTTCACCGGACAGTCTGAAGTTCCAAAAGCAGAAGGGCAAGATGCATTCCGAGGTTAGCGTACTTGGCGTCGCTTACGGCCCGGACGGCTCCATCGCGGCCAAGTTCAGCGACACCATCAAACTGGATTTGGATGGAAAAAAAGAAGTGAAGGATTTCGCAGAGCATCCCATGCACTACGAGAAGCAATTCGACATCGCATCCGGCAACTATCTCTTCAAGGTGGCATTCACTTGCGCCGGCGAATCCTTCGGCAAGCTGCAGATGCCGCTCATTGTGGAGCCCTATGACAGCAAAAAGTTCGGCGTGAGCGCGCTGGCGCTCAGCGACCGCTTCGACCGGCTGACCGACATTCAGGCGGGGCTGGACGCCGAGTTATTGGAAGATGTGAAGCCGCTGGTAAGCCAAGGCGTGCAACTGACACCGTCGGGGTCCAATGTGTTCAAGAAAGGCGCAGCGACAGGCATGTACCTCGAGATCTATGAGCCCCTTCTGGCGGACCAGAGCCAGGCCGCGCCGCCCAAGATAGGGCTGCAAGTGCGCGTGCTGGACCCGAAGACCGGCCAGGCAAAGGTGGACACCGGCTTCATGAATGTCGCCAACTACAGCAAACTGGGCAGCCCCGTCGTTCCGATTGGGCTCAAACTGCCCATCGATAATCTCACTCCCGGCTCCTATCGCGTAGAAGCAAAGGCGATCGATGCCGCGGGCAATGCATCGATTGCACGGACCGCGGATTTTGTCCTGGAGTGAGGGACAGCCGGCAATTTCAGGGCTTGATCGCAAGCACAGCGTCAACCAGTGATCCGGTCCGGCGCGCCTCGACTTGGGCGAACCCGGCGGCCTCGAGCAGCGCACCATACTCTTCCGCCGTCCGCTCACGGCCATCGGTGCAAACCATCATGTTGATGTCTTGCATAAAGGCATACACAGGTCCGCTGCGATCGTCGTCGATGAGAGCCTCCGCGACCAGCAGACCGCCTGCGGATGGGAGCGCCGCAAAGATCTTTCGAAGCAATGCGTGAATCCTGGCATCATCCCAGTCGTGCAGGATGCGGCCGAGCGAATAGAGATCGGCCGGCGGCAATGGGTCGGCGAAGAAATCTGCCGTCACAAATGACACCCGCTCGGCAACCGATGACGTCGCGATGTACTCGCGCGCAAGCGGTTCCACGCGAGGCAGATCAAGAACCGTTGCACGCATATTCGGGTAAGCCTCGCACGCCGCGATCGCGAGATGGCCGGTCGCGCCGCCAAGGTCCGCCAGGTGAGTGAAACGGCTGAGGTCAAAAGCTCGAACGATCAGCGGCGAAGCGAGTTGCCCGAAGCCATTCATGGCACGGACGAAGTTCGCAGTCGCTGCCGGATCGCGATAGTAGTAATCAAACAGCGCGTCCTTGCTGCCAAAAGTTTGTGCCCAGCGGTTCGTTCCTTCGCGTACCGCATCATCTAAGTGGTCCCACAGCTTGTACAGCGATTGGTCCGAATACTCGATGTAGCCGGAGAACGTGTTCGGGCTCGTGCGGATGAGATAGCGCGATGCGGAGGGTGTGTTCCTATATCCGGAATCATCGCGAACCAGCAGCCGCAGCGCCACACACGCATCGAGAAGACGCGTAAGCGCCTCCGGGTTGAGATGCAGTTTGTGCGCCAGCGCTCCGGCTTTCTGCGGTGCGGCTTCGAGTTGATCGAAGATACCGAGCCGCACCGCCGTAAACATCACCTTCGATCGGCGGAACGCTTCGATGTAGTCAAGAACCAGATTCGAATCTGCCCGCGTGCTCATGCGAAGTGGTCGAAACCCATCACCGGCAGCGGCCGGCCACGAAGGCGAATCGTGCCGGGCCGGCCGGTTTTTATAATCGTACCGATACGCGTGACGCGCAACCCGTCCAGGGTCGCCGGCACGCGCGTTTTGGGTGAAGCAGTGAACAGCAGTTCGTAATCTTCCCCGCCATGCAACGCTTCGTCTTCTGTGGCCCCGGGCGCCATGGGAAGATCGGTATCCAGCATGGCGCCGCTCTTCGATTCCAGGCACAAGCGCCGCAGATCGAGCGAAAGGCCATCGCTCAGGTCCATCGCCGCAGAAACGCCAAGCTTGCGCAGCGCCATTCCTTGCGCGATTCGCGGCTCCGGCCGGCGATGGCGTCGCCACGCCGCACCCCGTTTCGTGGCAAGCCCATGAGCCGACGCCCCGAGTTCGCCGGTCACATAGAGATTGTCCCCCGGTTTCGCACCGTGGCGAACCAGCGCCTTCCCACGCGGCACGCGGCCGCAGCAGATAACATCCGCCACCACCTTATCGAAACGCGCCAGGTCGCCGCCGGCGAGCGTTGTTTCGTGCTTAGCCGCAAGCGCCAGCAGGCCTTTGTAAAAGCTGTCGATCCACCCTGCCTTCAATGTCGCCGGCACCGCCAGCGATACCAGGCAGAACACCGGCTGAGCTCCCATTGCTGCCAGATCCGACAAGCTGCGGGCCAGCGCTTTGTGCCCTATCTCGGCGGCTGAATGCGTCTCGAGGGCGAAATGCCGTCCTTCTAGAACGAAATCTGTCGTGAAGACAAGATCTTCGCTAGCGCGCGGGCGCAGAATAGCGCAGTCGTCGCCAATGCCTTTAATCACCGACCTGTCGCGATGTCCGGCTTCGGCGAGTCTGCGAAGCTTCGCGACAATCTGGGTTTCTTGCATGGGTTTCCTGCTGGGGTTTCTTGGATGGGTATTGTGGATGTTACTCTACGGGCGCTTTCGCCAGCACGAGCCCGGCGGGCAGTTCTTCACCGAAGATGCGGCTCGATGCTGCCAGGTCATCCGCCGCGCCGGCGAGTTGATGCAGCAGATCGGCAGCGCGCGCGCTGGCTTCGCACGCGCGGCGTACTAACTCGAGTGAGGCGGGCGGCAGGTCGCGCGCCGTATCGCCGGTGATCTGCGACATCTGCACCACGGCTTCGAGCAGCGCGGGTGTATTCGGCAGGCGCAGAAGCCCTTCCACCCATCGGCCGACAACCGCTGGCGAAAGCACCAGGTTGATGGGCCCGCTGAATAGTCTGCGCGCACCGAGGCGCGACAGGCACCAGGTTGCTGCATCCACCATTTCGCCCCGCTTGACCACCTCGAGCAGCGCTTCGCCGAGTTGTGTTTTAGTCTGCTGCGGAAGCAATTCAAGGCTCGCGGCCGTGCGCCACATCTCACGGAACAGCGCCTGGTTCACGCGCTGTTTGCGCTTCTGCTTCGGAAGCAGCGTCGGCGCGAGGCGTTGGAAGATGTCGCCCTGCTGGTTGCGATTGAGCCCGCCCGCGATGCGGCCGCAAAAGATCCACCAGTCGATTTCGCATTGCACCTGGTTACCGAACGCCAGGCCGCCGGCATACACGCGCCGCGCCTGCTCGATGCGAAATTCATCGCCCGGAAAACCGAACCCCGGTCGCAGGCAGAAGCCGGTGAGATTCAGCCAGCGCGCCTCATGCGGTGCGTTCTTCCGGCGCCCGTCCGCTACCGCGAGCAGCTTGTCCGCAAGGGCGCGAATCGCCGGCAGCGACCACGACATCCGGCCGAGCCCCAGCGCCTGCTCCAGCCGCGCCGGCAACTGCTCCGGCGGGAAGCCGAAACCGTGTTTGCCGAAGACTTCCTCGATCAACTGTTCGGCGTGTGCCTGTGCTTCCGGGCTGATTACTGCGCTCGAACGCACTGCCGCCACCGCCGGTGCGAATTCAGGAGTATCTGCCGTTTTGCGAAGCTGGAACTGCAACTGCCACCGATGCTCGCTGATTTTTGAATCGGCCCACGCTTCGAGCGTTCCCACCTCGCTCAAACGTGCCCCGAGGGTTACGGGCACCAGCCGCTCGCCGCCTTTGCCGAAGCGAATGACCGCCCGCAGCGGAGCATGCAGCCGCGGATCGCTTGCCGGATCGAGCATGTCTTCTGTCGGCGTCAACGAAACCACATCGCCCGCTTTGTCTTCTGTGCGGCTCAGAGAACTGTAGAGCCGGAACGCCACCGGAGCGTTAGCAAGAAGCTGCAGTTCCGGTTGTTCCAGCCTGATCTCTTCGCCTTCTTCGGTGCCGCGCGGCATCAGCGTGACGGCCCTGATCGCGGAAGTGCCGGCGGCCTCCGAGTCCTGGAGTCCGAGGAAGTACGCACGCGGCAATCCGCCGCGCACCAGCACGCCGCTGCCGGAAGCGCGCACGTATGAGTAGTAAGAAGCGCCGACCGCGACAGCCAGATCGAGATCGTGGTTTTCAAAAATAGCGGGCTTGCGGCCGAACCAGTGTTCCACCACATCGCGCACGCGCTCGCGAAATGCCTGCGGAATGAAAAAACCGCCGTTGAAAAGAATCGCGTCTACGCCGTGTTCCGCGGCGGGTGAATTTTGTAGAAAGTCGGCGAGGTGGCGCGTAATTGCCGGATCGGAAACGTACGGCAGCCCCAGCTCGCGGAAGACGCTTTGCTTTTCCTGCTGCGGCTTATCAGTGAGGTTACAAGGTGACAGAAAACCGCCAAGCGCCAGCTCCAGAACCTCCTCGCGCAGGATGGTGGTTTTGAGAGTTCCGGCGATAAGAGCCGCACCCGCGCCGACCACGGTAACATCCACCGATGCCGGGCCATGCGGCGCCAGCAGCGTTTCTTTCGCGGCCGAGCATTGCCGGCGAAGAGCGCTGCGCTGCCGTAGCGACAGCGTCTTGCCGAGCTTCGATTCGGCCAGCCAGGAAATCGTGAGATCGAGATTATCCCCGCCGAGGAGCAGATGCCGCCCGACCGTCGTACGCGTAAACTGCACGCGGTCGCCCTCGCGGTCCACGCGTACCAGCGTAAAGTCGCTGGTCCCTCCGCCGACGTCGCAGATGAGCACGATCTGGCCGTCGAACAGTTCTTTATTCGAGCGTGCCAGATGGCCGGCGATCCACGCGTAGAACGCGGCCGCGGGCTCTTCCAGCAGCGTGAGCTTCTCGATCCCTGCGTCCCGCGCAGCCTGCGTGGTAAGCTCCCGCGCCTCTTCGTCGAAGCTGGCAGGAACCGTGAGAACCACCTGCTGTTCGCTGAGCGGCGCATGCTTCGTGCTCTCCCATGCATTGCGCAGGTGCTCGAGATAGCGTGTGGATGCCTCCACCGGCGACAGAATGCGGCCTTCCTCCTGCGAATCCCACGGAAGAATTTTGGCGGTGCGGTCAGCCTCCGAATTCGAAAGCCACGATTTCGCCGAGTGCACCGTTCGCGTGGGCACCAGCGCGCCTTGATCGCGCGCGTATGCGCCGACCACCGGCGGCTCATTCAAATACAGGAACGAAGGCAGAGTGCGGAGCGCGCCTGTCCGGTTCGCATCGATCTGCTGTTCGATCGGCAGAACGTGTATGGGCGGGAAATCCGCTTCCGCGGCCTCTTGCGGATCGATATAGGCGAGTGCGGAGTTAGTGGTGCCCAGGTCGATGCCGACGTTCATGCTGCCGCGCGCTCGCGAACGTTAAATTCCAGCTTCCATCGCCGGCCGTCGCCGGCCACGC
This sequence comes from Acidobacteriaceae bacterium, assembly GCA_019233755.1. GTDB lineage: Bacteria > Acidobacteriota > Terriglobia > Bryobacterales > Bryobacteraceae > Bog-105. Next base: position 4,881 of record JAFAMD010000069.1, on the reverse strand, counting down.
ACCACAGCTCCAGCATGCCTGTCTCGGTTACGTTGCTTTCAAGCGTCACGGGCACCACCTCCTCGCGAACTGCGTCAGTATGCGGAGGCAAAAAAACCTCAATCGGCGCCAGCTCTTCTATATCGTCGCCGATCTCTTCTAACAGCGACCCTGGTGGGTCGTTCTTGCGCGAAACGGAGGAGAAGAAACGGAACTCGGCGGGCTCGCCGACGACCAGCGCAAACTTGCGTTGCGGCAGTTCCACCTTCGACCCTTCTTCAAGGCCAAACGGCACAACAGTAAGTGCTTTCATCGGTGCAGGCAGGCCGGGAACCGCCGGCAGGGAACTCTCCACGCCCACATAGTAAGTGCGCGGTACGCCGCCGCGGATACGAACGCCCTTGCCGGTTCGCGCCAGCCCATAATAGGCTGCCCCGTGCGCGACGGCGTGCATCAGGTCGGCGTGCTTGGTTTCGCTGCGCAGCTCAGTTACCGCCGGCAGACCGGCTTCCGTAAGCCAGCTATTCAGCACTTCAAAGAGGCGATGTTCCATCGCGCCGGCTCGCAGAACGCCGCCGTTCAGCAGCAGATGCGTGGGCCGGGCGAAGCTGCCGGCGCCGGTATTCCCGGCGGCATGGCGCAGGAATTGCGCGAGATGCTTTGTTACGGCAGGATCGGTCGCATAATTGAGACCCAGCTCCAGCAAGGCGGCACGCCGCTGCTTCTGCGGTGCGGCATCCGCCGGAACAATCGGGAAGAATCCTTCGAGCAGCAGATCCCGAATTTCATCGCGCGTGATCTTCCCGCGCAATGTTCCGCCCACCAGTCCTGTTCCGCGCCCCAGGATCGTCAATGGCTGTTCTTCAGGCGCATTCGCGTCTCCTGAGAGAAGCACTTCTTTCGCCGCACGGCTTTGCTGCCACAACGAGTGGAACTGCAGCGCGTCGAGTTTTTTTCCCGCCTGCGTGAATTGCTGTTCGGCGTAGCGCGAGGTGGCCAGATCCATGTTGTCCCCGCCGAGCAGCAGATGCTCGCCCACCGCTACACGCTCCAACTGCAGCTCGCCTGCTTCTTCCGTAACGGCGATGAGCGTGAAGTCGGTAGTGCCGCCGCCGATGTCGACCACCAGGATCAGGTCGCCCGGCTGCACCCGTTCGCGCCAGTCAGGCGTGCGCTCGAGCCACGCGTAAAATGCGGCCTGCGGCTCTTCAATGATGGTGACTTCCGGGTAACCGGCCTGCCGCGCGGCACGCTGTGTAAGATCGCGCGCGGCTGCATCAAACGAGGCCGGCACGGTGATCAGCACGGTCTGATCTTCGAGCTTCGCATCGGGGTGCGCAAAATCCCACGCTTCGCGCAAATGCAGCAAGTACTGTGCCGATGCTTCGAGCGCCGAGACTTTCTCGACGCCCTCCGGCGCGGTCAGCGGCAGAAATGGCTGCGTCGGATCGGCCGTCTGATGCGAGAGCCACGACTTTGCGGAGCTTACCAGGCGGCTCGAGTTCTCCACGCCGCGCGTCCGCGCGAGACGCCCGGTGATATACGGCGGCTGATCATTCCATGGCAGCGCAAGCGTGCCTTCAACGAATTCGTTCGGCCCTGGAATGTAAAGCGATGAGGGAAGCAGATCGAGCGCACTCGCTTCTCCCGCGTTCACCAGTTGCGGGATATGGAACAACTGGACGTCGGGCGCCTCGCCTTCCGCGACAGACGCCGGTGTATACGCGAGAGCGCTATTCGTAGTGCCGAGATCGATTCCGAGAATGAACTGAGGCATGCAATAGAGACGGTACTACTCGACTTCGATCTCCGCGGGCGCAAGAACCGAAGGGTCCTGCTTGCCGAGCGACGGCAGATCAACCTGCGAAGCCAGCCATCCGCGATGGCGCAACGTGCCCCCCGGTACTTTGCCGCTTGCCGGTACGTTGCCGATCAGCTTGATGCGATTCGGATCGGGAGCCTTCGTGGCATCCAGCTTTTGAAAGGTCCCCTCCACTGCGTCCATCACGGGAACAAGCGTCACATGCCGTGAGAGGCTCGCTTTGCAATCCGCGTGCATCGTGCGAACAGCAGCACCCACCTGATCGTCCGCATAAGCCGCGATGTCTTCCATCAGAAAATCAATCAACCGGGAATCGCGCTGCAGGATGTGCAGCATCTGCAATGCGCCGTCGCTCACCTTCACGGCGGGCTGAGGTGGCACGGCTGCCACCGGCTTTGCCTTCGTGAAGCCGAACTCAGATGCAATATCTTCCGGCAGCATACCGGAGAAGAGGATAGAGAAGAAGCTTCGGAAAGCCGCGGAAAATCGGGACAAACAGTGACCTCTAACTAGTCAGGATATCAACGGACACAGCATAGATATTAGGGAAATACGCTAGCATCTTTTGATTTACTTTGTATCCCGAAACATTTTCCTGCTAGTCTGTGGATAAAGTTCGTTAGTAAGAAAACGTTTGAGGTGAGAATGGCAACTAAGAAAACTAGCAGTACCAAGAAGTCATCTTCGGGTTCCGGCCCGAAATCGAAGAAGATCGTCAAAAGCAAGATGCAGAAGACGATGCACGAGTTCAAGCACCATGAGCTCGAAAGCGGACGCGGCGGAAAGGTAAAGAATCCGAAGCAGGCGATCGCAATCGGCTTGAGCGAGGCGCGCCGCGCGGGTGCGAATATTCCATCAAACCCGAGCAAGAAGAAGACCGCGGCGAAAAAGAAGAGCGCGGTGAAGAAGACTGCAAAGAAGACGGCGGCGAAGAGCACCGCTCACAAGAGCGCGGCGAAGAAAACTTCAGCCAAGAAAACCGCGTCGAAGAAAACTGCGGCGAAAAAGACTGCCGCCAAGAAAACGGCTGCCAGGAAAAAATAAGCCCGCCGGATTATCGAACCAGGCGGGCTTTGAGTATGGAGAGCGCACAGGGCGTTTTGCAGCCTGTTGTGCGCGTTCCTTAGAAGCCGCGCACAGGGCGTTTTGCAGCCCGCTGTGCGCGTTTCCTGTTTGACGCGGATTAGTAATCCATGTCGGGGCCGTGGCCGGGAGCCGGGGCGGCAGGCGCCTTCTTCTCCGGAACCTCGGCAATCATCGCTTCGGTCGTCAGCATCAGCGCGCTGATTGAAGCCGCATGCTGCAGCGCCGAGCGGGTCACCTTCGTCGGGTCGATGACGCCGGATTTCACCAGGTCTTCAAACTGCCCACTGGCAGCGTTGAAGCCGAAGTTCGCGTCATTGCTCGAGCGGACCTTCTCGATCACGATCGCACCTTCGAAGCCCGCGTTGCCGGCAATCTGGCGCAGCGGCTCTTCGGTGGCGCGGCGGATGATGTCGATGCCGATCTGCTCGTCGCCCTCGGCCTTCGCGGTCTGGAGAGTCTTGCCCGCACGCAGCAGCGCAACGCCGCCGCCCGGAACGATGCCCTCTTCGACGGCCGCACGGGTGGCGTGCAGAGCGTCTTCAACGCGGGCCTTCTTCTCCTTCATCTCGGTTTCAGTCGCGGCGCCGACCTTGATGACCGCAACGCCGCCGGCCAGCTTGGCCAGCCGCTCCTGCAGCTTTTCACGATCGTAATCAGAGGTGGTTTCCTCGATCTGCGCGCGCAGCTGCTTAATGCGGCCTTCAATGGCCTTCTGAGTTCCCGCGCCATCCACGATGGTGGTGTTGTCCTTGTCAACCGTGACGCGCTTCGCGCGGCCCAGGTCTTCGAGGCGCACACCTTCCAGCTTGAGGCCGGTCTCTTCCATGATCGGCTTGCCGCCGGTCAGGATCGCGATGTCCTCCAGCATGGCCTTGCGGCGATCGCCGAAACCGGGAGCCTTCACCGCGCAGGCGTTCAGAGTGCCGCGCAGCTTGTTCACCACGAGCGTCGCCAGCGCTTCGCCTTCGACTTCTTCCGCAATCACCAGCAGCGGCTTGCCGGAGCGGGCAATCTGCTCGAGCAGCGGCAGAAGATCCTTCATGTTGCTGATCTTCTTCTCGTGGATCAGAATGTAGGGATCTTCGAGAACCGCTTCCATGCGATCCGGATCGCTGATGAAGTAGGGCGAGAGATAGCCACGATCGAACTGCATGCCGTCGACGGTTTGCAGCTCGGTCACCATTGTCTTCGATTCTTCAACCGTGATGACGCCGTCCTTGCCGACCTTCTTCATCGCTTCGGCGATGATGTTGCCGATGGTGGAATCGCCGTTCGCGGAGATGGTGCCGACCTGCGCGATCGCATCGCCTGAAGCCGGCTTCGAGAACTTCTTCACTTCCTCGACAACCGTTTCCACGGCCTTCTCGATGCCGCGCTTCAGCGCCATCGGGTTCGCACCCGCGGCCACCGACTTCACGCCTTCGCGGAAGATCGCCTGAGCCAGAATGGTCGCCGTGGTCGTACCGTCGCCGGCGATGTCGGAGGTCTTCGAAGCAACCTCGCGCACCATCTGGGCGCCCATATTCTCCAGCGGATCCTTGAGCTCGATTTCCTTGGCAACCGTCACGCCGTCCTTGGTGATGGTGGGGCCGCCGAACTTCTTCTCGAGGACCACGTTCCGGCCCTTGGGGCCGAGCGTCACTTTCACTGCATCCGCAAGCTGGTTAACGCCGCGGAGAATCGCCTGACGCGAATTTTCGCTATAAACAATTTGTTTTGCAGCCATTTCTTAAATCCCTCCTATTTCTTCTTTGCAGCGGTACCATTCGAAGCGCCGTTGGTCAGCACGCCAAGAATCTCGTCCTCGCGCATAATCAGGTACTCGGTGCCATCCAGCTTGATATCGCTGCCGGAATACTTGCCAAACAGAATCTGATCGCCGACCTGTACGTCGAGCGGGATCAGCTTTCCCTCTTCCGTGCGCTTGCCGTTGCCGATGGCGACTACTTCACCGCGTTGCGGTTTTTCCTTGGCGCTATCGGGAATATAGAGAC
>JAFAMD010000001.1 GCA_019233755.1 Acidobacteriaceae bacterium | reverse complement strand
GTTCATCCCAATGGTTCGTCCGGAGTCAAAATACTCGTCGTGGAGATGGACCATGTGACTGGAACCGGCTCCTTCCAATACCTCGTGGCCTACGATTGTCGCGGGGGTCGTCTTCACAAGCTGCTGGATGTATCAGGTGAGGGTGCTAGTTTCCGGAAGGCCACTGATAGCGGCATTGAATTGACCTTGTTCCTATGGGCTGACCGAGATGCCCATTGCTGCCCGTCCGAAAGAGCCGATGTGACGTTTCAATGGTCGCCAAAGCGTCAGGCTTACATTGGGCCAGAGCGAGCCGCGTCATATGATGTTACCGTTGTCTCGGTAGCCACGTGAAAAGGCCAGCTCCGCAAGGTAGCTCTACAAACAAGTCTATCTCTGACGCTTCTGACGAGTCAAGAGGACCAAAACACCGTACACCTGAAGAACAACTAGCAGTTGCGATCCGCGAACTTCGTCAGAGCCTTTCCCTCACCCAGGTGCAATTAGCGACCGCGCTCGGCATAACCCCAACTTCGATTTATCGTTACGAAGCTGGATCGTCCTTCCCAGACGTGAACACGCTCGCGTCGTTTTGGCAGTTCGCAATAAACAAAGGGTCCCCGGCTGCTATTGCGTTCACTGCAATCCTAGCCAGCGCGATTCCGGCATTACAGCCCGTTCTCGAGAACGCGTTTCAAATAGATGCGGAAAGGCTGGCCAGTGCGAGCGAAACAAGGCTGACTCCAGATGAAGGGTTGCTGGTTATGGCCTTCATGAAGCTGCTGCACTCCCCACCGACCGACCCACTCGCAAGGATGGCTCGCAAAGTCTGCGAAACTCTACTCGAGCCTTGGTATGAACAGTCAAAGAAGGAACTTTCGCAGCATATTCAAGAACACTTCCGCCAGGCTTTCAGGTCTTCGAAGCAGCCTACCGAAACTAGCCCAAAACCTGCCAGAACGAAATAGGAGTTGCGGGTTCAGCTGTGGAATTTTGCAAAACAAAATTTTGTCATTGACTAAACAATACTGTAAGCGCTAGTCTACTGTGTAGAATCAGTTCGGGCATAATGACCATGAATAGGCTGGGTATAACATCTTCGGGGATAGTTCGTTTGGTAAAAAGCAGGTATGCTATCCTCATCTCGTCGGTCTCACCATCGAGTCACCGAAAGGCGGTAGTTATTCGGACAGGTGGGTGAGTGGTTAAAGCCAACAGACTGTAAATCTGTCCCTCCTTGCGAGGTACGAAGGTTCGAATCCTTCCCTGTCCACCACTCAAGTTGCAGGCCGTTGTAGCTCAGTTGGTAGAGCGCGTCCTTGGTAAGGACGAGGTCGCCGGTTCAATCCCGGCCAACGGCTCCAGTGTTTTTTTAGACACTTACAAGTGACTGACGCACTACAGGCTGCCCATTATCGCCCAATTCGATCACTGAATTCCTCTTTCCGGCTTGCCTAGAATCCGTTCCTGGTGGATTCGAATCGCTCGCTCTTGCTCGTTAGTCATGCAGAGTGTATAGAAGGCTTGTATCAGCGCGCGAGTAGCCCGCCACTTTCATGGCTTGCCCGATGCCGGCGATGGAACCGATTGCGGTTATCGCCTCGCGGCGCAGACTCCGAAAGCCAAAACCTTTCCAGTAGAACCCAAGTTGCTTCGCTACTGGCCGGAGAAAATGCTGTTGGAGGATGTGGTTTTTGATCAACAACTCATGCTTGCACCGCGCGACGTAGCCTACTTTGCCTGCGTGACCGCGCAAAAACTTGTCGAGCATCTCACCGAACGGCACTTGTGACTGAATCACGTAATCCGCGCGGTTGATCGTTTTCATGCTCTCGTCACACTTCGCTTCGCGTTCGCCGCGCGCTTGCCCATGCTCGTGGGCCCGATCACAAGAGTTTTCCTCCTACGTTCGAGGCCATCTGCCGTGATCACGTCCACCCACGGTCGGCTGAAATATGAACCGTTCTTGCTCTGTTGGATTTTGGGTTTTTGGAACCGCTGTCTGGGCATACACTCGCCTTGCAGAATGCAACGAAGCCCAAATGAAGGGAAATGAAGGAACAAAGCCACTTCGGATGGGTTCGCTCCTGCGATTCAAAGCCAATTCCGCGAAGGATTGGGTTCGTTTTTTCAAATCGCCCGGCGCGAATAAGCAGTGGCGACGGTTTCGAGCTGGCGGAGGTGGTTCAAATCGTGCCCGGCCATCGTTTCGAGCAGCGTCCGGAAGGTCATCTGGCCACGCTCAGGGTGAGAGACTGGTTTCTCGAATGTTTCCTGGCTTACTGTTTTGATGAGCGCCAGGTTCCAGCCGCGCAGCGCGGCAAACACTTGGGCGGCAAGCTGCGGATCGAGCTGTGAATAGCCTTTGGACCAGGCGTCCTGATCGAACGGTTGGATTATGTGGTGCGGCTCGGCAAGCACCTGACGAATACGGAAAGAGAAAGCTATTTCCGTGTCCGCAAGATGGCAGATGATTTGACCTGCGGTCCACTTGCCCGGCGCCCAGGGCTCTTTCAGACCGGCGGAGCCGAGGGTCTGGACGCAACGATTGAGCTTCCCTGGCGTCTGGTTGATCACATCCAGCGGATTGCCATCGCCTAGTTGGGTCGCATACGGATTCGTCGCCATAACGACTCAGTATGATCAATTCGCCGGAGACAGCGCAAATGGCTGGCTACCCTTCCAGTTCGGAACCGAAATAATGTTCAAGTCAGGCGACAGCGGGCGCGCCTCGAACAGGTACTTCAGCGACATGCCCGCAGAGGATGCAACGTAGTTACGCGCGTTATTCAGATTAAGGAATGCTTCCGCGAGCCAGTGCGGAGCAATCTGGTACCCGGTGCGGGCATCGAGATTGTAGTTGGCGCCGGTATTGGCGTAGGCCGGGTAGAGCAAGCCGGAATCGGTCGAAGACGACTGGACCGGAAAGTACGGCGACGCATTCTCGGAGAAGTGCTGCGCCCCGATAGTCGCTGACACCGAGTACTGCAGCTTCTGCCGCCACCAGCCAGTCCATTGGACCGGCACACTGAACAAGAAGTATTGTTGCGGACTGAAATAGCCGCCCTGACCGAATGTGAAGTAGCGCAGATTCTTGTCGTAATGCATGCCCGTGAGATTCATGCCTAGCGTTACAGAGCCGGCCTTGCCGCTGTAAACGCGGAAGTACTCACCGATGCTGGCATCGAAGCGCGCGTTATCGGCAACATCGAGGCCGCGAATCAATTGATAACCCGCGTTGGCATAGAGTCCAGATTTCTCATTACCCCAGTTACCGAGGAGTGAGAAAGTGTTTGCAACAACACCGCCCCACACACGATTCGTCACGGCGTCGCGCTCGCCGGCAAAGGAAAGCATCGTGTCGCGTACGTCATCACGATTGAACAGCAGGGTGATCGGCCCGCCGGCGGGAGTCACGCGGATTCCCCCAACCCAATTCCGCACCAGAAAGCCGTCCGGACCCATGCCGACGCGCAAGCCAAACATTCGCGTCGCCAGTTGTCCTTCCGCTGAAATACCGGAGGCGGTCTGCACCCCGGACGGCCGTCCCTGGACTTGCGACCCGAATGGAAGAGTACTCGACCCGTTCGGAGTGCCGGCATCAAGGTACGTGGGATGGGCTACCAGACTCAGGCGAACGGCATCGCCGAGCGTCGCGCTCGCCTCCAGATTCGCCTGCTCGATAAGAAGCTTGTCGTATCCCGCCTGGCCGCTTCTCCCTTGCACACTTGCACCGGTGTCGACGAACGGCGTGTTGCGAGCTTCGACTGCTTCGAGATCATGGTCGATTTCATCCGAGAGACTTGGCTGCACGAACGCAGCTTTCACGCTGGCAGATCCCGGTGGATCCGGAATGCCGGGAAGGCCGTCCCGGGAACCGGAATCCAGATCCGCCGGCATCACGGCATTCGCTCCGGCGGGCAGGTCGGGTCCGCTCTGCCCGTCGAGCGGGTCGACGGAGCGAGTCGAATTCTGTCGAGAACGCGGAGAGGGCCCGGCGAACAGGTCTTCATCAAATGGCCCGAGCACTGCGGAGGCTTTCTGGCTGACTTGCGTAATTGGGGGTTCGGCACCGGCACCCGCTGCGGGCGCGGCCCGAACGATATCGTATTCTGCAGCCGCGGGCGGCACGCCGATAGAGCCGGCTGCCTCTGAGCCGGAAGCGTCATCCAGCAAGAGAGCGCCGAGAGCGCGTTGCTCATCCGTCGGCTGGCGCGTGGCGGCAGCCGGTGTGGCTTGATCTGCGGCAGGGTCCAGCAGCCCGTAAGGCAGTTCTTCAGCAGGCAGGCTCAATTTCGCCGCCTTGAAATAAGCGCTCGCCCGCTTGTAATCCCCGCGCTGAATGCAGAGCTTGCCAGCGAGGGTCAGCAGTTTGGAATCGCGGGGGTATTTCTGCAGAGCGCGGCGCATCCAGCGAGTGGCATAGTCGTCCTCGTGCAAAGTCATCGCCGCGCCGATCGCTCCGCTGAAGTCATCGGGATTGCCGCCACGAAGATCCCAATCGTGGTAGATGTCATACGCTTGGCGGAATTGGCCGTTGCGCAACAGCGCCCCCGCTAGATCTGCCTGGATTCGAACGTCCGCCGGCAACAGCCGAAGCGCGGACTGAAGAATGCCGATAGCTCGCGGCAGATCTCCGGAACGGATCGCGGCCTGCGCGCGGCGCTGGCACCAGACGGACCAGATCTGGTTGATCTCGTCCCTTTGTGCGGCGGTCAGGTCGGTGCGGCTGCTGTCTCGAACCAGCACCGCATACAGCTCCCGCTCGCTGCCGTTCTGGCTGAGCAGCAGCCATGCAAGCTGGATCTGAAGATCGGCGGGAATCGGCTGCCGGTCAGTCTCGAGCCGGGTCATGGTGCTTCGAACCAATGCCAGAGCCTCGCCGGCCCTCCCCGTGCTGCTGTAGACACCGGATTGAACGGCGATAAACCCGCCATTTTGATCGAGCCCAGCCGCGACGGCCGGCGGCATACGCTGTACCTCGGCAAGAGCTGCGTCGTCCCTTTTCGCGGCGTGCAGCAGCGAGATGAGCGCCATCCAGGCATTTGCCGTGTCGGGGTGCTCATCAACAATTTGCCGTAATATCTTTTCTGCCTCATTCACCTTCGAAGCGCGGGTCAGAACATCCGCAAGCTGCAACTCCCTCGAAGCCACCGTGGCTGCGCCGCCGGCAGTATCGATGGAAATTGCTTTTTCAAGGAACGCTTGAGCCAGATCGTAGCGGTGCATGAGGACATGCAATGAGGCTACAGCGCTCAGAAAGCCGGAATCGGACACTGCAACGTTGTAGATGTCTTTCGGCATTCGCTGCAGATCCGAGAACGCGCGCATCGCGTCAGGAACCTGCACGAGCGCATTGATTAGCCCTGCCCACGCGTCGATATTGGTCGGATGAGCGTTCGAGATTCGTTCGAACGCGTCGGCGGCTTGCAAAAATCGTCCACTGCGAAGGAACAGGCCGGCAAATCGCAGTTGTGTTCCGACCGACATCTCGGTCCCTCCGGCTGCCTGCTCCGCTTTCTGGAACAGACGCCGGGCTTCGCTCGCGTTGCCGGCATCCGCTTCGGCTAATGCCAGTTCAGCCAGGAACGCCTGGTCCGTTGCCAGCTTGCCGGCCACCTGTTTCGGAGCCGCCTGAAACTCGCGTACCGCGTCGGAAGCGTGCCCGGATGCGTCTTCCGCACTGATCAGCCCAGACCAATTGTCGCTGTTTTGCGGTTCCGCTTGCACGAGCCGTTCATAAAAAGGAGCAGCCAGCGCGGGCTCGCCGCGCTTCATATAAGTACCAGCCAGCCCCCGAAGCGCATCCGAACTTTGGGGCCGCATCGAGAGCGCTGCTTTGAAATTGCTGACCGCATCATCGAGCTGGTTGCGGTCGAGACTCGTGGTACCGTCCTTCATCTGCTTCCAGAAGCGTGCGGATTGCAAGGCTTCGGAAATGCTCTGGTTCCTCGGATCGGCCGACAATGCCTTCTCGAAGAGCGGGCTTGCGGCAGCAAAGTCCTGCTGCTTCATGCGCACGAATCCCAGCCCCGAAAGAGCCTTGGGGTCGTTGGGCGCAATCCGGATGGCAGCGGAAAACTCCTTTTCCGCCTCGTCCAGGCGACCTGCTTTCAATGCCCGATAGCCGGCGCCTTCTTCGACGCTTCCGGCAGGAACATGGACTTCCTGGGAAGGCCGGGCGTCGGAAGACGGAGCCGGAGTTGGCGTTTTCGAGGCGCGCTCCAGAATCTCGGTCAGTTCGGTCTCGGGATAACGGGACAAGTATTCGCGCAGAGAAGGCAGCGATTCCGCGCTACCTGTATCCCATACCAGCGCCTGCCGCCACGCGGTGCGGGCCTTGCTGACGAGTCCCGAGTCATTCTTGATCGAGGCGAGCAGTTCGAGCCCTTTGGTTCGCGTGCTTTGCCGATAGGTCCACAGACGGCCTAAGGCGAGCCGGTAATCCTGGGACTCAGGGTACTTGTTGACCAGTGCCTCTAAGCCGGCGACAGCGTCCTGCCAGCCGCCCGGCGTCGCGGCCAAGGTTTCGTAATAGGCCAATGCCCATCCGCCCGCGGGAGGGTGACTCCCGAACACCTGGCGATAGATGCGCATTGCGCCTTCGAAATCGTGCTTTGCCACGAGGCGCTGCGCTTCGTCCAGCCGGGGGCGCATTTGCGCGAGCGAGCTCATCTCGTCAATCTGAGTGATGGCCGCATTGTCGGGATCGACTTTGCGAAGCCGCTCCAGGTATTGGCCGGCCTCTTTGGTTTTGCCGGACTGCTTGGCATAGCGGGCAAGGCCAGCCAGTGCCTCAGGGTTGTTGGGGTCCGTCATCAGCACCTGTTCCAGGGCTTGCGAGGCGAGGTCGATGCGCCCACGGCCTTCGAGCGAGCGCGCTTTGTTAAGCAGGATGTCGGTGGCCTCGGATGCACGAAGGCTCGCAGAACCGGACACGACGGCCAGTCCGATAAGAATCATGCCGACAGAGATCGTGGCGCAAGCGCCGAAACTGCGTCGAATACTCATCTCCAACTCACTTGGAGTAAACCTTGTTTGTCAAAGCAGAAACGCCCGTCCTGCCAGCCGACGGCAAACAGAGCGAGATTCTGGTCGTAATAGCGCGGTTCAGACCCGTACAATCCGGTTGCGGGATGTTTTGCGAGCGTAAGCCGCACCTTTTGCTCTTCGAGGGAGCGGTTCTGGTGCAGTGCGGTAAGCAGCGGTATCAGGGCCGCCGAAAAACCAATATTGCCCTCCGCATTCCTGATTTCGCCGTCGGCCTGCACCTGTGCCGGCGGCACGCTGTTCCGCTGCATATAGCGGACTATGCCGGAGGAGGCTTCGAGGAGCTGCTCACGGTACGCAGAGCCGGGTGCGAGCATGCCCGCCCACAGATAGACCCGGATTGCATCGTAGCTGGAAAGCGGCTCTCCTCGAGGAACCGGATCGATTGCAAAGCCGTCCCCGGGGCGGTAGGCGATCCAATCCATCACGAAACCAGCCGGCGCACTGCTTCGAATGACGCGGGGAGTCAACTGCGCGATGCGACTCCAAGGCGATTGCGGCAGGTGATTAGACAGGCCCAGCAATACCTGGAGGGGCAGATAGCTGGGGTTCAATTGATAGAAGCCGTCTGCCGTAACGAACCCGGAAGGTCCGGGCAACAGCATCGGACCAAGTCCGGGAAGATCCTGCACCTCGTTGTCGGCGATGCTGCGGGACAGAGCCTCGCCGAGAGTTTTGTACCGAGGCTCTTTCCATAAGCGCCCGGCTTCGAGCAAAGTGTAAGCAAGCCAGAGATCGGCGTCGGAGGCGGAATTCTCATCGAGCACGCCCCAGGTTTCGCCCTGGCTGCCCCACAACCAGGCAGGCAGGCGGGAAGCGAGTTCTCCATGAGCGAGGTTCTGTTCCGTCCACGAAAGCAGTTGCGCAAACCGCTGACGATCATTGGCTACCAGGGCAAAGAACAGCGCATACGCCTGCCCTTCGGAGGTGGTGCGGTCGTGGTCGTCGTGATCGACAATTCGTCCGCCCGAATCGAGGAAGCGTGAGGTGTAAGCTTCCCACAACGGCCATGACGCGGTCAGTAAATGGGCACTGCACCTTTTCAGAGAAGAGGCGGAAACGAAGGACGGGGCCAGAAGATAAGACGCAGCACCGGCGAGCGCAACCCCGCCTAGCGACCTTCTCGTCATGATTCCATCCCACACTCGAGCCGAAGTCTAGCCCGCTCCTCCAGCCACGCGCTCAGGCGCACAGAAAACGGGAGTACGCAGAGCAGGAGAATCAAGGGGATCAGCAGATAGTGGCGTCCGAGCCAAAATTGCAGATGAGCATAGTACGGCAAGTCGCCCAGTGTATACGCGCGCGGCGTAAGGTTAAAGGAATGGAACCGGTTACCCTGAAGCAGGCTGAGGCTGCCCTGGATCTGCTCGATCCCGTCACCACCCGCCAGAACGGTTTCAAATGAATCCAAGGCTGCCGCGTCCGCGATACCCAGCACGACGGCAGTCCGGCCTGAGTGTAGGGGCGACGCAAATTGTTCGATGAAGCCGTCCGGGGCAGGGTCGGCCGCCAGGAGTTCGTTCATCAATTCGCTGTTGCGAGCCGGCCGCCAGAACGGGAGGCGCGCGAGCAAGGGATCCCCCGGTACAGCGAAGAGGACCCGGCCGTTTTCGAGTTGGGCCAGCGCCTGAGAGGGGCGCCGTGAAGCGAACGCCTCAGCCGCCGCATCGGCTCCAAGGACGACCAGATCTTTGTTCGCCACATTGCCGTCGGCTGCATTGCCGGCGCTGGAGGCGAGTTCGTCGGGGTGGACAACGCTGAATCGAGTAGCCGGATATCCAGTGTGCGCCCCGAAAAATCCGAGCACGGCAAGATAAAAGGAGAGCTGCTCGGCTGTCGGTTTGCGCGGAAGGACAACCGCGGTATCGTCGAGATCCGCTTTGCGCGTGAAGGGAAAGCCGGCGTTGGCAAATAAGTCCAGCCGGGGCATTTCGACGAAATGCGTCAAGCCGGTGAGGTCGACAGCCGATTCCGGCAGGACCGCTTCCTCCGGATAGCCATCGGCTTGTGCCATCGAGCCTTGCTCGCGCGCGAACTCGATGCTTAATGTGTTGTTCGGCGCCAAGGCGGAGGTCGGGAGCCCGATCGATTCCAGGTATCTGGCGGAAGCACTTGCGGGCGAGATGATGCGAGAGGTGATGAAGACTCCATTCAGCTTGATTCGCATCACGGCTTTCGCGCCGGGGGGCCAGTTGCCGATGCGGGAGGCGAGCCGCAACGGAACGAATGGGTTGGAACCAAAATAAAGGTCCGGGGGCAGACGGAAATACAGTTCGACCGTACCGTCGCCATAGACCCGCAGTTGTTCTGCGCTTCTCGACTGGCCCAGCGGAATGGTGCGATAGGTACTCAGCCAACGCGGGGCATCGTAGGCCCGACGCGGCGGGGGAAGGCGAAAGCCAGCCAGTTCCGCGTAATCGCCGGAGTGAGAATAGCGGCCGAGCGCAAGCGCACGGGCGGCCGAGAGGATTTGCGTGCCGTCGTCTCCGACAACAATCAGCAACTTGCCATTGGGGTCTGCCGGGTTGGTACGAACGGCCAGGGCAGGACCGGTAAGGCCATCGAGACCCAATCCGGAGAGCAGCGCTGAGCTGTGCGGCGCGAGGACGATCGCATTGCCGGTTGGTATGCTTCCCAACGTGACGGGGAAATGGACGCCGCGGTAATCGGCGAGAATACCCAGCCACGAGGCGACCACTCCGGCGGCCTCGACAGCCGGCACGTCCGGCTGCTCGGGCAGCGCAATGGGAACCACCGCAGTCAGCGAACTGGTTCCATCGAAGAACGGTACGGGCAGCAACCGAAGGTCATTGGCCAAGGGCAGCAGGCTTCCCGACAGATGCACCCGCGTGGAACGCTCGATGCGGAGCCAGAGATCGGCCGCTGTCTGGCCATTACATCCGGGCGCGCAGCGCGCCTGCATCTGAAAGGTGAGTGTGTTGTCGCTGGCCAGGAGATCCGCGGGAAGATCCACCGGCGCGGAGATCAATTGCTCGGGCTCGGGCGATTGCGCGATGGGCAAAGTCCCGACCGAAGCACCGTTGATGCTCAGGTCAATCACGCTGACCCGGGAAGCCATCGCCGCCGAGACGCGGTAATTCAACAGCAGGGTGGCTTGCGTGACAACCTTAGTAATAGGGACCCGGAAGGTGAGGTTCGCGCGAGCCTCAGCGCCGCGCAGCAGAACCGCCCGTTTCTGCCCGAGCGACGGCAGATCGTAGGTGTCGTTGAATTCCCCTGGCAATGGCGAGAAAGAGGAAGGCGAAGCGGCAGCCCGGGCAGGCAGGGCTGCAGAGAGTCCCAGCGAGAACAGGAGGAAGGCAACGGCGAAACCGGGCAGAGCGGCGTTCCTAAGCGGGCTCTTCTCGGGTACGGGCTGGGAGTGCGATGATCGGCGCAACAGATCAACGAGGGCCAGAGGAATGGCCGATATTCCCTGCAGCGCGACCCCGATGATGAACAGGAAGCTAAGAAGAGGCCTGTCGACCCTATGGGTCGTCCGCCAGTTGAGCCAGGAATCGGCGCGACCGAAGATGACGCGGACAAGGCGCTCTTCCTCTTCCATGCGGAGAAGGGTGAAATTGAATCGCACTCTATTCCGCTCCACGTCAACCAAGTGAACGGGAAACCGATGCTCGGCGTCTTGCGACGGGAATAGGGCGACAAGACCTTCAGCGAACAACGGCTCAAAGCCCAGCGGCGGCCGGACGCTCACGCCTCCGCGAGATATGTCGATTGTTTGCGTTTCAAACCTGCGTCCACCGGCGGTCTCAAGAACCACAGGCAAGGCTGCGGAGATACGGACATTCGCGCGCCGCTGGGTGGATTCTCGCGCGACCGCAGTCGCCGCACCCAAGATAATGACGTTCAACACCGACCAGATGGCGTTAATGAGCAGCGTCTCCCGATTGACGGACTCGCCCGTCATGCGAACGATGGCCAGAACGACGGCGATCATGTTCGGCACAAGCAGGGCCAGGTACGGCCATGCAAGCCGCCAGTCGAAATACGCGTCGACCATATCGCCCTTCGAGGTCACGTTGAATTTGCCATGCCGCGGGCTGATCAGTGCAACGGTGGTCGGCAGCAGGATATATGGGGCCAGAACGGTCTCGTAGATCTCGTTCCAGAACGAAAAGCGATGCTTGCCCTGGATGCGCGAGTTCGTCAGGATAGCGAATCCGAGGTGAGGTATCGCATACGCAAGAACGGCACGCCCATAGCCGTAAATGTTGGAGAAGCCGAAGAGCAAGTAGGCAAGCGGCGAGGTAAGGAATACCAGGCGCGGCACAGCATAGAGGTAGTGCATCATGCTGTTCAGGTAGCAGAGGCGCTGGCCCGGCTTCAGGCCCTTCCCCAACAGTGGATTGTCGATCCGAAGGATCTGAACCATGCCGCGAGCCCAGCGGATGCGCTGGCCGATATGCGCGGCGAGGCTACCGGTGGCGAGGCCTCCCGCTTGCGGGAAACGAATGTACGCCGTGTTCCAGCCCAGCCGCTGCATACGGAGGGAGGTATGGGCGTCTTCCGTGACAGTTTCGACAGCTACGCCGCCGATCTGTTCGAGCGCGCTGCGGCGAAGCACGGCACAAGAACCACAGAAGAACGTTGCATTCCAAAAATCGGCGCCATCCTGAATGATGCCGTAGAACAGCTCCCCTTCGTTCGGAATTGCCCGGAAGGTATTCAGGTTCCGTTCGAATGGATCGGGAGAGTAGAAATGATGCGGGGTCTGCAGCATGCCGAGCTGCGGGTCCTTCAGGAACCAGCCCATCGTCATCTGCAGAAAGGAGCGGGTGGGCACGTGGTCGCAATCGAAAATTGCGATGAACTCTCCGGCTGTCTTCTTGAGAGCGTGGTTGATGTTGCCGGCCTTGGCCTGCTTGTTATCCGGACGAATGATGTATCCGGCGCCGCAGCGTTCGGCGAACTCGCGGAACTCGGGCCGGCGGCCGTCGTCAAGGATGTAGACGTGGAAGCGCTCGGGCGGCCAGTCGATATTCAAGGCTGCCAGCACGGTCGCACGGACCACGTCCAACGGCTCGTTATAGGTCGGAATATAGACATCGACATCCGGCCAGGCCGCCGGATCACCGGTCAATGGCTCAGGCCGGCGGTGCAACGGCCGGGCAGTCTCAAAGAAGCCAAGGAACAGCACGACAAAGGCATAGAGCTCGGCGCTCAACAAAATAAACACGAACACGAGGTCGAGCGGGCGCGCCTCTGCCCAGTTGTATGCCAGATAGGTACAAGTAGACGAGAACCGGTAATGCGCGTAGCGGACCGTCGAGAACATCGACAGGCACGACAGCAGAAGCGTGACGTAGCGCGCCTGCGAGGCGCGGTGAATGATGATAGCGAGTAAGAGAAGGACCGCTCCGAATATCGCCTGCTCGCGCCATTCGAGCTCGATGCCCGCGAGGAAATAAAGGACGGTCGCGGCCGCAAAGGCAAACAGTATGCGTGCAAAGAGCATCGGGCGCGACGGTTTCCCCGTCTTCAGATGTGTAGTCACGGTTATCGGATCCGGCGAGGCTGTACGGCCGGTTCGGTGAGGAAAAGCGCCCGCAGCCATTCTGCAAACCGAAACAGATCTTCCGTAACCGGCGATCCCGGTGCATGGTCAAGAACGGTCAACCCATGGGCGAGCGCATCGGAAACGTGAGGATCGCGCCGGATGGTGACTGGAATGAGACGATCTTTGAATCGCGTTGCAATTCGGTCTTGAATCTCGAGGTGGAGAGGGTTTGAGCTTTCGAAAGCGTTCAACAACAAGTGCGGCAGCAGGCCTTTGCCGACGTTCGTCTCCTGTCCATTCAACAGCGTCTCGATACTTTGCAGGCCGACCAGGCAGCGGACATCCGGAACAAGCACCACAATCGGGATCGTCTGTCTGACGAAAGCCTTTAGGTCTTCACCCGCACTTTGCGCGGGGATGTCAGCGATTACAAGATCGGTGTCGGACCCCACTGCCGCGATGGCGCGCCAGATCCAGGCATCGGCGGGTTCGGGCGCTACAGCGTCTTCGTGGGAGGCGATGTGAACGGCGGCTCCGCGCCCTTCGGGGGCGACAAAAGTAGAAATCTGCGGCCGCATTCCGCGGGCGCCGAAAAAGAAAGGCAGCAAGCCGGACCTGGTGGTATCGAGCAGCAGAGGACGCTCGCCGTCCAGGGCCATGACACGTGCCAGTGCAGCAACGATAGAGGTGACGCCGACACCGCCTGACAAGGAGAGCAGCGAGATAGCCGGGACAGGGAGCCGATGCTGGAGGGCGGCCTCCGGGCCATTGAACGCGTGTCTGCGGGGACCCTTCAGAAAGAAATCGAGACCTGTCCAATCGCGATTCCGCCCGCGGTCGATGCGGACAGCAGGCTCGGTCGCACGCGCGATCGCAACCCTGGGCTTGTCCGGCAAAATGAGGCCGGCGCTGTCTAAGTTATCGGCGCAAGCGAACTGTTCAGGCGCTGACTTGTCAGCGACTGCCAATACCGCTTCAGGCTCCGGCTGGGTTTTATTGCGCGACCCGGCAACGAAAACCCTGTAATGGCTTTGATCGAGGTCGACCTGCGAGAGGAGGCTACCTATATCGTCCGGACGAGACTGGCTCATAACGAAGCCCTCGCCGCCGCATGGACATAAATCTCGTCCATCGGCGCCCGGGAACAGAAATCTGGTTCCGTCACGTCGGTCCTGCCGAGCAGTTTATCACGTAATACTACTGATAAAATAGGGGATTATACGAAAAACTTCGGGTTGCTCAGTACGACTGCTTCAGCGTTCCTTTGCTCTTCGCGATTTCAAGAAGTGTCGGATAGAACTGAACGAAGGTTGTGTCGACGGCGCCGTGTTGCTGGTGGCAACTGTAGCAACTGGCCTGTTCCGGGATAGCGGGGGCCGATTGCGCGGAGGCTGGGAACGCGAAGAAGGCCCATTTCCCCGGGAGGCGCGAGTCCTTTACGTGTACCTCAACATCCTCGAGGGCGCCCTGGAACCGGCCTGCCTGGTTAATCGATCCCTTGCTCTGCGCGGTGCGAATTTCCAAAATGAAAACGGTACGGTCGGGCCAAGTACCGGTAGCGACGAAGGAACGGTAGGCACTCGGGTTCACGAATACGTTGTCGAACGGGGGTTTTTCGTCGCCGCTCGCTGGCGGGCTGTAGGACATTCCCAGACCCGAACTCAGGTAAATCCATTCGCGGTAGTGCTGTGGGCGCAGCATGCGGTGATCGGAAGTAAACTGCGGCCCGTCGCTGGCCGGCGAGTCCGCCTGGCGGGCGTCGACCAGTAAAGTGACTAACCCTACAAATGCGACCACTGCCAGTGCGGCCCGCCGAATTTTCCTCATTCCAATACATTAACCCGGAGCAATGCTCAATAGGGACCGCGTAAGTGACTGTACCTGTTACGATAAGGGTTCCGAAGCCTCCCCGATGACGCGCCGCATTTCATCCGGCATTCTGGCCGAGATCGTTCAGCATAAACAGCAGGAAGTGGCTGAGCTCCATGCGCGAGCGGCGGTCATCGAGAAACAGGCTTACGAACGGAAGTCGCAGCCGCGCGACTTTGCGAAAGCCCTGCGCCGACATTCTCCGGCCATTATTGCGGAGATCAAGAAGGCATCGCCGAGCAAGGGTCTTCTGCAACCGAATTTTCATCCCGCATTCATCGCACACTCATATGAGCAGGGGGGCGCGGCCTGTTTGTCGGTGCTGACCGATAAAAAATATTTTCAAGGTTCGCTGCACGATCTCGAAGCAGCGCGAGCAGCGGGCAGCCTGCCGGTTCTGCGGAAGGATTTTACGATCGACCGTTTGCAAATTTTCGAGGCTGCGGCGCATGGGGCCGATGCCGTTCTGCTGATTGCGGCGGTTCTGGATACGGTCGAGCTCCGGAATTTTCGTGAGGTGGCGTCGCAGCTTGGCCTGGCTGCGCTGGTTGAAGTTCACGACGCGGAGGAGCTACAAAAAGCGATCGATTCCGGAGCGGAGATCATCGGCGTAAACAATCGGAACTTACAGACGTTTGAAGTGAGTTTGGATATTTCGATGCGGTTGAGTTACTTGATGCCTTCGCATTTGATTCGAGTCAGCGAAAGCGGGATCCATACGCGCGCCGACATTGACTCACTGAGCGAAGCCGGATTTCAGGCGTTCCTGGTTGGCGAATCATTGATGAAGTCGGCAGATGCAACGGCCGCGCTGAAGGCACTGACCGGAGCGCAATGAAGGAGCCGGGTGACATCGCTTTTGTGGTGAAGGTGTGCGGCATCACGAACCGGGACGATGCGCAGGTTTCCGTCGAGGCGGGAGCCAATGCGCTAGGGTTCAATTTCTACCCAAAGAGCCCGCGCTACCTCTCGCCGGATGCAGCCTACGAGATCGCGCGCGGTTTACCTGACGGCGTTTTGCGAGTCGGGGTTTTCGTGAATACGACGCCCGAAGAGGTTGCGCGAATTGCCGCACGCGTACCGCTCGATGTAATGCAACTGCACGGCGAAATCATTCCGGCGCTGCCGAACCGGACGTGGAGAGCAGTCTTCGCCGGCCGAGACGTGCCGGAGGGCGAGACGACACCGGAAGCTTATTTACTCGATAGCTATACAACGGCGTACGGCGGGTCCGGCAAGACCTTCGACTGGAGGCTGGCGGCGGCCTATCATGGCCGCTTGATATTGGCAGGCGGGCTGGATGGAACGAATGTCGGCCAGGCAATTGCGACAGCGCGCCCCTGGGGCGTAGATGCATCGTCGCGCCTGGAACTGCAGCCTGGAAAGAAAGACGCTGAACGGGTTCGCGCCTTTGTGAGCGCAGCCCTGGCGGCAGCACGCACCGTATCAGGAATCGGTCAGGAGTAGAGGTTATGAACTCGCCTATGCTACCGGACGCCTTAGGCCATTTCGGACCGTATGGCGGACGCTATGTACCCGAAGTATTAATGTCGCCGCTCGAAGAGCTGGAGCAGGCGTATGAAGCGGCGCGGCAGGACCCGGATTTTCAACTTGAGCTCAAATCTCTGCTGCGCCATTACGCCGGGCGGCCGACGCCGCTGTACTTCGCCAAGCGGCTGACCGAATCGATCAGAGGAGCGCAGATCTGGCTGAAGCGGGAAGATCTGCTACATACCGGCGCACACAAGATCAACAACTGCCTGGGGCAGATTCTGCTGGCGCGGCGCATGGGCAAGATGCGGATTATCGCGGAAACCGGCGCCGGCCAACACGGCGTGGCAACCGCCACGGTTTGCGCGCTCTTCGGGATGGAATGCATGGTCTACATGGGCGAAGAGGACATGCGGCGCCAGCGCCTGAATGTGTTCCGGATGCGCCTGTTGGGCGCCGAAGTGGTAGGCGTGTCGGGCGGCAGCCGCACACTCAAGGACGCGATCAGCGAAGCGATGCGCGACTGGGTAACCAATATCGAAACAACTCATTATCTGCTCGGTTCGGCGCTAGGGGCGCATCCGTATCCGATGATGGTGCGCGACTTTCATCGAGTGATCGGTGAAGAGACGCGGGCGCAGGCGCTCGAACAGATCGGACGGCTGCCGGATGCAGTGATTGCGTGCGTGGGCGGCGGCAGCAACGCGATCGGAATTTTCTATCCATTTGTGGGAGACACGCAAGTGCGGCTGATCGGCGTGGAGGCGGGCGGCCGGGGCAGCCGGCTGGGAGAGCACGCCGCGCGTTTCAGCGGAGGGTCGCCAGGGGTGCTTCACGGCACGTTCAGTTATCTGCTGCAGGATGAGCACGGGCAGGTAGGCCTGACCCATTCCGTTTCCGCCGGGTTAGATTATGCGTCCGTCGGGCCGGAACATGCATGGCTGCACGACCAGAAGCGGACCGAGTATTTAGCGGCGAGCGACCAGGAGGCGCTGGATGCGGCCAAGACACTGGCGCGGATGGAAGGGATACTTCCGGCCCTCGAATCTTCGCACGCCGTGGCGGAAGCGATCCGGCGCGCGCCATCGGAACCGGGGTCGGTGTATGTCGTGAACGTATCGGGCCGCGGGGATAAAGATATCGACATTTATCGGGAAAATATGCCGGAGTTAGACAGGTAACGCAGATGGTGCAGACAGGTACCCGCATCAGCAATCTTTTCGCGTCCCGAAAAGCGGAAGGGCGCAAGGCATTCATCGCTTATCTGACGGGCGGCGATCCAAGCCCTGAGCTTACGGCATCGCTGGCGCTTGCCCTGGAGCGGGGCGGCGCGGACCTGATCGAGCTGGGACTTCCCTTTTCGGATCCGATCGCCGACGGCCCGGTGATCCAACGCGCGTCAGAACGCGCGCTGCGGGCGGGTATGACGCTGCCGCGTCTACTGGAGGCTGTGCGCGAGATACGGCGGACTTCGCAGATTCCGCTGCTGCTGTTCAGTTATCTCAACCCGCTGCTGCGGTATGGGTTCGAGAGGTTAGCGCGCGACGCGGCGGAAGCCGGCATCGACGGGGTGCTTTTGACGGACCTCTGTATTGAAGAAGCGAGCGAGCCGGTACACCAACTGCGCGCGCATGGCCTCGACACAGTTTTCCTGGCAGCGCCTACGAGCACGGCGCGGCGTTTGAAACTAGTAGCCGAGCACTCGTCGGGTTTTGTTTACCTGGTTTCCCGGACAGGCGTAACGGGCGAACAAGCGTCCCTTTCAAGCGCGGCGGCGCCGCTCACCTGGCGCATGCGCGAATTTACCGATTTGCCGCTGGCGGTTGGCTTCGGAGTAAGCACTCCGCAGCAAGTAGCAGAAGTAGCTGAAACCGCCGATGGGGTGGTGGTGGGCAGTGCGATTGTCAAATGTATTGAAAAGCACTCGGGCGAGCCGACCCTGACGAGCGAAGTAGAGAGCTTCACGCGGCATCTTACAGAGCCGCTGAGGCGGAGTGGGGCGGGCGCGCGATGAGCACGGCCTTACTCGAAGAACTGGAGCGCTGGCGTGAGCGCATCGATGAAATCGATGTACGGCTGATCGAACTGCTCAATCAGCGAACGGCGGTTGTGCAAGAAATCGGCCGCATCAAGGAAGAACTCCGGATGGCCGTTTATGAGCCCAAGCGCGAGGACAAGGTTTTTGCCAACGTGCTGGCCCATAATCACGGCCCGCTGCCACCAGACGCCGTCCGGCGCGTATTCGAGCGGATTATCGACGAGATGCGGACAGTGCAGAGGCTTAAGCTTCGGGAAAACGAGCGCGAGCAAGAAGAAAAATCATGTTAGTCGTCATGGAAGAGGGCGCACCGGAAGCGCAAATCGAAGCGGTTATCAACCGGCTGGTGGACATGGGGTTCACGGTCCACCGTTCTACCGGCGTACGCCATACGGTACTCGGCGGGGTGGGGCCACTGGATGATTTTGATCCGGCAACGCTCGAGGTGATGGAAGGCGTTAAGGAGTGCCATCGTATCGTCTCGGCCTACAAGCTGGCGAGCCGGCACTTCAAACCGGCGGGCACGGTGATCCGGATCGGCAAGGTCGAGATCGGGGGACAGGAAGTCATCGCGATGGCCGGCCCGTGCAGCGTAGAGAGCGAAGAACAGATAGAAGCGTGCGCGGAGATTGTGGCGACCGCCGGGGCGAAGGTCATTCGGGGAGGCGCGTTCAAGCCGCGCAGTTCTCCGTACAGCTTCGCGGGCCTGGGCGAAGCCGGCCTTCGAATCATGCGGGATGCCGCTAACCGGCATGATTTGCTGGTGGTGAGCGAGGTCATGGACCAGGTGCAGATTCCGCTGCTGGTGGAGTATGCAGACATTCTCCAGGTGGGCGCGCGCAACATGCAGAATTTTAATTTGCTGCGCGAACTCGGCAAGGTGAGGAAGCCGGTTTTGCTGAAGCGCGGAATCGCCGCGACGATTGAAGAACTGCTGCTCTCGGCCGAATATATATTGTCCGGCGGCAACTATGAGGTGATGCTGTGCGAGCGCGGCATCAGGACCTTCGAGACAAGCACGCGGAACACAATGGACCTCGCGGCCATCCCTGTGCTGCGGCGGCTGACGCATTTGCCTGTAATTGCAGACCCGTCTCATGGAACCGGCAAGCGGGATTATGTTCTTCCGATGTCGCGAGCGGCCGTTGCAGCAGGCGCCGACGGTTTACTCGTAGAGGTGCATCCGGATCCCGACCGGGCATTGAGCGACGGCGCACAAACCTTGGGGCCGCAGCAATTCACAGAGCTCATGAAGCAGGTACGCGCGATCGCCGGCGCCATCGGCCGCGCCGCGTAAGCGTTCCGGCGGCAAGTTGATATGAAGACCGTTGCCATAGTAGGCGTGGGTCTGATTGGCGGCTCGTTCGCTCTTGCGCTGCGCAAGGCGGGCTTCGCCGGCGAGATCACAGGCGTCAGTTCGGCGCGCGCCATTGAATCGGGGATCAGAACGGGAGCGATTTCGCGGGGCACGACGCTCGAAGAAGCGGCGGCTTCGGCCGACCTGATCTACCTGGCACAGACGGTTGATCGGATTCTCGAAACGATCGAGACGCTGGGGCCAATGCTTCGGCCGGGATGCCTGGTTACTGATGCCGGAAGCACGAAAGCGGCTATTGTGGACCAGGCGCAGCGGTTCATGGGGGACGGGCAGTTTCTGGGCGGACATCCGATGGCCGGCAAGGAACAGCGCGGGGCAGAGGCCGCCGACCCGAGCCTTTTTGAGAACAGGCCCTACCTGCTCACACCGGTCTATAAGGAGACCGCCCGGACAGCGGAGTTCCGGGACTGGCTTGCCCGTTTGGGTGCCAACGTTATAGAGATGTCAGCCGATGAGCATGATGAAACGGTCGCGCTGACTTCCCATCTGCCGCAAGTGGTATCAACGGCTCTGGCTGCCACCTTAGCGCGCCATGACAACCCCTACCTGAATCAGGTCTTCGGCCGGGGTCTGCTCGACATGACCCGGCTTGCACTCAGCGACATAGAGATCTGGCGGGGAATCCTGGCCAGCAACGAAGCGAACGTAAAGTCCGGCCTGGATGCACTTATTGCTTCGCTCACCGAAGTAAGGAACTCTATCGGGACCGAGGAGATGGGGGAGATTTTCAGCGAAGGTTCTAGATTTTCAACTTCGCTCCGTAATCTGCCTTCCACTTCATAACGTTTTTCGAAAAAAGTCTGCGCCCCTCGAAATTTTTCCTGTGCATCGAAGGTACAACTGCTTATAATCGAAAAGCACAAGGTAGGTAAAACCCGTGACATCCCTCGCGTTTGCTGTGCGGAATGTTCTACTAGCGGCTCCGGAAGTGAGCCGGTTGAGTTCGATTCGGCGGACAACATCGTTGTTCTCGCAGGGTCAAGTGGCGGATTCCCTCTATTTCATAGAGGACGGCCTGATCAAGCTGACTCGGACCAATGGCAGTGGGGGCCGGATCATCCTCGCGATTTGCGGGCCCGGACAGATGATTGGAGAAGAACTCCTGTCATCGGAGATGCCGAATTACTACTGCGAGGCGGAGATTCTCGCACAGGCGACGTTGCTGCGCATTCCTCGTGAGAGCATGCTGAAGATCATTGCGGGCAGCTCAGAGGTAGCGACGGCTGTTATTAATTTTCTGTTGGAGCGTAAAATCGCTCTCTCGCAGAAGGTAGAGCTTCTCTGTCTTCACGATGTCGAGTACCGGATTCTGTACTATCTGGCGGAGCTCTCGAACCTGGTGAAGCCGCACGAAGACGGCGAAGGATATCAACTTCCCATTACCCAGTTGGAGCTGGCGGACATGATTGGCGCCACTCGCGAGACGACATCAACCACCCTCAATCAACTGGAAAGGCGCGGACTGGTTAAATTGTCGAGGCGCCTGCTTACAGTTCCATCGCCAGTTACTCTGCGGAGCGCGGCTACCCAGAGGGCTGCCGTAACGAACGGCAACGCCGAGCATATGAGCCAGAGCACGTAAAGCTGGCAGTGATGGAGTAGTACTAGAACTCTTCTGAAGCCATCTCAGGCGCCCCATTCTCGTAAATTTTCTTGATGCAAAAGCTTGTATCTGCTACACTTCAATGCAGATTTTCGATGCTAGCTGGTTGTATTCCTGCGAGCCCGAATGACTGTCGGAGGGCTCATCTCTCCTGCAACGCAATATGGGCAAACGGGCATTCATCTTGCATCAGATAACAGGAGATTAGTAGTGAGAGAAAAAGGTGTTGTGAAATGGTTTAACGCCGCAAAGGGGTATGGATTCATCCAACGCTCCAACGGCGACGATGTGTTCGTGCACTTCTCGGCCATTCAAATGGGCGGATACCGAACGCTCGAAGAAGGTGCGGAGGTTGAGTTCGAAGTCAAGCGTGGGCCGAAAGGCTTGCAGGCTGAGAACGTAGCTCGTCCGTAGGTACATACCAGCGAAACATCCGGGGCCGCCGCTGTCAGTTGTGACGCGGCGGCCTTTCTGTTTTTGTTCAGCATGTTTTAGGGACTGCCTTAACGCAGGTGGGTTTTCCTCGAGGAGATAAGGTGTAGTAATGCACTACCGCAAATTAGGAAGCACCGAAGCAGAAATCAGTGAGATTGGCTATGGCGCCTGGGGCATTGGCGGTAACCAATGGCAGGGCGGTAAGGACGAGGAGTCGATGCGGGCGTTGAAGCGCGCATTCGACTTCGGGGTCAATTTCATCGATACCGCATTGGCGTATGGAGACGGACACAGTGAAATGCTGGTCGGCAAGGCGGTAAAAGAGACTTTCCACAAGATTTTTGTAGCGACCAAGATCCCGCCTATGAATCGAATCTGGCCGGCATCGCCATCTACGCCGATCTCGGAGGTGCTTCCGTACCACCACATTGTGGAGTCAACGGAACAGAGCCTGCGGAACCTCGGGTTGGAGCAGATCTACCTGCAGCAATTTCATGTGTGGACCGACGCGTGGGTAGGGGAAGAAGAGTGGCGGCGCGCAATTGAGGATCTGCGGAAGAGCGGGAAAGTGCGGTATTTCGGCTTGTCGATTTCCGAGCATGAGCCTGACTCGGCACTGGAAGCCGTGAAAACGGAGCTCTTCAGGTCGGTGCAGGTGATTTACAACATCTGGGACCAGAGTGCGGAGGCGAACTTGTTTCCACTCTGCCGGCAGCTAAAGGTGGGGGTGCTGGCCCGGGTCCCGCTGGACGAGGGCGGCCTTGCGGGCTCCATAACCGAAGATACGCAGTTCGAGCCGGGAGAGTTTCGCGAATCCTACTTCCGGGGCGATCGCAAGCGGCAGGTGGTGGAACGAGTGGAAGCGTTAAAGAGCGATCTTGAAGGCGTGCCTGGCACGCTAGCGCAGATTGCGCTGCGTTTCTGCCTTTCCAATAAGGCCGTGACATCTGTCATACCGGGGATGCGGCGGGTAGAAACAGTGGAAAGCAGTTGCCGGGCCGCCACAGCCGGCCCGCTGGACCAGCAGACGCTGGCGATTCTCAAGCGGCATCAGTGGAATCGTAACTTCTACGAATAGGTCGAGCGAGACCTCGAATGCGAATCGGGATCGTATCGGATATCCACGATAATCTCTGGAACCTGGCGGTCGCCATTGATGCGATTGCGGGATGTGATGCACTTATCTGCTGCGGCGATCTGTGCTCCCCGTTCGTTGTGGATGAATTGGCGAGGTTCCAGACGGATATCCACATCGTCTTCGGAAACAACGATGCGGACCTGTTTCGGATTACGGCGAAGGCGGCGAAGCGGCCGAATGTTCACGTGCACGGCGAACTTTTTCAGGCGACGCTCGGCGGCAGGCGTTTCGCCGTAAACCATTTCGACTATCTCGCGAAGCCGATGGCGAAATCGGGCGACTACGACGTGGTGTGCTTCGGGCACAACCACGAGCTGGAGGTTCGTCAGCAGGGTGCATGCCTCCTGATCAACCCCGGACCGATCATGGGCGCAAAGTTTTCGAGCGGAAGGTGGGAGGACGTAATCCCCACCTTTGTCATTTACGATTCGACAACGAACGAGACGGAGGCGTTCGGAGTGAATCCGAGCCGGACGGGCACAGTGCGGATGGAACGGGCTCCCGGCAGATAAGGGCCTACCAGACCCTGCAGCCATTCGCCCGCATCATGGGCTGGCCGACTTTGCAGCCGAAGGCTTCCCCGAACTGCGGCAGGTTGGCGACGACGCCGTTGATGCGGTATTCATCGGGCGAGTGAGGGTCCGTAATGGCGCGCATGCGCTTGGTCTCAGGCCGCTCTTCGCCGCAGGCCCATTGCGCCATGCCGACGAAAAAGCGCTGATCGGGCGTGAGTCCGTCGATCGGCTCGAGCTTTTCGGCTGCGGTGTCATGCTTCCAGGCGATATAGGCGAGCAGCGTTCCGCCGAGATCGGCGACATCTTCGCCCAGGGTGAGACTGCTGTTGATGTGAATGTCGTCCACGACGACGTATTGGGCGTATTGCTTGCGGACACAGTCGACGCGCTGCTCAAAGGCTTTGGCATCCGTTGGCGTCCACCAGTCGCGCAGGTTGCCTTGGGCGTCGAACTGGCGGCCTTCATCGTCGAAGCCGTGGGTAAGCTCGTGGCCTATGGTGGCGCCAGTGTTGCCGTAGTTGGGCGCGGCATCCATCTTCGGATCGAAAAGCGGCGGCAGGAGCACCCCGGCCGGGAAATTGATGTCGTTCATCTGCGGGTCGTAATAAGCGTTCACGGTAGGCGGTGTCATGAACCACTCGGTACGGTCGACCGGCTTGCCGATTTTGGCGAGCTGCCGGTGCGCTTCGAATTCGGAGGCGCGGTCCACGTTGCCGAGAAAATCGTCCGGTTTGACATCGACAGAGCTGTAATCGCGCCATTTGTCGGGGTAACCGATCTTGTTGACGATGGCGTTCAGCTTAGTCAGCGCCTGCTGCTTGGTGGGTTCGCTCATCCAGTTGAGATCTTTGATATCGCGGCCCATTTCGGCTTCTATTTCCCGGGTCACCTTCTGTGCATCCTGCTTGGTTTGGGGAGAGAAGACGCGAGCCACAAAGACCTGCCCCAGGGCCTCACCTAACTGGCGATCGACAAGCCGGGTGCAGCGCTTCCAACGCGCCGGCAATGCCTGCAGGCCGCGGAGGTACTTACCGAAGAACTCGAAGTTCTCATTCACAAACGGCGACGACAGATAGGCCGCTTCCGAATGGGCGAGATGCCACCGCAGGTAGGCGCGCCAGGCGGCGAGGTTCTGCTGCCGGAGCAGTGTGTTGAGTTCATTGAAAAACTTGGGTTCGGTCACGTTGACGACCTGAAACTCGGGCGCGCCGAGCTTATTCAGATAGGCGTCCCAATCGAATGCCCGAACCGACTGCCGCAGATCCCCTAGTGACATCTTGTGTTTCAAATTGTAGGGATTCCGCATCTCGACCCTGGTGAGAGAGGCTTCGGCGAGAGCCGTTTCGATGCTCATGACCGCTTTCGCGTCGGCTTCGGCATCGGGCACAGACTCGCCGAGCAGTTGTAACATGCGCTGGACGTGCTGCACGTAGCGCTGCCGGATCTCCTGCGACTTCGCATCGGTTTTGGTGTAGTAATCGCGATCGGGGAGGCCGAGTCCGCCGGCGGTGGCGAAGGCGATCATCCGTGAGGAGTCGTCGTAATCCTGGTTCGAATCAAAACCGAAGGGGACGCTGCGGTCGATGCCGGTGCGGTGCTGCGAGGCGATGTAAGCGGCGATGTCCTCGATGCCCTTGAGGCCGGCGATTTGAGCAAGCGCCGGTTCGAGCGGCTTGGCGCCAGCCTGCTCGATCGCACTTTCGTCCATGCAGGCGTGAAAATAATCGCCGATTTTCTGTTCGTTGGTGGTGCGTGAAGGAGTGGACTGCGAGGCCTCGATCAGAATGCCCCACAAAAAGCGCGCGTTCTCGTTCGTCAGCTTGGCATAGACATCCCAACTGGCCTCGTCCGCGGGAATGGGATTGAGCTTGCTCCAGTTTCCGCACGCATATTGAAAGAAGTTCGTACACGGATCGGCAGTTTTGTCCATGAACTGGGTGGCGAGGCTGGGGGTGTACGGCAGAGAGTGAAGCGGAGTTTCCTGGGCAAACGCCAGCGCGTGAGCCAAGGCCATAGCGAGGAGGAGCGGAACGAGACGCATGAAGCTGATTCTCCCAGAATGAAGTGAGGCAGGCATCAGATGTGCATATCAGACCTGCTCGCGCAACCAGACGAGATATTTCTCTAAGCCCGCCACTATAGGAAGGGCAATGATCTCGGGGACTTCGTAGCTGTGGAGTTGCAAAATGCGTTGCTGAAGCGCCGGGAACCGCTCCCCGGTGGTTTTGATGAGCAGCGGCATCTCCTCGGCGGTTTCCACGTTGCCCTTCCAGCGATAAAGGCTGCGAATCGGCGGAAGAATATTGACACACGCCGCGAAACGTTCCTCCACCAGCGCTGCCGCGATGCGCTCTGCTTCGCCAACATTGCCGCAAGTACAGAGAACGACCATAGAATCCGTCATGAATAGCCTGATTTTACTGGATCTTTCGTTTAAACATGTTTATAAAGATATGTAGGGATTTCTCCGCTCGATGTTACGCAACTATCTCCGTCCGGTGGCCGCTATAGCAGCTCTTGCAGGTCTGGGCGCCTACGCGACTATCATGTTGCGGGGCCCGCAGGGACTGAGTGCCTGGAGCGAGAAACGGCATGAGATTCGGGTGCTCGAAGAGCAGAATGCAAACCTGCAGCGCGACATCGAAGCGAAGAAAATCCGGATCGAGAAATTGAAGACTGATCCGAGCACGCAGATTCTGGAGCTGGAGAAGCTTGGATTTCTGCACGAGCACGACACGCAGTTCAAGATCGCCGGACAGCATGTCGCGACGGACTCGAGCCAACCGGGTACAGCTAGCGAAGGCTCACAGCCGGCGGCGCGCTAAGACGCGATTCGGAGCCCTGCTTCGAAACGGCGGAACGAATCGCTTTTGCAATCTCAGAAATCGTCTCCTCATCGGCCAGAAGCATGCGATGCGGGAACCAGAAGGCATCCCGAACACACGCTTCTGCAACAGGACACGGCATCACCCGGCAGGCGACCTCTTGAAAAACGGGGTTCTGATAGAGCGTGTGCGGGTAGAAAGGGGTACACGGTACACCCGCTATCCCCAGGCGAGCATGAAATTCATCGCGCGTAACGGCCGCGCCGGGGAGCAAGCGGCCAAGCAAAAGGTAGTGGCTGTTTCGTGTGATTGCTTCCGGTTTGTATTGCCAAACGATCTCCTTCCGGTCTGACAATTCGCTCTTCAGAAATT
Source organism: Acidobacteriaceae bacterium (assembly GCA_019233755.1). GTDB lineage: Bacteria > Acidobacteriota > Terriglobia > Bryobacterales > Bryobacteraceae > Bog-105. The sequence goes on along the minus strand of JAFAMD010000001.1, from coordinate 71,259 downwards.
GCGCGTTCGCCGTGCGGGTATCGATCTGTTCGTTCAGGTCCTCGAACTGCGCGAGCAGGACGGCAGCCTGAAACGCAGTCAACCTGAAGTTTGTACCAAGGCGGTGGTGTTCGTAGAAGCTGCGGCCGGCTATGCGCCCGCAATTGGCAACCGAACGGGCGCGCTCGGCAAAGCTTTCGTCGGAGGTAACGAGCATGCCGCCTTCGCCCGAACACAGAACTTTACCGTTCTGGAAGCTGAAGGAACCCGCGATGCCGAAGCTCCCTGCCCTCCTGTTGTTCCATTCGGAACCATGGGCATGTGCCGCATCCTCGATAAAAAACAGACTGTGCTGGCGGCAGATTGCCTCAAGTTCGTCGACATTGCACATCGCACCGCCGAAGTGGACGGCGAGCAGGGCCTTTGTGCGGGAAGAAATTGCTTCGCGCACGCGTTCCGGATCGATATTAAATGAGTACTCTTCGATATCGACAAAGACGGGTACGGCGCCGACGCGCGCAACCGCAGTGGCCGTCGATATAAAAGAGATGGCCGGAACAATGACCTCATCGCCGGGACCGATCCCAAGAAGGGTGAGGGCCAATTCGAGCGTAACGGTGCCATTGAATGCGCTGATGCCGAATGCGGCGTGCTGATAGGTGGCGAAGCTCTGTTCGAACTCGGTGACGAAGGGATGGAAACCACCCCATTGAGGGCTTTCGAGCACCATGCGAAGCAATTCAGCCTCGCGTTCACCGGCTTGCGGCCAGGAAGGGATCTGCATGGAAACTGCTCCCAGTGTAGACAATCCGGGCAGCAAGCACGTGTAAGAATCGGGGTAGATGTCAGTGTACGAAGAACGCAAAGAAGAGCTCGAGCGCTACGAGTTCATGATGGGACAGGAGCGCGGGCGTCTTGCGGTCACGCTTGACTGTATTACCGATGCGCTGGTGCTGGTGGGGCAGCACGGGGTGTATTGCCAAAGTGGGCGGCAATTTGGCAAACCCGCAATGGACATTCAGCTCATTACCAAGAGCCTGGCAGACGCAAAAGAACTGATTACAAGCGTTCTGGAACTGAAGGCAAACACGCGGAAACAACAGAGCTAGAGGTTTTGAGCTAGAGGTCTTGCAGGAACGGGTTGCGTTCCTTCTCGCGGCCGATGGTGGTGGTTTGGCCGTGGCCGGGGACGACGATGGCATCCTCCGGCAGATCGAGCAGCCGGGTTTTAATGGAAGACAGAATCTGGCGCGAGTTACCGCCGGGCAGGTCGGTCCGGCCGATGGAATCGCGGAACAGCGTATCGCCGGCAATAAGCTTGCTTTCGTCCGGAATCCACAGACAAAGGCTGCCGGGGGTGTGGCCGGGCGTCCGGAGCACGTGAAATTCGGCATTGCCGAGATTGAGGACCGTGGCGTCATTCGCAGCAGCGTCTACTTCGGTCCGCGCAGGCGTCTCTACGCCCAGCCAGCGCGCCTGCACGTCCAGCATGTCCAGCAACGCGGTATCGCGCTCATCCATGTAGACGGGGGCTCCGGTGAGAGCGCGGAGTTTCTGCGCAGCGGCTACGTGGTCGATGTGCGCGTGCGTAATGACAATGGCCTTCACTTTGAGCCGATGCTTGTCCAGGATAGCGGTGATCTTCTCGATTTCGTCACCGGGATCAATCACGATGGCCTCCTGGGTCTGCTCGTCACCGAAGATGGAGCAGTTGCACTGCAGTAATCCCACCGGAAGAATGAAATGGAGCATGCCTGGGCGCGGCCTCACCCCAGTGTAGCGATGCGGCGCGGCCTTTTGAATTGTGATAGAGTGCCGCGTAACACGGGAGGGTTCATGAGACGCGGAATACTCGTTGCGGTGCTGCTAATGGCTGCGACAGGGCGATGCTGGCCCCAGGCGTTTGATCCGAATACGCCCGACGGGGCCATGGTCGCACAGATTCAGAGTGAATCGGACGCGGCGCATAAGCAGGCCTTGCTCGAAGAGTTTGTAGAAAAGTTTCCGACGAGTAAACAAGCCGGCTGGGCGTGGGGACAATTGCAAGGAGTGTATTTGCAGGCGCAGCAGTATGACAAAGCGCTCGCGGCAGGCGAGAAGTCGCTCCAGAGCAATCCGGACTCTACGGAGGCCGCATATAACAATCTGAAGGCGGCGGAGGCGAAGAACGATCCCGACGGGGTTATGAAATGGTCGGCCGAGACTTCAAAGCTCACACGCAAGGAAGCTGCATCGCCCACTGCCGACAAGGCCCGGGTAGATTATGCGAAGCAGGTCGATACCTACACGGAATATTCGGTGTACGCCATGTCCTTGAAGACGACGGATCCGGCGAAGATTGTCGTGTTGGTGAGTTCGCTGGAGCAGCGAAATCCACAGAGTCCGTATTTAAGCAAAGCGTACGGGCGATACCTGAATGCGCTGCGGCAGACGGGACAGGGCGACAAGGCCGGGACAGAAGCGGAGCAGGAGTTGCAGCGGGATCCGTCGAATGAAGACGTTCTGTTGTTCGCGGCGGACTATAACCGCGAGAAGAAGGATCTGGCGAAGACGCTGACGTACTCGCAGAAGCTGATCGAAGTGATGCAGACCAAGCCGAAACCGGAGGAAGTCAGCGACGCCGATTGGGAGAAAAAGAAGCAGACCATGATGGGGGTCGCCTACTGGATGCAGGGGATCAGCTACAACGGGCAACAGCAGTATGGGCAGGCGGACAAAGCACTGCGACAGGCGCTGCCATTAGTAAAGGGCGATGACCAGTTGCTGCCGGTTGTTTTGTTTCAGCTCGGTGTCGCGGATTTCGAATTGGGTAAGACCTCGAAGAATCGGGCCATGCTGCAGGATGCTTTAAAGTTTTCGCAGCAATCGGCCGCGATGAAGAGTCCGGTGCAGACGGACGCAGCGAACAACGTGAAAACCATCAGCCGGGCGCTGGGGCCACGGAAATAAAGGGCGCAGACGGCGCCGCGGCGGATCGAGCGGACAGATCATATGTTAACGACAAGTAACCGCAAAAGTACTAGACTTGCCTGTTCAAAGAGGCTATACTTGACCCGCTTGTCGCCATGCCAACCACACACTGGTTTGACGAACTCACAAAGAATGTCGCGGGTATTCTAGCGTCCCGGGCCGTCGCGCCCCCCACCCGCCGCCCAGTAATACCAACCCTGCCGGTGACCGATTTGTGCGGACGGCGGAAGATCGGCAATGCCATTGCTCGGGAAGTGTCTCAGAGCGATAGCGGAGTCACACTGAATCATCAGCTGATTTTTGATCCGGAGACGAAAGCCGCGCAAAGCAACACGACGGTGAGCAGAGCGGGAACTCCGATTCTGAAGTACCAGGTATCGTCGACCCAGTCGGGCTCGATGACCGCGACCACGACGTATGGAGCGGACTTCCAAGGTGCAAAGAGCGTAACCATCACCAGCAAGAATGGCATCTCGTTCCACGGCACTCTGGACGGGCGGTCATTTACGATCACCAAAACCGCACGTAGTAGCACCCCTGTTTTCGCGGACGGCAAGCCGGCGCCGAAAATCTTCGCGGACTCCAATCTGCTCTCGACCATCGAACAGCTCAGGGGCGAGGTTTCACGCTCCCTCACTTCTTGCGGAGCAACTGCGTCCGCGCTCCTCGCTGTCGGCCCTCAGATTGCGGATGAACTAAGTAACGGCGCCGCCTTGTCACATACAATTTCCGCACGCGGCGGCGTGTTCCGCCCTCGCACCGCGATCGCTGCCCCAGGCGACGATTGGTACGAACCCGCGAGTGAGGATCACGTATCCTGCCTCAATTGCGAGGACGGTTGTAACCAGACGTACGAGAATCAAGTGACTAGTTGGGAGTGCATTCTCTCGCTAGGCGCTTGCGTTCCCTTTTCCCTCGCCCAGTGGGGCGTTTGTATGGCGGCTTGTAATTTGCCCGGAGGCGGATGTCTTCCCAACCCCTGCGGGTTCTTCACAACCTGCGGTGTCGGCGACAATTGTTTCAGCTTCCAAGGTGGTGACCTCTGCTGTCCGAGTACGGCTGCCCTTTGCAATAACGTTTGTTGCGGCAACGATATCCACAGTTGTCTTCCGAACGGCTCTTGCGGATGCACCAGCGACCAAGTAGCCTGCGGAAACAACTGCTGCAGTTCGGGTCAAGTCTGTATTGAGGGTCAGTGCTGCCAGCCGGGACAGACCGTCCTGAACGGGAAGTGCTGCAATTCCCAGAACGTTTGCGGCGACGTTTGTTGCGATGAGCTTGCCACGTGCGCCGACCCGGCACACGGGCTCTGCTGTCCCTTCACCGACGTGGTTTGCAACAAGACGTGCTGCGCCACCGGTTCGCAATGCATAGACAACGCCTGCTGCCCGCACAGCCAGATCTGCGGCGGCGTCTGCTGCCCGAACGGCGAGACCTGCATCGATGCGGCGACTCATCAGTGCAGTAAATGTCCCACCGGTTCGGTTCCGTGTTTACCGAGTGAGGGCACTGGCCTTTGCTGCGCACCGAACGTCGACTGCTGCCCCGGTACGTGCTGCAAACCCGGTGAAATCTGCATGGCCTCCGTGGTGAACGGAACGACCACCTTCTATTGCGGCACCGAGGTCATTCAGTGATTGCATTGGATGCCGGCCTGCTAGGAGCCAGAGCGCTCCTGGCAGGCATTTTCCTCCTCGCAGGAATCTCTAAGCTACTGGATTTGGAACGTTCGCGTCGCGCCGTCGCCGGCTTCGGTGTGCCCGAACGTCTTGCTCATTTCGCGGGCCTTTGGCTGCCCATTTTCGAATGCCTGATAGCTGCTGCCCTACTGCCGGGTGGTGCTTCGTGGCTTGGTTCGCTCGCTTCATTGGGCCTTCTCTCCCTGTTCGTTGCTGGTATAGCGATCAACATGGCCCGCGGGCGCAAACCCGAGTGCAACTGTTTCGGACAACTCCACTCGGCTCCGGTTGGCTGGTCCACCCTAGCCAGGAGTATTCTCCTGTCTGGCGTCGCGTTGTTTGTGGCGCTTGGCGAGCAGGGCCGCTCAAGCCCCAGTTTTGCCGCCTGGCTCGGCGTCAATCCCGTCCAAACCGCTCTCACGCTGCTGGGCATAGTCGCAACGCTGCTGCTCATGCTTCAAGTGCTTAAGCAGCAGGGACGCATACTGCTTCGCCTGGAAGCCATGGAGAGCGGGATGAACCAGCGCGCAACCAGTGAACCTAAACCGTCCACCCCCGCGCCGAGCCCGCAAGGTCTCCCCGTCGGGACACGCGCTCCGGCATTCCGACTCACTGCCCTTGACGGTGTCGAGTGGTCGCTCGAAGGCCTGCTGCGCAGAGGTAAACCGGTTCTGCTCCTCTTCACGAACCCCGGTTGCGGTCCCTGCATGTCGCTGCTGCGGGATATTTCTCAATGGGCGCGGGAAGCGGCCGACACGCTAAGCATCGTGCTGATTAGCGAGGGAAGCAAGTCGCAGAATCTCGAGAAGGTTGGCAACGCGTTCGCCGTACCCGTGTTGTTGCAAGCCAATCGCGAGATTGCAGAAGCGTACCAAGCATACGGCACTCCGGCCGCACTCGTCGTGCGTACAGACGGGACCATCGGAAGCCCGGTCGCCATGGGTGTGGACCGGGTTCGAGAGTTGGCGCTTCGCATCGTCCAACGGAGCAAAGGCGCACAAAACGGGGGGCTGGCGGCGGCTTCATCCGTGATGCTCCAGTCTGGCGACCTTATACCCTCCGTGCCACTGCAGAATGTAGACGGGGCTCTCATCGGCTTGTCGGATCTGGTCGCAAAGAATCGCACACTGATTGTATTCTGGAATCCCGCTTGCGGCTTCTGTCAGCGGATGCTTGAAGAGTTGCGGGAATGGGATACGAACCGCAGCGCGGACTCGCCCGGTCTGGTTGTGGTCTCGAGTGGAACCGTCGCACAGAATCGAGAAATGCGACTAATCTCGCCGGTGCTGTCGGATCCACAGTCAAGAGTCTCGACTCAGTTTGGCGCTCGCGGGACACCAATGGCCGTCCTGATCGATTCTGGCCGTATCGCCTCCTCGGTCGTTGCCGGCAAGCAGGACATCTTTGCGCTCGCCAGCGAGTTTGCGGCGACGGCCGCGATGTCGATTTAGCGTAGTTATCGACCTCCAAGTAAGGTGTGGAAGCCGGAGGAAACCGGGTTTGTGGTTTCGCCGGCTTCCAGGCCCCCGTCTTTTCCAAGGCGCCGCTAGGGCTTTGCGGCCCGCCGTCAACGTTCCCTCTCCGCTCTTTCAAACCGGACGGATTTGCCCTCCGAAATAATATGCTATATACTCCTAAACAGGAGACAGACCCGTCATGCGGCCAACCTACCCGGCCACCGGCTATGACCCAGCCCCTCTGGTCGACCTGACGTCACGATCGGAGCGGGAGCGCCTCAGTGCATCCGCTCTCAAAGGGTTCTTCAACCTGGCAGACCGCTGGGGCATCCGGGACGAAGACGCGCGCGCCCTTCTTGGCGGTGTCTCGAATGGCCCTTATTACAAATGGAAGAAAGAGCCCGACCGTTTGCTCGATGCCGATGTTCTGACCAGAATTTCGTACCTGATCGGCATTTTCAAGGCGCTCAACATCCTTTATGGCGAAACGCTGGCAGATGAGTGGGTGAAGCTGCCCAATAGCAATCGGATTTTTGGCGGGCGCACACCTCTGGACTACATGATGCGCGGAGGCGTTCCCGCCATGCAGATTGTCCGGCGGCTGCTCGATGCGAGGCGCGGAGGGATGTGAATGAGCCAAGTGATTTGCCGCCGATTCGTCTGGTCCGCCAGTACGACACCCATCGTCTGATCCCCTGCAAGTACAATCCCGACTTCGCCAGCGTGCTTGTGAGAATCGCGGACAGCGACGAGCATCTGCGAGATCTGTTTGATCTGGATCACGCTACCAATGAACGCTTGTGGGCCGAGAACGGACTGCTGCCCGGGATTGGAAGCCACGAACTGGTGTTTGGCGTTCCGAACTACCGCATCATTAATGCGGCCTTCACTCACGCGCACCCCCTGGGGTCACGCTTTAATGGTCCGGATCGCGGAGCATGGTACGCGGCGTTTGCCCTCAAAACCGCGCAAGCCGAGGTGGCATTCCACAAGTCGACGGAATATGCCGAGATTGGCCGATTCGACGATAGCATCACCTACGACGACTATCTGGCAGACTTCAGCGGCAACTTTCATGACATCCGGAACGCACCGGACTTTAATTGCGCGCTGGCTCCCGACAGCTACGTGGCGTCGCAAGTGCTTGCGCGGCGTCTTCTTGATGCCGGGTCGTTGGGTATCACTTATCCAAGTGTCAGGCGTGCGGGCGGCACCTGTATCGCCTGCTTCCGTCCCAGCCTCGTCATTAACGTGCGCAAAGACAGAAGATACCGCTTTACGTGGGAGGGCCATCCTCTTCCGAAGATCGTTTGTATGAGCACGAAGAGCTGATCTCTGACTCGGCAATCACGTGCCGTTTCTACTCAATATCGGACCACTTGTTCCTCCGCGCACGCCGTGCGATGGAGGCCAGGGCCGTTGTGATAGCGCCAAACACGCAGGATAAAGGGATCGCGAGACCGGGTCCGATCCGCGGCGGCTCAGAGAACATTGTGCAGGCACCGGCAGCAAGGGCGGCGGTGGCCAAGACACCAGCGATAAACCGGGTACTCCAGATGGTTTCGGCAAGGAAAAGAAGCGCGGAAGCGGCGATCAACCCCAGACTGCCGGTAGATGGCGACTGCCGGTAGAGAACGTAGCCTCCAGTGACAAGCGCAGCGGCACCGAGCAATCCTTGAAATACGCGGCCCGGCCAGATGAACTCACAATAAATGCCCAGCACGCCGAAGATCGCAAGCACGAAGGCCGTGTTGGGGCCGATCCAGAATGGGTTGGGCAAAGCGTGTCGAAAGCTAAGAGAGTTCAGGCCAAGCCGCGGCGGGCTGCCCATCCTGCAAATTCTGGTCTGTCATGCGGAGAGGCAGTTCGAACCAGAACGTCGAGCCCGGAGATGGGGCATTATTGCAGATCCCGATTGTACCTCCCATGATTTCGACGAGCTGTTTGCAGATAGCCAGACCGAGGCCGGTTCCCCCGAAGCGGCGACGCGTGGTCCCGTCGGCCTGAAAAAACGCTTCAAAGATGCGCTCACGAACGGCATCCTGCACGCCGATTCCCGTATCGATCACCTCGCAGCGTATTTTGCCGTTATCGCAGCAGAACAGGCGGATGTGAACGCCGCCGCTGGGAGTGAACTTGATCGCGTTCGCAATCAGATTGGTAAGGATCTGGCGGAAGCGAACGCTGTCGCCGTAGATCAGGGTAGGCAAACCAGGGCCGATCTCGAAGGTCAGCGATAAATCCTTGGCGGTCGCCCGCAGGCGGAGCAGCTTGACAACGGCCTTCAGACTTTCGTGAATATCGAAAGCTTCCCAAGTTACGGAAAGGCGGCCGGCATCAATCTGGGAAAGGTCGAGCAGGTCATTGATGATGGTCAGCAGGTCATGGGAGCACTGGCTGACCGCATCGGCATACTCGCGCTGATCGGGGGTCAGGTCTGTGCTCTTAAGAAGGTTAATCATTCCCATGATCCCGTTCATGGGCGTCCGGAGCTCGTGCGAGGTGTTCGCCAGGAACTGCTCCTTGAGCTGGGTGGCTTCCCGGGCGAGACGCAAAGCGGTGCTGAGCTCTTCATTTTTCTCTTGCAAGGCCCGTGCCGATTCGAGCAGCCGCTGCTGTGCCTGCTTCCGCTCCGTCACATCGCGACCCATGCTCTGGATACCGACCGGGTGCCCGCGGCGGTAAACGACGCGCGAACTGATTTCCAGGTAGCGCACTACACCCGTTTTTGTAAGAAGCGGGATTTCTTCATGCTGCCGGTTGCTGCCGCCAAGATGGGCGCGGATGATATCGAGGATCTGGCCCCGCGCGTCGGGAACAACAAGTTCTTCGAAGCTTCTGCCCAAGACCTCATTGCGGGAGTAGCCCGTGAGGTGCTCGGCCGCCCGGTTCACGGCGAGAATCCTGCCCTTCAGGTCGTGGAGCAGGATAACGTCGTTTGCGTTCTCAAACAACTCCCGGAAACGCTCCTCGCTCGCGCGTAGAGCTTCCTCTGTTGTGCGGCGGACCGTCTCGTCATGGATGAGTAGAAGGCGACACTCAACATCGCAGATGGCGAAGGGACAGGAGATCAAGCTGACTACCACCTCCTGCTTGGCCGCTCCGAGGTGCGTGACCGGACCGATGGAAGCCATTGGTTTCTTGAGCTCTTCCAGCAGCACATCCGTATCGGGCCCTGGCTCAAGCAAGAAGAGGTCCAGCACGTTGAGATGCCGTATCTCCTCCCGGTTGTGACCATAAAGGGCGACGGCGCTGTTGTTCGCGTCCTGGATCAGCAGCGTATCAGCGGAATAGACGATGGCCGGAACCGGGTATTCCAAGAAAATCCGCTCATAGTCAGAGATCTGCCCCTCGAGCTCGAATACGCGCGCCTCAAGTTCGGCAACCCGCAAACGCAAGCGCTCCGGATCGAGGAGTTGACCGTCTTGAGCGAGGATTTCCTTAGTTGCGATAGACCGCCGCCAGCCTTCGGCTATTAAAGACTTACTGTAGCAGCGAATTAACAAATGAGGAACAGCTCACTAAAGATAAAGGAGTAACGTCTGTTCCCCCTTCTCAAGTCCGGTCGCGAGGCTCGCTCCGTTAGGAGCATAACAGTTCTACAATCTATGATTTCCCAACATTTCCTGCGGGGAATGTTTTAACGGGTAATTCACCGTGGGCAAATCGGCTAGCAACAATCTTCCACGACATTTGGGTTGGGGATTGACATCAAATGCCTGTTACAGCCCAGACGACATTCCAGTTTTTCTGGCACGAGCACTCCGTTTCGAAACAATTCCGCGCAGGTGTGTCGCTGCACAGCCACACCATGTATTCGGAAGAGAGCCTGGATATGGTTCCGCGCTACACGGCCAGGGTGCCTTACCTGGGCAGTGCGATTCGGCGAGAAGAAGCCAAGTACAGCGCGAGAAACGCGAAAGACTTCGATTTCGGCCATGCATTCTGGACTCCGCCACTCGCGCCGCGGCAGGCGTACCGGCTGGAGGAGAAACAGATCCAACGGAAATTCGAGCTGCCGGCTTTGGTCTCGCTTACGGACCACGACGATATTCAGGCCGGAACGCTGCTACGCGTGCTCGACCGGTTCCGTAAGGCGCCGATATCCACTGAATGGACGATCCCGTTTGGGCCTACGTTCTTTCATCTCGGAGTTCACAACCTGCCGGCCGGCGAGGCCGGTGCGATCATGGATCGGCTCGCGCGGTACACGGCAGGCGAGGCGACGGATAGCCTTGGCGAACTGTTGCACGTTCTGAATGGATACGCGGACGTCCTGCTGGTTCTGAACCATCCGTATTGGGACGAAAAAGGCATCGGCGCCGCTGAGCATGAACAACTGCTGTTCCGGCTCATTCAGGAGCATGGAAAATTTTTTCACGCTCTGGAATTGAATGGCCTTCGATCATGGCGCGAAAACAGGCAAGTGATACGGCTCGGGCGGGAAAGTAATCTCCCCTTGATCTCGGGCGGCGACCGGCACGGGCGCGAGCCCAATGCCATTCTCAATCTGGCACGGTCCGCGACATTTGTGGAGTTCATTCAGGAGGTACGGTACGAGGGCTTTAGCCATGTGGTGTTCATGCCGCAGTACCATGAGCCACTGAAGCTGAGAGTGTTACAGACCATGGTCGACGTTGTTCGCGATTATCCGGAAAACGCGCCGGGCCGGCGGACGTGGGCAGACCGTGTGTTCTATCGCGACCCGATCACCGGCGCCCCTTCCCCCATCTCGCAGATCTGGAACGACGGAGGGCCCAGGATCGTGAAGCATTTCATAGCAGCGATGCGCCTGCTTGAATGGCGCGGTGTGCGCTCGGCGCTCAGAATTGCGTTGGATGACAAGGCGACGGTATGGTCTGATCAACAGGCGGCGCTATAGATGAATTACCCTCGGGCCGCCTTCCTGCCGGACACCTTTCACGAAGTAAACGGTGTCGCGCGCACCAGCCGACAATTCGAGGCCTTCGCCCGGCGCCGGCAAATTCCCTTCCTCAGCATTCACTGCGGCCGGACGAGGGAAACAACGCAGGACGGCAACGTGAGGGTAGTGCAATTGACCCGGGGTCCTGTCTGTATTGGCCTGGATGCCAATCTGGATTACGATCCCTTTCTGTTTCGGCAGGCAGAATTCGTGCTGAAGGAACTGCAAGCGTTCGGTGCGGAGCTCATTCACATCACCGGGCCGGGCGATCTGGGGGCATTAGGATGCTACGCCGCCAGGCGGCTGAATCTTCCGCTCGTGATTTCCTGGCATACGAGCCTGCATGAGTATGCGGGGCGCCGGTTGGAGCGTGCGCTGGGCTTCGCCGGCCCGCGATTAAGCGGCAAGGCAGGCTCGAAGGTGGAAAAGCTCGCGCTACAGATCCTCGCCTGGTACTACCGTAAAGCCGATGTGGTGCTGGCTCCCAACGAGGAGTTGATAGAGCTGATGCACCAGTTCACCAGAAAACCGGTGTTACTGATGCAGCGGGGAGTCGACACGAATTTGTTTTCGCCGGCACACCGCAACCGTGTGACCGAGACCTTTCGAATCGGCTACGTCGGCCGGCTCACGGCCGAGAAGGGCGTGCGATTTCTGGCCGAGATGGCGAACACTTTAGTCACGCTGGGCCGCGAACACTTCGAAATCATGGTGGTCGGGGAGGGCCGCGAACAGGCCTGGCTGCGGAAGAACACCCCGCACGCGATCTTCGCAGGTGTGCTCGAAGGCGAGCGCCTGTCGGAAGCGTACGCCAACATGGACCTGTTCGTCTTTCCTTCGACGACCGACACCTTCGGCAATGTCGTACTGGAGGCGCTGGCATCAGGCGTTCCGGCGGTGGTAACGAACAGCGGCGGACCGAAATTCCTGGTGAAGTCAGGGGAAACAGGGCACGTGGCGGCTTCCGGGTGGGACTTTATCAGCTTTGTCAATCAACTGATGACGGATCCTGAACGGCAGAGGCGGATGAGTAAGGCGGCTCGCCACTACGCCTGCCTGCAATCTTGGGATAGCGTCTTCGAGCAGGTGTTTCAAGCTTACGAGCACTGCCGCCCATCGACGGGGACGTGGCTGCACGCAGCAGACATTGGAAACACCCGCATACCGGAATCCCGACGCACGGCCAATTCCGCCAGCTTTCCACTTTGATTGGCGCGCCCCAGCAAAGGACCCGTGCGCCCCTTTGTTATCCTCTCGGTTGAATGACCGGGGTAGTGCTTGACGGCAAGAAGATCAGTCGTGAGATACAGGAGGAGCTGCGGCCTCGGATAGAGGCCTTGCGGGCCGCCAAACGGGCGCCCGCGCTTGCCGTTGTACTTGTCGGCGAGAATCCTGCGTCGCAGATCTACGTTCGGAGCAAGATTAAAGCTTGCCACGACCTGGGGATCCGGAGCATTGAGCTGCGGCCGCCGGGCGATATCAGCACGGAAGAGCTCATCTCGCAGATCGTGCCGCTCACGAAGGATCCCGAGGTCGATGGCATCCTCGTCCAGATGCCGCTTCCCAAGCAGATTGACGCCGATAAAGTCACGTCGTACGTAGACCCGATGCGCGATGTAGATGGTTTCGGCACCCACAACCTGGGTAGCCTGGTGTTAAACGATCCCGCACCGCGGGCCTGCACTCCGGCGGGAATCATGGAAATGCTCAAGCGCTACCGGATTCCGATTGCAGGCAGGCATGCCGTAGTCGTCGGCCGCAGCAACATTGTCGGCAAGCCGATGGCCCTGATGCTACTGCATGAGAATGCCACGGTGACGATCTGCCACTCGCGGACAAAGAATCTGGCCGAGGAATGCCGGCGCGCCGACATTCTGGTCGCGGCGATCGGCAAAGCGGAGGCGATTACTGCCGAGCACATCAAACCGGGCGCGGTGGTGGTTGATGTGGGGATGAACCGGCTCACCGATCCGGCCCAGGTGCACCGGCTGCTTGGACATGATCCGGCGCGCATGGCGGCGTTCGCAAAGAGCGGCAGCGCGTTGGTTGGAGATGTGGAACCGAGGGCGATGCAGGAGCTCTCTTCAGCCTACACGCCGGTTCCGGGCGGCGTCGGCCCCCTGACCATCGCGATGCTGATGGCGAACACCGTTCTGCTCGCCGAGATGCGCCTGAACGGCAGAAGTTCAGGATGTTAAAAGTCGGCCTTACGGGGGGATACGCGAGCGGTAAATCGTTTGTGGCGGCCGAACTCGAGCGCCTCGGATGCCATCTGATCTACGCGGACCGACTTGGGCATATTGTGCTCGAGCCCGGCGGCGAAGCCTTCGAACCGACGCTTCAGGAGTTCGGGCACGAGATTCTGGCGGCCGACGGAATTATCGATCGGAAGAAGCTCGCCTCTATCGTGTTCGCGGACCCGCCGCGGCTGGCGTTACTGAACAGCTTCATTCACCCTGCGGTGATCCGTCTGGAAGAACAGATGATCACAGAGTTTGCGGCACAGAACCCTCACGGCGTGACAGTTATCGAAGCAGCTATCCTGATCGAAACGGGCCGGTACAAGTTTTTCGACCGCTTGATTTTGACGACCTGCCGCCTGGAAACCCAGATCGCACGCGCTATGGCGCGGGATAAGCTCACCAGGGAGCAGGTATTGGCGCGCCTCGACCGGCAATTGCCGGGGGACGAGAAAAGAAAGTACGCTGACTACGTGATCGATACCGATGGCCCGAAAGCCAGGACCGTTTGCGAGGTGCAGAAAGTATACTCCGAACTGAAAGAGCTGGCTGAAAGCAAACGTGTATGAAACTGCGCACGCTGGTTTGGGCATTCCTGCTGTTGTTCTCTTTCGTCTGGCTGACGTCGCGCGCAAATTGGAGCTTGCGGTCCATGATGGCGCCGATGTTCCGCGCGGGATTGAAATGGACAGAGCCGGCATCCGTTCATGGTGAAGGCTACACGACGGAAGAGCAGAACAGCATCGATATTTACAAAACGGCCCGAACGGCAACGGTTTACATCACGAGCACAACGGTGCGTCGCGACTTTTTCTTCCAGCCGTACGCCACGCAGAGTCTGGGCTCCGGATTTCTCATCAATGAGGATGGTTTCATCCTGACGAACTTCCATGTGGTTTCCGGCAGCAGCCGCATTCAGGTGACGTTGTCAGACCAGAGCCAGTATTATGCGAAGGCGCTCGATACCGATCGATCCGACGATCTGGCGCTGATCAAAATCGACCCAAAGAAGAGCGTTCCCTTCCTGCGGCTGGGCGATTCCGACCGGCTGGAGGTTGGACAGAAGGTGCTGGCCATCGGCAATCCTTTTGGCCTCGAAGGGACCCTCACAGTGGGTGTGGTGAGTTCGATCGGCAGAGAGTTCAACGCCGAGAACAACGAGCATCTGCAAGGAATGATCCAGACGGATGCGGCAATCAATGGAGGAAACAGCGGCGGACCGCTGCTCGATTCCTCCGGCAACGTGATCGGCATTAACACCGCCATCCTCGGACAGACCAACATAGGCATAGGCTTCGCGCTGCCGATTAACCGCGCGAAGGCGCTGTTGAGCGACTATCGAGCCGGGCGGGTGACGGAGCGGCCGAGGGTTGGTGTCAGCACGGAGTACGTAGCGGGCGACCTGGCAGAAGCTCTCGGACTGCCCAGGCGGGGCGGCCTGCTGGTACAACGCGTGGGTCGAGGCTCGTCTGAAGATATGGCCGGCATCCGGGGAGCTCGCGAGGTTGTGGCCGTCGGCAACGTCGAACTCGGCGTCGGCGGAGATTTGATTGTGGCGATCGATGGAAAACCGGTGCAACGCGGAGACGCACTGGTGGAGGCGATTTCCCAGAAGCACGTAGGCGACACCATCGTGCTCGCTATTTACCGGAATGGCCGGTCCCTGAACCTGAACGTCAAGCTGCAGCGGCCCCCTGCAGACGTAAGTTGACCGGCTATTCGTTCGCTGCAAACGGGCTGAAGTTGGTTCCGTAATCGAAGTAGTCGACGCTCTCAGTGCGTTTGAGGAAGTTTACGACGGCGTAGGTCACGGGTGTCATCAGCGTCTCGTAAACGACTTTGATCACATACCCCGAGACGATCAACTGAACGAGCACTCCCACCGGCTGCACTCCGTAGAAAGCGACGAACATGACGACGGTGGTATCGACAGCCTGACCCACGACGGTAGAACCTATAGTCCGCGTCCAGAGAAAGCGCCCCCTGGTCAGCAGCTTCAGCTTAGCGAGCGTAAAGGAATTAGCAAACTCTCCACACCAATACGCAATGAGACTGGCGAGAACAATCCGGCCTACAGGCTTGAAGATTGTCGCAAAAGCTACCTGATCGGTGTACTCCGGCGCCGGAGGGATGATCACCGCTATGTATGTCAGAGCAACCAGAATGAAAGATGCAAAGAAGCCGTACCAGATGGCACGCCGGGAGGCGGAATACCCGTACACCTCGGTGAAAATATCACCGAATATGTAGGTGATCGGGAACAGCATTTGAGCACAACTGACCCGAAAGTCGAAGGGGATAAAGGGGCGCAGATTAATAGCAAAGAACTTCGCGGCGATGATGTTCGACACGAGTAAAACCGTGACAAACAGGGTAATGAAAGCGTCGAGATATTTGTATTGATGGTCCCTCTTAAGGAGGGAGCCGACGCCAGGCTTCTGGTCGGGGGTTTGGGTTACCTGCATGAGTTATCGGATGTAGCGGATTATAGGCACAGCTATTGGTTTAGAACTCAATAACGGCGATTTTTCCATCCGTGATGAGTTTATCTCCGGTGGCATTCGAGGGGTTCGAGGGCAAGCCGGTTCGATCCACCAGCGCCAATCCGCGAACATGCCCGGTGAACAGCATGTCATTCACCACCTTTGCCCGCTCTTTGTCGATCTCCGGATCGATTCCGTGGGTGAACGACCCGCTTTCCTTTGAAAACGCGATGCTGATGTCATGAGTCGCCGCACCCACCCAGACCGGCTGTCCCTGGAAGGTTTGGGGCCGAAGCCAGATACGAATATGATGCCGCTTCTCGAACGTATTGTTCTGCTTTTGAAAGGTAAGGGAAGGGGGAGCGCCATCCAGGTACAGGATTGACATAGGCGCTTCGGCGTAACCCCGGCTCTCGATCAGCGCTTTGGCCGTTTCCATCTCCGAAGCACGATTTCTTTCAGTCGAGGTAGACCAGCCGGCCTCCTGGAAAGCGGCTTTAAGCTGCTCCATGCTGCCGATAAATATCAAGTTGGTGATGTCTGAGGGGCTTGGCGGATTTTCCGCCACCGTTTGGACCGGCTGCCGGCTCACCAGTTGAACTACGGCCTCGGCAGGCGTGATTGCCGCAACGTTTGGGACGCCTGCCGGAGAAGACCAATCGAATGCCTTAGTGACCTTCAGCTTCATCTCGACCCCAGGTTTGAAGTCGACGGCTGGCTCCACTGGTTTCACGATTGCACTCTTCACAGCCGACAGAATCTGGCTCAAACCCTGGTATTGGCTCGCGAGTTTTGTGATTCCCTGGTCCATTCTGGCTTGAATAGTCTGCGATTGATTAATGCCGGTGATGAGCCCCGAATCATCCACGCTTTCGCGGGCATTGTCAACAGATTCCAGTACGCAGTAGAGCGCCTGTGAATGACCATGGCCATCTTCCAGTTTCGTGAACTGGATGCGCAGCGTCGCTGGCTGTTCGGCGGTATCGGCGGTTGCGGCGACGGCGGGAGCGGCGTTGGCAGTGTTGCCGGCGACCTTGGTACCGGCTGCGATCACGGGCGTTCCGTTCACGAAAACGGGAGCGATTACGACGCCTGTGACGGGCTGACCCGAAGGTTTGTCGCTGCTGGCTTCCGATGTAAGGCGGACGTCCAATTCAGTGCCAAAGGGCACCATGGCGGCCGACACCGGCCCGGCGAACAACAGCAAAGTTGAAGCAAGAATCCAAAGGCGAAATCTCATCGAGCGAGCGAAAAGATAGTGAGGCTGATTCGGGCGTGGAAGCGAGGGATCTTACACAGCCCTAGTTATAATCGGATGGTGTTACGCGGCCCGATTACCCTCCTCTTAGCCATCCTAGTACTTCTTGCCGCCTGCAATAAAGCAATGAGGTCCAAGGACAAGGTTCAGGAAGCCATTATGCATCGCCTCGAGACGAGCACCGGCCTCAACATGAACAGCCTGGACATAACGACCACTTCGGTTACCTTCGAAAAAAATAAGGCCTACGCGACCGTGGCGTTTCATCCTAAGGGTGATCCTGCGGTAAACAGCGGGATGACCATGCGCTACACGCTGGAAGCGCGCGACGGGCAGTGGGTGGTGGTGAACGTGGCGGATTCGCAGGGACATGGGGTGGCGGGACACGGAACGGCAAGTTCCGACAGCCTCCCGCCTGGTCATCCGGCGATTGACTCGCCTCCCGCGGGGAGCGCGGCGCCGGCAGCGGCAAATCCGCAAATGACACCAGGCTCACAAGCTAGCGACGGAAAATCTCAATGAAGACAGTTGCTGTATTGGGTGGTGGTCCTGCAGGTGCAACCGCGGCGGAGCGATTAGCCCGCGGCGGTCTGAAGGTGATTGTTCTCGATGAGAAGCTGGCTTGGGAAAAGCCCTGCGGCGGGGGCATCACGTTCAAGGCGTACTCGCAGTATCCCTATTTGATCGAGAACGACACGCCGAAGAAGGTGGTGTCCGATGCCCTGCTCGCTGCGCCCAAGTCAGGGGCGTTCACGTCGGTCAAGATGGCGCTCCAGCGTCCGCTGTTGATTTACTCACGGGTCGATCTCAACGGCATGCTGCTGCGGCGTGCGGAGGCGGCCGGCGCAATGATCGAGAAAGAGCGGGTACTTGGATTGGATCGTGCGTCCTCGGGATGGCGGATCCGCACCCGCTCAGGCACTCTGAATGCCGATTATTGCGTGGTGGCGACAGGCGCAAGGAATCCGCTGCGGGATGTTGGAACGCAGTACACCGCGCAAGACACCATGTATGCACTCGGCTACTGGGTGCCGACCGATCAACAGCATATCGACATCCAATTCCTTCCCAAGCTCGAGGGCTATATCTGGGTTTTCCCGCGCGCCGGACATCTTTCGATCGGTATTTGCGGCAAAGGGGAATCGGCGCAGTGCCTGCGCGCCCGCCTGGAGCGCTACATGGAAGAGAAAGGCATCGAGCGCAATAACGCCAAGTTCTACGGGCATATGCTGCCGGCACTTGAATCGCGGGGATGGCGGAATAACCGTCTTGCTGGCGCCGGCTGGATTGCAGTGGGTGATGCGGGCGGATTAGTAGATCCGATTACAGGGGAAGGCCTGTACTATGCCGTCCGTTCCGGCGATCTGGCGAGCCAGGTAGTGCTCAACGAGCAGGAGCCGGAGCGGAAAGCCGAGGTCTACCGGCAGCTCATCTCGCGCGATTTCGGACTGGACCTTACCTACGGCGCCGGATTGGCAAAACGACTGTTTTGCGGGGCAATCGTTTTCGGAGCAGTACCCACTAGAATGATCGACTTCATGAAGCGCAGCCCCAAGTTTTGCGAAATCATGCAGGATCTGTTTGCGGGAACGCAGCCATATCTGGAACTAAAGAACAGGTTGCTTCGAAACGTGAATACCACTTTGCATGAGATTCTGATGAGCTTTCTGTTTCGCAAGCTGATTCTGGGCGAAACGCAGGCATGAACACAAGTCAATCGGAAGCCCTCTTCGCGCGGGCCAAGCAAAGCATACCGGGCGGAGTAAATTCACCTGTGCGCGCGTTTCGGGGAGTGGGCGGCACGCCCCGTTTCATCGCCCGGGGCGAAGGCTCGCATCTTTTCGATGTCGATGGAAACGAGTACATCGAATACGTCGGCTCATGGGGACCGCTGATTTTGGGTCACCGCCCGAAGCCGGTCATCGATGCGATTGCGGCCGTACTCGAGCTTGGAACCAGCTTCGGGGCTCCTACGGCGCGAGAGTTGGAACTCGCGGAGCTGATTATAGATGCGGTGCCGTCCGTGGAGATGGTGCGGCTGGTGAACTCGGGGACCGAAGCGTGCATGTCGGCCATCCGGCTGGCTCGCGGGTTCACCGGACGCGACCTGACGGTAAAGTTCGAGGGATGCTACCACGGTCACGTGGATTCGCTGCTGGTAAAGGCGGGGTCAGGCGTGGCGACCTTGAGCCTGCCGGATACCGTCGGTGTGCCAGCGGCATTTTCGGAGACGACCATCGCCCTGCCCTACAACGACCTGGATCAAGTAGAAGAAGCGTTTCGCGCGCAGGGCGACCGCATCGCATCGATAATTGTCGAGCCCGTGGTGGGCAACATGGGCTGTGTGCCGCCAGAGCCGGGATTCCTTCAAGGCCTGCGGCGTGTGACGGAGCAATATGGCGCCTTGCTGATCTTCGATGAGGTCATGACCGGCTTCCGGCTGAGCCGCGGCGGAGCCCAGCAGTTGTACGGAGTGAGCCCGGACCTCACCACCCTGGGCAAGATTGTCGGCGCGGGCCTGCCGCTCGCTGCCTACGGCGGCCGGGCCGACATCATGAGCAAGGTTGCGCCCGCCGGCCCGGTTTACCAGGCCGGAACGCTCTCTGGAAATCCGCTCGCGGTTAGCGCAGGAATTGCGATGCTGACTTATCTGGAAAAGCATCCCGAGGTGTACGACAGACTCGAGAAGTCCTCAGCCGAGCTTGCGGCGTGCGTCCCCGCAGGCGCGTGCGTGAACCGGGTGGGTTCGATGATGACCTATTTCTTCCAGGACGGCAGTGCGCACGGTAGGCATGTAAGGAACTATGAAGACGCCAAACGTTCCAACACGGCCGTCTTCAGCAGGTTCTTTCACCACATGCTCGAACGCGGGGTCTATCTGCCACCCTCGCAGTTTGAAGCGGCGTTCGTCTCGGCTGCGCACACGCCGCAGGACCTTGCCTACACTGCGCAAGTTATACGGGAATTCGCCGCAAACCCGTGAGTAGGAACTCGCAAGAGCGCGTTTTGGTGACAGGCGCGGCAAAACGCATCGGCAGAGTCATCGCAATCGAACTGGCGCGCCGCGGCTTCGACGTCGCCATTCACTACAACACGTCGCGAGCGGAAGCGGAACAAGTATCACGCGAGTGCGGCGGCGCGCCCGTTTTTCAGGCGGACTTAAGCAGCGTCGATGAGATCCGGCGGTTGTTTCGTAAAGTGAAGGAACAGTTCGGGCCGCTCCATTGCCTGGTGAACAATGCCGCGCGTTTCACGCGAATGGACCCGCTCGAGATCACCGAAGCCGACTGGGATTTCCTTCACAACGTGAATCTCAAAGGTACGTTCTTCTGCTGCCAGGAGGGCGCACGGCACATGAGGCAACTCGGCGGGGGACGGATCGTGAACATCAGCTCGCTGGGCGGCATCCGGCCTTGGGCTGAGCACCCGCATTATTGCGCCTCAAAAGCGGGCCTCATTATGCTGACAAAAGCACTGGCGAAGGCGCTGGCGCCTGAGATTACCGTGAACTCCGTGGCTCCCGGAGTGATTTCGTTCAACGATGTGGACATGAGAGCTCAGGCAATGATCGACGCGACGCCGATGCGCCGGCCGGGAAGGCCGGAGGAGATCGCGGATGCAGTGTATTTCTTTCTCACAGCACCCACGTTCATAACGGGACAAATTCTGGCTGTGGACGGTGGACTGAGCCATAAGTAGCCGCAAGCGATGGAAAACAGTGCGTGGGAAATGACTCATTCGGTGGAGACCGACGCGACTGCCCTGTTTGCCTGGAGCTACTGGACAGACGTCCGCAACTGGGCTGATCCGCCGGCGGAATTTGAACTGCATGGACCGTTCGCGGCTGGGACACGCGGAACGACGAAACTGCCCGCCCAGGCGCCTCTGCAATGGGTGATTCGAGAGGTCAATCCACCCAAAAGTGCGACGATCGAGGTCCGGCTGGACGACGCGACATTGTCTTTCGAGTGGCGATTCGAGGATATTGGTAACGACCGAACGCGACTCAGGCAGCGCGTTGTGCTCCGCGGCAAGGGCGCTGGAGCCTATGTTTCACAGTTGGAGTCGACACTCGCCTCCAGCCTTCCCGAGGGTATGAACAGACTCGCCTTGGCAATCGCGAACGCCAGCGCTGCGGAAGCGGTCAGATTGCACGGCCCGCGAAAAACGCATCGCGATGGTGATGAATCGCCGGCGGATCAGTAAAAACGATCGAAATCACGTCGAAGCGGACCTGGTTCCAGGCGATGCCGGCCCGGGTCGCCCAGCTATGAGCCGCTCGGATGATATGCCGCTGCTTTTCCGGGTCGATCGCGCGGTCCGGACTGCCGAACTCGGCTGAAGTGCGCGATTTTACTTCGACGAAAACGACAATCTCGCCATCGCGCGCAACAATATCTATTTCGGAATCGGCGCCAGGCCGGTAATTGCGCGCAAGAACCTTGAATCCAGCGCGATGAAGATAGCGATGAGCCAGATCTTCGCCCCGGCGGCCGAGCGCTGCGTCGTGTGAAAGGGTGTTCCGCTGCTTCTTCTGCCGGAGCGAATCGCTCAGCTTCCAGATCCATTGATGTGGCTGGAAAGACCAGCCGACTCGTCCTTCACCGCCTCGATCTGCCATTCGATAACCTTGCCTCGGACGAGATAGCAGAGGTAGAACTCCCAGAACCGCCGGAACCAGCGGAAGCGGTTGACCAGAAACTCAAAACCCAGGTATCTCCACAGAGCAAGTAACTTCACCCGGGTGGAAATCTCACGGAAACGGGCTTTTGAGTAATAGCCGTAGCCGCCGTTATCTGCGCCGAAATAGCGCAGAGAAAAGCTGTTCAGGTGCCAGCGGTGGGTGGGGTCGCAGAAGGAGCTGAAATCGGTGTAGTGAGGCGTAACAACGACGGCGAGGCCCCCGGGCGTGAGCAGACGGTGAAACTCTTCGAGCGCGCGGATCACGTCCGAAACATGCTCGATGACGTGGATGGCGCGCAGCTCGCGGAAGGAGCTGTCGCGGAACGGGAACGGAAACTGGTCCAGATCAGCGATCACGTCGGCGCGGGTGTTCGGATTGCGATCAAGGCCGATGGCGCCAGGATATTTGTTGATACCGCAGCCGACGTCCAGAACAGGGAGCGGTTGCGCTGCGCGCGCACGCTCCGCGTGTTCGATTTGCGCGCTCTCCTGTGCGCTTACTGTTCCAGAGACTGCAGACACTGCTCCAGTGTATCCATCGCGAAGTCCGCCTGATCACGCGAGATTACGAGCGGCGGGCACAGGCGAACGCTATTCTGGCCGGCGCCCAGAATGAGCAGGCCGCGTTCGAAAGCCATGGATTCGAGGCGGTCGCGCAGATCGGGTGCACGCTCTTTCGTCTCCTGGTCGCGGACGATTTCGACACCTATCATGAGACCGAGGCCGCGGACATCTCCCACAAAACGGAATCGGGCGGGCCATGATTTCATGCGTTCTAACATGTACCGTCCGATCGCGGCGGCGTGTTCCACCAGCGTTTGCTCTAACAGCTCAATGGTGGTGAGGGCAGCGGCGACGGACACCGGGTTGCCCCCGAAGGTGGAAGCGTGCGCGCCAGGAGGCCACTGCATAACTTCCGCGCGCGCGACAGTTGCCGAGAGAGGCATGCCGCTGGCGATTCCTTTCGCCAGGGTGACAATATCCGGCGAGACCTCGAAGTGCTCGGAAGCGAACATACGGCCCGTCCTGCCCATGCCGCTTTGCACTTCATCGTGCACCAGCAGTATGCCGTATTTATCTGCAATTCGCCGCAGCTCCTCATGGAATTTTTTCGGCGGAACCAGGTAGCCGCCCTCACCTTGCACGGGCTCGACCACAATCGCAGCGACCTCCTCGGCGGGAAGAATGGTCTTGAAAAGCTGCTCCTCCAGGACTTTCACGCATTCCACGCTGCAGGTTTCCGGCTGCTTACCGTACGGACAGCGATAGCAATACGCATAGGGGATGTGGTGCACCGGAAGCGGCGGATGAAACCCGCGACGCTGGGTAATCTTGCTGCCGGTGAGAGAAAGGGCTCCCATCGTGCGGCCATGGAAACCGCCCAAGAAGGCAATGAACTTATCCCGCCCGGTGTTATAGCGCGCCATCTTGATGGCAGCTTCCACTGCTTCAGCACCGGAATTGCCGAAGTACACACGGCGCGGCACATCGCCGGGCGTCAAAGCTGCCAACTTTTCCGCCAGCCGCACCATGCTTTCGTAATAGAAGTCGGTGCCGGACATGTGCAGGAACTCGGCAGCCTGGTTTTGGATGGCCGCAACTACCGCCGGGTGGGAGTGACCGCTCGCGACTACCGCGATTCCGGCGGCAAAATCGAGAAAATAGTTGCCGTCCACGTCCTCGACGACGGCTCCTCGACCGCGTTTCATGACGAACGGGTAGCAGCGCGTGTAGGAGGGTGAGAGGACCGCGTTATCCCGCTCGATGATCTCTTTCGCCTTCGGACCGGGCAGAGAAGTCACCAAAGAAGGCAGCACCGGATACGCGGCGTTCTGCGTTAGCACCATAAAGAACCTCGATGAGGGGGTTGCAGGCGGACAGGGAGGGCCGTCAGGAGCGCTGCTGCTAGTCAGAGCCGAACAGAGAGGGCCGCGTGCTGGCGGGGATCGCCATATATTCACTTTAATCGAAACTTCGTATGACAGGAAACCGTCGTCCCGATTGCCGGCGGCGCGTCGGAAAGGACCCGGAGGGTAAGGCCGGCTACTTAAGACCGTTACAATGGAGCATGTCCGAGGAAAAAACATCCTCACCGAGTTTTGAAGCGAGCCTGGACGAGTTGGAGCGCATCGTCAAGGAGCTCGAAAAGGGCGATCTCCCGCTCGAACAGAGCCTCGCTCTATTCGAAACCGGGATGCGGCTCAGCGCGGAGTGCAAGCGGCAATTAGAGGAGGCCGAATCACGCGTAGAAATCCTGATGAAGAAAGGCTCCGAGGTTGTGGCTGTTCCCTTCAACCCTGAGAGAACTGGCAAATGACGAGCGTAGAACAAAGCAGTCTGCAAGAGTATCTTGCTGAGCAGGTTCTGGTAGTGGATCGTGTACTGAACGAATGGGTGCCGGCCGAAAACGTGGACCCTGGCATCATTCATCGTGCGATGCGTTACAGCTTGTTTGCCGGTGGAAAGCGCATCCGTCCGGTGCTGGCCATTGCCGCTGCACGGGCCGTGTCTGATGCGCCCGACGGCGTGGAGAACGCCGCCGCGACACTGGAACTGATCCACACTTATTCGTTGATCCACGACGATCTGCCTGCGCTAGATAATGACGACTTGCGCCGCGGCAGGCCAACCTGCCACAAAGTTTTCGGCGATGCCATGGCTATTCTAGCCGGAGACGCACTCCTGACCCTGGCGTTTGAAGTCTTGAGCCGGCTTCCGGGCGTGGGCGCGGAGCGGAAGATTCGCCTGGTGGAAGAATTATCCCGAGCCTCCGGAACCCGCGGCGGAATGATCGGCGGCCAGGTCAACGACATCGAAGGCGAGGGGAAGCATCCCACGCCGCTACTGCTTGAATCCATTCACCGCGCGAAGACGGGCGCCCTTTTGCGAGCCAGTGTCCGAATGGGCGCAATCTACGCAGGCGCCCGCCACCAGGAACTTGCCGCGATCTCGGAGTATGGCGAGCACATCGGCCTGGCGTTCCAGATCATCGATGACGTTCTGGACGTGGAGGAACCGTCAGAGTCTCTGGGCAAAACGGCCGGCAAAGATCAGGCGCAGCGAAAAGTGACGTTTCCTGCCGTATATGGGCTGGAACGCTCTCGCGAAATGGCCGAAAAGGAGCGTCTGGCCGCGCACGCCGCGCTGCGAATCTTCGACGACCGTGCCGACCGGTTGCGCCAGATCGCCGATTTCGTCGTGCAACGAAAGGCCTGACCATTTGCCTCCTGCGCCGAAAGCTGCGGGCAGATCAAACAAACAGCGGTTGGATGTGGCGCTGGTGGAACGCCAGCTTGTGGAATCGCGTGAGAAGGCCCAGGCCCTGATTCTGGCCGGCAAGGTGACAGTGGATAACCAAAGGGCCGACAAGCCCGGGCGTCCGGTGGATGCCGGTAGCCGCATCAGCGTGGAGCAACCTCTGAAATACGTCAGCCGCGGCGGGCTCAAGCTGGAGGCTGCGCTCGAACGGTTCCATATCTCCGCAGGCGGCAAGGTCTGTCTCGACATCGGCGCTTCGACGGGCGGTTTCACTGACTGCCTGCTGCAGCATGGCGCGCTGCGAGTTCACGCAGTGGATACCGGTGCCGGACAGATTGACTGGAAGCTGCGGACCGACCCGCGGGTGGTTCTTCACGAGCATGTCAATTCCCGGCACTTGACCTTCGACAAAATTGGCGAAGAGGCGGACTTGATAGCGTGCGATGTCAGCTTCATTTCCGTTACCCTGTTGATTCCCGCTTTGGCGCCGTTACTTGCTTCTGACGGCGACTGGATCATTCTTGTGAAGCCCCAGTTCGAAGCGGGCCGCGAGGCGGTAGGCAGCGGCGGAATCGTGCGGGATCCCGCGGCCCACCAATTTGCGTGCGAGAAGGTGGCCGGCGCCTTGCACGCCGCGGGATTTGTCACAGCCATCGCCGACAGTCCGATACTGGGTGCCGAGGGCAACAGGGAATTCTTATTGCACGCCCGCAAACTCACAACAGGGGCTTAAGCCACTTGTAAAGAGTAGTCGCGTTACTCTGTTGTTGGCACCGAACGCGACGCATGCGGCAGATAAAAATTGTCGGAATCATCTCAAAACCGAATTTGGCGGAAGCAGCCCCTATTGTTTCCGGACTTCTCACCTGGCTGATAGAACGCGGAATCGAGTATCGCTACGACCGCCACACCGCCGTGTACGCGGGCGGCGGCCCGTTCTTCTCTAGAGAGGATTTGCCCCACGGCACCGACCTCATCATCGTCCTCGGCGGCGACGGCACTCTGCTCTCGGGAGCGCGCGTGGTTGCCGGACTGGACATCCCGCTGTTCGCCGTGAACCTGGGGCGCCTCGGGTTCCTCACCGCGATTCGGGTGGAGGATCTTTATCCCGAACTGGAGCGGGCGCTCCGCGGAGAGCACGAGATCGGCGTACGGCGCATGGTGGATTGCGAACTCGTGCGGAACGGGGAGTCGATTGCAAGCTACTCCGCACTGAACGATGTGGTGATCACAAAGTCGCAACTGGCACGCATGATCGACCTCGATACCTGCGTCGACGACCACTTTGTAGCCGCTTATCGAGCAGATGGTTTGATTGTTTCGACGCCTACGGGTTCCACAGCGTACTCGCTGTCGGCAGGAGGGCCGGTCGTTTTCCCCTCTGTGAGCGCACTCTGTATCACGCCGATCTGCCCACATATGCTCACGAACCGGCCTGTAATTGTGCCGGACACCAGTATTATTCAAATCTTTATTCAAGGGGACGAAGGCCCTTACTTGACGATTGACGGCCAGGTAGGAGAACCTCTTTCAAAAGGCGACACCGTTATCTGCCGTTCGTCCCCGAAGACGATCCAGTTGATTCGCCCGCCAAAGATTCTTTTCTTCGATGTACTCAGGGAAAAGCTCAAATGGGGAGAACGATAGAAACGGCAAAACGATAGAAACAATAGATACGTAATGAAACGGCTGAAAAAGCTATCGCTGACAGCCTGGATTCTGATTGCCCTGGTTGCGGGCATACTCATCGGAGTCTTTTTCCCCGGCTTCGCGCGCGATCTTGCGCCCGTGAGTAACATCTTCCTCCGGTTGATCAAGTCGATTGTCGGACCATTGCTGTTCGGAACCCTGGTCTACGGAATCGCTTCCGCCGGCGAACTGAGAACGATGGGGCGCATCGCTCTGAAAGCTATCACTTACTTCGAGCTGGCGACCACTCTCGCACTCGTGATCGGCCTGGTGATCGTGAACGTGATGCAGCCGGGCGCCCGTTTGAGCTTGGCAGGAGAGAATGGCGCTGCCCTGCCCGCTCTATCGAAACCGGTTTCATTGAGCACTGTTCTGGAGCACGCCGTCCCCAGCAACGTTTTCGAATCGCTCGCCCAAAACGACGTGCTGCAGATGGTGGTGTTCTTCTTCCTGTTTGGAGCTGCCTGTTCGGCCGTGGGCGCCAAGGCTCAACCGGTGATCGACTTCTCGGGCTCCGTAGCAGAAGTAATGTTTCGCTACTCGAAATATGTAATGTACACGGCGCCTTTCGGGGTGGGCGCGGCCATTGCAGTGACTGTCGGATCTAAGGGTGCGAGCGTGCTGTTCGGGCTCGGCAAGCTGATCGGTACCCTTTATCTGGCGCAGGCGCTGTTTGTCATTCTGGTGCTTGGCTCGGCGCTGGCCATCGCGCGGGTACCGGTAGGCCGGTTCTTCCGGGCCGCGAGACAACCATTCCTGCTGGCGTTTTCCACCGCATCGAGCGAGGCCGCTCTTCCGCTCGCGCTCGAGAACATGGAGCGCTTTGGAGTTCCGAAACACATCGTCGGCTTCGTGCTTCCAACCGGCTACAGCTTCAATCTCGACGGATCAACGCTGTATCTTTCCGTGGCATCTCTATTCGTGGCGCAAGCAGCCGGCGTTCACATGCCGCTCAGCACGCAAATCGCGATGATGCTGACGCTGATGCTCACGAGCAAAGGAGCGGCAGCCGTACCTCGCGCCGCTCTGGTGATTCTGGCTGGCACGCTTGGCACGTTTCACCTGCCGCTCGAAGGGGTCACGCTAGTACTCGGAGTAGATGCGCTCATGGACATGTGCCGGACTTCAGTGAACGTGTTGGGCAACTGCGTAGCGACAGCGGTTGTGGCACGTTGGGAAGGTGTGAAGCTGAGCGCAACAGGCGCTGAGGTCGAGCTCGCGGTGCTAGAAGATTAAGCTGAGGCGATGATTCTTCAGCCATGGAGAAGATTAATCCCTTTGGATCGTCTCCGAACGAGTAGCAGAATCGTGACCGCTGCTAATTAACTCCGCATTTCGCAACTATCAGCGTGATGTCGTCTTGCTGTTCGCGTGTGCTGAACTCGCGAACTTCGTCGACAAGTGCTGCGACTAAAGCCTGTGCATCCAGTTGATCGTGCCGCTGAAGCGCTTCGATGAGGCGCTGTTCCCCGAACTCTTCTCCTTGACCATTGAATGATTCAGTCACGCCATCGGTGTAGAGCACGAGGGTGTCTCCGCCTAAGAGCGTCCTTTCCCGTATGGCACAATCCCATTCTTTGAACAATCCCAGGACTGTACAAGTCGATTCAAGCCGCTCAAGAGTTCGGTCGTTCCGGAGAAGCAGGGCAGAGAGATGGCCGCAATTTGCATAGCGAACTCGCTGCGTTTTGTCGTCGTATTCGGCAAAGAAGAGCGTGGCGTAGATGCTGTCGGTAGTGTTCTCGTAAAAGAGCTGGTTCACTGATTGCAAGAACCGGCACGGCTTATCTAGAGCTGTTGCGAACTGGCTCCGCAGGTTCGCCTGTAGATTGGCCATCAAAAGAGCGGCAGCGATTCCTTTCCCTGACACGTCGCCGATGACCAGCCCAAGCCGGTCCTGATCCAGCTTCACGAAATCGTAGTAATCGCCGCCCACTTCGCGAGCTTGAATGCAAGTGCCCGCATATGTGAGCGTCTTGAGAGACGGCGCTGTTTGAGGAAAGAGCCTTGCCTGCACCTGTTTTGCAATTTCCAGCTCTTGGAGAGCACGGCGTTCTGCTTCCAGCTTCTCGGCTATCGCGCGGCGTTGTGTTTCGACTTCTCGAGTAATGTCGTCCCATCCCGCCAGGACAAAGGAGTTTCCGTCCAAATCGTCAAAAACGGTGAAGACTCCACCCCATGTGCCTTTCTGAGGTGGGTGATGAAAGCGGACGCCACGATCACGCCAGGTGTGGAAGTTGGCGGTTACGTCGTCCGTGACAAAAACCGCACATTGCCCAGAATGACCGATCAGCTTATATTCTTCCGAGTCAGGTTTGGGCGCGATCAATGCCAGCAGTGCGCTGCCATCCGGAGGCGAAATCAGAACGAAGCGACCGTGCTCCGCAAAGTGATAATCAACGATCAGCCTAAATCCGAGCTGCTCCGAATAGAACCGCAGGCTTCGGTCCTGATCGCGAACGAAAACAGGGACATGATGAAGGCGGAGGTAGGAGGCATCTCGATTCCCGCCGAGCGTTATTTCCTCCGTCCAATTTGAAGAAGCAGGACTGCCCATCGGCGCGATTATAAATCTGATGCTTGTCTCCCGTTCCGGGGGGGTCGCAATTCTGTAATCGCTGATTCGACTAAAGGCGCGTCAGCGCGCTACTCCGCAGCTTTGGTTGCCAGTGCTTCCACCGCGGCTCGGCGGCCATCAAGGCATTTCAGCGCCCAAAGCAGCTGAGCCATACGGCTGCGATTCAGAGGACCCTATAACCATGTTTACCGAGAACTAAACGGACGTCATCACCGGGAGTGGTGAAAGTCGGAAAGTATCTGGCCTGGCACTTCGCGCAAACTGGACAAAAAACCGCAGTTATCGAGCGGCGCTGAATTGGCGGCTCTTTGCCGGACATCAATTGCCTCCCCAGCAAAAACGAGATCTGGAGCGCGAAAGTCGCGAATCTTGTTTATCAGGCAGGCAGATATACCGCCGAAATGGGACTGGAAGTGGCTGGCGTCGAAATAGTTAAGTCGGTTCCAACAGCAGCGCAACTCACTTGCGGCACCAGATGCGCTGGATGCCGGTCGCCTTGCCCGTGTTTTCGTCGGCATTGATGACAACGCCGTGCAGTTCGACACCATGCCTGGCGGCCTCCATACGCCCGGCGAGGCCGGTGAGGAAGCGGCGGAGAATTATATCCTTGTCTACGCCAATGACTGAATCGTACGGCCCTGTCATCCCGGCATCGGTCTGATACGCCATGCCGCCGGGCAGAATGCGCGCATCCGCTGTGGGGATGTGCGTGTGCGTGCCGATCATCGCTGTGGCGCGCCCGTCCAGGTACCAGCCCATTCCGACTTTTTCACTCGTCAGCTCTGCGTGAAAATCCACAAAGCGGATTTTGATGGCCGGGTCGAGCGATTCCAGCAGTTCGTCCGCCTTGCGAAACGGGCAATCGATGTTTGCCATGTGAGCGCGTCCCTGTAAGTTCAGCACGGCGTAAGGCACGCCGTTGCGCGCTTTGGCAGTGAAGACACCGGTTCCGGGAAGGCCGGCGGGATAGTTCGCTGGACGCAACAGCCGCGGCTGATGCTCCATGTAATCGTGGATCTCGCGCTTATCAAAGCTGTGATTCCCGCCGGTAAGGACATCCAGACCCAGGGCGAGCAGTTCTTCCGCGATAAGGGGTGTAATGCCGAAGCCCCCCGCACTGTTCTCCGCATTCGCAATTGCCAGATCGATCTTGAATTCGGTGATGAGGCGGTTGAGATGATCCGCAACGATACTGCGGCCACCGGAGGCAAAAATATCACCGATGAAAAGAATGTTCATTGATGCGGGACGGATGAGAGAAAAAGCGTTCCCGAGAGAGCGTCGACTCCGGAATCCGTCATTGACCCCTAAAATGGCAAGGGGGGAATCCTCCGAGCGCCTTCAGGCTTCTCCATGGTGTTGTTGCACCGGAGCATGCACACCAGCACTTAATTCGAGCGGGACTCCATGACATTGACTATCGGATCAATTTTTAGGAGACCAGAGGGACGCTCCCGCAGGAGAACGCTTACTTGTAAGAATAACAGAACTGCCGAATTTTCTAGATAGCCTTCAGCCGTTCTGCGATCTCTTTTTCTGATATCGCGCCTTCCTTGATGACTCGCCAGTACGGTTCCGTGATGTCCACCGTAGTCGAACCGGGGCCGGCGCAAAGCCCGCCGTCGAGCACCAGGTCCAGCCGCCCGTCCATTGCCGCAAAGAGCTCGATACCGCTACAGATAGTCGGTTCGCCGGAGATATTCGCGCTCGTCGCAATCAGGGCATGACCTATCTTTTCGATAATCGCGTTGAGCACGGCCGACTTGGTTTGCCGCATGGCCAACCGTCCCGTGTTGCCTGTTACCTTGAGCGGCACCTTGGCGGAAGCGGGAACGATCATCGTCAAGGGGCCCGGCCAAAAGTGGCGCGCAAGAATATAAAAACGGCTATTCAGTTCCGTGGCGATATCTTCCGCCATGAGCACGTCAGAGACGGCGAGGGGAAGCGAGCGCACAGGGTCGCGGCCCTTGGAGGCAAAGACGCGGCCGACCGCCTGCAGGTTGAGAGGATCGGCGACAAGCACGTAAAGCGCGTCCGTCGGAACGCCGATAACGTGCCCGCGGGAGATCCCTTCCGCCGCCCGCGCTATCGCTTCCGGTAGGGGATTTTCTGTGTCAATAGGTATAAGGTCTGTGGCCACGTCTGGACAAGCGAGGGTGAGATTACGGTATTCAGGACTTCTGAATACTACGTAAGTTTACCGTTCGCCGAGTGCTTCGGCAACCTGCACGGCCATCTCATATCGTCCGAAGGGAGCACTTAGCTGCGCACCCTGCACAACGTGCCGGATGCGAGCCGCCATCTCCTGAGCAATAGCGATGCCTTCCGCGCGCGCCTTCTCCGCGCTGTCGGCGCGGCGCATGCGGTCCATGTAAGCCTGCGGCACAGGAACGCGCAGTTCGTTCACCATGAACTCGGCGTTCCGGTAGCTGGTGAGCGGCCATATGCCGGCGATTACCGGAATCCGGTAGTGCTCGACTCTCTTGAGAAATGACTCGAGCATGTCCAGATCGAAAACGGGTTGCGTCACCACGTATTCCGCGCCCGCTTCCATCTTCCAGGCAAAGCGCCGCAGTTCCTCGTCCATGTTCAACGCACCTGGATTTGCACCCACGCCGAGCAGCAGCGCAGTTTGCGAACCTATAGGATTCCCCCCGATGTCCAAACCGTGATTCAGATTGTTCACGATGTTGGTCAACCCGATGGAATCGACGTCAAACACTGCAGTGGCATCGGGATAGGTCCCCATGCGCGGGGGGTCGCCTGTGATGCAGATGAGATTGCGCACCCCGATGGTATGAGCGCCGAGCAGCGAAGACTGCATGCTGAGGATGTTTCGGTCGCGGCAACAGAAGTGCAAAACCGCTTCGATGCCTGCCTGCTGCTGAATCAGGTGGCACGTGACCTCGGCGCTGAGACGGGCGCTCGCCCGCGGGCCGTCGGGAACATTGATGCAATCAATGCCGTTTTCCTTGCAGAGTCGCGCGCCCGCGATTTCCCGGGAAGCGTCTACCCCGCGCGGCGGCAGAATCTCGACGAAAGCGACAAACCTGCCTTGCGCGAGTTTGGCGCCGAGTTGTGATTTTTCCGCGACTGAGAT
Organism: Acidobacteriaceae bacterium; assembly: GCA_019233755.1. GTDB lineage: Bacteria > Acidobacteriota > Terriglobia > Bryobacterales > Bryobacteraceae > Bog-105. Next base: position 38,961 of record JAFAMD010000001.1, on the reverse strand, counting down.
TTTGGGCAGCCGCTTTACCTCCGGCTTCCCGTCCTCGACGACAGTAACGGTTATCCGATGCTGCACGGGCTGCAGCGACCGGACCTCACTATGGATGTGCTTAATGTGCTCCGGTGTAGTGCCGCAGCAGCCGCCGATGATGCGTACGCCGGCTTGGAGGAAGCGGCGCGCATACTGGGCCATGTACTCCGGCGAACACAAGTAAATGTTGCGGCCCTCCACTGTTGCCGGCAATCCTGCATTCGGCATTGCACTGAGGGGCTTGCCGGTCAGCGGCGCCATCCTCTCAAACGTTTCGAGCGCCACTTTCGGACCGGCGGAGCAGTTGACGCCGATGACGTCAACCGGCAGCTCATTCAGAATCCTGGTGAAGCTGTCGGTGCTGGTTCCGTCGCGCAGGCTGCCGTCGTCATTGACGGTTACCTGCGCCACGATTACCATTTCCTCTCCAGCCGTTTCCCTCGCGGCGAGAATGGCTTCCCGCAGTTCGCTAATATCGTAAAAAGTTTCGAGAACGATCAGGTCAACACCAGCACCGATCAAAGCCTCTGCCTGTTCGCGGAAGATTGCACGCGCTTCGGCGAAGGACATCGGTCCGAGAGGCTCGATTCGGGTGCCTAGAGGACCGATCGCACCCGCCACAAACGCTCGCTCACCCGCCGCTTCACGCGCCAGACGAACTCCCGCTTCGTTGATTGCCTTCAGCTTCTCAGCAAAGCCGTAGGCGGCCAGCCGCACGCGATTCCCGCCGAAGGTGTTGGTCTCCAGCACCTCGGCCCCGGCGCGCACATACTCCTGGTGAATCTCCTTCACCAGTTGCGGCGACGAGAGATTCAATTCATCGAAACAGCGGTTGATGAAGATGCCCTTGGCATACAGCATCGTACCCATTGCGCCGTCCGCCACGATGATTTTCGATTGCAGTTTGTTTCGGAACTCGGCAGCCCGAGTCTGAGTGATTGGTTCAACGGCAGTCATGGACACAAGTCGAAGATACGACGCCTCTTTTCTTCGAGATCTACCGATTGTAACCTGTCATTCCACCACCCGCCGCAGCGTAAGCGGCCTTCCGGCGCGCAGTTGCAGGTGTTCAGCAGCGCTTCCCTGATTCATACCGAGCTCGACATATCCGGAGCTTCCAAAGTAGGCGAAGCAGACGCCGGGAGGGGCCTGGCCGAACGTTGTATGAAACTCAGTGACCACGTGGCGTCCCGAAGCTACCTGAAATCCGGCGGCGGCCAGGGGGCCCGATTCGAAATTCGTGATTACGTTGCCGAAGCGATCTACGCTGAGAACTTTGCCGGACCAGACACCGGGCGCGAGTTCGGCCGGCAGCAGGTTTGGCAGCATTTCCACCCAGCCGCAGACGGGTCCCACATCCTCCGGACGTGCGGTACCCGCGGCCAGCGCACCTGCCACCGGCGCAAAGATGTCGCGTCCGTGGAATGTGCTGGAGGGCTGATTAGGCCATAAGCTTTTATTGACGACCTCACGGATGACAGCCTTCGGTTCGCGGCTCAGAACCAGGCTCAAAACGCCATTGTCGGGGGCTACGAAGGTATGCCCGCTTACCTGGGCGATGATGGCCCGGCGCGAAGTGCCGACCCCGGGATCGATGACCACCACATGAACGGTGCCGGGCGGAAAATAGGACGCCGCCTGCTCAATCGCATAGGCTCCCGCCTCAATTGAAAAAGGCGGGATCTCGTGTGAGATGTCTACGAGCGTTGCGTTAGGGCAGCGTGTGAGCAGAACGCCCTTCATGGTCCCCACGTAATGATCGGAGGTTCCGAAGTCGGTAGTCAGCGTAATTACGGGGCGGGAAAAAGAAGACGACATACGCTGCTAAAATTGTATTGAAGCCGCGTATTTCTGCCAGCCTCAGCCTCACACGCAAGCTCGGTTTAAGTTGAATCTTGCTGTACTTCGATCACAATGCGACCACGCCTGTTGCGCCGGAAGTTGCGGACGCAATGATAGCCGCGCTGCGCGAAGTGTACGGCAACCCCTCCAGTACGCACAGTCAAGGACAGGCCGCGCGCCAGCGGCTGGAAGCGGCACGAAGAACGATCGCCGAGGCATTAGGAGCCTCATCAGCCGAATTTGTTTTCACCAGCGGTGGTACGGAGTCGAATAATCTCGCGATCCTGGGAATCCTGAGAGCCCTGGCGGGCAAGCCCAGGCATGCGATAACAACCGCCATTGAGCATCCTTCCGTGCTCGAGTGTTTCCGCCAGTTGGAGCGCGAGGCTTTTGAAGTCTCGTATCTCCCGCCTGACAGGCACGGGATGATCGATCCTGGTGCTGTCGCAAACGCCCTGCAACCGCAGACGGCCCTTGTCTCGGTCATGCATGCGAACAACGAAGTGGGAACTGTGCAGCGCGTTGCCGCAATCGCGGCCCTGGTTCGCGAATGCCGCGCAGCCGGACAGGAGATCTATCTGCACTCGGACGGCGTGCAGGCGCTTGGCAAGGTCGGCCTCGACCTGGACGTCCTCGGTGTCGATCTGTATTCCGTTAGCGCACACAAAATCTATGCGCCGAAGGGCGTAGGCGGTCTGTATGTACGCAAAGGAACGCCGCTGCACGGTATCCAGTTGGGCGGCAGGCACGAACGGGAACGGCGTGCAGGAACGGAAAACGTACCCGGCGCGATTGCATTCGCTCGCGCAGTGGAGCTGTGCTCAGCGGATGAGCCGATTCGCTGTAGTACACTTCGCGACCGTTTTGAAGAGAGGATTCTTGCAATAGAAGGCGTAGAGAGGAACGGGCCATTGGCCGGCAGGTTACCCAATACCAGCAATCTGTTGTTCCACGGCATCTCGGGAGAGGCCTTGCTGATCGCGCTGGATATGCAGGGCATGGCAGTCTCGACCGGCTCGGCGTGCAGCAGCGGCTCAATTGAACCATCGCATGTGCTGCTTGCCATGGGCCGAACCGTGGACGAGGCACGTTCGAGCATCCGCTTCTCCTTTGGCCGGTACAACAGTGCGGAAGAAATCGATCGGCTCGCAGAGGTTGTAATCGCCTGCGCCGGCCGTCTCCGCAAAGCGAAAGCGCGCGAGGTGCAGCTTGTCTGAGGCAGCTCCCATTGCGGTTGCCATGTCGGGCGGCGTCGACAGTTCGGTGGTCGCCGGTCTTCTGCATCGTCAGGGAAATCGCGTTGTCGGCCTCACCATGCAGCTTTGGAATCAGCGAAGGCTGCCGGAACTAGCCCCGGAGGAAGGCGTGACCGGGCGCTGCTGCTCGCTGGACGATGTCTATGATGCGCGGTTTGTCGCATCAGTAATCGGTATTCCGTACTACGTCGTGAACTTTGAAGAACGGTTCGAGCAGCAGGTGGTTAAGCCGTTTGTAGAGGACTATCTCGCCGGGCGCACGCCGATTCCATGCACGTTGTGCAACAACTTCATCAAATTCGACCAGTTTCTCGAGATGGCGGATGGTGTCGGAGCCGATAAAATCGCGACCGGCCATTATGCTCGCCTGGGCTTCGATGACAAGACAGGCCGCTACCAGATGCGCACAAGCGTGGACGCAGGTAAGGATCAGACATATTTTCTCTTTGGCCTTACGCAAGAGCAACTCGCGCGAACGCTGTTCCCCCTTGGCGGAATGGTGAAGACACAGGTTCGCGACCTGGCGAAAGAACTGCGGCTTCCGGTGGCGGAGAAGCACGATAGCCAGGAAATCTGTTTTGTACCGAACGGCGATTACGCAGCATTCATCGACGCATATTTCAAGGAGCAGGGCCTTGATCCGGCAGCCACGCAAGGCGAGATCGTCGACTCCGAAGGGAAGCACCTCGGCCGGCATTCCGGAGCTCACCACTTCACCGTCGGGCAGCGGCGAGGATTGCGCATTGCCGCAGGCGAGCCGCTTTACGTAATTGCGACTGAGCCGTCTTCTCAACGAGTGATCGTGGGCCGCAACGAGCAGTTAATGCGCAGCTCTCTTTTTGCCCGTGAGGTGAACTGGCTGTCTATCGCGCCGCCGGCGGAGCCGCGCCGCGCCCGGGTGAAAATCCGAAACAAGCACGTCGCGGCGGAGGCGACGCTGCAGCCTACTTCCAATCCCATCCGCGTCGAAGTCCGCTTCGACCAACCACAGCGCGCAGTGACACCAGGCCAGGCGGCTGTCTTCTACGACGGTGATCTGGTGCTCGGCGGTGGGTGGATCGAATAAACTCCTGATTTGGCTCAACGCAAGAATTGGCTACAAATCCGTGCGGAGTACTCGGTGGCTGCCGCGCTTTTGGGGTGTCTTCGGCATCTTCCCCTCCCGGCAGCGCGGCGGGCGGCTATGGCGGCGGCTCGCCTGCTTGACATTGCGTTGCCGAAGCTCCGCCGCGTCGCTCTGATCAATCTGTCGTTCGCATTCCCTGCCCTGGACAACGCTGCACGGAACCGGATCGTCGATGGTGTTTTTCGAAGCATCGCCCGGCTTCTGGTTGCGATGGCGCGCTTTCCCGATCTCAACCACAGCAACATCTCTCAGTGGATCGGCTATGAAGGCCTCGAGCATTATCTGTGCGCGAAACAGAAGGGCCGCGGCGTCCTGATCGCAACAGCCCACCTGGGCAACTGGGAGCTAAGCGCGTTTGCGCATGCCCTCATGACGGAAGCGATGAATGTCATGGTGCGTCCGCTTGATAATCCGTTGATTGATGAGCTGGTGGAGACGCGGCGCACGCTCTCCGGTAATCATCTGATCTTCAAAAAGGACGCCGCGCGTACCGTTCTACGCGCGTTGAAGAATGAGGAAGCGGTTGGCATCCTGATCGACCAGAACGCGGCACTCGCGGAAGGCGTTTTCATCCGGTTCTTTGGCAAGTACGCATCGGCCGCATCGGCCTTTGTCAAGCTGGCCCATCACTCTCAGACGCCGGTGGTACCCGGTTTTGCGCTATGGGACGAACCATCGCAGCGCTACATTTTGCGTTTTTATCCTGAGGTGCCCATGACCGGCGATGAACTGGCCGACACGCAGCGCATTCACACTCAATTTGAAGAGATCATCCGGCAATATCCAGACCAGTGGATGTGGATTCATCGCCGCTGGAAGACGCGGCCACCCGGCCAACCGCCGCTGTATTAGAACGATTCGCCCCCCGAGTGCGGCCGTGCGATGGGACGCTGATCCAGGCCGGTTACGGCTATCACCACTCCGTCAAGAGAAGCCGGAATAGAGATTGGCCCTTCATAACTCAGGTATTTCTTGCCGTCACTGCTGGTGAAGTATTGCAGATGGATTCCGAACGCGGCATCCATCTGCTGCACGGTCCCTCGCACGCGTATGCAGCGCGTCGCCAGATTCTCATCGATCACAGACAGGCCCTGCTGCAGGACAAACGATCTCACAGCCTCCATATCGCCAGGTTCGGCACTGGTTATGCCGCCGGCATCCTCGCGCGAAACCGGCTTGAACTCTCCGGAGAGCAACTGTTTTTCGATATCCGGCAGACCCTCGCGATGCCGCACCAGGATCGTTGCCGTCATGAGGTGGCCTGGATCAGCAGGCGCGACGGTTTGCTCCGCCGCGCGCCGCTTCGGTGCGCTGCCTGGAATTTCGACACGCGCTGCGCTCATACGAACTCCTTTACTGACTGGATCCGCTGCCGCTGCCACCTGTTGTTGACGACAGCATGTTCAGAATCGCCGTGCCGTTCGGACTTCCCAATCCGGTACAGGCATCCCAACCCGCTCCTGCACTGTAATAGCCGAGATTGCTGTCGTCGTTGTTGCCGCTCGTGATGTCCTGAAACACCGATTCGCCAAGCCCATACAACTTAGGATTCAGGAACCCGACCGGTGTCCCAAGCTGCTGGTTAAGCAGAGCGACCAGGGCAGCCCAGAGAGGCGCCACCGCGCTTGTCCCGCCCACTATTTGAGCCTGCCCGTCGACTAGTACGTTGTAGCCAGTGGAAGGATCTGCGTTCCCGGCCACATCCGGAACGCCTCGGCCGACGAAATTCGCTTCAGGTTGAAGTGGCACGCCCGCCGAGCTTTGATAGCTCGGCAGCGCAAACACGATACTCACGCCGCCACCCGTAGCGCCTTCGTTGTTTGCGATCTCGTTCCAAACCACCTCCGAGGCGATCGCGTTGCTTGATGCCTGGAGAGTAGTCCCGCCGCAAGCCAGAGCGTATGGACTCGATGCCGGAAAATCGACGTGCAGTTTGCCGTCGCCTGCGCCGTCAGTCGACCCGTTGTCGCCCGCGGCGACGGTCACCGTGACGCCCAGCGTGGCGGCGTCCTGCAAAGCAGCATTCATCGCTGTCTGGGATTGCTGCGTCCACGAATCCTCAGGTCCGCCCCAACTGATGGAGACAACCGAAGGCTTTCGCGTGGTGTCATGCACAGCGTTCGTGATCGCATCGATGAACCCCTGATCCGTATTGGGCGCGAAGTAAACTGCGATATTCGCCCCGGGCGCAATCGATCCGGCAACTTCGATATCCAGCATCACCTCGCCGTCTGCTTGCGAGCCAGGCGAGTTGACTCCACCATCTACCGAGACGGCGGTAACGCTCGGGGTCGGCACGCCTAGCCCACTGAAATAAGTCTCGAGATCGGTCGTGCTGTACCCGCCGCCTAACTCGATAATGCCAATGGTTTGCCCGCTGCCGTTGACACCCGTCGGATAGTTGTATAGCGCGGCAACCTGCGGCGGGTTGAATGTTGTGGAAGTCGCAGCCCCTGCGGCAGCGGGCCGTGAGCGAAAATGGGCCCTCGCTACCGGGCGGCTATCCAGCCCGAGCACCGCGATGACCACGCCTTCCAGCTCAGACGGGATAGTGAGCGGTCCGGTTCTTCCCCGAAATTTTTCACCGGTTCTCGGCTGGAAATAAAACAAGTTTGTGCCAAATGCTTTTTCCAGCGCGGCGGTGGTTCCGGCCAGCAGCACCTGGCGCTTGCGAATACTAATGTCTGCGACAGTCAGCTGGAACTCGTGCGCAAATCTTTCGATCAGTGCAGTATCTTTCGCATCAGCACCATACCGATGCGGAAACTCGTCGTGCGTCACGCGAACCACTCGAGCGTGATCCATGCCTACCGCTGGATGGCCTCCCCTGCGTCGCAGAATCAGCGTCACAAGCACTGTTTCCTTCGGTTCGACCGCACCCACCTGCTGTGCATTCAGTGGGGCGGGCCTATGACTGCCGGGTAAGGTCACTCTTTTTTCAAAGGGCATCCGCCGCTGTTCCTCCTCGGTTTTGAATCGCAGCGACCAGTGTATCCCCTGATCCATTGGAGACAACAACTGTGCGTAGTACGATCGTGACTAAAAGAGTAGACGCGCACCCAGGGGCAACCCAAACGTCCTCTGCGCTGAAGCAAAAGCGCACGACAAATCTCTGACTGCGTACAATGTGCCCGAGTGACCATTGCAAATGAAATTGAGATCCGCCAGCTTTCCGCATTGAGTGAATTCGCCGAAGCAGTGCGGTTACAGCGCGAGATTTGGGGCTTCGACGATGTCGAACTGTTGCCTCGTCGTTTGTTTGTCGTTGCCAGTAAGATTGGCGGCCAAGTGCTTGGCGCCTTTGACGGCGCCAAAATGGCCGCGTTCTGCCTTTGCATCCCCGGATTGAAGCCGGGGGGCAAATATTACCTCCACAGCCACATGTTGGGGGTTCTGCCTGAATACCGCAATCTAGGGCTGGGCAGGATGATGAAGCTGAAGCAGCGCGAATATGCACTTCGCAGTGACGTCGACCTGATCGAGTGGACCTTCGATCCGCTCGAACTCAAAAACGCGTTCTTCAATATCGAGCGGCTCGGTGCCATCGTGCGCCGGTACGTGCATAACCAGTACGGAACCACGTCCAGTCACTTGCACGGCGGACTGCCGACAGACCGTCTTGTTCCGGAATGGTGGATACGATCGCGCCGTGTAGAAGAGCTGTTGTCGCGCGGGCTGCTGGAACACGGCAACGTCGAGGCAAGAATCTCCGTACCTGCCGACATCGCCGCCATTCGTCAGCAGGCGCCGGATAAAGCTCGCGAAATCCAGCGGCAGATCGCAGCCCGCTTCGACGAGTTGTTCCGATCGGAGCTTGCCGTTATCGGATTCGAGAAGACCGGGTCTGCTGGGACATACTTGTTAGGTCGATGGGAATCAGAGTAGAGCGAATTATTCTGCGGCACATCCGCATGCCGCTTGTGCATTTCTTCGAAACTAGCTTCGGCCGCACCTTCGAGCGCGACATCATTCTGGTGGAAGCCGTCGCGGACGGTGTTTCGGGATGGGGCGAAGTCACGGCCGGCGAAAATCCTTTCTATAACGAGGAGTGGACCGGTTCCATCTGGCCGCTGCTGATTGACTACGTTGCGCCGCGTATTCTCCACCACACCTTCGAGTCTGCGGCTGGCGTGGCGGCGCGCACCGCACACATCCGGGGACACAACATGGCGCGCGGCGGGATGGAAGCGGCCGTCTGGGACCTGGAAAGCCGCCTCAAAAATGAACCGCTCTGGAAAACAATTGGCGGGGGCGCGCGTAAGGAGATCCCCTGTGGCGTCTCGATTGGCATTCAAGACTCCGTCGAGCAATTACTCGAAAAGATCGAGCGAGAGCTTTCAGCCGGCTACCAGCGGATCAAGATGAAGATTAAACCCGGCTGGGATGTCGACGTGATCCGCCGGGTACGCGAGCGCTTTCCGGAAATCAAGTTGATGGCAGATGCGAATTCGGCCTACACGCTGAACGATCTCGACCATCTCAAGAAGCTCGACGAGTTCTACCTCATGATGATCGAACAGCCGCTCGCGCATGATGACATCATCGACCATGCGGTCCTTCAGGCGGCGCTCGAGACGCCCATCTGCCTGGACGAATCCATTCGCTCGGCTCATCACGCGGAACAGGCGATCCGGCTCAAAGCCGGTCAAATCATCAATATCAAGCTTGGCCGGGTGGGTGGGTTCGCGGAGGCAAAGCGCGTCCACGACGTCTGCGAGGCCAACCTCATTCCGGTGTGGTGTGGCGGCATGCTCGAATCCGGTATAGGCCGCGCTCACAATATCGCGCTCTCCACCTTACCCGATTTCGTTCTGCCCGGTGATGTTTCGGCAAGCAAGCGCTATTGGAAGCAAGACATCATCACGCCGCCGGTTGAGGTCACACCCGACGGCACCATCCTGGTTCCCGATGGCCCCGGCTTCGGATTTGATTTGGATCTCGATTACTTGGAATCGATTGTGCTTCGCTGTGAGCGACTCGAATAGAACTTAATCGTATTTTCATCCGAAAGCAGCACTTTTACGGGTATCCTTGGTGAATATATGCTGAACCCAGGGATTTTCCGCGAGTACGACATTCGCGGAATTGCTGATGAAGAGTTACGCGACGATGATGTTGAAGTTCTCGGGCGCGGACTCGCAACCTATCTCATTCGCCATAGCGGGCGCACAATTTGTCTGGGTCGCGATTGCAGGCTTAGCGGAGAGCGTCTGCAGGCCGCATTGCTGAAAGGCCTTCTGGCTGCCGGAGCCCGGGTGCTGGACATTGGCGTCGTGCCCACGCCGGTGCTATATTATTCTGCCGTTCATTTCAAAGCCGATGGCGCCATAATGATCACCGGCAGCCACAATCCACCCGAGTACAACGGCTTCAAGACCGTCTGCGGAAGCGGCACTCTGCATGGCGAGCATATTCAGGCAGTCAGAAAGTTGATTGTGAATGGCGACTTCGAATCGGGAGAAGGCTCTCACGAAAAAGTGGATGCAGTCACTCCGTATGTCGACGAGATAGCCGGACAATTTTCGTTCGAGCGTAAGGTGAAAGTAATCTTTGATGCCGGCAACGGCACTGCCGGGCCCGTGCTGCAGCGCATTCTTGAGAGGCTGAATGTCTCGGCGACGGAACTTTTTTTCGAAATGGACGGCCATTTCCCGAATCACCACCCCGATCCGACGGTGCTTTCGAACCTCAAGCATTTGCAAGCAGCGGTCGCAACACAAAAGGCGGAGCTTGGCATCGCCTTTGACGGCGACTCGGATCGTATCGGCGCCGTAGACGAACACGGGTCCGTTATCTACGGCGACATGCTTCTGCTGATCTTCGGCCGCGAAATTCTGTCGCGCAAACCGGGCGCGACGTTCATTGGCGAAGTCAAATGCTCGCAAGTTCTGTATGACAAGCTTGCTGAGTTCGGCGGCCGTCCCGTTATGTTCAAAACCGGGCACTCCCTGATCAAAGCCAAGATGAAGGAAGAGAAAGCCGAGCTGGCGGGCGAGATGTCGGGACACATGTTCTTCGCCGATCGCTACTACGGTTATGACGACGCGATCTATGCGGCCTGCCGGTTACTCGAAATTGTTTCGAAATCGGGCCGCCCGTTATCGCATCAGCTCGACGGAATACCGAAGCTTGTTTCCACGCCGGAGCTGCGGGTCGATTGCGCGGATGACAAAAAGTTCCAGGTTGTCGAGAAAGTCGCGGACATCGTTCGCCGTCATCATCCGGTTATCGACGTCGATGGCGTGCGGGTGCCGTTCGAACACGGTTGGGGACTCGTTCGCGCCTCGAATACGCAGCCCGTTCTGGTCATGCGCTTCGAAGCGTCCTCCGATCAGCGCCTCGACGAATACCAGCGCGAGCTGGAAGGAATCGTCGAAAAGGCGAAGGAAGCTGTAGGAGCCTGAGCTGAGGTAGTCGGGCCCGCGGAAACGCGGGCGCCCAACTTAGTCATCAGCTCTTCCAGAAGCACCCCAATCCTTCGGCGATGAGTTGCCTCCATTGCCCACCTTCTTTCCGGAGCACCTTCATATCCCCACCGCTGCACATCGGCCCACAGTTGTCGTTCATTGACACAACAGCAATAGTTTTCTCGGGATTGAAGCCGACGGCGGACAACTCGACAATGCCCGGAAAGTTTTGATGATTACGCATATATCTTCCCAGTGCAGAAGAAGGTCTCCAGAACCTGCCCGCAAACTCCGTTTCGGGAGCAAGTTCATAAGGCTTATCCACGGTGAAGAGGCGCGACAGGTTCCATCTGGATCGATTCACTCGCTCATAATCGCCTAACGCTAGAGCGACGAGGGCGCTGTACTCGGGACTGGGCTTAACACAATCTCCGGGTGGCAACGGGGAGTAAGGAACCGTCTTCTGTCTGATGATGACCGAGGCTGCCTCTGTATAGGCGCGATTTTCGCGCAGAATCACCGCGTAGACCCTGTATGCCTCCGCGTCCGTATAGACCTTGGTGGTGCTCAAAACGGAATATGGAACGCCGGAGGAAGAGTTGCACAGGCTAACAACAACCAAGATGATCGAGAGACTGGAACTCTTCGTGAATGGCACAAGCCCACCCGGATGTATTGATCGATCCTTACGTGACACAGCGATCAGGAGTAGAGACACCAATCCTGGCTGCGCAGTTCCCGCCGGATCAGGTTTCGTTCACGGACCATTCGAGATCCATGCACGGTTCAGCGACCCAGGGATGTCATGCATGGGAGACCAGCTTAAACCCGAGAAGCTCGCGAAAATCGTCGAAGCACTCTGGATAAACCCAATGCAATTGGTAACCGTCGACGCCGGGTTGAGGAACACAAGTCATCCCTTGTGCTGTGCATTGGGTGATGAACTCGGGTTCCGGGGTTTCCTTCGAAGGAATCGCTGTCACATAGCCCTCGTGCAGGATCTCAGGACCGTCAAAGTTCGCGAACTCCGCCCAACATCCACTGCAATGGTCGTGATCGCATTCTGGACTTAGCGCTGTGTAGGTGTCCAACCTGAACGTTGCCTTTTCAAGGTACTCGATGTTCGCGTAGCGCCAGTCTTCCTTCAAGCTCATCCCATTGGCCCTAGTTTCACAGTGTATTTGTCCCCATCAGACCACGTCACCTGCACGACCCCATCGACGTTCGCAAGGAGACAATCCCGGACCGCAACGATATTCATCTCATAAAAATACAACTGCAAGTTGTGCGTCAGCATGCTTGTGGCTACGGCTTGCCAGGGTTCCGGCGCATTAAACCCTCAGCGTTTTCGGACAGCGAGATGAACTCTCTGGCTGGATAGATCCGCTTTGTTGCCAAGGATTTACTAGTTCTTGGGCCCTACATTCTCCGTGCGCCCCGCAAGCGGCTTCACAATGGGCCCACCGCAAACGCCTACGCCCGTATTCAGCAACGCATTCAAAAGATTGAACAGCACAGCGTAAACCACCTGCTCCGTCACAGGCTGCCGCCCTGGCATACGGAAGCCGCCCGGCAGTTCCTTGGCGATTTGCAAACGAACGGCGTGCGGCAGGGCGCGTCCACGCCGGTCACGCTGGTTGGCGAGCGAAAGAGGGGTTTGCAGTATGCTGCCGGATTTACCGTCGACGTAAAACTGGCAGCGTGAAAACCAACCGAGATTTCCCGGGTCGGCGGCGTCGAACAGCAGCAGCGGAGCCTGTCTGTCGGTAGCCGCTAAATCTACAGACATCACTCGCTGGTGATCTTCAATCTTGAATTCAAATCCGGCTTGCTTGGCAATATTCCCGATAAGATCGGGGTCCAATTCCAGCAGCAAATATTTATTTGGTCCAGCCTCGAGAACTTGCATTGGCCAATTACATTCTAGCCATGTGTCTCTGCGGCAAGCGTACCCCGAAGATTTGCGGCATGTTTCCGGTAAATCTCGTGATCGCCCTCGCTGAACTGCACGAATTTCACAACGCGGACGGTCCCGGCATGGTGCTGCAGCCATGCTGCAGCGCTTTTTAATGCGATTTCGGCGGCTGCTTCGATGGGATAGCCGTAGATTCCGGTGCTGATGGACGGGAAACTGATCGTTTTCACGTCGCGCTCCGCGGCAAGATTCAGGCAGGTCGTGTAACAGGATGCAAGCAGTTCGGGCTCGCCGTGCCTGCCGTCGCGATACCGGGGTCCAACGGCGTGAAAAACGTATTTCGCCGGCAACTTCCCGGCGCCCGTTGCCACCGCGCTCCCGGTCTCGCAATGGCCGATGGCGCTTCGAATCTCATCCAGCTCGTGCATGATCTCCGGACCGCCAGCGCGATGGATGGCGCCATCCACCCCACCGCCGCCCGCAAGCTGCGAGTTGGCCGCGTTCACGATGGCGTCCACCGCGATGGTGGTGATATCGCCTTTCAGCAGTTGAAGCTGGCAAAGACCAATTCGGATGACAAGCTCGGACCCCATAGAGCGAAGCTAGATCGACGCCGCAATAGCATCCAGCAGGAACGCCACGTTCTCCTCCGTCGCCAGCGGACCCATGGTGCCGATACGAAGGATCTTGCCGGCAAGCTGGCCCAGCCCTCCCGCGATCTCAATATTGTATTTCTGCAACAGTGCTTCACGCAGCTTCGCTTCGTCTACGGAATCCGGAGGAGTGACGGTGGTGACGTGCCAGATTCTCTCGTCCGCACGCTTTACCAGAAGTTGGAAGCCGAGGCGCTGCAGTCCTTCGACAAGCTTCTCGCCTGCGCGGCGGTGCCGCTCCCATCGATTCTGCAGCCCTTCCTCTTCGATTACCGCGAGCCCCTGGTGCATGGCGTAATAGAGCGGCGGTGAGGGCGTGTGCTGGTACACGTGCGGCGGCTCGAAGTATTTCGACATGACTGCGAGATCCAGATACCAGCTAAAAGGCAGCTCCGCCCGCTTCTCGACGCGTTCCCAGGCTCTGGGCGAAACCGCAATAGGCGACAGGCCGGCCGGGCAGCTTAAACCCTTCTGCGAGCAACTGTACGCCACATCGATTCCCACGGCATCCATCTCCACCGGCATAGCACCGAGCGATGTGACGCAATCAGCAATAACCAGCGTATTCACTGCGCGCGCCGCAGCAGTAATGTTCCGGCCGGATTGGTACGCGCCGGTCGAGGTCTCCGCCTGTACAAAGCCGACAACGTCCGGCCGCTCACGCTCAATGAAGTCCTGCGCCTCAGCAGCCGTGAAGATCTCACCCCAGGGTTTCTCCAGGCGCACGACCACTGCGCGCTGCCTCTGGCCCATTAAGGTCATGCGATCGGCGAAGTGGCCCGCCGCAAAAATCGCGAACTTTGAGCCCGGCGTGACGAAGTTCACCACGGCGGCTTCCATAGCCGCGCTTCCGCTCCCCGGAACCATGAACACTTTCTCGCTGTTCGTTCCGAGGGCCTGCCGCAAGCCGGCCTGGATTTCCGCCATGATCTCCAGGAAGTACGGATCGCGCATGCCTACAATCGGCTGCGCCATCGCTTCATATGCCCTGGGGTCCACCATGGAGGGGCCGGGACCATACATGAGGCGCTTTGGCGGCGCGATGCGCTTTGTCTCTGTAGCCAGCATGTTTTCAAAGTATCAGGATCGCGACTGCCCAGCAGTTCAACTCAGGCTACTCTACTCGCTTTCGAGGCTGGTTTCGGCCCATTCCACCGAGGAGACTTCGGCACAGGTTCTTAGCTGTTCAACCAGCTCTTCGAGCAGCACATTCTCCCGATTGCTGGCTTCAACCACCGCCTGAACAAACGTGTCATCGGTATCGCTGGCATCGTCGGTTCGCAGTTCGCGCAGCAGAAGGGGCCGTTCGGCGAGAGCCCGAATTATGAGATCACGGACGTGATGTTCGGCAACCGCCGGACACGTCACCCTAATCCGGTACAGGACCGCTTCACTGATTCGCGCAAGCGAACGTTTATCGATGAAACGTGAGACCGGCCGCAAGATGAGATTGATGCCCACCAGTAGAGCCGTCACGAACACGGCAACCAACAGTTGGCCCGCGCCGGCACACGCGCCCACCGCGGCGGAACACCACAACGTTGCGGCGGTATTGAGTCCTCGAATACTGCCGCCCTCTTTCATGATGGCGCCCGCTCCCAGAAACCCGACTCCCGAGATGACATACGCGATGATATTCGTCGTAGTGGGGCCGGCTATGGTCGCGCCCAAGTCGACAAATGCGGCCGCACCAAAACAGACTAGGGTGTTGGTGCGCATACCCGCCGCGCGCTGCCGCCACTGTCGTTCGGCGCCAATGATGGAGCCCAGGAAAAGTGCAAGGATCAGCCGGGGATAAGTAGGCTGTTCAAGAAGGGGAACCCGAGATGTCCACCACTGCAGCCACGGATTCACCATGGAAAGATATGGTGGGCCCTAGAGAACTCGAATCTCTGACCTCTACCGTGTCAAGGTAGCGCTCTAACCAACTGAGCTAAGGGCCCGCGGGCGTGTAATCTCCAACATACCACGCACACTTAGCCTGAACGTTACCTTCCCATACCGCGGTGTCCCGATACAGAATCAATAGATTATGCCAACCGCATTGATTACCGGCGCATCCATAGGCCTTGGGCGCGAATTCGCCCGGATCTGTGCCCGCGACGGTCTGGATGTTGTACTTACCGCCAGATCGGAACCGCAGCTCGAAAGCCTGGCCGATGAAATCCGGCGCGAGACCGGGCGAACGGCGGTCGTCCTCGCCAGGGATCTGTCGTACCCGGCTGCGCCCCGCGAAATCTTTGACGATCTCGGGGGCCGGGGCATCGCCATCGACGTTCTCATCAACAATGCGGGATTCGGGCTGAACGGACTCTCCTGGCAACTGCCCTATGACGAATGCATGAAGATGATCCAGGTCAATATCACCGCCCTCACCGCTTTGACCCGCCTGTTTCTTCCCGTCTTTGTTCAACGGCGCAGCGGCCGTATTCTCAACATCGCCTCCACCGCCGCGTTCCAACCCGGGCCCCTCATGGCGGTGTACTACGCAACAAAGGCATACGTCCTTTCGTTTTCCGAAGCCATCCACAACGAGGCTCGCGATTTCGGCGTCACCGTTACTTGCCTGTGTCCCGGAGCCACGAAGACAGAGTTCGACAAACGCGCGGGAATGGCGAACAGCAGGTTGTTCACGAGCGGCCGTGCAATGGATGCGGCAACGGTTGCGCAAATCGGCTACGACGCGATGATGGAAGGCAAGCCGGAAGTGATTGCCGGAGGCCTCAACGCGCTGATTGCCTTCTCCACGCGCTTTGCTTCACGGCAGACGACGGCATCCATCGCGCGCCGTTTCCAGGAAAGCGCATAACTGACGCGACGAATTGCCAGCCTGCGCGAAACTGGAGTTACCCTGTTCGCGCATGATACATCGCAAGCGGTCCCGCACCGCCGGGAAAGTCGATTTATTACTCCTGTGAGCCGGTCCGCGCTTGTTGAAAGCGCCTTCGAGCATTTCCGCTCACGGCGCATGGCACTCTTTGAGAAAACGTTCCGGATTTCATCTGAGACCCGCGTGCTCGACGTGGGAGGCTCGCCCGAAATCTGGCGGTATGCCCGTGTTCGTCCGTCTTTGACGCTCATGAATCTCCCTAGCGCCCTCGTTGCGAACACTGGCGAACTAACACAGGTTGCCGGCGACGGGCGCATGTTACCATTCCGCGATGGCGCCTTCGATATTGTGTTTAGTAATTCGGTTATCGAGCACGTCGGCACACGCCAGGATCAGCAGAGCTTCGCAAGCGAGGTCGCCCGAGTCGGCCGCCATTACTGGATCCAGACTCCCAATCGCCGCTTCCCCATTGAACTGCACCTCATGATGCCGCTGGTTCACAGGCTGCCGAAGCCCCTGGCACGTGCCATCGTAAAGCGCTTCACCGTCTGGCAGCTGCTGGAAAAACCGACGGAACCGCAGCGCGCCTTCTACATCAACCATTTCCTGAACGAGCTCAACCTGCTCGATGCCGGTACCCTGCAATCGCTCTTCCCCGCAGCGCGCATCCTGACCGAACGTACTCTGGGTTTAGCCAAGTCCTTGATAGCGGTTCGAACCTGAAATTCACGAGCCATGCAGCGCGATTCCGGCCGGGCGCCGTTAGGTGAACTCGCTATCCTCTTCCTGAAACTCGGGACGCTCGCCTTCGGGGGGCCGGCGGCTCATATCGCCATCATGCGGCAAGAAGTCGTGGACCGCCGAAAGTGGCTGACCGATGCCGAATTTCTTGACCTGCTGGGCGCTGCCAACCTCATTCCCGGCCCAAGCTCTACAGAATTGGCAATTCACATCGGTTTCAGAAAGGCCGGCTGGATGGGCCTGGTCCTCGCCGGAGTTTGCTTTATACTTCCCGCGGCGCTGATCGTGCTCGGTCTCGCTATGCTGTACCAGCGCTGGCACACGCTTCCACAGGTTGCAGGCGTGATGTACGGCGTGAAGCCGGTGGTGGTTGCCATCGTCCTCCAAGCCCTGCGGGCCTTGGCGCTCTCCGCGCTACGAACCAAAGCGTCGCTGGCGGTTGCGTTCGTCGGGTTCGCGTTGGCCTCCGCCGGCGTGCATGAACTGGTCGTCCTCATAGGCTGTGGGTTGCTGCTGCTTCTGATTCGCAGCATCAAAGCCGGCCAGCCGTCTGTATTGCCGCTCTTTATGCCCGCGGCCATTCCGAAGCCCCGCTGGGCCGTCCTTGCAGTTACTTCCCCTCTGCTCGCCTCGCACAGCCTGTGGCGGCTCTTCCTGGTGTTTCTGAAGATCGGGTCGGTCGCATTCGGCAGCGGTTACGTCCTGCTTGCGTTCCTGAAATCAGACCTGGTGGACCGCCTCCATTGGCTGACAAGCCGGCAATTACTCGATGCTGTGGCGGTCGGACAAATTACTCCCGGCCCCGTCTTCACGACCGCGACGTTCATCGGCTATCTGCTCGCCGGCATCCCCGGCGCACTCCTCGGCACTATCGCGATCTTCCTGCCTGGATTCCTTTTCGTCTCTATCAGTGGTCCGCTGATCCCCAAAATCCGCCAGTCACCGGCTGCCGCGGCGGCGCTGGATGGCGTCACCGTTGGGTCGCTGGCGCTAATCGCCTGGGTTCTCGTTGCGCTTGGCCGCGCCGCATTAGTCGACCTATGGAGCATTGCTCTCGCACTGGCCTGCATCCTTCTCCTCTTTCGCTTCCGCATAAACTCCGTGTGGCTGATTCTGGCCGGCGGCACACTGGGCGCCCTGCTGTCTCTGCGCGGTTGAGCCGGCTATATCGATACCCGCAACTTTTCGGTTGCGTTTCTCGAAAACATTGAGCTAGTATGCAACCTGGAGGTTGCATGTGATTACATCCGAACTGAGCAAGATTGAGCGGTCCGTCATCGTCGCCGCTCCCCGTAGCCGCGTCTGGCGCGCACTCACGAACGTCCGGGAGTTCTGCAGGTGGTTTTCGGCGGAGACGGCCCATCCGGAGGGCTCCTTCCAACCCGGTGTGCGCGTCCGCCTGGTCTCTACCGCCGAGACGTGTAGCGGGTCCGTCTTTTTCGTTGAGATCGAAGAGATGACTCCCGAACAGATCTTTTCGTGGCGCTGGCACCCGGGCACGGTGCAACCGGACGTCGACTATTCGAATGAACCAATGACCCTCGTTACCTTCCTGCTCGAAGATGCAGCCGCGGGCACAAAAGTGACCGTCACCGAAAGCGGCTTCGATCGCCTTTCGCTGGCTCGTCGCGCAGGCGTGTTCGAAGGGAACAGGGCTGGCTGGGATCATCAGATGAATGCGCTCGAAAAGTATCTGCGTGAAGCCGCGTAGCCTGCCGTTCAAAACTTCCGCCGCCGTATTTAGCGCTCTGGGCGACGAGACTCGCCTGCGCCTTGTGGCTCGCCTCTCCGCGGGCGAGCCGCTTTCGATCACACAACTCGCATTCGGAACGAATCTCACGCGTCAGGCTGTCACCAAACACCTGCATGTGCTTGCCCATGCCCGGTTGGTCCACCACCGCAAACAGGGGCGCGAGCAGCTTTGGACATTCGATCCTCAAAAAATCCAAGACGCCCGCCGCATGCTCGATCGCATTGGGCAGGAATGGGAATCGGCGCTGTCCCGGCTCAAAGCGATCGTCGAAAGCGATGACGGAGGGTGAGCGTGCTGTAACGTAAGCAGATATGCGATTCACGCGGATCTCCGCCTGTCTGCTGCTTTTCTTCTGTGCGCTGCCGGTCCTCTCACAACAACCACCGCCAAGCCGGCATCTCTTCTTTCGTGTAGTTGTCGGAAAGGAGTTCGCTCAACCGGTTTCAGGCCGCCTCCTGATCTTCCTCAAGACCGGAACAGGCGCGGCGGAGGTCGACACGAGTCCTTTCAGGCCAACGGAGGTGTCCGTAGCCGCAAAGGAGATCCAAGACATCGCACCGGGCGAAGCCGTGGAGATCGATACGGATGACATCGCGTATCCCTCCGGCTTCTCGCGTCTGCCATCCGGCGACTACCAGGCGCAAGCCGTCGTTGATGTAAATCATTCCTATGATTACAGCGGCCGCTCTCCGGAGGATCCCATCAGCGAGGTAACTCCGCTCGTGCACTTTTCGCCTGCGGCTTCTCCTGAACCGACGCTTGTATTGACGCAAACCGCACCGGCGCGCACGCGAACGAAATCATCTGACAGCCAGTCCGCGGCAGCGATCCACACCGAGGACTTCATCAGCCCTGTTCTCTCCCGGTTTTGGGGCCGTCCCATTCACATGCGCGCTTTGGTTGTTGAGCCGCCTGGCTACGGCAATCAGCCGAATCAGCACTATCCGGCGGTGTACTTCACGCACGGATTCGGCGCACGTTTCGATTACCTGCGGGCCAACGGCGAGATGCTCTTCAGGCGGATGAATGACAACAAAATGCCGCGCATGCTCTGGATCCTGCTCGATGAATCGAGCCCGAGCGGTACTCACGAGTTCGCAGACTCGGCCAACAACGGGCCGTGGGGCCGCGCGCTGACCACCGAGTTCATTCCTTACCTCGAATCTCGCTATCGCCTCGACCCCCGGCCGGGCGCGCGATTTCTGAATGGCCACTCCTCAGGCGGCTGGGCCACTCTGTGGCTGCAGGTCACCTATCCGAAAATTTTCGGCGGAACGTGGTCCACCTCGCCCGATCCCAGCGACTTTCACGACTTCACGGGACCCGACCTATATGCCCCGCACGCCAACGTTTATCACCGGCCGGACGGATCACCCTACCCGCTCGTTCGCATGAATGGAAAGCCGGTCGCGACTCTCGAGGAGTTCGCTCGCCTCGAATCCGTACTGGGCTCCTACGGCGGGCAGCTTGCTTCGTTTGAATGGGTCTTTTCGCCCAGAGGTTCCGACGGGCGTCCGCTTCAGATGTTCGATCGCGTGACCGGCGATGTGCACCCGGACGTGGTGGAGGCTTGGAAAAAGTACGACATCTCGCGCATCTTGTCCACCCGCTGGCGCACACTCGCTCCAGATTTGAATGGCAAGATCCACCTTATCGTCGGCACCGCCGATACCTTTTACCTTGACGGCGCCGCACACAAGCTGAAGGCTACGTTGGACTCGCTCCATGCGGACGCCGAAGTGAGGTTTATCGAAAACCGCACCCACTTCGATCTCTACAAGGTTGGGAGTGATTCGCAAGGCCTGTTCGACCAGATCGCCCGGCAAATGTATCAGAGCTGGCAAGCAAGCTCGCGGAGCGCCCATGCGGCTCCCACAGGCCCGGCGGGTAAGCTTACACCCACAGCGCCGTAAGCGAAATCGCAATACCGATCACGGCTGAAGCGACGCTCCCGAGAAACAGCGGCCGGCGCCTCGTGAGAATCGAGAGCGAGGCAACCACGATTGCGACTTCGAGAAAAACTTCTCCGAAGTGGAACCGGTCCGCCTCGTTTCCTGCCTTGTCGCGTTCTTTTTCGAAATCGCGCGCCTTCTCCTGAATCTCCGCGGACTGCGTTTTGTACTTGTTCGAATCCTGTGCGTACTTATTGACCGCCGCCGGATTGGCCTTCACTTCCGCCAAAGTGTCGCCCGTCACTTGGGCGACATAGCGCCGGATGTCCTTCGCCTGGTAATACGCCCATTGATCCGAAGCGAGTTGCTGATTCAACAATTTCTCCGTGTTGAAATGCGTCCCCAGGACGGACACGATAGCAAGCAGTGCTGCGATAATCGCCATGCTTCCCGCCACTGTTTTATCGAAGGGATCCTGGGCGTGATGAACGTGCTCTCCTACTTCCTCATTTGCGGACATGAGGACAAGCTAGCACGAAGCTACTACGGCCCGTTTTCCTGTACGCGGCGCGTTTGTTCCGCCATCTTCGAAACCTCCCGGACTAGCCCGCGATAGTTCAGATTGTCGAGCGTACGGAATGGAAACCAGCGTCCTTCACGCCACGATGAGTAGTACCAGCGGCTGAATAGCGCGAGCTGCTCCAGCCTGTTTCCGCTCTTGTCAACGTTCGCAAGGGCAGCCCCAAGCCGTTCACGAATCTCCGAATCCAGCGACTTGGCCGGCACTTGCTCTGCCGAAAAGTCGAGCGATACCGCAGGCTGCCAGATTCCTCCCAGCATCGGCCAAAGCCGGAACTCGAGCGGTCGCGTGCCCGACGTGACCGCCACGCCATTGAACTCCTCGACGGCCCGCACCACTTCGTCCCGCGCCTTCGCCGTACCCTGCACTCTCTCTAGCCGCTTCTGGATCTGGCTCGCCTGCTCGAACTCGAGTTCCCCGCTGGCTCGATCCCGCGCAATGGTCAGCACGGAGAGCGCGCTCTTTCCGTTGGTAGCGAGAAAGTCCGCCACGCGCTCTGCCTCGCTGCCATATTCGGTCTCGCTCACCGCGCACTGGCATGGACGCATGCACTGGCTCATTTCGCCGTAGATGCAGCCCGGATGCCCCGGATGAGGATTCAGCACTTCCGTGCAGCGCCGTATCTGAAAAAGGCCGAGGACCTCCTGCTCATAGAGTTGCGCCGCGTCGCGCGTTCGAAACGGGCCATACAGAGCCCGCCCTTGCTGCGGCAGACGATTCATCACCTCCAGCCGCGGAAACCGGTCTTCCGTCTTCAATCCGACGAACCATGGCATCCGCAGCTTGAGGTACTTCCGGTATTCGGTTGGAAGCTCGAGCTTCGCCACTTCGTACAGGAATAACGAGGTCTCGAGCTTCGATCCGGTCAGCCAGCAGCTCACAGTCGTGATCCTCTGCCGCAAGCTGCTAATGCCGGCGCCGGAACCGGGATACGATGATACAAGCCAACGGGATAACCTGCGGTGCAGGTTTACCGACCAGCCCAGATGAGCTTGTGCTCCGGCTATCGCCAGAAGATAGATTCCGCGCGAACCCCTGAGGGCGTCGAGCCGCTCCGCCAGGTCGGGCGCATCGGGTGCGAAGCTAATGGGCAAGGGAAGTTTCACAAAAGAGTCGTTCGGGGTTCAATCGAATTGTACAGATCGGGTATTATTTTTCTCCACCGCACCACGCTGGGCCTTGTGCCGGACCGCCACTTGACACGACTGCGGCTCAGTCTAGAATAGGTGTTATTTCGCTATGCAGGGATGTCAGCACGGGCGAACCGAGTTCCTTTACCGGCGCGATGGCGTGGATTATGTCCGCTGCCTCGATTGCGGTCAAGTTTTTGAGGCCGAAGATCTGGACACGGTTCCCGTTTACGAAGACGAAGAAGAGAAGCCAAAGAAGCGCCGTTAACCTTTCTGCGCCAGCGTGAGATCCTAGAGCGAACTGGGCCATGCCCCATCTGACCCGCGTCTCAACTCTTCAAAGAAGCTCGTTGAAAGCTCCGCTCCGTATTGTTTCGATCGGCGGCGGCACAGGTTTATCTACGCTTCTTTCGGGTTTGAAAAAGCATGCGCCGGGCGCTAATCAAACTGCCGAAGCAGGCGCGCCCGTCGTCGATATCACCGCCGTCGTGACAGTGAGCGACGATGGCGGCAGCTCCGGCCGCCTCCGCCGCGATTTCGATATTCTCCCGCCGGGGGACATTCGAAATTGCATGACGGCGCTGTCTGAGGACGAAGATCTTCTGTCGCAATTGTTTCGGTATCGTTTCGCTAGCGGCCGCGGCCTGAAAGGGCACAGTTTCGGCAACCTGTTTCTCACGGCCATGCACCAGATCACAGGAGACTTCGCCCACGCGGTCCGGCTTTCTTCCGAAATTCTGGCGATTCGCGGCCGCATCTTCCCGGCCACTTCCGCGAACACAACCCTCGAAGCCGTTCTCAAGGACGGCTCCATCGTTCGCGGCGAAACGAATATCAGCAAGAGCCGTAGTCCCATTGAGACCGTCCGGCTGCTGCCGAGTTGCTGCGATCCGCTCCCCGAAACCGTAGAAGCCATCGCCAACGCAGATCTGATCACCATAGGGCCCGGGTCGCTTTACACCAGCGTCGTTCCTAACGTTCTGGTCAACGGCGTTGCCGAGGCTATCGAGGACTCCCCGGCCATGAAAGCTTACTTCGTCAATCTCATGTGGCAACCGGGCGAAACAGTCGACTATTCCGCTTCCCGGCACGTCGAAGTCATCCATGAGCACGCCGGCCGCAACCTGCTGGATACGATCGTTGTCAACACAGCACCTATTCCGGACCCGCTCAAGCGCCGGTATGCCCGCGCGCACGTGCGTCCCGTCGAGAACGATTTCGACAACCTGTCCCGCATGGGAGTGAAAGTCGTTACCGCCGATCTGGTCTGCGACACCAGCATGGACCGGAAAAAAATCCGGCATGATCCGGCGGCGCTGGCCGCCGTCGTCATCGATCTCGCAAGCCGGGCGCGCGCTTACCGAGTTCGGCAACAAGCGCTGCTTGCGCAGCGCACACGAATCCAATGAAACAACCCGTCACTGTCGTGATCCTGGCCGCGGGCCTCGGAACACGCATGAAATCGAACAAGGCCAAAGTCCTGCATCAGGCCGGCGGCGATACGCTGCTCAACCACATCATCCGTGCCGCCTTGCATGTCGCTCCTCCCGAGGGGATCGTCGCCGTTGTCGGCCATCAGGCAGCCCAGGTTCGCGAGAGCGTCAAGGTTCCCGGCATACGTTTCGCTGAGCAATCGGAGCAAAAAGGCACGGGTCACGCCGTTCTGTGCGCGCGTGAAGCCGTTGCGCAGAATGGCGGCCAATTGTTCATCCTCAACGGAGACGGCCCTCTGCTGCGGTCCGAAACGTTAGCCGCGCTCATTCGGCACGCCTCGGAAGACAACCTGGCCGGGGCGCTCATTACAACGGAGATGGACGATCCCAGTGGCTACGGGCGAATCGTCCGTGACGATCATGGCCACATCGCCGCCATCGTCGAACAAAAAGCTGCCTCGCCGGAACAACTCAAAATTCAGGAGGTCAATCCGGGTCTGTATTGCTTTAAGGCAGCCCCGTTCTGGGAACACATCGGCGAGATTCAACCGAACAACGCTGCGCGTGAATACTATCTCACCGACATGGTCGAAATTCTCCGCCGCCACGGCCATCGCGTCGCGCCGTTCCTGGTTCCCGATGCGACGGAACTTCTCGGCATCAACACCCGTGTAGAACTCGCGGTGGCGGATGGGATACTGCGCGCCCGCAAAGCTCGCGACCTCATGCTCTCCGGCGTCACGATTGAAAATCCGGACAGCGTCACCATTGACGTGAACGTTGACATTCAACCCGACACGGTGATCGAAGCTAACGTGCAACTGCGTGGCGAGACGCGCATCGGGACCGGCTGCCGCATCGGTACAGGCTCCGTGCTGCGTGATTGCGAAATCGCGGACAATGTCACGATTCTTCCCTACGTTGTGGCAGATGCTTCGCGCATCGGCGCCAACTCGGCTATCGGTCCTTTCTCCCGCCTGCGGCTGAATGCGGACGCGGGCGCCGACACCCACATCGGCAACTTCGTAGAGCTGAAGAAGACGCGCCTGGGCGCCGGGTCAAAAGCACAACATCTCGCGTATCTCGGCGATGCCGCCATCGGCGAGGGCGTCAACATCGGCGCCGGCACCATCACCTGCAACTACGACGGACAGAAGAAGCATCCGACAAGCATTGCCGATGGCGTCTTCGTCGGCAGCAACTCCACGCTTGTCGCTCCGCTCGAGATCTCCGAAGGAGCGTACATCGCGGCGGGATCAGTGATCACGAAACCCGTGGAAGCCGATGCTCTGGCGATCGGCCGCGCCTATCAGGTCGATAAGCCCGGCTGGGCGAAACGCCGCCGTGAATCTCAGAAGCAGGCAGAAAAGAAAGCGTAAGAGCCTCCTCGCAGACCGGCTAGGAAGGCTTCGTCGCATGCGCCGGCGGCCGCATCTGTATCTCCAGCGCCACGTCGCCTTCCGGCATGTGAAGATAACGAACCGTTACGCGCGACTTCACCTTCACGGCAGATCGATTCATTTTCGTGTCCGGCTTGATCAGGAAGCTGCGGTGCTCCGGTGCGCGCCCCACCACCGATCGGGAAACGGTTACATGGTCCTGATCGATCTCCGTGACTGTCCCGGCAAAGAAGGAAGGCTTCGGAGCCGGCTGGGCAGCCGGAGCCTGCTCCCCGGTGGTCTGCGTTTGCGGAAACAGGACACCGGCTGTCACGAAAGCAAGAAGCACAACCGTGAACTTATGCCACGCAAGTGAGCTGGGACTCATCGACGTACAAGGTGTAGCACAGAGCTTCAAATCCGTAACAGATGATACTTACAGAACGGTACTCGGGTGGTACAAATTAGGAATTTTTAACTGTCCGATGGCAATAAGCTCACCCGAATGGGATAACGCGCGCACCAGCGGAGCGCCGGGGCGCACCACAAACGGCGATGTGCGGAAATCGCGGCCTTGCCGGATCTGTGCTTCCACCGCGAGGTTGAAGTGCTCCGCGGGGATCTCGGCAAGCAGTTCCCCGGAGCCGATCACAGCTTCGTGCAGACGGCCTGCCTCGGTCAATTCCGCCAGTTGCTCCAGGGTCCGCGCCTGGTCGACCGTAAACTCGCCGCTTCTGGTCCGTCGCAGCTTCGTCAGCACTGCCCCGCAGCCAAGCCGCTCGCCCAGGTCATGTGCCAGGCCGCGCACATAGGTGCCCGCTGAACAGGTGACTTCCATCTCCACCCTGTCGGGCGCCAGCATCCGCGCCTCCAGCTTTGTCACTTCTACTTCCACGGGCTGCAACTCCACGGGCACATGCTTCCGTGCCAGCTTATACGCCGGAATACCTTTGATCTTCTTCGCCGAAATAGCCGGGGGTATTTGGCTGAAGCGCCCCAGAAAGCACTTCAATGCCGTTATGATCTCCGCCGGATCCGACGGCGGCGTAATCCCCGTCGCGCGGACTTCTCCATCGGCATCGTAGCTATCCGAAACCAGCCCGAGCGTGATCTCGGCCAGGTAGGTCTTCTCGCGAGCGCCGAAGAACTGCGCCAGCCGCGTGGCCGTTCCTGTTACCAGCACGAGCAGCCCCGTAGCCATGGGATCCAGCGTGCCAAGATGACCCACTCTTTTCGTATTGGCGAGCCTCCGCCAGCGGTTCACGACGTCGTGGCTGGTGAGAGCCTGGGGCTTATCAATGAGGACCGCGCCGTTCATGAGTTATTGTTCAAAAATGCGAGCTCAACTAAGACCGTTACGTTAGTCTGTAGATGGAAGAGATCCCGGCTGCCGCAAATTCAGCGCGGGACTTCGCCGGCGAGGGCAGGAAGCTTGGAAGAAGAAGTACTCGGTAAAGCATACGATTCGCGCCTGATGCGGCGCTTGCTGCGGTATATGAAACCCTACCGCATGGTAGTCGCTGCTTCTCTGCTGTTGTTGCTCGTCGACTCTCTTCTTCAGATTATCGGACCTCTGCTTACAAAGCTAGCTGTGGATCGTTATCTGGTTCCGGTGAAGCACCCTCAGGTGCTTCCGGTCCTTGATGCCTGGCTATCGCACGACCGGTGGAACGGCCTTTCGCAGGTCGCGCTGCTCTACCTCGTCGTCGTGGTGCTCGGCTTCTTCTTCGATTTCGGCCAGACGTACCTGATGCAGTGGACGGGGCAAAGGGCTATGTTCGATCTGCGCCGCGACCTCATGACGCACTTGCAAACGCTCGACATTGCTTACTTCGACAGGAACCCCGTCGGCCGGCTTGTAACCCGCGTCACAACAGATGTCGATGTCCTGAACGATCTGTTCGCCACGGGTCTCGTCACCATCGTCGGAGACATTCTCATGCTCTCCTTCGTCATTCTGGCGATGTTGCGTCTCAGCCCCGGCATGACGGGCCTGATGCTTGCCGTGATGCCTCTGGTGGTTTTAGTAACCATGCAGTTCCGGCGAACTGCGTCTCAAAGCTATCGCCGCATCCGCATCGCTATCGCGAAAATCAATGCGTACCTCCAGGAGCACATCGCCGGAATCGCCGTCTTGCAGCTATTCAATCGCGAAGAGCGCAGTAAAGCGGAATTCGAGAAAATCAACCGCGATCACATGGCCGCGTTCAAAGATTCCATCACGGCCTACGGCTGGTTCTACCCCACGGTCGAATTCCTGGGCATGCTCGCCCTGGCCCTGCTGCTCGCTTACGGCGGGTTTCGCATCCGCCAGGGCGCGCTCACGCTCGGCGTACTGGTCGCCTTCTTTCAATATGGTTTGAGGTTCTTCCGCCCGATTCAGGACCTCAGCGAAAAGTACAACATCCTGCAGGGTGCAATGGCCGCGGCGGAACGGGTGTTCAAGCTGCTCGATACGAAACCGTCCATCGTTTCGCCGACCGCACCGGTTCCCTTCCCGGAAGGTCCGGTCGGCATCGAATTCGACCATGTCTGGTTTGCTTATAACGGCGAAGAGTGGGTGCTCCGCGATGTCAGTTTTGAGGTTGCGCGCGCTGAAACCGTCGCCATAGTCGGACATACCGGCGCCGGCAAAACAACGCTCACTAATCTGTTGCTTCGTTTCTACGACATCCAGCGCGGCGCTATACGTATCAACGGGATCAACGTGCGCGACTTCGACCTGGTTGATCTCCGCAGCCGTTTTGGCGTCGTCCTGCAGGATGCCTACCTGTTCACCGGGACGATTGAAAGCAATATCCGGCTGGGTACACCCCGTATCACGGCTCAGGATGTCCGGAGCGCTGCCGGGCAGGTGAATATTCTCGATTTCATCGAAGGACTGCCCGATCGCTTCGAAACAACCGTTCGCGAACGCGGCAACGGCTTCTCCACCGGACAGAAGCAGCTCATCAGCTTCGCGCGCGCTTTGGCACACGATCCCCGCATACTGATCCTGGATGAAGCGACTTCGAGCGTCGACACGGAAACCGAGTTGCGAGTGCGGGAGGCCTTGACGCGGCTCGTATCCAACCGCACTTCGATCGTCATCGCGCACCGGCTGTCCACCATCCAGCGCGCAGATCGTATTATCGTAATGCACAAAGCGCAATTACGCGAGATCGGTACGCATCAGGAGCTTTTGGCGCACCGGGGAATCTATTGGAAGCTCTACCAGTTGCAATACAAGGAGCAGGAAATTGAGGGTAGAGAAGAGCTGGCGCCGCAGCAGCTATAATCCCTTACGCCCGCCCGGTTTTGCCGTCCGCACGTTCGGCAGCCTGAAGGTCAGGTTCAAGCTGGCCGTCCTGCACAACATTTTTTTCTTCGTTCTCGCCATCTCCGTCTATCTGTCTGTCATTCCGCCTTTCGCGCAGCACATCGACGAAGCTCGCGATCAGGAGCTCCACGTGATCTCCGAGATATTTGGTGCGCAATTGCCCATCGCACAGGGACAAGCTGCCCAGGACCTGAGTGTCTACGACTTCCGGGAAGGATCCGCCCGCAATCTGAGCCTTTCACCCGAAGGGCAGGCGTTCCTGCAGGAAAATCCTGGCGCTACCTGGAAAGGAGACAGGCATACGCTCTTTCGCCTCGGGAAATCGCAAGGCCAGTACCGGCGTGTGAGCTTGTCTTCTACTTTCTACGATTCAGCGCTCCGGCAGGCGAAGGTGAGCCTGTTTGTTGCCCTCGGCACCCTTTATGTGCTTTCCATCTTTGTGCTCGAGTTCATGATCATGCCGCAGTACGTGTATAAGCCGCTGCATCTTATGCTCAACGCCGACAGGGCTATCCGGCACAATGATCGTGAAAACGAATTGATCAATGAGCAGTTCATTCTGAATGACGAGATCGGCCAGATCATGCGGTCGCGTAACGCCACCGTCCTCCAGTTGCGCCATCAGGAAGACGATCTCGCTCTGGCGCTCCAAAAACTGGAGGAGCAGGATCGCCTCGTCAGCCTGGGCCTTCTCAGCACCAGCGTGGCGCACGAGCTGAACACGCCCCTTGCCGTCCTGCAGGGCTCGATCGAAAAATTGTTGGAAAGCACGCAGGATTCGCACACTCTGGAACGTCTCGGCCGCATGCTTCGAGTCACGCAGCGGCTGCGCAAGATCAGCGAGGGGCTGGTCGATTTCGCCCGGGTACGCCGGCAGTATACCGAGCCTGTCGCCTTGCGCGGCCTCATCGACGAGAGCTGGAACCTTGTCGCTATTGATGAAAAAGCCTCGGCGGTATGCTTTCAAAACAACGTGAAACCCAACCACACGGTCATCGGCAATCCCGACCGGCTCGTGCAGGTGTTCGTCAACCTGCTGCGCAACGCTTTGATTGCCGTCGCAAATGGCGGCGAGGTCCGGGTAGAATCGAAGTGTTTTCCACGCGGGGGCCAGAATTGGATCAGTTGCACCGTCATAGACAATGGACCTGGTATCCCCGCTCACGTTCTGCCGAACCTGTTTGAGGCCTTCGTCAGCACGCGCTTGGACGCGCGTGGCACAGGGCTGGGACTCACTGTTGCCGAGGGTATCGTCACGCAACATGGCGGCACCATCTCCGCATCGAATCGTCCGGAAGGCGGAGCGTCTCTCGAGGTAGTACTTCCAGCCGAGGTGTCCCCGGCGTCCGCACCGGAAACGGTCCGTAATACACAAACATGAGTGAAGAAACAACCATCGCCGCCGCGGGAACAGTAGACATTGCTGTCCTCGACGACGATCTGGATTTCCGTAATTACATCGAAGACCTGCTGGGCGACGAGGGAAGTTTCACGGTCAGAACTTTCGCGCAGCCTCAAGACTTGTTCGCATCGGCGGAGACGCAGGTGCCTGACATCGTTCTCCTGGACATGAAAATGGGCACTATCAGCGGAGAAGAAGTCATAGAGCATCTGCTCACCCGCTGGCCCGAGCTCTGCATCATCATCATCACAGGCTATCCGTCTCTCGAAAGCATGCGCGCGACGTTCAAGCTGCGCGTCTTCGACTATCTCGCCAAGCCGTTCTCTCTCGCCCAGCTCCGCCAGACTCTCGCGAACGCCATCGAGCAGTTCAGCCTGGGCAAGGCGCCGCAGGATCGGCTGCGCGAACGCCTCGGCCACAGAATCAAACTGCTGCGCGTCGAACGCAGCTGGTCGCTCAAGGATCTTGCAGCCGCGACCAAGCTCAGCGTTTCACAAATCAGCTCCATCGAGCGCGGGGCCAATCTTCCGAGCATCGAAAGCCTGCTTGCCATTTGCCACGCTTTCCATCGCAAGCCGTCGGAAATACTTTCGTCCATCGATTTCTGAAGCTGCCCGGCGAAGGCGCAGGAGTTTGCAACGTTGCTGTAACGAAGCGCGTCTGCGAAACTTGGATGAGTCCATGAGCCCCCTCTATGGGCGAGACAAATACTCAAATAACGTGCATATTGAATGAACCGCTCCGGCACCCTCCAGCGTTTTGCAGGCGTCGTCTCTTCTTTACTACTGCTTTCTTTCAGTTCGTTCGCTCCCGCCGGGCAACTCGCCAACGATCCCCAATTCCCCTACCCCGAGAGGTTGACCTATAGCGTGGAATGGCGGATGCTTGCCGCCGGCGAGGCCGTTGTCGAGCTCAAGCGAAGCAATCCCCAAGCCTGGAATATCAGTTTGAACCTGGCCAGCGCTGGCCTGGTCTCCCGCTTGTACAGAGTCGCCGACAGCTATAGAGCGTCGACCAGCGACCGGTTTTGTGGAGCGAACGCCTTCCTCGACGCTCAGGAAGGCAAAAAGCACCTCCAGACCAGCCTGACCTTCGACAACCCGCGCCACAAGGTGGACTACGACGAGCGTGATCTCGTCAGGAACACGACGGCAAAGAAGCAGCTCGATATCGCTCCTTGTACATATGAAATTACCGGTGCTTTTACCGCAATGCGGCTGGTGAGCATCGAACCCGGGCAGACTGTTACCTTGCCGATAACCGACGGCAAGAAGATGGCCTACGCGAAAGTGCAGGCGCAAGGAAAAGAAAACATTACAGTTAGCGGGAAAAGCTACGCCACCGTGCGGTACGAGGCATTTTTGTTCGACAATGTTCTGTATAAACGGAAAGGCCGCCTGTTCATCTGGTTGACGGATGATGCTGAGCGTTTGCCGGTACAGTTTCGGATGCAGATGGGTTTTCCGATCGGCACCATCACCGTAGAGTTGGAGAAGAAAGAAAGGCTCTAGCGCTGAAGCGGGCGCCTCCGCAACCTTGCCTTGTTGTCGAACGTCATGATGTTGAATATGAAGGGTCGTCTTTGCCTGCTCGTTTTGTGTCTCGGTGTGGCGTTGCAGGCTCAGATGCAGATGAATGTGGAGCAACTCGCTGATTTCGTTCGCTCTGAACTCGCCCTCCAGCAACACACCGACAAGCAAATCGCGGCTTATATCAAAAAGATCTCGCTGAGCGAGAAGCTGACCGACAAGACGATAACCGATCTGGAGGCGCAAGGCGCAGGCCCCAAGACTGTCCAGGCACTGCAGGAGCTGAGGGATCAAACGGCGAATATGAAGCCGTCCGGGCGCGACGCGACCTATTCGCCTGCTACCGCGCCGGACAACACGCTCTCTTCCGCCCCGCCTACCGCAACTCTAAGCGCGGCGCCCGCGCCTATTCCGCCGCCGAATTCAGTGAAGCAGCAGGAGATCCTCGATTCCATGCGGCAGTATGCGATGTCGTATGAACAGAGCCTCCCGAACTATATCTGCGTCCGGGTGGACCGCCGCTACATCGATCCGAATGCCGGGCAAAGCTACCGCAGTATTGGCACGGTATTGGCCAAGGTCAGCTACAACGAGGGCGAAGAAAAGTACAAGGTGTACTCCGTTAACGGCAAAATTGTCGATACCGATATGGGTGGTATCGGCGGAGGCGGCGCGAGGTCCACGGGCGAATTCGCGGGCATGATGCGCAGCATTTTTGAGCCGAAGAGCCAGGCCGAATTCGGCTGGGATCACTGGGGCACGCTGCGCGGCCGCCGGATGGCCGTCTTCAACTACTTCATCGACAGCGGCCATTCGAGTTACACGATCTCCTACGGCGGGGATGGCGAAGGTTACGAGCAACGCATCGTGACGGCTTACAAGGGACTCGTGTATGCGGATCCGAATACCGGCGAGATTGACCGCATCAAGTTTATGGCGGTCGACGTCCCGCGCAGTTTTCCGGTACAGGAGACAAGCGAGATACTCGATTACGACCTGGTGAATATCAGCGGCCAGCAATTTGTCTTGCCTCTGCGCGCCTTGCTGCTCATGACCGCCGGCCGCCAGAGATCGAAAAACGAGATCGAGTTCCGCGATTACCGCAAGTTCGGTACGGAATCCACCATCACATACGACATGGATCCCACCGCGCCTCCACCGGCCCCGCTCGATTCGAGCAAGACCGACGAGCAGCCGGCCACGGCGGCGCCGAGCCCAAACACTCCAAAACCGCAGCCGCAAGCCGCACCGGCAAAGCCGGCGGAGATCAAACCGAAGCCGTCCGACTCGAATCCCTGGTCGCTTCCTACTGCTCCGCCACCGCCGCCTCAATAGCCTGTAACGTTTGCGTGAGAGCCGTGGACCAGTCGCCATTGTTCACGGCCACAACGCGCGCGTTGGGCGCCGCCGGTCGCCAGCGCGCAAACATTCTCTCGCAAGCGTACCCTTTGAAGACTGACACCAGCGGCACGCCAGCCGCTGCCGCAACGTGCTGTCCCGCGGAATCGTAGCCCACGTAAAGCCTGCTCTGCAGTATGTGGCTCGCAAATGAAGCGTAGCTGCCGTCATGTACAAGCAGTTGGGCGGGAGCGCCGAGCCGTTCGACCAGTGCGTCCACTCGCGCGCCCTCTTCCCCCCCCGCGCCTCGATCCAGCAGAATCGGACGATTCTGGCGCAGCAGAGCCGAGACCACTTCATACTCGAACTCGTCATCAATCCGCTTGTTCGCGTTCTCGCCGACGCCCAGACTCACCGTGATATCGGCGATTTTCGCTTGCGGTTGGGGCGCAACGTACGGCTGCACGTTCTCAATGTCGAATACTTCTTTGAGCCATTCCGCGGTGAGGACCGGCAACGCCGTTTCCAGTTCACCGCCGAAAGCCCTGCTTTCGAAAAAGAAGTAACGGGCATCGTCGCAAATCGGAATCAGCCCTAATTGAGTCAGCCGCGAATCAGGATCAATCACAACCGAGCCGAGCTCTTCCACCGCAACCTGCAACTCCGCCGCGGCCAACAGCCGGTCGCGCAGCAGGCTCGACCGTCCATACATCACGCCAAGCGGCGTGATCCTCGGGTCGGCGGCAAACATCTCGGCGTTCTTCGCCGGCCCGACCAGGCAGATCTCCGCATCGGGAAATCGCTCTTTCGCAGCCGCCAGCGCGACGCTGGTGACGGCAACATCGGCGCCCAGCGTAACCCGGGACAGCACGAACACTCGCCGCACTTCTCCGCCCTGGAAAGGCCGCACCTGCCGGATGCGCCGATACCGCAGCAGCAGCTCATCGAAGTCATATTCGGGCAGGGCTCTGGCAATCACGTGCGAAAACAAGCGTGCGTAGACGTCGCAAAGCGCCGGTTCAAAAAGATCGGCAAGACGCTCCACCACGATTCCAAACAATGCGCGCGTGGCTGCCGTCGCAACGAACGGATCTTCCTCATCGAGTGCGCGCTCGATCAGATCGTCGAGAGCGCGCGCCGGCCAGGTGCCGTCTTTCAGGCAGGCATCGAGAATCTCTCGAGCCAGTTCACTCGCCGATATACTTGCCAATCAGCAATCCTAGTTTTTGCTTCGCTTCGGCGGGAATCTTTGCCCGGTCGGTGATGATCGCATGCTTCAATGCCGAGCCGCACTTGCAGGTTCTTGCGGGCGCAAGTGTCTGCACCATGTGCCGCACCAGCGCGCACGCATTTTCACCGTTCTGATTCAAATTCTGGATGATCTGCTCAACCGTCACTGCATCGTGTTCGTCGTGCCAGCAGTCATAGTCGGTCACCATGGCAACGGTTACGTAGCAGATCTCGGCTTCCCGAGCTAGCTTGGCCTCCGTGAGGTTCGTCATACCAATCACGTCCATGCCCCAACTGCGGTATACATTCGATTCCGCGCGCGTCGAAAAGGCCGGACCTTCCATGCACAGGTACGTGCCGCCCAGCTTGCTGTTGATGCCGACCTGCGCCGCAGCCGTATGCGCCGCCTTCGTCAGTTGCGGGCAGACCGGGTCGGCAAAACTGATGTGTGCCACCACGCCCTCGCCAAAGAAGGTGGACGCGCGCCCCTTGGTACGGTCGAAAAATTGATCGGGGATGACGAAATCGAGCGGGGCATGCTCCTGTTTGAGCGAACCCACCGCGCTGAGCGAAAGGATGCGCTCCACGCCCAGCATTTTCATGCCGTAGATGTTTGCCCGGAAATTCAGTTCCGATGGAGAAATCCGATGTCCGCGCCCATGCCGCGACAAGAACGCTACGTCTTTGCCCTCCAGTTTGCCCACGATGTAGGCATCCGAGGGATCGCCGAACGGAGTTTCCAGGTGCACCTCATCGTGCGCTTCAAACCCCGGCATGTGATACAGGCCGCTCCCGCCGATGATGCCGATTTCTGCTCTTCTTTGCAAAAAGGTTTTTCTCTCTTTCTATTTCTGTATAAGTTCCAAAAGCACGCCGCCCGTTGCCGACGGATGCACGAAAACATAAATATGTCCGCCCGCGCCCGGACGCGGCTCGTTCAAAAGCCGCGCGCCCTCACTCCTCAGCCGGTCCACTGCGGCACTGAGATCATCCACGCGCAAGGCGATGTGATGCAATCCCGGTCCACGCTTCTCGATGAACTTCGCGATGGTTGAGTTTTCATCTGTGGCTTCGAGCAGCTCAATGCGCGCGGCGTCCGCCCCGGCTCCAGCCGGCAGCATCGCTACCTTCACGCCCTCCACTTCGACCGTCTCGCGGCCGGTCACTTCCATACCGAGGATCCCCTCGTAGAAGCGCAGCGCCTCCTCCAGAGTGCGGACGGCAATTCCCAGGTGATCGATCTCCGCGGCCATAGCTTTACGTTTGCGCCAACAATTCCGCACGCAGCGCATGAACGGCGCCGTACGGATCTTCCATTTTCGCCGCAACGCATTTCGCGTGCCCGCTCACTGCTTCGTCGGAAAGACCTTCGAGCAGGTTGTCGCGCAGGATTTCCCGCAGACGAAACTCCCAGACGTCGGCTCGCGCATTCTGCCGCCCCCGCTTCTCGAACGCCGAACGGATCACGGCCAACAGCTCCCGAACGCCCTGTCCTTCGCTTGCGACCACCCGGCGCACAGGAGCTGCATTCTCGCGCCCCCCTTCGTCCGCCAGGCTCTGCATCGCCCGAATTTCCTGTTCCAGCCGGTCGGCGCCCGGAAGATCCGCCTTGTTGATGGCGAAGACGTCCGCGATTTCCATTACACCGGCCTTAATGGCCTGTACGTCATCTCCCATGCCCGGCATCAGAACCAGCACGGTCACGTCCGCCAGTCGCGCGATCTCTATTTCGTCCTGTCCGACGCCAACGGTCTCAATCAGCACGACATCACGGCCGGCGGCATCGAGCAGCAGAGCCATCTCGAGCGTCGCCTGTGCAATGCCTCCCAATTTGCCTCGTGTCGCCATCGATCGGATGAAAACTCCAGGGTCCGAGTGGTGATCCTGCATACGGATGCGGTCACCCAGAATGGCGCCGTGGGAAAAGGGGCTGCTCGGGTCTACTGCGATGACGCCGACCGTCTTACCTTCGCTCCGAAGTTCCTTAGTCAACTGATCGACCAGCGTGCTCTTACCCGCTCCAGGGGGTCCGGTGATGCCAATTATCAGCGTGCGCCCGGTCTGCGGAAACATCGCGGCGATCAGATCCCTGCCTGCCTGCGATTGGCTTTCGACCAGGCTGGCGGCGCGCGCCAGTGCCCGGGTATCGCCCGCTCCAATTCGCTGTTGAAGTGCCTCTAAGGAATCAGTCGCCAATCTACTCTTTTAGCAGTTGACGCGCGATCACCAGACGCTGGATCTCGCTCGTGCCTTCACCGATAGTGCACAGCTTCACATCCCGATAGAACTTTTCCACCGGGTAGTCCTTGATGAAGCCGTATCCGCCGTGGATCTGCAGCGCTGCATCCGCCACCTTTACAGCCATTTCAGATGCAAACAGCTTGGCCATGGCGGATTCGCGCGTGACACGATTACCGGCATCTTTGCGTGTCCCGGCCGCGTACACCAGCCAGCGCGCCGCCTCAATGTCGGTGGCCATATCGGCCAGCTTGTGTTGAATCGCCTGGAACTCGGAGATGAAGCGTCCAAACTGCTTGCGCTGCTTCGAATATTTCAGAGCCGCGTCATAGGCGCCCTGCGCGATGCCCACCGCGAGTGCAGCAATCGAGATGCGCCCGCCATCGAGAATCCGCAGGCTGTCGACAAATCCTTCCCCCCGCTTGCCGAGCAATTGCGATTCCGGCAGCGCGCATTCGGTGAAAAGGACTTCGCCGGTTGCGCTGGCCCGCATGCCCAGCTTGTTCTCTTTTTTGCCAACACTAAAGCCAGGCGTCCCCTTTTCCAGGATGAATGCCGAGATGCCATGCTGCGAGGCGGCCCGATCCGTGACAGCCATGGCGACGCAAACGTCCGCATAGTGTGCGTTGGTAGTAAAGGTCTTGCCGCCATTTAGTGTCCAGTGACCATCTTTCAATGCCGCCGTGGAGCGCGTGCCAGCGGCATCCGAACCTGCTTCCGGTTCGGTCAACGACCAGCAGCCGATCCACTCGGCACCCGCCAGCTTGGGAATGTACTTCTGGCGCTGTTCCTGATTGCCGGCGAGGTAAATATGATTCGTGCAGAGCGAGTTGTGCGCGGCCACGATCAGCGCGACGCTGGGGTCCACGCGCGCCAGTTCCTCGATGATGATGGCGTAATCCACATAACCGAGCCCCGCGCCGCCATACTCCTCAGGGAAAATCGCCCCCATGAGACCCAACTGACCGGCCTTCTTGATTACCTCGAGCGGGAAAATCTGGTTCTCATCCCACTCGAGAACATGCGGCGCGATCTCGCCCTCTGTAAACTCGCGAACCGCCTTGCGGAGTTCTATCTGCTCCGTTGAATATTCGAAGTCCATAGATGTTTTTCGCCCGGTTAGACGACACGTTCCCCCTCCGGCGCGTCTCGGTAAAACGGGCGCCAGAAGACCTTCGGAGTCTGTCGCCAGCTTACCATCCGGCGCATTTTTCTTCATCGTCGAGAATGGATACACATGGTTCCCGTCACGCCCGCGTCGGCGGAAGATATGGCTCGTGTTTTGCAGGAGGCAGATGAAGCCTCAAGAACGATTGCACTCATCGGCAACAACTCGAAACGGCTGATGGCGGGCCCGGTGCCGGCATCCGACATAACGATTTCCACCACGCGCCTCGATCGAGTGCTGCAATATGAACCGAACGATCTGACAATCAGCGTAGAGGCGGGCATGCGGTTTTCCGCGCTCCAGCAACTGCTCGCGTCCCATCGCCAGATGATCGCGCTCGACCCGCCCTTCTCGGAACAGGCAACTGTCGGCGGAGTAATTGCCGCCAACAGCAGTGGAGCGATGCGCCGGCTTTATGGGACGCCGCGCGACCTTGTCATCGGCATGAAGTTCGCCATGCTGAATGGAAAAATCATTTCGAGCGGCGGGATCGTGGTGAAAAACGTGGCCGGGCTCGATATGGGCAAGCTCCTGATCGGTAGCTTCGGCACGCTCGCCGTGATGACGAGCATCAATTTTCGCTTGCACGCGATGCCGGAACACACCTCCACCTTTCTGTTTTCGTTCAATGCGCTCGAACCTGCCATCGACAAGCGGAACTGGCTGCTGCGGAGCGTGCTTCGGCCTATCGCTGTCGACCTCCTTTCGCCGCCGGCTGCGGTGCACTTCGAGCAACGCGGATACATACTCGCGATACGAGCGGGCGGAAGCCGCCAGGTACTCGATAGGTACGCGAAAGAATTGCACGGCAGCAAGGAATTGAGAGATGCAGACGATCAGCATTTCTGGGCACTGATGCGTGAGTTCCCGGCCGAGTTCCTGAGACAGACGCCCGGCGGTATAGTCATTCGGGTTTCGACGACACTGAGCGAAGTGGCTTCCGTCTTTCGCAAGCTGCCCGGCACCGTTGTTTCGCGAGCCGGTTCCGGTGTGTCGTACGTCTATCTGCATTCCTGGGAGAGTGCCCACCTTGTGCGGCGCGCCGCCACTGAGGGGGGCTGGAGCGCGGTCGTGGAGTGGGCGCCCGACGAGATTCGGGCCAGCAAGAAGTTATGGTTCGCCGGCACGGGCTCGGCAGAGACAGAGAGCTTTGCCATGATGAGAAAGATCAAAAGCATGTTTGATCCAAAGAACCTCCTGAACCGTTATCGCCTGTATGGCCGTCTCTAGCAGCCTTCCGGTAGTGGGCGAGCACGCAGCCGGTCCGGCGCAAGCCGACCTGGACAAGTGCGTTCACTGCGGGCTCTGCCTCAACGCTTGTCCGACCTATCGCGAATTGGGCGTGGAGATGGATTCGCCGCGCGGCCGTATCTACCAGATGAACCAGGTGGCGAACGGCGCGCCGATGACGCCCGAGTACGTCGAGCACCTGGATTTGTGCCTGGCTTGCCGCGGTTGCGAATCCGCCTGCCCGTCCGGCGTACCTTACGGCCGGATGATCGAAGCAGCCCGCGCGCAGATTCGGGGGCAGGAGAAGCCCGGGTGGTCGGGACGCCTGGGCCGACGGTTGATTTTCGACAAACTTCTTCCTTCCCGGATTGCCCTCCAAATCGCAGGCGCCGGCCTCTTTGCCTACCAGGCGACGGGCTTACAGCGGCTGGTGCGCGCGTCAGGCGCCCTGCACCTGCTCGGGAAACTGGGCGACATTGAGGCTCTTTCCCCGAGTGCGGAGATCCCGTTCTTTTACAGCCGGATTGGAAAGAACTTTCCAGCCATCGG
>JAFAMD010000030.1 GCA_019233755.1 Acidobacteriaceae bacterium | reverse complement strand
GCGCTGCGTAGACTGCCCGATGTGAATCCGGATCTGCTGATCACAGATGTCTATCTTCCGACCAAGAACGGCTTTGAGCTTGCGCGGTTTCTGCGAGCCCAAGCGGCCTATAAACATATCCCCGTGATTTTTGCGGCTGGCCCGGCTGACGATTTCGATGAACAGGATGCAAAGAATGCCGGCGCCGATGTGGTCTTGCGGAAGCCCTTTGAGGCGTCGGCTCTGCTCAGTGCAGTCGAAACACTGATCGAGAAGAGCGCCGCCGCAAAACCAGCGGCAAAAACGGAGGGCGCGGCCGCACTGGACCGGAACACAATACGGGCGGCCGTTACTCTGGCACTGGACAGCGCGATGCCGGTGCTGATCGAAGAGCTGACCGAACGCGTGTTACTGGCCCTCTCCCACCGCAGTTAGCTTCGTTTGAGTCTTCGGCTCGCTCAAATCCGCGGCCTCATCCCGTCTAAGATTGGAAAGAAGTCTTCAATGCCTGACAACAGTTTCGACATCGTTTCCAAGATCGACCTGAATGAAGTGCTGAACGCAGTCCAGCAAACCGCCAAGGAGGTCCAGACGCGTTATGACCTCAAGGACAGCAAATCGTCGGTTGAGCTCAACGAAAAGGACCACAAGATCCTGCTGGCGAGTTCGGACGAGTACAAGCTGAAAGCCGTCACCGAGATTCTCGGCCAAAAACTGGTGAAGAGAAACGTGCCGCTGAAAGGCTTGCAGTATGGCCAGATCACACCGGCCTCGCAAGGCAGCGTTCGGCAGGAGATTTCGCTGCAACAGGGCATCTCGACGGAGAAGGCAAGAGATATCGTCAAGCTGATCAAAGACAGCAAGCTGAAGGTACAGGCGAGCATCCAGGGCGACGCAGTCCGCGTGACCGGCAAGGACCGCGACATGCTGCAGCAGGTGATCGCGCTACTGCGCGGCAAAGATTTCGGCATCGACATGCAGTTCACGAATTACCGGACGAACTGATGCCGCGGCGAATTGAGTCGCTGTTTCTGGGGGGGCCCGCGGGTAAGCTGGAGGCGCTGCTGGAAGAGCCGGAGACTACGCCGCCGGTAGAGGCTGCTGTAATCTGCCACCCGCATCCCCAGCACGGCGGAACGATGCACAACAAAGTCGTGTACCGGCTCGCACGCGGCCTGCGAAGAACGGGCTGCGTAGTCCTACGGTTTAATTACCGAGGTGTGAACCTCAGTGAAGGAAGGTACGATGGCGGGTTCGGCGAGACCGAGGACGCGCGCGTGGCGATGCGCGAACTCGAGCAGCGCTATCCGGAGTTACCCGTACTTCTGGGAGGGTTCTCATTCGGCTCCCGCGTCGCGCTGCGTCTTACATCGCAAGAACCCGCAGTGAAGCGGGTGATTGCCGTAGGATTCCCCACCCGGGTCGCTGAACGCGAGTTTGTGTACCACGTGGATGTTCCGAAGTACTTTGTTCAGAGTACAAACGACGAGTTCGGGCCGGAGCCGGAGTTGACGGAATTTTTCGCATCTCTGCCTGAACCGAAGCACCTGGATTGGGTTCCGGCAGAGGACCACTTTTTTCGGGACTCGCTGGACGCGTATGAACGCGTGATCGAGCGGATTGGAAGCGAAAGGTAAGTTAGCTAAGCCTGCCGCAACTGGCGCTCAACCATTCGCGCGGCACGATGGCTGATCAGGTCCGCGACCTTACCTAGCAGTTCCGGCAGGTCTTCGGGCGAGATGAGCACAGGCCGGCGCACATCCGGCCGCCGATTCCGGTAAGTGGTGAGGATCGCCGTAGCTGGTTTGTAATCCATCAGCCGCGCATGAGCCAGAACCTTGAGTCCCGCCTCCGGCGACTCCATCTGCAAATCACTCAGTACAAGTTCGTACTGCTGCTCGTCGAGTTTCCCGACGGCTTCGGCAGCAGATGCTGCAGCGTCAACAAAGTAACCACCCGCTTCGAGGACGGCTTTGAGCGTTAGCCGCGATGTGAGATCATCATCGACGAGAAGCACTCTCGCGAGTTCGAGTTCCTTGCTCGGAGGTTTGCGAGGACTCTCGCTCATGGTCGTCGGGGTCGCCATTTTCCCGCATTCAGTTTAAACGAAAATCCTGAAATTCCCCATAATAATTTCTCAGCACTAGGGTTACTGTTAATCGAATAACCTGTGGAAAATGGTGTCGATGTGGGCAAGTTGACGATCTAACGAGAACACATGATTGAGCTGCTCCCCGAGCAGATAGCGGCGAATCTCAGGATCAGCCTCGATCGCAGCGCGAAAGTCGCTTTCGGTCTCCCAAGCCCGCATCGCATGGCTCTGCACCAGACGGTAGGCATCTTCACGCAGCATCCCCGCGGCAGCCAGATCGAGAAGGAGCTGGCCGGAAAAGATGAGCCCTTTGGTCTGATCCACATTCCGGCGCATGCGCTCAGGGTTTACTCTAAGACCGCTAATGAGCCAGATCGTTTTGGACAAGAGATAGTCCGTGAGGATGGTGGAATCGGGAAAAATCACCCTCTCTACCGAGGAGTGCGATATGTCCCGCTCATGCCAGAGAGGGACGTTCTCAAATGCCGCCTGTGCATTGGAACGGACCACGCGCGCCAGCCCGGAGATCTGTTCGCAAGTGACCGGGTTGCGCTTGTGCGGCATCGCCGATGAACCTTTCTGGCCGGCGGCAAAGGGCTCTTCGGCTTCGCGCACTTCGGTCCGTTGCAGGTGACGGATTTCGAGCGCGATCTTATCCAGGCTGGAAGCAATACCTGCCAGGGTTGCGATGTAGTGGGCATGCAGGTCGCGCGAGAGTACCTGCGAGCTGATCGGGGCAGCCTTGAGCCCCAGTCGCGCGCAGATTTTCTCTTCGGCTTCGGGCCCGATATGAGCGAAGGTTCCCACCGCACCGGAGATCTTGCCGACCCGCATCTCCTCCGCGGCGGCGGCAAAGCGCTTGCGATGGCGCTCTATTTCATCCCACCACATAGCCGCCTTCAGCCCGAAAGTAATAGGCTCGGCGTGGACGCCATGCGTTCGGCCGATCTGCACAGTATGCTTGTGTTCGAACGCAAGTTTCTTCAGCGCGGCGGAAAGCTCAG
This sequence comes from Acidobacteriaceae bacterium, assembly GCA_019233755.1. Taxonomy (GTDB): domain Bacteria; phylum Acidobacteriota; class Terriglobia; order Bryobacterales; family Bryobacteraceae; genus Bog-105. The sequence goes on along the minus strand of JAFAMD010000030.1, from coordinate 12,386 downwards.
CTAGATCCTGCACGATAAGCTGTGAAGCATCGCGAATCTGCAGCGCCTGCGCGGTATCAACCACGTCGTTCGAAGTCAGACCGAAGTGCAGCCAGCGAGAAGCCTCGGCGGCGTCTTTGGCCTTCATCGTTTCGGCAACCGCCGTGGTGAAGGCGATGACGTCGTGGCGCACCTCGCGCTCGATCTCCTGGATCCGGCTTAAGTCGAAAGAAGCATGTTCGCGAAGGGCGCGCGCCGCTTCCTTCGGCACGTCGCCCATCCCGGCCAAAGCTTCCGAGGCCGCCAGCTCCACTTCAAGCCAGCATTCGTATTTGTGTTGATCACTCCAGATGGCACCCATCTGGGGGCGTGTGTATCGCGCAATCATGTAAACGACTATTGTCCCCGACGCCTCTGGCGAGTACGTCAGTAGCAGAAGACTTCAGATTGAACGCCTGGTTCCACCACCACGAGCTTCGTAAAAAGAGTCCGCCCTTTGAGTGCCTTCAGCGCCAGATTGCGAACTAGTTCCGGGTGGTTATTGTGTTCGCTGATATGGCCGAGAACCAACGTGGAAACTCGCGCATCGAGATCCTCGCGAATGAACTCGGCCGCAACTTCGTTCGAAAGATGTCCGCGGCGGCTCATGACACGCTGCTTCACGGACCAGGGATACGGGCCTACGCGCAGCATCTCCAGATCGTGATTCGATTCGAGAACGACCATGTCCGCTCCGCGCAGGTGCACACGCAAAGAATCGGTAACATAGCCGAGATCCGTGACAACCGCTACTTTGATGCCCTGTGCCGTAAGAGTAAAACCCACGGGATCGGCGGCATCGTGAGGGATCGTGAAACTGCTGATATCGAAGTCACCGACAGTGAAACCGCAGCCTGCCTGGAACGTTTCGGCAACCGGGCAACAGCTTTCGCCCCAATCGATGCAGCGTGCCGTACCCTGGGTGAGATACACCGGAATAGCCCGCTTTCCTCCGCCTTTGGCGATGGCAGCGAGGCCGCTGGTGTGATCGCTATGCTCGTGCGTCACCAGAATGGCATCGAGATTTGCTATATCTTCGCCTATGGCCGCGAGCCGTTTCTTCACTTCCCGGCGGCTCAACCCGGCATCCACCAGCAGACGCGTGCGGTCTGTGGCGATGAATGCCGAATTTCCGGCGCTACTGCTCGCGAGAATGCAAACCTTAACGATAGGAAAAACTCTTTCTCATCGGTTATACCAAACAAATCGTCGGTAAATTGTTTGGCCAGTCAATGACCGTGATGAGCGACTGATTTCGCCGGCGTACTCGGTTCCGCTATAGAATGCATTACCTGAGCAACGCCATAATAAGAGTTCTATGAAAGCGCGTGTGTATGTATCGATGAAGCCTACCGTACTCGATCCGCAGGGTCAGACCATCTGCTCCGCTCTGAATCACATGGGGCACAAAGAGATTGCGTCGGTACGGCAGGGAAAATATTTTGAAATCGGCGTAGCGGAGGGGACTGCGCCGGATGCGGCAACGAGAGTCCTGGATGAAATTGCCCGCGATGTACTGTCAAATCCTGTGATAGAGGACTACCGCGTAGAGATCTTAGACTAGCTCGGAAAATAGCAGCCTCGGAGGGGACTATGTGTGGAATTGTGGGATACGTAGGCAGCCGAGAGGCGGTGCCGGTAATTGTAGACGGGTTGCGGCGGCTGGAGTATCGGGGATACGACTCGGCCGGAGTAGCCGTGCTGAATGGGGAAAAGCACCTCGAAGTGCGGCGCGCATCGGGGAAGCTGCGAAATTTGGAGGAAGTGATTCGCAGCAAGCCGCTGAGCGGGTCGTACGGGATCGGGCATACGCGGTGGGCGACGCATGGGCGGCCGACCGAAGAGAACGCACATCCTCACCGCGACTGCAAAGGCGAAATTGTAGTGGTTCACAACGGCATCGTTGAGAACTACCTGGCGCTGCGGAAGCAGTTGAGTGCGGAAGGGCACACCTTCAAGACAGAGACGGACACCGAAATCATCGCCCACCTGGTGGAGAAGCATCTCAACGGCTCCTTGGAGAATGCCGTCCGGGCAGCACTGAAGGAGATATCGGGCGTCTTCGCCATCAGCGTCATTTCGAGCTGTGACCCGAACAAAATTGTTGCCGCGCGATCAGGGCCTCCGGTGGTCGTCGGACTGGGGCAGGATGAATTTTTCGTTGCATCCGACGTCCCGGCCATTCTTAGCCACACCCGCGACATGATCTTCCTGAATGATGGCGACATGGCCGTGTTGACGCCCCAGGGTGTGCAACTCACCGACTTCGACGGCCGCATCGTCCGGCGCCAGCCCTCCCATATTCTGTGGGATCCGGTGATGGCCGAAAAGGGCGGCTACAAGCATTTCATGCTCAAGGAAATCTATGAGCAGCCGCGGGCCATACGGGACACCATCCTGGGACGCGTCGGGCAGGAGAGCGGCCGAGTGTTCCTGGATGAAGTGAACATCTCCGAGGCGGATTTCCGAAGTTTCCAGCAGGTGAAGATCATAGCTTGCGGAACCAGTTGGCATGCGGGCCTCACAGGGAAGTTCATCATCGAACGCCTGGCGCGGCTGCCCGTGGAAGTCGATTACGGCAGCGAGTTCCGTTATCGTGATCCGATCATCCCGCCCAATACCCTTACCGTCGTCATCTCACAGTCGGGAGAGACAGCCGATACGCTGGCAGCGCAGCGGGAAGCAAAACAGAAGGGCTCAAAGACGCTTGCGATCTGCAACGTAGTGGGCTCGATGATCACGCGCGAAGCGGCCGGGACGTTGCTGACCCATGCAGGGCCGGAAATCGGCGTCGCCTCCACCAAAGCTTTCACGTCACAAATTACCGCGCTGGTGATTCTGGGCATGTATCTGGGCCAGGTGCGCGGGACCTTGAATCCGGAAGCATCTGCCACGCTGATGCAGGAACTTACCCAGATTCCCGGTAAGCTGGACCAGGTGCTTGCGCAAACGGAGATTTACGACGAACTCGTCAAGCACTTGTTCCGCGCGCAGGACTTCCTGTACCTCGGGCGCGGTATTCATTTCCCGATCGCGCTCGAAGGCGCACTCAAGCTGAAGGAGATTTCCTATATCCACGCAGAAGGTTATCCGGCCGGAGAGATGAAGCACGGCCCGAATGCTCTCATCGATGAGAATCTTCCGGTCGTGGTGCTGGCGACCCGCGATCCGCTGTCCGAAGAGAGCCAGGTGCATTATGAGAAAACCCTTTCGAACATTCAGGAAGTGAAGGCTCGAAGCGGAAGAGTCGTTGCGGTCGCTTGCGAGGGCGATGAGGAAGTGGCGAAAATGGCGGACCACCTCATCACCATCCCCGTCACGCGCGAACTCCTGCTGCCGCTGCTGGAGATGATTCCGCTCCAACTGCTGGCCTATCACATCGCGGTGCGGCGCGGCTGCGACGTCGATCAGCCAAGAAACCTCGCCAAGAGCGTAACCGTCGAATAGCCCCCAAATGGAGCCCCCAAATGGGGACGGTCGCACATTTAATCTGAGACCTTATCCCGCTGAGGAATACGTGGACGGCCAACGGGCCTGATCTGCAGACTGCGTCCCGCCTCCAACTCAAATTCGTGCGTAAATTCAGGCGCGCCGAGCGGTGCTCCCCGCTGAGTTGCGCGGCGCAGCGTCTCGATGTCTAATGCATCCTGCTGAGTCTCGAGTACCTCTCGCCAAGCCTCGGGCGTCCACACTTCCCGCCACGGCTGTACATCCAGAATCGCTGGTGGAGGCTCCAAATCGGTGTGGTATTTCGCGGTTGACCAGAAGTATTGCTCGGGAGTACCGCTCAGGCCGGCGCGTACAGGATTTAGTTCTATGTAGCGAAGTGCGGTCCAGACGTACCGGCCTTGAACGGGACAAGAATAGAAACGGCTTTGCCAGAGGTGACCGCTCGTTCGATGGTGCTTTCGGTTTACCAAGGACGAATACTCGCTGTGTGCGCGCTTGATAGTTTGTGCCATCGATTCAGACTTTTCTGGAATCGCAAGCAGATGGACGTGATTGGTCATCAGGCACCAGCCAAGCAGCGTAAGTCCGAAATTGCGGCTATGCCGTTCAAACAGCGAAAGATACAGTTCACGATCCTCGACTGACAGGAAAATGGCTTGGCGATAATTCCCTCGCGCCGTGATGTGAAATACAGTGCCGGGTCTTACCAGGCGTGCATATCGGGACATGCCGATAACTCTGTATGCCCGCAGCGATTAGTCTCTCAGATTAAATGTGCGACCGTCCCCATTTGGAGACACATTTGGGGACAACCAGCGACGAAATTTCGGCCAGGCTGTCAGATGAGTTTCAGATCAGGCGTTATAGCACTTGGAGAACGCTTCTTTGAACTTCGCCATCTCTTCCTTGGTGCCCACTGAGACACGAACCCAATTGGGCCAAACCGGCCAAGACCGGCCGACGTAAACCTTTTGGGCCGCCATATCGGCGTAAAAGGCGTGTCCGGAACGCTTCGCGTTCATCATGAAGCAATTACTCTCTGAAGGAATGAATTCAACATTTCGCGCCGTCAGCCAGGCGAAAACATCCTCACGGTTGTCGCCCATGATCTTCCGGCGTTCGGCAACCAGATTCTTGACTTTCAGGCTGGCGGTCGCGCCCACCATGGCAGTGATCGGCATCGCACCAGCGCTATAAGGCTTCACTTTCGCGAGCAGATCGGGACGCCCGAACGCGGCCCCGGCGCGCAAACCCGCCATGCCATAAAGCTTCGAAAACGTGCGCAGGATGACAATATCTTTGTCGGCCGCCACCATGTCGCAACATGCCACCGCGTTCTTCGAAATGTGAATGTAGGCCTCATCGATCATTACGATCGACCCCTTGGGCTTATTGGCGACCAGATACTCAATGTCGGAATGGCTGGTGAGAGTTCCGGTCGGATTGTTCGGGTTGCAGACATAGAAGAGGCCGGCGTTCGGCGCAGCCGCCAGCATTGCCCTTACGTCGTGATCCCACGTGCCCTTTCGGAGGGGTACATTCACCACCTCCGCGCCAATAAACTTTGCGGCGCGCTCACCCGCTTCGTAGCCTGGATCGGCCTTAACGAACGGCCGGTCTTTCGAGCAGAACGCCAGCACCGCCTGGTGAAGCGGCGCGCTGGATCCTGCAAAAATCTCGATGTAACTCTCATCGGGCTTATAGCTGAACTTGATGCCTTCGATGCCCGCCAGCGTCTCGGCTAGTGCGTCGGTGTCCTCGTATTCGTAGCGGCCGCCTCGTTTTACCGCATTGTGGATGGCGTCAGCTGCTTCCGGGCAGGGACCAAGCGGATTTTCATTCGCATTGATTTTCACCGCATCGGGCGGCATGTTCCGCACCATCGAAAGTTGAGCAAGAGCTTGCTCGTTGTAGAACGGCAGCGCCGCCCCGGCAGTCAGCACAGTCGCGATCCGGCCGAAATTGCGGCGCGTGAATCCGCGCCGAATCAGATCGGCCTTCTGTTCCGAACTCAAAACAGCGGTCATCTCGTCTCCTTTGTCAAGTGAAGACTAACGTTGACTACGCAGCAAGCAGACGAGGTTTCCCTCACTGCATCAAAAATAGAATCTTACTCCTAGTTGAAGCGCAGTAGGGCCAGCGTCGTATACATGACTTTGCGATTCTTATAGGCAGTGACGCGTCATACAACTGTAACGATCTCCACGCGGGGCAAGGGCCTGTATCCATTTACCAGAGACGTGGAAGATTGGGTCGCCAAGCAAAATATCTCGAACGGCGTCCTTACCGTGTTCATTCAGCACACCTCCTGCTCGCTGGTGATCCAGGAGAACGCGGATCCGGATGTCATACTCGACCTGCGCGACTTTTTTGAGCGGCTGGTACCGGAGGATGAGACGGGCTACCGCCACACAGCGGAAGGACCGGACGATATGACTTCGCATATCCGATCCACGCTGACGCATACAAGTCTGACGGTGCCGGTAATTTCAAAGAAACTGGCTTTAGGAACCTGGCAGGGGCTATACGTGTTTGAGCATCGGTCCCATCCACACCAGCGGCGGATAGTGCTGCAACTGATGGGGGAATAGTGGCCGGGCATCCCCGGCCACTTGAAAACGCCTACTGAACCATGCGGCGCTGCTTGCGCAGAATCGCCGGCAGCTCGTAATCGTCCATCGGCGGAACCTCCTCGGCTGCCGCCTCCGGCGCGGCTTCCTGAACAACCACTGGAGCCTCAGCCTCCGGCTGGGGAAGCGGCGCAATAGGTGGAGCATACTCCGGCGCGCTCCCTGCCGTGAATGGGAAGTGCGGGCTGCGGCGATCAATCTCGGGCAGCGTGTCGCGCTGGAAGCCGGTGGCAATGACCGTGATTTTTACCTTGTCCCCCATATGTTCATCGAGCACGATGCCGAAGTTGATCTGCACGTCCTCATTCTTCGTTGCTGAACGGATCAGGTTGCAGGCTTCATTGACATCGTGGATGCCAAGCTGGCTTGAAGCAGTGATATTGATCAGCACGCCGCGTGCACCGAGCACGCCACCCTCTTCCATTAGCGGGCTGTCGATGGCCTTCTGCGCGGCTTCCACTGGCGCGTTCGCGCCGCTTGCGACGGCCGTTCCCATCATGGCGTAGCCCATTCCCAGCATGATCGTCCGGATATCCGAGAAGTCGCGATTGATCAGGCCGGGCGTGGTGATGATGTCGGAGATGCCTTGCACTGCCTGCCGCAGAATGTCGTCCGCCATCCGGAAGGAATCAACAAAGCTCGTGCCTTTGGGCGCTAGGCCCAGCAGCTTTTCATTGGGAATGCTGATAACGGTGTCGCAGCTTCCCGCTAATTCCGCAAGGCCGCGCTCAGCCTGCCGCATGCGGCGCGGGCCTTCGAACGAAAACGGCTTGGTGACCACCGCTACTGTGAGCGCATTCAATTCCTTGGCGAGCGAAGCCACCACGGGAGCAGCGCCGGTACCCGTGCCGCCTCCAAGCCCCGCGGTGACGAACACCATGTCGGCGCCTTCCAGGATTTCGATCACCTGCTCGGTATCCTCAAGCGCCGCCTGCCTGCCCACCGATGGATCGGCTCCGGCGCCAAGACCGCTCGTTAGCTTCTTGCCGATAGCGATCTTATTTGCAACGGGCGAGGCCGCGAGCGCCTGCTTATCGGTGTTTAGAACATAGAAATCGATGCCGCCAAGACCTTCCTGCAGCATACGGGCGACAGCATTTGAACCGCCGCCGCCTACGCCGATCACCTTGATACGAGTGCCGAGTTGCACCTCATCTTCAATCAAAAATTTCAAATCATCCGCCATGTCTATCCCCTCTTCTTTGCGCTTGACTGTCGGTCTCTATCTCGCGGCCATTCCGGCGAGCCCTGCCGATGCACGTTTCCATTCGCGCTTCAGCTTTAGCCGCCCGGAGTACATGGCGAGCCCGGCAGCAGTGGTCCAAACCGGGTTGTCCAACTGCTGGGGCCAGTTTTCGATTCCGGTCGACAATCCGTTTCTCGCCTGGCAGTTCAGAATTCGTTCGGCGACATCGCACATGCCGGCCAGCAATGCGCCGCCGCCGGTGAGCACCGCACCCTCCAGCAGCGACTGTTCCATGCCTACGCGCAGGATCTCTGCATAAATGCGCTCGAAGAGCTCCTCGGCGCGCGCCTCCAGAATCTCGTTCAACTGCCGGCGTGGCGCTTCGCGCATGCCGCGGCCCTCGGCAGAGGGAATCTCCACGATGCTGTTATCTGACTCCGTACCCGTAACCGCGCAGCCGTACTCGCGTTTAAGGTTCTCGGCGTCTTCGTAGTTCACTTTGAGCAGCCAGGAGACATCGCGCGTAAAATGATCCCCTCCCACCGGAATGGACGTAGCAAGCAGCAGCGCATCGCCGTCATACAGCGCGATGTGCGTGGACTGCGCACCGATGTCAACCAGCACCACGCCGCGCGCCCGGTCCTCTGGAAGAATGGCACCATAAGCCGCGGCAATCGCCTCGAATACCGACTCCTCTACCGCAAGATGGGCATGGTGCACGGCCGCGACGAGACCCTGATGGTCCTGCATGGACACCGTGACGACGTGGACGTTGGCTTCCAGGCGCGCGCACAACATTCCCTTGGGATTGCGGTAGCCCGCGCGTCCGTCAAGCGTAAAATCCTGCGGGCAGATCTGCAACACCTGCCGGTCTTCTTCCAGTCGCACGCGCGCCGCCAACTCGACTGCATAGCGCAGATCGTCCGGCTCAATGTCGCGGCGGCGTCCGAACTCGTACAGCCCGCGGCTATTTACTCCCGAAACGCATCCGCCCACTCCCACCACTGCCGATTCCGGCGAAGCCTGTGCGCGCAGCTCCGCTTCATGCAGCGCAAACCGCACGCTGTGCGAAAGCGCCTCCCGGTCTGATAAGCGCGATTTGTTCCAGGCGTGAACCGGCGCTTCCCCATGACCCAGGAACCGAAGAGTATCGCCCTCGAGCGCGCAAATTACCACACGGGTGGTCGTGCTTCCGAGATCCAGACCTACTGCTAACTTCGTTTTACTTCCCACTCTGGTCGTCTCCTACTGCTGTGATTACGCCATCTACGCGCAGGTCCAGCGTCCTCGCATCCGGCCGCTTTTCCCTGATCTCTGCATAGTTCGCCGAAAAATTCTGCAACCGGTCCGAGTAGTTCTCATCGCCGAGCATCAGGCTCAGCACCACGTTGTCCATCTTTTCCTCAACGATGAGATCGTTCGGATCAGCCACATTGATTTCGGAGATCTGCGCCGCCATCGGCCCGATCTCTTTCAGCATTGCGAGCACCCGCCGGACGCGCACCCTGCGATCTTCGAGGGATTCATTTTCACGTACGCCGGTAATGACCGGCAGTGTGAATCGGGCCATGACACGCGGACGCAAAATGTAGCCGTCGCGGTCGACGAGCGCAAAGGACGAGCTGCCGTCTTTGCGATTGGCCGGCAGCACTACAAACGCTACCGGAACGCGTTCGTGGATCACCACTTTCACCGTGTTCGGCCAGATCTTCGCAACCGTCGCGTTTTCCACCCAGTCGATCGCCAAAAGCTGGGCGCGGCGCTTCTGGATTGGCACCAGATATAAGCTCCTGCCGAAATCTTCCGAAAAGATGTGACGGATCTGGGAAGTCGACGCATAGTGTATTCCCTCCACAACAAGATTCGGGCTCTGCCCGGCGAAATCGTCCGCCTCCGGAATGCGGAAACGGTCGTCCTTGATCAGGAACTCTTCTATGAAGTGCCAAACAACCAGCGCGCTGACCATCGCCACAATCCCAGTGATGAGCCAGAATGTGAAGCGCACCCAGCGCACACGCTCCACTGGCTCCTCGATGACTGCGGCTTCCCGGCGCGGCACTACGCACTGCCTCGCAACTGCTCCAGAATTCTGTCGGCGGCTTGCGATACGCTGCCGGCGCCCAGCGTGATGATGAGATCCCCAGGCTCGGCAGCGGCGGCTATTGCGGCAACCCCCTCTTCCATCGTCGGAACATAGTGTGCCGAACGATGGCCATACGAACGAACCTTTTCGAGTAGTGCCTGTGAGTTGATGCCATCGAGCGAAGACTCTGAGGCGGCGTAGATATCGAGGAGATACAGATCGTCCGCCTGATGAAAGGCAATGCCGAAGTCATCGATCAGGTGCTTGGTCCGCGAAAAGCGGTGCGGCTGGAACAGAACGTGAATCCGGCGGTACGGCGAAAGCTTGGCGGCTGCCAGCGTGGCTTTCACTTCAGTCGGATGGTGGCCATAGTCATCGATCACGGTGACGTCGTTCACCACACCGCGAATCGAGAACCGCCGGTCTACACCGCTGAAGGCGGCCAGGCCTTCCTGAATCTGAGGAAGCGGTACGTCCATCTCGAGGCCCACACCAATGGCCGCCGTCGCGTTCAGCACATTGTGCAAGCCGGGAACACTCAGGTGAAACCGGCCAAGCTCCGCCCCACGGAGCCCGATGGAGAAATCGCTGCCAGTTGGCCCGAGATCGATGTTCTGAATCTCCAGGTCCACCTGTGCCGATCGGCCGTAAGTGATGGTGCGCCGCCGAATGGAGGGGAAGATCTGCTGGATGTTCTCGTCCTCCATGCAGAGCACGGCCGCGCCGTAAAAGGGCACTTTGTTAACGAATTCCGTGAAAGCCGCCCGGATCTCTTCGAGCGAACTGTAGTGATCCAGATGCTCGCGGTCGATGTTCGTAACCACAGCAAGAATCGGAGCAAGTTTGAGGAACGATCCATCGCTTTCGTCCGATTCGACAACCAGTATCGTGCTCTTGCCCACGCGCGCATTAGAGCCTTCGAGGCCGGCAACACGCCCGCCCACCACAACAGTAGGGTCCATGTTCGCGGCATTCAGGATCGAAGCGACCATGGAGGTGGTCGTCGTCTTGCCGTGGCTGCCGGCTACCGCGATGCCGAACTTCAGACGCATCAACTCCGCGAGCAACTCACCGCGAGGAATCACCGGAATCTGGAGCCGGCGTGCTTCCGCTACCTCGGGATTGGATGAATCGAGAGCGGATGTGACAACCAGGGCCTTCGCCGTACCGACGTTCTCGGCGTTGTGGCCGATGTGGATGGTGGCGCCCAGCCGGGCAAGGCGCTCCGTGATTAGGCTCGGTTTGATATCGGAACCCGAGACCTGGTACCCCAAAGTGAGCAGGACTTCTGCGATCCCGCTCATTCCGATGCCCCCGATTCCCACGAAGTGAACGTGTTGGGGCTTAAAAAACATTCTTCTACAGTATTGTTTCGGCTTTCTATCGGTGTGTCAATGCGCAAACCCGCGGTTTGCGGCATCTTTTCGCAAATTTCTTCGTGAACAGCTGCCTTTCCTCATCTTGGCGCTCTGGCCGCCTCTTCCATCAGGTCCGCGGCCCGTTCGGCCGCGCCCGGGCGGGCAAATGGACGCACACGCTCCCGCATTCTTCCCAGTTCGTCCGGCGCCGCGCGCAGCATCTCCACCTCTCGAAACAGGCGCTCACCGCTCATTTCGGCATCCAGCACCATGCGGGCCGCGCCCGCCTTCGCCAGTACTTCGGCATTCTCGCGCTGATGGTCGTCCGCCGCGTACGGAAACGGTACCAGAACCGACGGCATACCGGCGGCTGCGATTTCGTTGACCGCTCCCCCGCCAGCACGGCCAATCACCAGATCGGCTTGCGCGAAGGCATGCGGCATGTTTCGAATGAAGGGCGCCACTTCCCCGGGCAAACCGGCCGTTGCAAACTCTTTCGCGAGCGCCTCGTATTCCGCCGCACCGGTCTGATGAACGATGCGTACGGGAACCCCGCTTTCGCAAAACAATTTCCAGCTCTCGCGCGATGCCCGGTTCAGCGTTCGCGAGCCCCGGCTGCCGCCCGTTATCAGGACCGTGAACATGCCATTTTGCTTGGGCTGCAGCGCAAAAAACTCCGGGCGCACCGGCAGGCCGGTGACTTCGCTCTTGCCCTCCGGGAACCACTTCCGCGTCGACTCAAAACCCAGCAGCGCACGATACACCCGCTTTCCCACCCGCCGGTTGGCGAAGCCCGGAATGGCGTTCGGCTCCATGACGATGAGTGGAATCCGCCCCAGAACGGACGCGAGCATAACCGGCCCGGCCACGTAGCCGCCCATACTGAAGACCGACTGCGCCCGGAAGCCGCGCAGCAGCCGCAGCGCACCCGCCACGCTCCCAGGCAATCGAAGCGCGGTCTGAATCTGCTGGCGCAGGCCCACTCGATTCAGGCCGCCGCTGCGAATGAACGCCATATCATAGCCGGCGTCTGCGACGAGTTTGACTTCCATGCCCTCGCGAGTACCGATGAATAGCAATCGATGGCCCCGCTCCCGCAGCACGCGCGCCACTGCCAGCGCCGGGAAAACATGGCCCCCGGTACCGCCGCCTGTGAGAACAAAAGAGTACGGCAAAACGCTTCCTACCCGGCGTGCTCGCTCACGCTTAACAGCATGCCCATCAGCAGTAAAGAGCTGAGGATAGAACTCCCGCCATAGCTGATGAACGGCAGCGGAATTCCCTTGTTCGGCGCCAACCCGAGCACCACGCTGATATTGATGAGCGCCTGAACCACGATGCACACCGTGACGCTGAGAGCCAGGTATCGGCCAAACTCGTCTGCGGCATGCCAGTAAGTTTGCAGCCCACGCCACAGCACAACCACAAATCCGGCCACCACGAGCACCGCGCCGAAAAAGCCGGTCTCCTCGCCCACCACCCCATAAATGAAGTCAGTGTGCGCCTCGGGAAGGTAAAGCATTTTCTGCTTGCTCTCCATCAACCCGACCCCGATGAGGCCGCCTGAGCCAACCGCAATCTTCGATTGCATCTGCTGGTATCCGGGATCGCTTGTCGATGCGGTTTTGTGCGCATAGTCCACAATGTGGCCGTGCGGGTCG